>CATVTV010000005.1:0-109454 GCA_958347015.1 uncultured Collinsella sp. | reverse complement strand
GCCCGGGGCCTTTTGGCCCCGGGCACTACCAGCGTGCCTAGCGCTTACGGATACCCCAGACCAGGGCTCCGACGCCGGCCATGGCAATGACGAATGCCATGAGCAGTGCAGCGGCCTGCTGGTCACCCGTGGTGGGCAGGAAACCCTTGACCGTCTTGACGATGTTCGTCACGGTCTTGGGCGTGCCGGGATCGGGCGTCGGCACGGGCGTCTCGGGCTTCTTGTACGTGTTGTTGAACACGATACCCTCGACGCTCTTGTCGCCCTTGGTAAAGGCAACGTTCGCCTTGAGGTTGCCCTCGCCGTCGTCGACCACGTTGACGGTCGCGGTAAAGACGGACTTGTCGTAGGTCATACCGGCCTCGTCGCCCTTGACCTCGCTGATGGTGTAGACGTACGTACCGGGCTCGTCGTACTCGAACTTGTCGAAGTTGATCTTGCCGTCGGCATCGTTGGTAACCGTAGACTCGATGTCCTCGCCAACGAGCTTAAAGCTAAACTCGTCCTTCTTGAGCTCGCGTCCCTCGAGCACCTTGACGGCGCCGATGGAGACCTGCGTGGGCATGGCGTGATACTTGTTGGTAAAGCCAGCCGACTCGGTAGTTCCCTCGAGCTTGTGCGTCGCGGTCAGCGTGCCGTCGCCATTGTCGGAGACGGTGGTCACGACGGTGTAGGTCGTACCGTCATAGGTGACGCCCTTGTACAGGCCGAGCGCGTTGGGGCAAGCCTCGCGCAGCGTGTACGTGTGCGTGCCGGGCGCCTCGTAGCGGATCGGGCTCAGCGTAACGGTGCCGTTGGCGTCGTTGGTGCCACTAGCGACAGTCACGCCGTCCTCGAGCAGCTCAAACGTGAACTCGCCAGCTGCAAGGTCGCGGCCGGTCAGACGCTTAACCGTCTTGACCTGATCGGTCACGACAGAATCGGTAGGTGCCACGCCGTACGTGTTGGTGAACGTAAAGGCCGCACCGTCGCCGCCGTCGCGCTTGACGATCAGATGTCCAGCACCGTCATCGGTCACGGTGTAGGAAACCTTGCGCGTGGCGTTGGTGTCGTTGGTCACGCCAGGGGCGCTACCGGACTCGGTCACCGTGTAGGTAAAGGTGTGCGAGCGCGGGGCGGTGGGGGCTGCGGGCTCGGACTCGTCGCTGGACTCGTCGGCGTTGACATCAGCGTCGGCGTCGGCCTCTTCAGCCTCAGCCTCGTCGGCCTCAGCCTCGTCAGCTTCGTCTGCCTCGGCCTTATCGGTCGCATCGTCCGTCACGCCCAGGGCGCGGTTGAGATCCTCGAGCGTAAAGTGGATCTTGCCAAAGTCCACGTTGCCGGCCGCGTCGTTGGTTGCGGTCGTGCGCTCGGGCATCGGGGCACCAGCCTCGTCGGCAGTCACGGTGAAGGTGAACTTGCCCGTGATATCGGCCGGGGTCAGGCCCTCAGCTGCCTGGAGCTTCTTGGTGCCGGCAAGCGCGGCGTCAACGGCATCGGCGCCGTAGACGTTCTCGAACAAGGGCTGAATTCCGTCGTAGGCGGGCTTCGCCGTCAGGGTCCCGTCACCGTTGTCGACGACGATGACCTTAAAGCTAAAGCTCGGCTTCGCGGCAGTAATGCCCTTTGCTGCGAGCGGAGACGTGTACTCGAAGGCCGTGTAGTTAATGGTCCATGCAAGCTTGGCATCCGTGTCGGTACGGATGGCGCGCTTGGCGTTCACCAGGTCGGCGAGCATCTCGGTCGTGTAATGCAGAGCACCAAAACTCACTTGGCCGTTAACGTTGGTAACGCACGTACCCTCGATGGCTTCCGTCTCGCCCGCATAGGCGATGCCAAAGTAGAACTCGCCGTCGACCATCGGGCGGCCGGTCAGGGTCTTGGTGGCAACGACCTGAGCAACGTCACCACTGTGCGCGTCGGTCGTGGCGCTATAGCTGTTGGCGAACGGGACCAGCGCGCTCTCGACCTTATTCTCGCCGCTCTTGTGGACCGTCACAGGCGTGCCATTGGGTCCGCCAGAAACGGTCGTCGTAGCGGTGAGTGTGCCGGCGCCATCGTCGGCGATAGCAATCGTCACCGTGCGCTCGGCGTCGTCGTAGGTGTAACCGGGCTGGCCGTCGTTCTTCTCGGCAACGGTGTATGTAAAGGTCTTGCCCGCGTCATCCTGCGTAAACTTGACCTCATGGCCAGCCAGGATGTCGATCAGACCAACCGTTGCCTCTGCCGTTGCAGGGGACTTGTACACGTTAGCGCCCTCGTGCAGGCCGAGCGCGATGGCCGAAGCCTCGTCGGCGGGCGTCACGGTAAAGGTGAACTGACCCTCGGTCATGGGACGTCCGGAGAGGGTCTTGCTGAGCTTAAGGCCGCCGGCCGCGGTGTAGTTGAGCTCAGTGTGGTACTTGTTGGTAAAGCGGCCGCTTTCCTTCTTGGTGACGTTGGCGATCAGGACGCCCTTGCCGTTATCAGTCACGGTCACTTCGGCGGTCGCGACATGTCCGTCATACGTCATGCCTGCCGCGCTGCCCGCGTTCTCGCGAATCTCGTACTTGTAGGTTCCGGCAGCCGTGTAGTGAATCTTGCCGAACTTGATGGCGGCGATGCCATCCTCCGCGTCCTTCTTGCTCACGGTTACAGTTGCGGGATCGGGCAGCGGGGTGCCCTCGGGGGCGGTGACGGTAAAGCTGAACTTGTCCGCATCCGTCCAGTCGCGGCCGTCAATGGCCTTGCTCAGGTCAAAGTCGAGCTCTGCGTCGATCGGGGTCACACTGTAGGAGTTCTCGAAAGTTGCAGCCTTGACGTCCTTCAGAACATGCGTGGCGCTGAGCGTACCGTCGCCGTTGTCCGTGATGGTGGTCTCGATGGTGAACTTGGCATCGCTGTAGGTGATACCGCCGGCGTTGCCCTTGACCTCGCGCAGCGTATAGGCGTGCGTTCCGGCCTTGGTGTACTCGATGGGGCTCATCGTGATCTTGCCATCGGCGGCGTTCTTGCCGGTGGCAACGACCTTGGCGTCCTTGCCCTCGCCCTCGACGAGCTCGAAGGAGAACTCGCCGGCAGCAAGCTCGCGTCCGGTCAGGACCTTATTCGCGGTGATCCGGTCGGTGACGCTCGTCTCGACAGGCGTCACGTTATAGGTGTTGGTGAACGTAAAGGCTGCGTTGCCATCCGGGTTGCGGGACACGCTCAGATTACCCTTGCCGTCATCGGTCACGGTGTAGGAAACCTTGCGCGTGGCGTTGGCGTCGTTGGTCACGCCAGCGACCTCGCCGGACTCGGTCACGGTGTAGGTAAAGGTGTGCTCGCGCTTCTCGGGCTTCTCGCCCAGGGCCTTGTTAAGGTCATCGAGCGTAAAGGTAATCTTGCCAAAGTCGACCTTGCCCTTGGCATCATTGGTCACGCTCGCGTTCGCGGGCATGGGTGCGCCCTCTTCACCGGTCACGGTAAAGGTGAACTTGCCGACGATGTCAGCCGGGGTCAGGCCAACAGGAACCTGCAGATCCTTCTTGCCCACAAGCGATGCCTCAACAGGCGCGGCAGTGTAGGCGTTCACAAACTCATTGCCGGCATCGCCGTAGACAGCCGTCGCCATCAGGGTACCATCGCCGTTGTCGACAACGGTTACACATGCGTCAATTGCCGACACGGTGGCGCTCACGCCCGCAGGCAGCTTGCCGGTCTGCTCGGCAGCAATGTAGCGAATGGTCCACGTGGGTTTGTCTGACCTAGCGTCAAACGACGCCTTGTCTTCCTTGACCAGCTTGGCAAGCGACTCGGTCGTGTACGCCAGCGGACCGAACTCAACCTTGCCACCCTTGTTGGTTGCATCCAGCAGAACCTCGTCGTGCCCCGCATAGCTCAGCGCAAACTTAAATTCGTCATCGGCCATCGGGCGCCCCGTGAGCTTCTTGGTTGCCTCAAGAGTCAGCGGGGTTTCCGTCTTGGCGCTATAGGTGTTCGTGAACTTAGTCTCACCCGAGATCTTTTCAACGTCAGCCTTAAGCCCACCCGTGGCATTAACCGCCACGGTCACCTTGAACGTGGCAACGTTCTTGCTGTAGGTAATGCCACCGGCGTCGCCCTTGACCTCGCGGACCTCATAGGTGTACTCGCCCGGCTTGTTGCAGGTGATCTCGCCGAAGTTAATGGCAGCCTTGCCCTCTTCGTTCAAATCGTCATTGGTCACGGTCACGGTCGCAGACGCGGGCATCGGAGCATCGTTCTCGGACGTCGCTGAGAGTTCAAACTTAAACTCATCCGCATCCGTCCAATCGCGGCCCTCGAGCACCTTGGTCAGGCCAAAGCCGGCCTTGGTATCCACCGTTGCCGGCGTCACGTTAAAGCTGATCTTGCCGTTGTTGCCCAGGTAGGAATTGACATGCGTCGCGGTCGCCTTGGCGGACACGTTGTTCCACTTGGGGTTGAGAACGTCGGTCGCGGTAACAGTCTGGTTTCCGCCCACGCTGTCCTTGGTGGTGTGGAGCTCGTCGATAAAGCCCAGGCGCGCGGTTCCCACGCTAAACACTAAGTTGCCATTCTCATCAGGAACTATGGCACCGGCAAACTTTGCGGCATCTCCGCCGATAAACTCGATGACGGCAGTGGCGGGCTTGGCCTCGCCGTTCTCGCCCTGCTCCTCAAACTCATCCTTGTAGTAATAGGTGCCGGTATCTGCCAGTGAATTCTTTGCAGGCTGCGTGCAGTCCTTGTCCGTGTAAATTGGAGTCTGCTTCTGGAAGTAGTAGTAGCGGTTGGTGTCTGCCGGCTCAAAGGTCGCGACCGTATCACCCAACGCATCACCGCTCCACTTGTTTGCGTAGAAGCTCACGGTCTTGCTGCCATCGTCAGCAACGGTCGTATTCTTTTCGATGTAAGCCTTGAGCCCCGTGACCTCCTCAGGCGTAAATAGGTTGTCGAGCGCAACACTCTTCACGCTCGAGGCATACTTCACCTGAATAGGCTTAACGTTGTCGACCGAAAGCTTGCCGTCTACGGTCTTAAAGTGGCTCAGCGGAATCAACGACGCAGGAATGTTAACCGTTACGATATCGCCCTTCTGGGGATTATCATCGCCGGCACGCTGCACGGTGATGAGCAGGTCTTTTGCCTTGCCGGCGAACTCGTAGGTGTCGGTATTGGTTTCTTTGTTGACCGTCTTGCTCGCCTTGGTAAACGGCGTGCCGTTGATGACGACTTCGGTAAATCCGTCAACCTGCATAAAGTCGCCCAGCTCGTCGGTAAACGTGATGTAGCCGGACTTGGTCTCGTCGTAGCCCTTATGGATTTCGGTCGGATAAGGCGCCTCCGATGTGATGGCCTGTGAGATGTCGTCGAAGACCTTCTTGAGCTCTTCGGCATTGGTCGCCGACTTGTAGTAGTCGAAGTTTTCCGCGCGTGCACCATGAGCATCCCATGCCGTGGCATTGGGGTAGTTGCTCGAAACGGCCTGCATGAACTTGTTCTCTTTTTGCCTTTCTCCCGAATCCTGGATACCAGCGCTGGGGTCCGCACCATCAAAGATGCCGATAGTATAAACGGTGGCCTTGCTGTCCTTCATGTTCTTGGCAGCCGTCACAGCAGCGTTAGCAACCGTAGAATCAAACTTTTTAAGTTTCGTTGGCGTGCCGTCGGTAAAGAACACAACAATCTTCTTGGCGCCCGCGCGACCAGAAATGCCCTCGGCCAGTTCTAGACCATTGTCGGCGCGCGTTGCACCAGCGGGTGTAATCTCGGCAATCCTATCCTTAAGAGCTTTCACGTTGCTGCCGGAGCAATCGGTCAAGTCTTTCATAACCTGTGTGTAATTGTAGGTGTATCCTCCGTCACGATACGTATCGTTGCCGATCTTGCTGGACTTCTTGCCCGCAAACTTAACGATAGCAACCTTATGCTGCCTATCCACGCCCTCGATACCCTCGTTTTGTTTGGCAATGGTGTCGATGAAGCTGCTGGCAGCGCTCTCCAGTGCATCGATACGCTTGGGCTTGGTGGGATCTCCGCCACCCATAGGATCATCCATCGAGCCAGAAGCATCCAGCACCATCACGATGTCGAGCGGCGTGGTAACCGTCACGGTTGAATTAGACGTCGAGGACATGGCCGAAAGTGAAGTCAGAAAATCCGACTCTTCGTTTTCCTCAGTTGCCTTGACCGTCTTGTCGGTCCAGATTCGGCCGACGTGTTGGGTCGTTACTTTATTGCCACTATGGCCGGCTGCCCAGATTTCCCACCGACCGCTCGTGTCGGGGTCGACGACCGTTTTTCCGGTCATGGCCGGTCCGTCCATTCCTGTGCTGGACCTGGCGTTGGCCTCGGGCAGCATGGCAAATGCTGCAGCCGGCAACACCAGCACCACGGCCAGTATCACCGCCAAGAGACCCCTCGTGTACTTACTCATCGCGTCTCCCTTCTCGCGGTCTCAGACCTTGCAACAGCCTAAAGTTACGAAATGAGACACAATTTGGGCAGGTGACACATGTTCCAGATTCTGTTTTGGGCGTGAGACAAATGTCTCACCAAAGTTGAGACACGGCGTTTTCGCAGGAAAACGGGTGCGACTCGGAGCCATCAGGCAAAAATGACCCACTTTCCTCCGTCCTTGGGGGGATCAGGGGCTGTTACGGATATGGTGTCATTTCAAAACTATGTCGGATTACGGGGCTAAAGCCGAGGCCCTCATCCATACCCCCAATTATTGAAAAACGGCAAGCAATCTACCTGCGGTTTTGTTTTTGCGGTTTTCGGTATGGTCGGAGGTTCTCCATCCAGCCCCGTAATCCGGCATAGTTTTGTTCGCGGCGGCACAACCGCGCGCTTAAGCGCGGGGCCGGTGGGGCATTTTTGCCCCACCGGTCCCTATTCCAGCGCTACACCAGCCCCATTCCAGAGCTATTCCGGCTTGGTTTCTACCGTGGGAGTCTTATCCGCTGCGACTGGAGTGCGGGCGGTGTCCATAGTCAGGCAGTGTTTAGGACAGCTTTCGATGCACTCGCCGCACACCACGCAAGCATACGGGTCAATCGACCACGTTCCGCCCTTGCGATCGACCGCGAGCGCGCCCGCCGGGCAGCGACGCGCGCACATGCCACAGCAAATGCACACGTTCATGTCGTTGACGATGTGCCCGCGCAGGCGCTCGGGCGCTGCGAGCTTTTCCTGCGGATAGCACACCGTTACCGGCTGTTTGACCATGGAACCCAAGGCCGTCTTGGCAAATGTCAGTAAACTCATGCCGTGCCTACCTTTCCGTGCAGCTAATGCAGGGGTCGATGGTCAGGATAATCATGGGCACGTTGGCAAGGAGCACGCCCTGCAGCGCATGTGTCAGACCCGCCAGGTTCTGCGACGTCGGCGTGCGCACGCGGAAACGGTCCAAGTTCTTGGTGCCGTTGCCGCGCACATAGTAATACGCCTCGCCGCGCGGCTGCTCAATCACAACCTCGCCGCGTGCGCCGTCGGCCGGCGTGAGCTTGGTGCGCCCGCCGATACCGTCGTGCGGAATCTTGCCCACAAGCTCCTTAATGATGTCCATGGCCTGCGTGACCTCGGCACAGCGCACCTGGCAGCGGGCATAGCAGTCGCCATCGGTGGCGACGATGGGTTCAAACGCAGCCAGGTCCGCATAGGCACCATCGCCAAACATGCGCACGTCGTAGTCCACGCCCGAGGCGCGACCGAACGGGCCGACCATCGAAAGCTCCAGCGCGTCCTTCTTGCTGATCACGCCCACTCCATGCAGGCGCTCGCCGCAGCTGTCGTCGTCCAAAAACGTATGCACCAGAGCCTCGTAGTCAGGACGCATGGCATCGAGCGTCTGGACAATGCCCGCCAGCTCGGAGTCCTCGATATCGTGCTTAAGGCCGCCGATCTCGTTAATCGAAAGGATCACGCGCCCGCCGCACGTGCTCTCAAAGATCTTGAGAATCTGCTCGCGCAGGGTCCACGACCGATAGAACAGCGCCTCAAAACCAAAGGCATCGGCGAGCAGGCCCAGCCACAGTAGATGCGAGTGGATACGCGAAAGCTCATGCAAAATGGTGCGGATATACTGCACGCGGCCGGGCACCTCGATGTCGAGCATGCGCTCGCAGGCTGTGGCATAGCCGTAGCTGTGGCCCACGGCGCAGATGCCGCAGATGCGTTCGGCGATGTAGCCAAACTGATGCATGTCGCGCTTTTCGGTGAGCTTCTCGAGTCCGCGGTGCACAAAGCCGATCTGCGGAATTGCCTCGATAACGCGGTCGTCCTCGATCACCAGGTCCAGATGAAGCGGCTCGGGCAGCACCGGGTGCTGCGGGCCAAACGGAATAACGGAGCGATGTGCCATGGACCTTACGCCTCCTTTTTCTGCTTGTCGCGGGCGGCCTTGGCGGCAAGCGCCGCGCGGACCTTGGCCGCCTTCTCGGGATCCATGGCGGCGAGCTTTGCCTCCATCTCGGCGGCCTTGAGCGCGGCCTTCGCAGCAGCCTCATCATGCTGAGCATCGGAGCCGGCAGCCGCAGCGGGCTGAGCAGCGGCGCCCGCGGCATCGCCGGCGCTCGCAGTGCTCTCCCCTGCAGCAGCCGCAGCCGCGGCAGCCTTCTCGGCAGCGGCCTTGCGCGCCTTGGCCTCGGCGGCGGCACGGACCTTCATGGCCTTCTCGCGCGAGGCCTTCACCTCGGGCGTGATAACGCTCATGGGCTCGGCAGTCGAGACCTGGTAGAAAAAGCCCTTAAAGTCAATCTGCATGTCGGTGATGGCAAGCCCAAACAGGTCGTGCACCTCGTTCTCAAACGGGAACACCGCCGGATAGTACGAGCTGATGGACGGAATCTCCTGGTACCGGTCGATGCCCTCGACTACCAGGTTCTCAATCGCATAGTTGCCGTCCTGCGCAATATGCTCCTGAGCAGCACGAACGTTGATAAACGTATAGACCAGGCGATACGTGCCGTCGTCGACGTTGCGCTCGGCGTGCATCTGCACAAAGTGCGCGCCGACGCCCTTGAGCGCCTGCACATGCGGCAACAGCTCGTCGATCCCAACGGTGGTATAGATAGCCTTTTGCATTACTCGGCCTCCTTTGCAGCGGCGGGCGTCTCAGCAGGCGCGTCGCCAGTGCCGTCAGCCCCGGCCCCCGCGGCCACAAACCCGTCCTCGCCCAGCTCAACGCCACCGTCCCAGGTAGCGGCACCGCCCACGGTGAGTGGATCGCCGCCGGCGCGCATCACGGCCTCCTTCTGGTCCAGAATGCCGCACGCCTCCACGATGGCATCGATCACGGTCTCGGGACGAATGGCGCACCCGGGCGCGTACACGTCCACGGGAATCGCGCGGTCCACGCCGCCGATCACGTTATAGGCATCGCGGAACACGCCGCCCGAACACGCGCAGATGCCGCACGCCACCACGCACTTGGGCTCGAGCATCTGGTTGTAGATCTGGCGCACGACGGGCAGGTTCTGGGCATTGACCGACCCCGTCACCAAAAAGATATCCGCATGCTTGGGGTTGCCGGTGTTGACCACGCCAAAGCGCTCCGCATCGAACAGTGGTGTGAGCGAGGCCAGCACCTCGATATCGCATCCGTTGCAGCTCGAGCCGTCGTAATGAATAACCCACGGCGAGCGCGACATTTTATGATCCATGAATGCCGCCTCCTAAATAAACACGTCGACGAGGATGGGCATAAGGTTGAGCAGGCCAAACACCAGCGCCACGCCCCATCCGAGCTTAAAGCAGCTGCGCCAGGTGCTGCGTGCGAAGGTGTTATCGATCAGCACCTCGACAAAGTACGTCGCGGCCATCACGACCAGGGCGGCCAGCCAGCTCACCGGGCTGTCCCAGACAAAGAACATGCCCACCCACATCAAAAACAGCACGGTCTCGCACCAGTGCATAAGGGTCATCTTGGCCAGCGTGCCGCCGCTCATCTCGGTGGCGACGCCCTGGACGATCTCCTGATGCGCGTGATGCGAGTACGAAAGATCGAACGGCGACTTGCGCAGCTTGATGGTAAGCACCGCGAGCAGTGCGAGGAAAATGGGCGCACTGTACACGATGATGGGGGCCGACTGCCCCGTCACGGCGATGGAATCGAAGCTGTCGGTGGCAAGGTACAGGCCCACGCTCATCAGCAGAACGGCGGGCTCGTAACTCATAACCTGCAGCAGCTCGCGATCGGCGCCGACCTGGGCAAACGGGCTTTGCGTCGAGGCGGACGCCAGCACCACAAAGATCGCGGCGAGCGTCACCATAAAGGCGCACAACAGCGTGTTGGAGCCCGACACAAAGATGCCGCCGCCCACCACGGTAAAGATGAGCGCGCACGCCATATAGGTGTCGTCCATGGTGTTTACGCTGGCAGGGGCCTTGCGCAGCAGCTTGGCAACGTCGTAGAAAGGCTGGAGCAAGCGCGGGCCCACGCGGCCCTGCATGCGAGCCGAAAGCTTACGGTCAAGACCGTCGATCAGGCCGCCCACAAGCGGCGCCAACAGGGCAAACACCACGGTACCAATAAATATGCCCACGACGCCCGAACCTTCAAAATACTTGCCGCGCAACACCGAGGGCGCGCTCATAGCAAGCCTCTCGGGCCCAATCCACGCGCAACACAGCAGCGCAAACAAGATAATGCTGCAGCACACGACGCTACCCGCGGGGCCAATACGCTTCTCGCCAAGGGCGTCCTCCGAGTACCAATTGCGCTTTTCGGCCTTCACCTCGTGTCCCATCGAGCCGCGGAAATGGCGGTAATTGTCGGTTCCCGCACCCGAAAGATATACGTTTACATGCGGTTTGTTGCTCACGCGGAATGACGTCAGCAGCACCACGGCGATAAACGCCACGATAACCACCATCAGATACATGGCGTCCTTGCCAATAACGTACGGCACGCGGCCAAACACCATGGCCAAGTAAGGCGACACCAGGCCGCTCGAGATAACCGGGAACGCCACACAGCACAGAATCAGCAGCGCGGCGATGGTGTTGAGGGCCATCCATTCGGTCTTATGGACATTGACCTCAACGTTTTGAGCCGTGGGGTCGACGCCCGAAAGCTTGGCGAGCCACTTACCCCAGAAGTAAAACGTCGCGGCCGAGCCAAAGGCAAGCACCATGATCATGAGCACGTTGCCGGTCTGCGCGAACGCCACCAGGGCGCCCCACTTGGACACGAGCATGCCAAACGGCGCCACAAACATGCCCATAATGCCCAGCATCATCAGACGCGTCAGGTGCGGCATGCGGCTGAACAGACCGTCCATGTCCTCGATATTGCGGCTGCCGATATGATGCTCGGCCGTGCCCACGCACAGGAACAGCAGCGACTTTGCCACCGTATGGAACAGGATCAGAAAGATGGCGGCCCACACGGCCTCGGGCGCGCCGACACCCAGGCAGGCACTGATGAGGCCCAGGTTGGAGATGGTGGAGTACGCGAGCACGCGCTTGGCGTTACTCTGCGAGATGGCCATGAGGGCAGCGAGCAAAAACGTGATGGCACCCACACTCGTGACCATAAAGCCGGTCACGGGATAGATGGCATAGAGCGGGCTCAGCTTGACCATCAGGAACACGCCGGCCTTGACCATGGTGGACGAGTGCAGCAGGGCGCTCGTGGGCGTGGGGGCAACCATGGCACCCAACAGCCAAGTGTGGAACGGCATCTGTGCGGCCTTGGTGAGTGCGGCGAGCGACAGCAGAACGACCGGCATCACCAGCAGCGCGGATTGCGCGGTTCCGGCGCCGGAAAGCCCGATCATGCCCGAGATGGTCAACGGCATGCCGTTGACGTGCAGGAACATAAGGCCCGCCAAAAACGCGATGCCGCCCAGCATGTTCAGGATGATCTGGGTGAAGGCGTTTTTAATGGCCTCGGGCGTGCGCGTGTAGCCAATCATGAGGAACGAGCACACGGTGGTGATTTCCCAGCCGCAGAACAGCCACTCAAGGTTGTCGCTCGTCACGATGACGAACATGGCCGAGAGGAACAGGAACATAAGCGCCAGGAACTGCGGGCGACGGTCGGGCGCGGTCTGCCCGCGCAGCGCGGCCTCGTGCTCGTCGTGCGCTTGGAAATCCTTCATGTAGCCCAAGGCGTAGATACAGATAAGGCTACCGACAATGCCGACGGCGAGGACCATGATCACACTCATGTAATCCAGATAGAGCGGCGTCGCCGTGACGGCTTCGGCCGCGGGCAGCGTCATGGCTGCAAAGGCGAGCGAACCCACCAGCTGGACTACGCCGAGCACCGTGGTAAGCGCGTTCCTGTATTTGAACGCGTTGTACAGGATGACGGCGCACAGAATTATGTCGATGACGGAGCTGATGATCGAGAGCACATGCGAGGTGCCGGGGGCAACCTCAAAGCTCTGCGGCCCCGTGCCAAAAAACATGACGGCGACTACAACTGTCACCGCCATAATAATGCCGGAACCTATGAGCCCCACCGCATCGCGGGCACGGTCACCGCGCGCAAGCAGCATGCCCAGCGCCGGTACCAGCGGAAACAGGGTAAGGAAATACAGTAGCGTCATACCATCACTCCCCCATGCAAAAACGCTGCAATTGTTTAACGTTATAGCTCAATTGAGGAGTAGCGGCGGCAGATTTTCGGCCAACTGGGGAGTTTTAGGCGTACGGGGTAAGGAGTCTGTCCGCACTGGAGTAGAGGGTGACGTTTCCTTACCGCAGCGACGGGCGCGCGGCCCACTGTGTGCGGTTTATTGGCCACGTTGAAGAATGTCCCAATAGGCTCGCGGCGGTTCGAAAAGTTGGCGCGGCAAGAAAAATGCGCCTCGTGGGCGCACCATCCCGTTCGCTATTCCGGCTTTTTAACGCGCGGCTTGCGACCCCGCGGCTTATCGACCAGCGCCGCCTCGCCGCCGTCGCGGTACTGGCGGCACCAAGCCTTGACCGAAGACTCGCTGGGAATCTTGTGCTTGATCATAGCCTCGCGAACCGTAAGGCCGTTTTCCATGCGGTCCTTAACCACGGCGAGTTTCACCTCGTACGAATATGTATGATGGCGAGTGCCCGCGTTGAGCACGGCGTCGGCACCGCCCACGGCATACGCGCGGGCCCACTGACGAGCCGTGGCCTGGGGAATGCCGAGCTCCGCGGCGAGGGCGCGATGACCGACCCCCTCTTGGAGGATCTCGACGGCGCGCTGCCTAACCTCGGGCGCATGCGTGCGAGTCCTAGTTGCTTCCGACATACCTGCCACTTCTTAGCCTTAACCGTTAATCTGCTTTCTTACGCGCAAGTTAGATAGTAGCATTTTACTGTTTGCTCAAAACAGTTAATTAAAATAGACGCGGCGTTATCTGGGCATTTGGCACCAATTTACGACGTTTCTTTATCGATTATTTACGCTGGTAGCTGACTCGCAGCTAATCGTCATTCGCTTGTCACCAAAATTGGCATCTCTTTATGTCTTTTGGTATAGAGGATATAATTATTAACCCCTCCCCCAATAATTTTGAGTGGCCTGCAAGGTAGTAGATGTCCTCACTCCTCATGATTACCGCGCACTGCCCTCCACCGGAGCAAAACAAAAAGGGCGGGACCTGCTGCGCTTGCAGACCCCGCCCCGGTTGACACCCCATGGGACGCAGTCGGGCGAGGCAGATCCGTGCTACCGCCCCGCCTGGCCGCGAAGTTAACTACAGCTCGTTGGCCGCGTGATATGCCGTGCGAATGGCGCTCGCGATGTCGGCGGTGCGCTCGCCCGAGCAGTCGCCCACACAGGTCACGGGCACCGTCACGCCGTCCAGGTCAAACGCGTTGGCCTTGGAGCCCACGGCCATCACCACGTAATCGCAGGCAATCTTCACCGGCTCCTCGGTGCCGTCTTCGGCAGTACGAATAGCCTCCACGCCCTCGTCGGTAATGGCGGTCAGGCGGGTCTTCACGTGCTGCTCCACGTTGTGCTCTGCAAAGTCGCTCATGATCAGCGGCAGAATGGTCTCGGACTCGCCCGCGGCAATCTTGTCGAGCATCTCCACGATCGCCACCTCGCAGCCGTGCTGCAGCAGGTACTCGGCAGTCTCGGTGCCCACCAGGCCACCGCCAATGACGGCGACGCGCCCCGTAAGCTCCACCTTGCCAGCCAGCACGTCCCAGCTCGAGACGACCTTGTCCGAATCGGCACCCGGAACGGGGATGACCACGTCGTGCGCGCCCACGGCCACAATCGCGGCGTCGGCAGCGTTGAGGTCCTCAGCAGTAGCGACATGGTTGAGCTCAACCTTCACGCCCAGGCCAGGCAGAATCTTCTCGTAGTACTCGACCGAGCGCATGATCTCGTCCTTGCGCGGAGGCGCAGCCGCCAGCACAATCTGGCCGCCCAGATGATCGCTCGCCTCATAGACGGTCACATCGTAGCCGCGCTTGGCCGCCACGCGAGCGGCCTCCAGGCCGGCAATACCGCCGCCCACCACGGCGATCTTCTTGTCGCCCTCGCCCGGCTTAATGGCGACGGTCGCCTCGTCGCCGTTCTCGGCATTGAGCACGCACGAGATGTACTTGCGGTTTTGAATCGCGTCGACGCAGCCCTTGTTGCAGTTGAGGCACTCGCGAATGGGCTCGCCCGTGGCGGCCTTCAGCGCAATGTCGGGGTCGCACATGAGCGAGCGGCCATAGGCGATGATGTCGGCCGCGCCGTCTTCCAGAATCTTCTCGCCGGCCTCGACCGAGACAACACGGCCGACGGTTGCCACCGGCACGGAGACCAAGGCCTTAACGCGCTCGGCCACGGGCAGCGTCCAGTTGTAGGGCATGGCGCCCATGGGCGGAATGGTGTCGCCCATGTTGCCGGTGTGGTTGGCCTGTGCGACCTGGATCATGTCGATGCCCGCGCCCTCGAGCAGCTTGGCAAACTCGCAGGCCTCGTCGGGCTGCAGGCCGCCCTTGCCGCGCGGCGTGCCGTCGGGGTTCTCCATGATCACGGGGAGCTTGTACTCCACCATCAGCTGCGGCGCGGCCTCCTTAATGGCGGCGACGACCTCCAGCGCATAGCGAACGCGGTTCTCGAACGAGCCGCCGTATTCGTCGGTGCGCTGGTTGAGGATGGCCGAGCACAGCGAGCCCACCAGGCGGTCGCCGTGGACCTCGATGGCGTCGATCCCGGCCTGCTGTGCGCGAGCGGCCGAGGCAGCGATGGCCTCCTTGATCTGGGTGAGCTGCTCCACGCTGGCCTCGTTCACAAAGTGCTGCATGTCGTGGTGCAGCTTGGCGTAGGCCTGATTGCGGATCTCGTTGGACTCGGTCATTTTGGCGGCAAAGGTCTCCTCGTCTCCGGCGGCCTTGGCCTCCTGCGCAGCCTTGGCGGCGGCCATGGATCCCATGACCATGTGGCCGACCCCGGGCACGTCGTACTCGGGGTGGAACAGCTGCAAAGCGATCTTGGCGCCGTGCTTGTGGACGGCATCGGCCAGCGCCTTAAACGTGGGGATCTGGGCGTCGGTTGCCAGCTTGGGCGTGGGGCTCGCGGTCATAACAGGAGCGACGTCGCCGATGACGATGTAGCTCACGCCGCCACGGGCCAGGCGCTCGTAAAAAGCCAGGCTGCGCTCGCCAATGGAGCCGTCGCGCTCCTCGTAGCCGGTGGTAAGCGGCGGGAACATAATGCGGTTCTTGAGCTCAAGGGGGCCAACCGTAATGGGCTGGAGCAGCTTGGATGCAGGTGCGGTCATGGACATTCCTCTCTTGTAGGCGCGGCGGCGATGGTGCCGTGTAATTGTCTAGAGGATATGGCATGGGGGTACAGCGGCACAACGAAAATCGGCGAATATCAGGTGGCGGCAGGTGGATGGGGCGGGACGGCCCGTCGGATGGGATGAGCCCGGCCGCCGGTTTGTCTCGATCTGTAACAGTTACTCAGCAAAACCGGGTCTTACTGTTACAGATCGAGACAAACGAGAGCGTTCCGTCGGAAAATCTCGATCTGTAACACCTGCAGATCAAAAACGACCCTAGATGTTACAAATCGAGACGAACAAACTCGGTCCGACCAAACATCTCAATCTGTAACATCTAGACCGACTTTTAGCCTCCACCTGTTACAGATCAAGACAAACGGCAACCGTCCGTCCGAACATCTCAATCTGTAACAACAACTCGGCAAAATCTGTCCCTCGTGTTACAGATTTAGACAAACAGGACCCAGCCCACCGGTATATCTCGATCTGTAACACCTAGCCGCCCAAATCGGATCTAGATGTTACAGATCGAGATTTTGTTTGAGAGGCCGAGAATTGGACCGAAAATACGGTCCCGGAATAACAAAAAAGCTCGTCGGCTAGACCGACGAGCTGCAAGTTCTTGGTCGCGGGGGCAGGATTTGAACCTACGACCTCCGGGTTATGAGCCCGGAGTAATTATTGTTAATCATAGTAAATGAATTCTAATTATAGGAAAGAGAATAGCAGGTATTGAGTTATTTTTGCCTGTGCTTTATTTCGATTTACAAAAAGTCTCACCCGCAATTCACCCGCAAAATTACGCTTGTGGGTGAATTTCTTTCGCAATTCGGGATACGATACTCCCTGCCCGTGCCTTTAAAGGCACGGGCAGGGAGTATCGTATCAACACCGTCAGCAGGAGACGCCCTATGGCCATCGAAAAGGGCCGCAAGCCCAACACCTGGCTCATCACCTTTAACCTTCCGGAAAAAGATGCCAGTGGAAAATATAAGCGTGCACCCAAGCGAACCATACATGGGCTCAAATCGGATGCCAAAAGGGAACTTGCCCGTTACCGGGTCGAATACGAAAGCGGACAGGCAGCTGGGTCGAAAAATACAGTCGCAAGCTATTCGGGCAAGTTCCACGCCCAACATAAGTTGAACTCACCCCTCGCCTACGACCGGGAGGCCTTGGAAATCAAAAAGATCGAAAGGCTATTCCGTGGCGTAGCGCTCACATCCCTGACTCCTTCGAGGATCCGCAATGCATATTCGTCAGAACGTGCAAGGCGTGCAATATGGACGGAAGGGTGCGGAGACGAAAGACCACTTTCAGAAAACGGCCTCTACAAGGTCCATGTCAAACTAAGACAGGTGCTTAAGCAGGCATACCGAGATGGAGAAATCCCCAGCAATCCCGCCGATATGGTCGATTTTCCAAAACCACCTCAGGAGAACAAAAGAAATAGCCTCACCCTCTCTGAGGCCCGAAGGTTCAGAAAGGCCGTCCTACGCAAAATTGAGACAGAGGGGGACGCAAAATACGTCGGGATCCTCATCATCCTCGGAACGGGCTGCCGTCGAGGAGAGATGCTGGGGCTTAGCTGGGGTAATATTGATTTCGCCAGCAATACCATCACGTTTTATAACCAGTACGCCAAGGACAAAGTCCTTCGTAATCCTAAAATGGGCTCGGCGGGCCGACGTGTCTGCATGGACGATGCCCTGGCACGAATTCTTGCTGTCTGGAAAAACAGCCAGCGCCTCAACCTGGAGCATATCAATGGCCTTCGCCTGAAGCATTCCATGGAGCCTTTGGCTCTGGACAGCCTCATGCCGGTCGTTAACGGAAAATACGGGCAGAGGATTGACCCCGACGGTTTTGACAAGTTCTTCCGCAACTTCTGCGTCGACAGCGGATGGGGCGAATATACGAAGGACGTCGTCACCAAAACCTATGGTGGGAGAACCTTCACGCGAGGAAAGGGCTATCAGGGCCTGACGGTCCATGAGCTTCGGCACACCGTCGCTAGCCTTCTCGTTGCCGAGGGCCTGGACGTCAAGACCGTTCAGACCCAGCTTGGCCACAAGTCTGCCTCGACCACGCTCAACATCTACGCCCACGCCTTTGAGGAACGCTCTCGCGAGGCCGGGAACACCATTGGCCGCCTGCTGAACGGGTAGACCCGCACCCTTAGTCGTTTAAGACTCAGGTGCAGAATATTCCACTGTAAATGAAGGGTACCGCCCGCTCCTGCGCTTAAACGTCCAGCCATCCCGTTCCATATCGTGCATCACGGAGTCAACTTCCGCTTCCTTACCCGGTGCCCCGATGCACTCGCATATCGACGACAAAGTGAACGAGCCCCCGACCAAATGCGCCGCGATCACACGTTTGATCCGTCGAGCCCTTTCCTCCTTCTTCACCTTCTTGTTATAAGAATCCCTACAGTTCGCATCGCAGTACTGGCGAGGCCTTTCCCCTCTGTGGATTACAAAGGCCCTGCCACAATTTCGGCAGGCCACGGACCTACCTTCTGTCGCCTGTCGCGCGAAGGCGCACCAGATGCGCTCCAGCGCGCACTCATAGAACTCTGTCGAAACTCTTCCCAACTCATAATCAAGAGAATTACGCCTAGTGTGGATTCTGACCATGACGTCATATAAGTTGCCGTACATTTTGTACCAAACTGGATTCGGGTAAAGAATCGAGTTCACGAACACCGAATAGTCTCCGTCGTCGGGAAGCGCCCCAAATCGATACGGGTCTGAACCGCTCTCGTAATCGACACTACCGCCCTCGATGCGGACCACGTAAAGGGCATCAACGGAATCGCCATTCCGAACGCAAACAGACCGCGCGCCATCCCGAGGAGAAACAACAAACCCCCTTGATGACTCTGACAGTTTTTTGTTCTGATACAGGTCGAAACGCCTCTTGGCCCAGTCACTGTGACGAATAAAGATAGGGTAGGGAGACGGCTCGCACCTTACGCCATTCTTGCTTTCGAATCCACCTCGATAGCACACACCCGCCGGTTCGTCGGAAGCCGACACAGCCGGAAACGCGCGATGGTATTCACTTTCTCCGACGGTGATCATCCTACCGTAAGCTCCCGGAAATCCGAGATCCGAGATATAGACCGCCTTAAGAACCCGAAGCTCATCGGTAACCGCCCTGCACAGTTCGACCTCTGAAGACATAAATCGCCAGTATGCCTCATCGCTTACGGCATCTCTCATTCTCATCGCACACGATAGCGCACCGGCAGCCGCCCTCCACCAGTCAACTGGTTCTCGAACCGTGAGGCCACAGACCATGCCGCTGTCAAAATCATATACGCCAAAAAGGGGTCCGATTTCATAGGCAAGATCAACGAGCTCCTCGCAGGAAGAGTCAACAAGACGGTATTCATTCTCCCTATCGGCGACATGCGCCAGGCACCTAGGATCCTCTCCAGCACGAACCTGAGCAATATAGGTGCGCCCGGAAATAGGCTCAACAAGGTTGATTAGCCTTGATATGACATCACTCAAGTCGACCATCGGTACCGGGGCATCCCGATTAAACGGCGTGTCACCAAAGGAAAAAACGATATCGCCGTCTTCGATGTCAACGGTAAAGCAATTCCCCAACAGGCCGGTTTCTTTATCAAGTGCGAGCCCTGCCCGTTGCTGCCGTCTCAGCCCGTTCTGCAATCTTAACTCCCGTTTAACTATTCAATATCAATTCATTTTCGCAGCTAATCAGCCTGTTTCAGACCTGATACCCGAACTTGCCAGCAGCCATTCCTCGCCATAGAAAACCAAGCGAAACTACAGTCAGCTCGAGCGAAGGACTTATACCCAAGATAAAAGAGGAGTTGTCATGGTCACTCAAATCGCCAGTCGCAACGGCCCGCTTTACTGGTCTCCGGACCGTGTCATGGCCGAGTTGGGCGTCAGCCGCCCCACCGCTTACAAGCTGATGCACGCCTCCGGCGCGTGCATCAAGGCCATGCGCCATATCCGCGTGTTCGCACCCGACTTCATCCGCTATATCAACTCGATGCATAGCGAGGAGGACAAGAATGCCTAGTCCCGGTCATACGCCCACCGTGCCGCCGGCTTTCCGCAGCGGCATCCGTCCCCTGCTCGACCGCCTCGATGCCGTCTTCACCGGTGTCGACGGCCGCGTTACTTTCGAGCCCGCTCCGCTCAGCACCGAGCTCAACGGTCTCGGCGAGGAGCTCGTGCTCCTCACCGGCGTCGCCGGCGGCGGCAAGACGGACCTCATCTTGAACATGGGCCTCTCCATGGCGCGTCACCGTCGCGTGGTGTTCGCCAGCTACGAGATCGCCCGCGCGGCCTGCGTCCGTCGCATCCTTCCCGCCGCGTCGTGCCTCGTCCCCGGCGGCACGCCGCTCACCGAGGCGGACTTTAGCGCCGAGGACAAGCGCGAGGCTGCCGATGACACTGTCGCGGCCGTCCGCTCCATCGCCGACAACCTCATCATCGTCGACGATCTCACTATGGACGACGTCCGAGGCCATAGCATCGAGGGCCTCACCGAGGCCGTGCACGCCATCGCCATCCGCGACGGCATCCCGCCGGCGGTGATTGTCGACTACGCCCAGCTCGTCACCGTGTCCACACCGGCATTCTCGACGACGGACATCCTCGACCGCGTGTCCTTCGGCCTCGCACAGATGGCACACCACGAGCGCACCCCCGTCATCGCCGTCGCCATCACCGGCAAGGACGGCAGCTTCCGCGGCACCGCCAAGCTCGAGTTCGACGCGGACGTCATCCTTGCAATCAAGACCGACCGCGACGATGCCGGCAACGGCAGCCGCGAGCTCCACGTTGACATCAAGAAGAACCGTAACGGCGCTGCCGGCGGCCGCGTCGACCTGACGTACTGGCCGGCGTATCACCACTTCGCCGCCGTCGCATAGCAATCTGCGGGGCGCATTTGCGCCCCGCCCAACCCCAAGGAGCGTCATATGGGCACCATTAACACCAAAAACAAGATCGTCCAGAAGGGCTACGGCCTCCCCCTCGTCATCGATGTCGCCGGCCGCCGCTACACCTACCGCGGCAACGACAACCCCCGTTTCCTCAACCTTGGGTCGCTTCTGACCGCGAAGAGCATCTGGATGCTCCGCTTCAAGCGCAAGATCGATGGCCTTCCGGAGGCTTTCATCGACTTCAGCAACACCCGTCAGCCGCTTGATCCCGTCGAGTATCTCGCCGCCATCGATGAGCTCTACGGCATCCCCGACGATGAGCTCGTCAAAATCGCCGCACGCCGCTATATCGTCGACGGCTTCGACGAGGCACACGACGTCTTCTGCGATCGCTATTCGGCTCGCCTTGAAAACTTCGCGCAGGATCTCGGGATCTTCACCGCGATTCCGGCCCAGTATCTCGATATCGTCCCGAACAACCCCTTCACCTTCCAGGATATCGAGGACCTTGTCTATTAGTTGATCGCTTGCCGCCGCCCACACGGGCGGCGGTTTTTCTTCGATAGAAAGAGAAAACATGTCCACAAAAAATGTAAGCGTAAAGCTCGACTCAAGGCTCTATACCGCCCTCAAGACGCGGGCCGAACTCAACAAGTCCAACGTCAGCGACGAGATCCGCTCGCTCCTGCGCTCGGCGCTCGCCGCGGAGGGGCTCGACCTCTACGGCAACGAGGTCGCGGGCTTCATCCGCGGCGTCGTCGACGCGCGGATGGACGTCGCCGCGCTCGACATCGAGCGCAAGCTCGACGCCGCCGAGGACCGCATCGCCGCGGTCCTCTCGCGCCCCATGACCGCCGCCATCATGGCGGGCCTCATGTCGGCCGACATCCTCAAGGCCTCCTACGCCTCGCTCGACGACGTCCCCGTCGCGGACATCTGGAAGAACTACCTCGCGCAGGCCGGCGAGCTCAGCCGCGCCGGACTCGGCCGAATCGACGAGGTGAAGCTCCACGCGCGCGAGCGCGCCGATGGCTAGCCCGCCCGTCATCGTCAACCACTCCGTCGTCCGCGCGGGGACGTCCGCGAGGGCGACCGCCGCGGGCCTGGCGGCATACGCCGGCACCCGCCGCGGCGTCGTCATCGAGGTCAGCGAGGCCGACGGCAGGAGGCTCGGCGTGGACGGCCTGGCCGCCTACGCCGCGAACAGGACCGGCTCGACGGGCGGCCTCTGGGGCGCGGGCGGCCCGGTCGCCGTGGCGGAGGCGAGGCGCGCAATCGCCCAGAACGGCGGCGCGGTGCTCACCACCGTCGTCACGGTCCCGAACGACATCGCCCCAGCTGCCGGCCTCGACCGCCTGGACGCCTGGCAGGCGCTGGTGCGCTCCGAGTGGCCGAGGCTCTTCTCCGAGATGACCGGCGTGCCCGAGAGCCGCGTGGAGTTCTACGCGGCGATGCACGTCAACGGCACGAGCCACCACGTCCACATCCTCACGGTCGACCGCGCGGGCGACTGGGACTCCCTGCTGCCCAAGGGGAAGATGGAGGCGGCGCGGCTCGAGATCTCCTCGAAGGCCATGGCGCCGCTGCTGCGGGAGGCCTACATCGAGCGCGACCTCGCGAGGGAGGCCGCGCTGGACGCCGTCGCCCACATCGACCGGAACCGTCTCGATATCGAGCTGCCGCCGGACGGGAGGATCGAGGCCGCCCACCTCAGGCGTTTCCACCCGGAGGCCTCCGCCGCGCTGAGGGAGGCCCTAGACCGGGCGGCATCCGGCTCCCCCGCACTCGCCGGCGCGCTGGACCGCCACAGGAAGGCAGTCGAGAGATGCGCCGACCTCAAGTGCCTGGCCGGGGAGGCGCGGGACGCCTACGCCCGCAAGGCGGCCGCCGACCTCGGCCTCCGGTGCGAGAACGCGGCACTGCGAGTCATGGTCCCGGACAGAACGCCGATTCGCGAACAAATACCGGCGCGACGCGCCGCCCCGGCAGCCGGCCCGGCGACGGATAGGCGGAGGGAGGCCGGGTTCGCCACCGAAGCCCGAGCCTGCATCCCGAAGGCGCGCCTCGAAAGGCTCACGCGAAAGGTCGCGCACGGCAGGACCCTCGAGCCGGCAGACCTCAGGGGATGTCCCACGGCAGACCGGGCCTTCAGGCATGCGCCGTCGCCCGGTCCGGCCCTCGGGCGGGCAGCCGCGATGGCGGCACTGGTCGCCAGGGAGACCGCGCGGGACGCCGGGGGACGCGACATGGGGGACGAGGCCGGCGAGAAGGCGCTGCGGCTCATCGCCGCGGCCCTGAGGATCCTCGCTTCCGGCGGCACCAGGCAAACGAACGTCCCCGCAGTGAAGATAGCGAACAGGATAGAGAGGACGATCACGAGATGAAACCGAAATCCTTCAACCGCAACATGAAAAGGGAGCTCATCAGCACGCTCGTGGGCCACGGCATCGCCGCCGGCGTCGCCTGCGTCGCGACCGTCAGCGCCTGGGCCTACGCCAGATGGTGGACCGTATCCCTCATCTCGGGCTTCTCTGCCCTACTGCGGCTGCCCGCGGGCGACCCGGGCCCCGAGCCCGCCCACGTCTTCCGCAACCCCTTCGAAGCGGCCGCCGACGCGGCGGCGTCGGGCGAGGCGGGCGAGCTTCTCGCGGCCCTCGCCCTCGTCGCGACAACCGTCCTCATCCTCGGCCTCGTTTCTTGGGCCCGCTCATGGGCGAGTCTCCACGACGGGACGTTCGCCGGCGACCGCGCTCCCACACGCACGCACGGGGACGCCTGGCTCGAGTCGAGGCCGTCCAGGGTCGCGAGGCGCTGCCCTCCCTGGGACGGGAAGGCCGCCGCGGAGGGGCTCGTGGCGGCCGGCTGCATCGGTGGCGGGATCGCGATGGTCCCCGCCGTCCACTGCCTCATAAGGGCGGGCAGCGGCGCAGGCAAGACGAGAAGATCTCTTGCCGTCAGCGTGGCCGCGGCGATCGACCGCAACGCACACGGAATCCCGACGTCCGTCATCGTCCACGACCCGAAGTCCGAGATCCGCGCATGGACCGAGCCGCTCGCCCGGAGGGCCGGGATGAAGGTCGTCGCCGTCCGGCTCGACGAGCCCGTCAAGTCGGCGAGGTTCAACCCCCTCGACCGCGCCATCTCCGCACTCGGGACGGAGGGCGTCGCCGGCGCCGTGGCGGAGCTCCGCGAGCTGTCGTCCGCCATCGTGCCCGATGCCTTCTCCTCTGGCCAGAGGTTCTTCACGGACGCCAGCCGCAACCTGCTGACCGGCCTCTGCCTGCTCGCGATAACGGACGAGCGGATCCCCGACGGCGCGCGGAACCTCTCGACCGTGCTCGCGCTCCTGGAACCCCGCGACGGGAAGAGCGCCGTGAAGTCGCTGGAGGAGCTCGCCGCGGACCTGCCGGCGGGAAACCCGGCGCGCCAGTTCCTCCTCGTCGCCTCGTCGAACGGCGGCGGAGGGGAGGCCCTCGTCTCCACCGCGCGCAACTACCTCATGTCCTTCTGCGACGACGACGTCAGCCGAATGCTCTGGGACGGCGAGGTCGACCTCGCATCGGTCGGGCGCAAGCCCACCATCCTCTACATCGCCAGCGCGACGGACCGAGGGGACCGCGGCGCGCTCGTCTCGTGCATCTTCTCCCAGGCGCTGTCGGCGCTGCGCGAGACCGCGCGCCTGTCCGGCGGCAAGCTGCCGGCCGAGACCCTGCTCGCCATCGACGAGGGGTCCGGGATCCCCAAGATCCCCCGCCTCCTCGGCGATCTCGCGGAGGTTCGCAGCATCGGGCTGCACGTCGTCTTCGTGCTCCAGAACACCCGCCTGCTCGAGGCCCGGTGCGGCTACTCCAGGGCAGAGTCGGACGCGCTGCTGGCGCTGCTCGGCACCCAGGTCGTCCTCTCGGTAGAGTCCGTCGGCGAGGCGGAGGAGATCAGCAAGCGACTCGGCGACTACAGTGTCAAGACGACCGGGCAGAGCTCAACCAAGGGGACGCAGAGCTCCTCGTCCGGCAAGTCGTTCTCCGTGGCACGCCGTCCGCTGATCACCCCGTCGGAGCTCATGGCCTGGAGCGCGCGCGAGAACGGCGCGCTCGTGATCGACGCGGAGGGACCGATGGCGCTCGCCAGCCGCGACATCACCGAGACGTTCTTGGGGCCGCTGCTGGGCATGACGTCGCCGGAGGCCGAGGGCGCGCTGCTCGCGCGGGCGCTCGAGGGGGAGGTCCGCAACGACGCCCCGGCACCGGTCTGGCGTATCCCGGAGAAGCCGAAAAAGCCCAAGGGGTCGCCGTCCGGCGGCAGGAAGCGCAAGGTGTCCGCGGCGCCCGACGGGTTCTGACGCGTCATACGGCCCTGCCCGCGCAAACGGCCCTCCGTCATACGGCGCTCGGGGCGCGTATGACGGAGGGCCGCCGTCGCCTTTCCGGCTTGACCGGCAACGCTGCCAGCGGAAACGAACTCGGCCCGCCGAGTTGCGCCGCAAAATCCCGGGCGCCCGTAGTGCGCCCTTATCCTGCTCCCACCGTCCAAGGCACTTGGGCGGCGGGAGTTCCGCATCCCCGGGAAAAGAAAAGCGCGGCCCATCCGGACCGCGCTTGCGCTCTCCTCCTATTTCACCCCGCGACGTAGACCGTCCGGCCCGTCTCACAGTCGATGGTCTCGGCGTCCCCGAAACCGACCCGGACGGCCGCCCATCCGCCGGCGGCCGCCAACGCGTCGGCCTCGGACCTCGCGGCGGCGATGAGACGCTCGAGCTCGGCCGAGCCCGCCGGCGCGGTCCCCGCCTCGAACGCGCCGCCGTCGCCGCCTGACTCGTACTCGACGACGACCGTCGAGCCGAGCGCCTCCTCGAGGGTCTCGGTCAGGCCGCCCATGCCGTCGAGGGCGTGCCCGGCGACCGTGGCCAGCGGGTAGCGGGCCATCCCGGACGCAGCCGAGCGGCCGGCCATCCGGAGTATGCCGGCGGCCACGAGTGCCTTGAGGAGTGCCGCGGGGACCGCGGCGCCGATGGCGATGTTGCCGTGCCCGCGGCACCACTCGGCCGCAGCCGGCACGTTCGCCGTGAGCACGCCCCACTCGGCCATGTAGCCGTCGGAGCGCGGGCCCGTGGCGTCGAGGAGGAGGACGGCCAGGCCGCCGCCCACGTACTCCCCGGCCACGAGGGCGAGGCGGACCGCCTCGCCCATGGAGTCGAACTCGACCGTGACCATGCGGCTACCTCCTCCTGACGGCGCTGAGCGGCCTCGGGGAGAAGTGCTCGTCGCGCTCGACGGCGGCGAACCCCATCTGGCGGTTCAGCTCCTCCATCTCCTTGATGCTGAAGTAGCCGAGCTCGTCGTCGTAGCCCTCGACGAGGCCGAACGCCTCGTCCGTGCCGTCGAACTCGAGCAGCCACCAGTCCCATCCGTTCATGCACGAGAAGTAGTGGGCGTAGACCGTGGGGTCCTCTGCTCCGTCCTGCTCGTAGAGCCTTGGAGCCGTCTTGGCGATTTCCCTCGTCATCAGCTGCTGCATGTCTTCCTCCGTTCCGGGCACCCTGCCCTCAACATCTCGCCCCTGCGGGCAAAGCCGAATGGCGACGCCGCGCGTCGTCGTCGGCTTTGCTCCCTGCAAAGCCGCACCGGAGCGAAGGCGGGTCAAGGGAGGTCCATGACGACCTCCACCAACCGGAGCGGAGCGGAGGTTTGTGCGGGGTCTCATGGGCCCCCTTGACGCGGCGTAGCGGAGGTGCCACCCGGCCGCGAAGCCGTGGCCATACGGCGGCGCATGCCGGATACCGGCGGCAGCAAAAGGGCCCGCCGGCGGCGGGCCCGAAGGGAAGAATATGGATTACGCATCGTTTCCGGAAAGGGGCATCCATGACAGAAGCCGAGCAGAACCAGATCTTCGATATCAGCTACGAGATGCGCGGGCTCGCGGCGACGCTCCTCGCGGCATCCCGCGGCGACCTCCAGGATCCGGAGAGGATCGTCGAGTACGTCGCAGCCCAAGTCGAGCGCTTTGCCGACGATCTCGTGTCGTGCATTACAGGAAAACCTTTCGACTCCGACGAGCGCCTTGATGGCCTTACGCCTAGCGGACGTTTTTGACGTTTGGCGGTTGCTCTGTGACATGATAAAAGACCCCCAAGTAGCCCGGAAAGCACGCAAAGAGGTCTTAAAGCGAAAGGGCACCGCGTATGCGTTGCCCGCCACTTCGCATTGTAGCCGATTGCTTGAGCGATTTTGATATGCAGCATTTTGACCCTGACGAGCGCTCATCACTTTTTTGAACGGGACATTCGGAGGACAGAGGCCTTTTGACACACGACGTTTACGTTCCGGCGACGGGCCTACGCCTCCACGTCGTTCTTGGTGAGGGTGTTGTCGAACGCCCAGACCCACCAGCGCAGGTGGTCCTCGGCCCCGTGGATGTCGTCCTCCTCGTGGTAGTGCTCGAGCATGAGCTGGGTGCGCCACTGGCCGAAGCGAACGGTGTAGGTGGCCGTCTGGGCGTTCTGCACGATAGCCCCGAAGGGCTCGATCTCGAGGATCTGATCGATGGTGAAGCAGCGCCCGTCCGGCCAGCAGACGCGGATGGGAACCATGGTCCCGTCGGCGTTTGCGCGGGCGTAGACGTCGACGTACTGCTTGTGGACGCGCCGGCCTGGCCTGTCGCCGCGGGCGCGCACCGTGATGCCGCCGCCGAAGTCCTTGGTGTGATCTGTCACGCGGGCGTCACCGCCATGCCGCTGCCACGCTCGACGAACCAGTCGCCGTGCTCCCACCAGACCGTCTTGCGCTGCTTTGCGATGCAGACGTCGTAGCGCACGCAGAGATTGCCGAAGAGGGCGCGGCCGAACTCGGAGCGGAAGTAGATGGACTCGACCTGCCAGGAGCGGCCATCGGGCCAGTGGATGGTGACCGGGTCGGACGGGCCGCGGTCGGGGTCGTCGGTCCCGTTGACGTCCACCGGGATGTAGATGCGGCGGTCCTCCGTGGGGATGCCGCAGGTGCCCGCGAGGGAGTGCTTCTTCATGATCATATGCCTTACCTCCCGTACACGTGTTCGCGTTTTGCTTCTACCAGTATCGAACGGGCGTTTGGTTTTGTAAAGCGAACATGGTGTGGGGGTTGCGTGGTTGTGTCTGGGCGGGGTGGTAAAAGGGCGAGTGCTCGCGTTGGTCTATCATCTGATGCCAATACGAGCGAATGGGAGCCATCTTGTTTACTTACTATCATGTCGATAAATGGGGAAATCTCGTCGCCGTCGATCTGCTTCCCTACATCGTTGCGGCCGTTGTCTCGATTGTTCTCATCTGCTGCGTCGTCTCTCTGGTGCGAAGAGTCCTGGCGAATCCCTTTCACTACCCATACTTCGTCGAGCGGTTCGATGTCTCCGGCAGACGCAACGTGAAGATCAACGACCTGATAGATCGCTTTATGCTCGAGCCCGCCAACTGGGAAAAGATAGTCGCGGAGCGATCCTACATCCAGGAGTGGAAGGCACAGCAGGAGGAATACCTGAAGACCTGCAGCCTGCGGAAGCGCCGGGAGCGGCAATACGCCGAGACACTCGACGACGCGCACGCGTTCCAGTTTGTCACGTGCCGTGAGCAGACACGCTACAGGCAGAGGAACTACGTGAAGACGTCCTACAAGGTGTCCGTGGACGATAGCGTGATGGCCGTGAGCTGGGACTGGGTTGTGAACAGGCGAAACCGCCTCGCCGCCATTAACGACGAAGCGACGCTCAGGGATTACCATGCTCGCAACCAGCGGAAGCTGATGACTAAACAGCTGCGCGAGCAGATAGCGCGAAGGGACAACTACACCTGCCAGATGTGCGGGAAGTACATGCCCGATGGTGTTGGATTGCACATCGACCATATCGTGCCGGTCGCTAGGGGCGGTAAGACCGTGCCGTCTAATCTGCAGGTGCTCTGCTCGAAGTGCAACGGGCGGAAGGGCGCGAGGTAGCCGCTTGCTCGCTATTCTTCGAAGAAGTCCGTGTCCACGGCCTTGATTTCGTAAACCTGCCTTGTGCTCACGCCGACACCGTAGTCGATCATGAGACCAGCGAGCGCTGGGCCGTCGACGAGCACGACCGTCTGGCCGAGTAGACCTTCTGCATAGCGTCGTGCCTCCTTCGAGAACCGGGCAGTTGTGATAACCATCCGTCCCGCGGCGACACGCTATCGGGCGATGTTCATCAACCCCAATATGCAACGTCGCTATCCGCGAATCATGAATCCCCTTCAGCTGTTACTTCACCTTCCATGCGGCGGGCCAGTCGGCAGGCTGGGCCTTCTCGTTCAAGGCGGGCAGCTCGTTAACGATAGCGATCGTTTCCATCGACACGGTCACGACGCGCTCGACAAGATCGACGATATAGCGCGGGTCGTCGCTATAATCGTTGGGGTCGTTGACAATGCCTGACGCCTTGTCCTTGCGGACCTGATAGCGATCCATGAGCCAGCCGATGGCCGAGCGCCCATTAACGACGTACTCGTATGCCTCAAGCGGGATACCGCGCAGTGTCATGTTCTCGGCGACCTTGAGGACGGTCATGTCCTGGCCCTTGGGACGCTCTTCGTCCTTCTTGCACTTGCCGAACGCCATCTTGACCGTACGGCCGGGGTTCGCCGAGTCGCCGTCCTCGACGATCGATGCCCATGGGTCAATCGTCTCGTAATCGAGATGAAGATGGGCGAGTTTTCGACCCGCCTCCGAGAACCTGGCAAAGTCCGCGGCGAGCGGGATGCGCGGCAGCTCTTTCTTGAGATTCGATTCGAAGCGTTTGCGGTACTCGGGAGAATGCAGGATGCCGTAGACGTAGTAGAAAATATCGATCTTGTTGAGCTCAATACCGCCATCCTTCTTATAGCGTTTCGGAAACGCATGCGGATAAACCTCACGAAAGACTTTGAGAGTCTCGTCCGTGATGGCGTCATGGCGTGAATAACTCTTCTCGGTATGGGTTGCACCGTCGCCGAACAGCGATGTCTGTCCACCAGAAGCCACATAGTCGTTTTCGTCAAATAGGGTCGTACCCGTCTGCTCCTCCTCATACCAGTAGAGAGGAAAGCACTGAGAATCTCCGACGAAATGCAAGTCGGGCAGATTACTTGTCACCATTGCGCTCATAGCCGAGCCGCCGGTATACACGATACATAGGTTTTCAAGGCAACGGAGAGAGCCCTGCTGGTAGGTCATTTCGGCCCCGCCTTTTCCCGTTATCTTTGAGAGGATATTGGGCTGCTGGTAGGTCCTTTCGGCCTTTTCCCTCCCGCTTGCCGCGAGAGGGAAAAGGCGGGGCTGCTGGTAGGTCCTTTCGTTCATCACACGGTCGTAGTAAACCCATTGCTTGCAGAACGGCCTATACGACCCCATTACGACCTCGTCACAGTTATAGACTAGCCGCTCTCCCTTCCTAGCAGCATCCTCCATACGCCGCGTCCAGCTGAAGCGGGTCGGATCATATTCAATTGCGCGCCCTTCGCCCTTTGCGGCTTGAATCTCAGCGTCCATGTTCGATAGCAGGCGCTCCATTTGCCCCTGTACTCTCGAACGCGAGAATCCCCACGCCCAAGGGTCGCGCTGCGTTTTAAGGCCCGCAGACCAGATGGTAAACATGCCGTAGGGAGGCTTTCTCTTCGTTATTCCTAGCGGCGCGAATTCATAGAACGAATCGTCGCGCTGGTTCAGCCAGTCGCCATATTTATCGGGTTCAATCGTTTGCCAATCAATATCGCCATTGATTGCAAAATCTCGGATCAGCCTAAGCTTGTCCTCACGACTCAGATAGTCGCCGATATCGTGATAGTGAACAACCCCATGCTCTTTTGAGTCCGGGTTCTTAACCAACATAGTTATAGCGACGCCGATCTTAGCGCCGGCATCAAACACCTTACCGCCCTCACGCTTCCAGTCGGAAGTGTTCTGATTCCCCTTAAGGTTGAAGACGTAGATGCTGTTGAATTCTTCCACGAGCGATCGGCGGAACCCGTTGGAGGAAGATCCGTCAACCCATCCGCCGTTGCTTACGAAGCAGACAATGCCCCTCTCTTCGATTCGGTCGCTCGCCCACCTGAAGGCGCGGAAGTACGAATCGTAAAGCGAGTTCTTGTTTGTCGCAGTCGTTTTCGCGACGTACGTCTGCGCGATACGACTGTCGAGCGTCGGATACTTCTCGTTCTGGTTGTTGTCGTTGGCGCTCGTCTGGCCCACCGAGTAGGGCGGGTTGCCCACGATCACCCGGATCGGGAGCGCATTCTGGATACGGACGCGGTCCGTGTTGTCGTAGAACACCTCGTCATCGAGCGTGTTCGATTCCTCGGTCATCTGGAACGTGTCGGTGAGCACCGCACCTTCGAACGGCTGATAGTCGCCACCCATGCGCGCATGGTAGGCGTACTCAATATTCACCGTCATGATGTAGTACGCGAGCAGCAGGATCTCATTGGAGTGGATCTCGCGGGTGTACTTGCGCTTGAGCTTCTCGTCGGGAATGAGATCGCTCTCGATGAGGTGCGCCATGAACGAGCCCGTGCCCGCGAAGGGGTCCAGGATATGCACGCGGTCGTCGGCAAGCGACTGGCCGAACTCGCGCTTGAGAACGCGGTCGGTCTCGCGAAGGATGTAGTCGATGATCTCGGTCGGGGTGTAGACGACACCCATCTTGTCCGAGGTCGCCTTGAACGCGACCTTGAAGAACTTCTCGTAGAGGTCGCGGATGAGCTGCTGGCGCGCCGCATCCGACTGGATGGCGGCCGCGCGGCGGCGCACGCTCGCATACACGTCGTCGAGGACCTCGGAATCCGACGCCTCCTCGATCTTATGCTCTTCGAGTACACCAAGGAAACGTTCGATGGCGACGGACACGGGGTTCGACTTCGCAAACTCAAAGTCTCCGAATAGGGCGTCGAACACCGGGACGGTGATGATGTGTTGGGCGATCATCTCGACCGCGTCCTGCTCGGTGATGCTGGGATTTAGCGAGTCCTGAAGGCCGTGCAGGAACGTCTTGAAGCTGCCGGACACCTCGTCGTTCTCGCGGACGAGCTTGCCGATGCGCTCGATGTGGCGCTGGGCGATCTTCGCCACGTCCTCGGCCCACTCGTCCCAGTAGATGCGCGTGCCGCACTTCTTGACCAGCGTGGTCTTGACGGCCTTCTCCCAGCGCTCGACCGGGAAGAACGTGAGCCTCATCTGCACGCCCTGCGTGATCTCCGCCGCTTTCTGGCTCTCCTCCTCCTGCTTGAGTTTGAGGTCGCCGGCGTCCCATCCCTTCTGGTTGGCAGATCCTGCGACCCTGTTCTTCTCGGCCTCCTGCTGGAGGGCGAGCGCGTTGACCTTCGCCTCGATTCTCTCGTCGTGCGAGCGGAGGGCCTGGAGGATGCTCCAGACGTTCGCGAACACCTTGCTGTCGTCGAGTGCCTCCTCCGGCGTCATGCCGGCGGGGACGAAAATGGGCAGGATGATATAGCCGAAGTCCTTGCCCTCGGCGCGCCTCATGACGCGGCCGACGGCCTGGACGACGTCAACGGTCGAGTTCTTGGCATTGAAGAAGATGACGGCGTCGAGGTTGGGTACGTCGATGCCCTCGGCGAGGCAACGCGCGTTGGTGAGGATGCGGCACTCGTCCTCGGCGACGTCCCCTCCGAGCCAGGTGATGTTTCTCGTGCGCTGGTCGGACGGCATGTTGCCGTCGACATGGCGCAGCTCGCACTTGAGCGGGAGCTCCTCGTGCTCGTCTTCGGCAAACTTCTCGACGATTTGCGAGAAGGCCTCCGTGATGGTCTTCGATGCGTTGATGGTCGAGCAGAAGCCGACGGCGCGGTGCAGCGGCTTGCAGTCGGTCACCATGGTCTCGACGTCATCGACGACGAGCATGCCACCGAGGCCGGTCGCGTCGTCGGGCGCGCCCTCGCCGTGATCGACGAGGCCCTTCCAGCAGCCGATAATCTTGCCGATGTCCGAGGGCTCGAGGCTCATTGCGTTGACGCCCTGGTCGCTCTCCAGGGAGGGCAGGCGGTCCCCGATGGCATCCTCCTGGACGGTGAGTACGACGACCTTGTAGTCGGTGAGCAGCTTCTGTTCCACGGCCTCGCCGAACTTGATCTGGTAGGCGGTGGGGCCGTAGATGGACTCGTCGTCCATGGAGGCGATGGTGTAGTCCTCCTCGGCACCCTTGCGCTTTGCGGTCTCGCCGTAGATGCGCGGGGTCGCCGTCATGTACAGGCGTTTCTTGGCGGCAACGTTCTCGTTGAAGTGGATCTTCATGAAGGCCGAAGCCTCCGTCTTGGAGACGCCGGGAAGGGCGTTGCCGGTCGTGCGGTGGGCCTCGTCGCACACGACGACATCGAACTCGGACATGCCGAGCGTCTGCGCGTCATGGATGACACCGATGGATTGGTAGGTCGAGAAGATGACAACCAACCCATCGGGGTTCGAGCGTCTGCAGCGCTTGAACGAGCGGTACAGGCTCTCGGGATTCGTCGTCGCGGGATATTCGAATGAATCGAGCGTCATCGGGATGACGTCGTCCTTACGCGACGCCTTCGAGTCCGAGCAGACGACGAGCGAGGACATGGGCACGCGGCTCTGGCCCATCCACTCGCGCATGGACTGTCCGACGAGGGAGATCGACGGCGCGCAGAAGAGGATTGTGCCGGCGGCGGGGCCGATCCAGTCCTCGACGAGGCGAAGGGACATGAGGGTCTTTCCCGTGCCGCACGCCATGATCGCCTTGCAGCGGTCAAACTCCGCCCACTTCTCCTCGATTGCCGCGACCGCGCGCTCCTGATGAGAGCGGAGGTCGTAGGTCACCCGCTCGCCGGCGGGAACACCTTCGATAAACGGGGTCCAGTCGATATTGGATGCCGCCATCTTGGCGGTATCGATGTACATGGATCCGCTGGCGTCGATTTGCTTCTGGAGGTTCTTTCCCGGGCCCTTCGCCGTCGTCATGACCATCAGGGAGTCGACGCCGTCGATAAATGCCGCATGGGCGAAGAACGAGTCGCAGATGCCCTTGGGAAGGTCCTTCTCGCCGTCATAGCACTTGCATTGAATCGCCCACCATTCCCCCGCCTCGGCGGTCTGGGCCATGAGGTCGATTCCGTTGTCTTGGGTGTCGTGGACGGGGCAGTCGTCCCATTCGAGCGCCTGGGCTATCGTCCCGACACGGGAGAAGAACAGCTCGTAGAAGGGATCGTTCTTGAGATAGTAGACGCATGCCGCCTCGTACTTGTCGCCCTTCTCCTTGGTCGTTGCCGACCCGTTGACAATAGGATCAAGGGCATCGTAGACGGTCTTCATATAGCGACTCCTTTGTTGTTATTCAGACGTCACTATTTTAGCTAAGGACCGCCGGAACTCTTTCTAATTGGAGTTTATCGGTCGACAAGTCAAGCCGACCGGCCCGCGATTATCAATGGTTTATATGCTTCACAAAATAAATTGCCACAGGATTCACCCGCAATTCACCCGCAAAGAAAACCAATAAAGAAAAAGCTCGGAAGCAATTATGCTTCCGAGCTGCAAGTTCTTGGTCGCGGGGGCAGGATTTGAACCTACGACCTCCGGGTTATGAGCCCGGCGAGCTACCAGACTGCTCCACCCCGCAATGTCTGGGCGCCTCATGTGCGCAAGAAAGAATATTACGTGGGAGTTCGGTAAACGGCAAGGAAAATCTCGTAGAGCATAATTCCTTCATATCTTGAACACCCGCTGCGACGGAAAGATCAGGACCACCCGGCGCTCCGGGATGAGCCTCGTGCGCACCGGCACGCGAAACTCCCGGCTCAGGCGCTTGGCAACCGCCTGACACTGCGTATTTGCATCGGCATCCCCGCAAGGAGGAAGCTGCAGCTCAAACCCCACGTTCGGATACCCCAGACGGCGCGCCAGCTCAACCGCCTGCGACGCGCACTCCACCTGCAAGCCATGCATGCGGTAATAATTCGCCGCCACGCAGACCGGATCAAAGCCGGGCGATTCAACCGTATGAGTTACCGCAGCCTGACGGCCGTTCAGCCCAAAGTTGCCATGCGAGACAACGCCGGGCGCCGAACACGTGCCGTCCCATGTCACATCGACATGGGACCAGCTATGGCATCCGCCCAGCTTATCGGCAATATCCACGACGTTCTACGCGTGATTGCCCGCCGGATTCTCGGCATCGCCCGCCTGGCCCCACACCACCGCGCTCGCCACGCCCACGCGATCGAGCAGGTACTTGTACGCGAGCGACCAGCCGTCGCACACGGCGTTGTGCCCGATCAGCGCGGCGTGGGCAAAATGGCAATCGTCGGTGCCGTCCGCCTCGTCCGGCATCTCGCGGGACGCCGTGCCCTGGTAGGTATAGGTAAAGTCGCGAAGCAGCAAGTCATGCACCTGCAGCGCGATGACGCCCGCGGGGGCTGTGCGATCCACACGCCGCAGCAGGCGGGTCGCACGGCGCTCCATCTTGCGCAGCGCACGGGCCGCGGCCTCGGGCTCCATGCGATAGACAAAGTCGAGCCGTACGTCACCCGACGTCGGCCCGGGGTCGCTCCCGCAAATGGTACGGCTTGCGTAAATGTAGCCCGGCCGGTCGTGGCACACCAGGCAGTAGAGCTCCGCCGCACGAGCGAAGCTGCCCACGCGCGGCAACACCGCCGAAGGCTCGCGGCGGGCAAGCGCTGTATCGATCAAATCGTACAGCCCACGTTCGCGCTGGTTGAGCGCCTGACGGTGAGCCAGATACGCGCAGGAAGCAACCGCCGGCGCGCAGGCATCGCGCGCCGTTCGCGCGGCCGCCCACCCGCAGCGCAACCCCTCGGCAACGCCTGCGCCAGCCCCAAAGAACCCATCGGCACACGCAGCAAACATCGCACACCCCTACGCAGCCGGCGCCTGCGCCATGCGCGCCACACGGCGGTCGGCAGCGCAGTACGGGCAGGCGGGCGCCCCCGCAGCCGTTACAAATCCGCGATGAAACACATGCCCATGCCCACATTCGACCAGGTGAGCGCGGTAGTCACGCAACAGACGGCCCCACTGGGCATCAGTTACGCGGCGGCTCGCACCATCGGTCCCGCTAAACAGCGCGCGATCGTAGGCCTCGCGCAGCAAGGGCGGCATGTGGTCGAGCGGCAGTGCCCAGGCAAACAGCCCCACCCCGGGCGCCGTTCCCGTAAAGGGCGAGCGTCCATCACGCACCTGGCAATCAACCGCGGGCGGCAGCGGATACTCACCTTCCGCATCGGGCTCAACGGCACCCTCAAAAGGATGGACGCCGTTTCCAAGCATGCGAAACACCAGCACCGCCAGGGCAAACAAGTCGGTGGCCACGGTAAACGTGGGCTCGCCCGCGGCCTCCATTTGGGCATACGTACGACCGTGAGCCGCGGCAATCAGCTCGGGCGCCGCCACGCCCGGCGCGCAGGCTACGCACGGATGCGCACCGCCACGCTGCACATAAAAGGTGTCGGCGTCAATCAGGTGCACGCCACCGTCGGGCGCTACCAGTACGTTGTCGCCCGAAAGGTCGCCCACCACCAGCGCATGCCCGTTCACCACCGTATGGTGCAGAGCATCGAGCACGCGCGTCAGGGCGATCAGCGCATCGACGCAGGTCAGCGCCGACAGACCCGCGGCCGTCCGCGGATAGCGGTAGAGCTCGCTCGCCGCCACGCTGCCCACGGGCGCACGGCGCATCAAAAAGCCGATGAACTCCGCCGCTTCGGAATCGGCATAGAGCGCCTGGCGCGGCCAGCACACGGCGCGAAGCACGCCGGCCTGCACGGCCATAATTTTGTCGTAAAGCGCGACCATGTTTTGAATCTTGGCGCGGCGCTCGGGCGTGGGTTCGCGATAGAGCTTGGCCGCCGTGGCGCCATCGCCCACAACGGCGCGCACCTCGCCCTCGCCGCCCGCGTTGATCACATCGCCCAGCTCAACGACGGTACCGTTGCTGTCGTACACGTACATGCGGATCTCCTATTCTATCTCGTCAAACGCGGCATCATCGCCGGTCGCGACAACGGCCTCAAAATCCTCGAGCTCGCCGATCGCGCAGCCTTCGAACACGCGATACGTCTCTGCGCGCTCGGCAGCGGCGGCGACAGCCAGCTCGAGCGCGCGGTCGAGTGCCACACCGCACATGAGCTGGTACTCGAGCTCCACGCTAAAGCTGCCGCCCACGTCGCGGGCAACATCGCTGGCACGCAGGCGGAGCTCATCGCGCCACGGCAGCATGATCAGCTCGTCGTCCGCGCCCGCAAAGGACGCAGCCATCGCGGCCAAGCGCTCGGCGGTCACGTCCTCGGCGTCACCCTCAGCGGCACCCTCGTCCGCACCAGCCGGCAAACCACCCTCGGTATCGATGAGCGCCACCACCGTCTTGTCGTCATCCACGCAGGTCGCAGGCAGCGCACGCAGATAGTCGGCCGCACCGCCGCAGAGCGCCGGCACGTCTTCCGCGTCGATATCGCACGCCATAAACAGGCCGATGGCATCACGGTTAAAGTCGGTCGGCGCCCCACAGGCACCGGGCTCCCAGTCGGCAAACTTCTCGAGCAAGCCGTCGGTCGCCATGAGCACGCCAGCAGCGCCCGCGGCAAAGCCAAACTCCCAGTGATAGGTATCGTGCAGGGGAAACACCTGGCACGAAAGCGGGCCGCGGTGCAGATGCGTCAGCGTAAACGGCGCGCCCGCGGCATCCACCGCAATCGCACCGGAGTCGCCGGCATTGCCATACCAAACGCGCGCGCCATCCCACACTACCAGGCACAGCGTGCAGGCAAACGAGGCGATGTCGGCAGCGGGCTCGTTGGCAGCGACATCCGCCACGGCGCGGAGGGCGTGCTCGAACACGCCCTTAAGGGCCGAGGCATCGCCCGGCACCAGCTCGCCGCGCACGAACGCCTCGGCAGCCGCGTCGACCGCAGCCCCACTTGCCAGATGGGCGCCCTCGCCGCTCAAAATCATGGACGAGACGCCGTCCGCAACAGCGGCGACAATCGCCCGGCCAGGCGCAGAAGCGGCAGGGCCCTCGCGCGACTCAGCCGCACTAACTGCCTCTTCCGTGCGAGGCACCTCCACTACGCGCACGCAGTGGCAATCCTGGTTGCTGCGTCCCTGCAGCTTATGGCTGGGGCCGGTCACGCTGGCCTCGTAATGAATCAACATGACTATCCTTTCCATCCGTACCAGCCGGGCGCGGCGGGCTCTGGTCCGTCCGGCACCGCGTCCGGGACTTACTGGGATACATGCGCTGGCAGATGCCCTACTTGCAGAACTCTTCGAACGTGGTCACGCCGTCGGTGCACACAAAGCGAATGTCGTCGTCATCGCCGTCGAAGGTCTCGGACGTGGCGATCGCCGTGCCGGGCGCCAGGCGGCTCATGCCGCACGCGATCTCACTCATGAAGTGGAAGAAGCGGTCGAACGGCACACCGTCGCTCGCGTCAAAGTTGGCCTCAAAATAGCCGCCGCAGCTCTTGGTGAGTTGCTCGGCCGTCGCGCGATCAAAGTCGCCAAAGCCCAAGAACACCACCTTTACCTGGTCCTTTGCGACCATCTTGGCGATAAGCTCGGCGGCCTCGTCCACATTGCCGGCTGGCTCGTCGCGCCCATCGGTGTAGATGAGCACGAGCGAGCGCTTAACTTTGATGCCTGCGTGCAGCTGGCGCTGGGCGCGGTCGTGCACCAAGTTGAGGGCGCGCACGATGCCGTCGTTGAGACGAGTGAGGCCGTGGGCCTTGAGCGTAATGTCGGGCAGGTCCTTAACGGGGACAAAGGCGGCATCGGCCTCGTCCAGGTCGGGTGCGGACAGGGTATCGGCGGCGGCGCTGGCAGGCCCGGCATCGCTCCCGTCGCCCTCGCCGGACACGACGTCGCGCAGGCGCATGACCTGCACATCGCTCGCCACGTTGACCATCGCAATGTCCACCAGCTCGCGGGCCTTAGCGTTTTCGCAAACCTTCTGCTTAAAGTGCGCACGGCCGCGGTTCATTTGGGCCATAACACCGGCGACAGAAGACGAGCAGTCGTTAACCGAAACCACGCTCATGTGCGGCTCGTTGAGATATCCGGTACCGAGGATAGTGGTCGGGACGTTTTCGAAGCGATTCATGATTGATCCTTTCGGTTGGTGTGGCGGGCTCTGGATGCCCGCCTTGTTGGCGACAGTGTGGCAGGAGGCAGAAGTGCCAGGGCATCGCGCGATTCAGCTGAAAACATGAACGGCGACACGCGGGCCCGGCGCGGGCCGCGGCGGCCGAGCGCCGTCGTCCACCCCCTATCCCAGCACGCGGGCCAAGCGACGCCCCAGCGGCGTCGGCGGCAACTCAGTAACGTCGCGGGTGCCGTAGGCAAGCTGCGACGCCACGGCAGCAGCGGCATAGAGATCCGTTTTGGGCGCATACGGCCCGCCCACGTGGGCCTCGGGCGCCTCAAAGCCGCGGCTGAGCACGCATTCGCGCAGCGCCGGCTCGCGCGCGGCGGCATCGGCCTCGGCAAGTGTGATCGCGCAACCAAAATCGATCAGGTGCACGGCGCCGGCATCGTCGACCAGGATGTTTCCCGGATGGATGTCGCGATGGATAATCCCGGCGCGATGAACAATGGCGAGCGCCTCGAGCAGCCGGTCATGAAGTGCGCCCACGATTTGCTCGCGCGCCACCGACCCCGGCTCAAGTCCCTGCGCATGCCGCTCGACCCACGCATCGGCTGGCAAGCCCGCAATATATTGCTCGGACAGGCACGCGAGCGGCTCGGCCGAAAGACGCGCATCGCGAACCGAGCCCAGCCGATACACATCGGCAAAACACGCGTAGCCCAACAGCGGCCCGGCTAAAAACCGAGCCTCGCGCGCCAGCCGGGCAGCCGCAGCCGCATCCAGCGCAATCTTGAACACGCGCTCGCCCGCGCGATACACCAGCGTGCTCGCGTGGCGCGTGCCCGGCATGGGGTAGATGAGCTCGGCAAACGGCAGCTGCGTTTGCGCGGGAACTTCCGGCAGTGTGGCCATCGCGGCCGTTGCGGCATCCGCCAGCATCGTCTGCTGCGACGGTATCGGCGCCAGCGGCGTGGCGAACGTCTCGTCGCCGGCGGCCTGGTCCCCCGCCGCGCGGGCCGCGCCAGGCCGTGGAGCAAGCACGCGCTCCACGCGTGCAGCAAATTGATCCAGCTCGGCCTCGGCATCCAGCCATCCGCGCGCCGCGCGGCGCAACGGCTCCCACACACTGTTCACCACACCTTGGGCATCCATGGCATCCTCCGTCCGCTCGCCCAACTTGTCGGCGAGACTACCCGGACGCGACCGCACGCCCACGCTGCGCGTTTCAGCTGAACGACGTCGCCGACCGCTCACGGTCGCGCGCGCCATCATGGACGGTATCTGATACCCTGCGAAGCTAAGTAATCGCGAAAGGACATCCCATGGCCAGCGCCGCGCCCCACAATGCCTATGCCGAGCTGTTTGAGCAGCTCGACGCCCTGACCAGCCGCGGCTTTGGCACATGGTGCGCCCAGGCACTCGGTGACGAGGTCGTCTACGCCGTCGACATCGATTGGTATCGCGCGGGCGCGCAGGTAAGCGAGGTGCTCGCACAGGCCGGCACGGGAGCTGCCGCAGAGCGCGTCCGCGACGAACTCGAGAGCTTTTTGGGCGACTACTTTACGGTGCGTCGCCGCTCGGCCTCGCCCGAGCAGGTACTTTGCGGCAGCATGGCAGACGATGCCGAGTTTCGGCCCCGCGCGCTAACGGGAAGCGCCGCTGCCTGCCTGCTGTTTTTGGAGCACGGAGGCTGCGATCCTTGGAGCGCGGCAGACGAACCGGCGGGCATCGAAGACAGCACGCCCGACACCCGCGAGCCCGATCCCGAGCTGCTGCGTCGCAAGATCGGCATGCTCTGTCTGCAATACGCCGTGCTCGAAAACGAAAGCGCCCTGCTGCGCAGCACCTGTATCAAGATGGGCTCATACGACCAGCGCGGCGGCATCGACCCCGCCACGCTCGCCTTTATCGACCGCGGCGATTGGGACGCCTTTCAACCCATCGTCCGCAATCGCAATTTTGCAAAGACGCAGCGCCGCATCGGCACGCTGCTGGACGCGCCCGGTTATTCGGAATCTTCGGATGCCGAGCTTCCGCTTGCCGAGTCGCAGCTCGGCAGCATTCCCTCAACACCCAAGCCGGCCAATCGCAAGGCGGGCGCCGACTGGGTCAAATACCTAGCCAAACGCACATTTTTCACCGCTATCGAAGGCAATGTCGACATTTTGGCGGGACAGGTGGGCGCAACGCCCGCGCGTCGCGTTGAGCTCGCACGCACTGGTTGGCTCTGGAAGTTCACCCAAGGTCGCGCCGAAGATGCATCCGCGCGGCGCGCCCCGATCGCCGCAGACGACTCGGCCGCCTGGCAACAAGCCGGCCAGCTGCTCGCCCGCTGGATTTGGGAGTGCAGCACGGCGACCAAGCCCGGTGGGACCATCCACGCCGTCGATGACGCCACACTTGCCTTGGCCGCCGCCGCTGACGGCAACGAAAACGGCCTCGTCGAGTTTCGTCTGCTACGACAAGCGCTCCGCCGTGGCCTGGGCAAGGCCTGCTGGATGTTCAACTGGCTCCAAAAGAAAAGCGGCCGCACCGATCGCGGTGTCTTCGTGCGCGAGCAGGCAAGCTATATCGTGAACCACTACCTGGGGCCGCAGCTCGCCGCCGTGCTGTACGGCATCGCCCACGACATGGAACTCGACCGTGCCAGCCTGGGTGCCGCCACCGCCGAGCAGGGATTCGGCAGCATACAGATTGAGCCGCCAGCAAGCGGCGCCCCCATGCCCGCCGGGCTCAACCGCACGCTCGCGCTCGAGATTTCCATCGCACCCGCCGGCGACCGCCCGGTACCCGGCAGCGAGGCACTTTGGAAGACGGTGTCCCTCGACGGCTGTCGCGCGTGCCGCCTGGGCCGCGACCCGCGCGCGTTCGATACGCCCGAGGATGGCGCAGGCATCAAAGCCATTATCCTCAGCAGCGCCGATATCGGTAGGCAGGCGCTCGGCCTGCGCATACGCGAGGATGGCTCGCTACGCGCAACCGTTCGCAACCCCGCCGGCGCGTGGATCGAGAACCGCCACGTTGCCTGCGGCGAACAGGCCGACCTTCACCCCGGCGAGCACATCTTTATCCCCGGCAACGACCTGGGCTACGTGATTGTTCCGCGCTGGCAAATCGTGGCGTAGCGTCGGCGGCGCGTATACAATGGTGCGCGTCCTTTTACGCCGACACCTGGAGTAGACATGCTGCTCGCTATCGATATGGGAAACACGCAGACGGCCATGGGCCTGTTTGACGGAGACGAGCTGGTGCAGTCGTGGCGCATGCCCACCGACCGCTCCTATACCGCCGACGAGATCCACGTGCGCCTGATGGGTTTCTTTAAGATGTACGGCCTTTCGCTCGATGCGGTCGACGCGATCGCCTTTGCGGGCGTGGTGCCGCAGCTCTCGCGCGAGTGGCACGCCGTGGCCAACCGCATCGCGGCAGACGCCATCGTCATTGGCCCGCAGACGGCGGCCGTGACCAAGCTGCGGGCGGCGCGCCCCCAGGCCGTTGGTGCCGACCGCATCGCCAACGCCGTTGCGGCCGAGACTTTCTACGGCGCGCCGGCGATCGTGGTGGATTTTGGCACCGCGACCAATATCGACGTCATCGATGAGGACGGTTATTACATTGGCGGAGCGATCGCGCCGGGTATCCGCATCTCCATGGACGCGCTTGCCGCACGCGCCGCCAAACTCGCCAGCGTGCCGCTCGAGGCGCCCGAGCACGCCATCGGCCGCGATACCGAGGAGTGCATCAAGGTCGGCGCCGTGATGGGCGCCGCCGCCATGGCCGAGGGCCTGGTAGCGCGCATGAAGCGCGAGCTGGGCCGCGAGGATGCCACCGTTATCGCCACGGGCGGTCTCGCCGGCATCGTCGCCGATTCGACCGACGCCTTCGACGTGGTCGATGGGCAGCTCACCATCAAGGGCATCTGCGAAATCTACCGCCGCATGCAGAAGCTGGGGTAGGACGGGGACCTAAGTCGAGCACGCCCGATGCCACAGTCCCCGCAAACGTTCGCCAAGCCTATTCCTCAAAACTGAATTATTTTCAATTTTGAGGAATAGAGACTCCTCGAATACGCCTAGCACAGCGATATCGTGCATGTTTCCCATTCCTCAAAAACGAAAAATTTTCAGTTTTGAGGAATAGGACCGAGGTGCTACCCCACAGCCACGCGAAAGCCCTCCCCGGTGCAAGCCAAGGAGGACTCCGTTGTCATCGTTATCTTTGGGCGCGAGCGCCTCGCGTTACAGACCGCGAATGCGCACGGCCTCGGACGGAAACTCTTGCTCGCCGGCATCGGTCTTGATGGTCGCGCGGCCCCAGATGTCCAGGCCCGCAAACACACCGACCGCAAGCGGCAAGCCGTTGGGCGACACCGCCGCAACTTGGCGGCCCAGCAGCGGCGCCATGTCGAAGTACTCGCCCAGCACCGGGGCCAGCGGGCCAGCAGCGCCCTGTGGTGTGTTGGCGGCAACCGCCCAGGCGTCAACGCGAGCGAGCACCGCCGCGGCCAGTGCCTCGACCAGCACTTCGTCGGCCACATCCACGCCGAGCTCGCTCAGTGCCGAACGCTCAATATCCACCGTCACAGCACCGAACATGCCCGCGGCACCGGCACCGCCGTTGACGGCGACGCGCGCGAGCGGCGTCTCAAACGCAGGCGCGCCGCACACGATGTCACTCGGCCACTGGATACCCACCTTGCCGGCAAGCCCCAGGCCCGGCGTTGCGGCCGTGCCCACGAGCGCGTCCATCATGCCCATTGCGGCCACAAACGGCAGGCCGTGGAAGGCGTGCATGTTCACATCGGGGCGCACGACCAGCGAAAACGTCAGCGATGTATCGCCCGCGCTCCACGCGCACCAGCCCGCGGACATGCCCTCGCGGCCCGCGTCACGCGCCGCGTCGAGCTCGGTACCGGCGGCAACAGCATTCATCTCGATCATCTACATACGCCCCAATTCGCCCACGATATGGCCCACGCGATCCTCGGGCTCCTTGACCTCGACGCCGTTGTAGCGGAAGAACCGCGCCGGGTCGTGCATCAGGTCCTCGAGCGGCACCAGCACAAAGTCGCGCTCGCCGATCAGCGGATGCGGCAGACGCAGCTTCTTGCCGCCGTGGGTCTCGCCGTCCATCCACAGCAGGTCCAAGTCGATGGTGCGCGGGCCGTTTGCCTTGGCCTTTTTGGAGCGGTCACGCCCCAGCTCGGCCTCAATCTTCATGAGCTCGTCAAGCAGCACCAGCGGAGCCAGCTCGGTCTTGATCTCGATGACGGCGTTGGCAAACGCGTCCTGGCGCGTCTCGTAGGCCGGCTCGCTCTCGTAGATGCGCGAGCAGTTGGACACGCAGGTGAGCGGGATTTCGGCAATCATGTCGCGCGCAGCGCGGATGTTGTCGCAGCGATGCCCCAGGTTGGAACCCACGGCCACAAACGCGCGGCGCGGCTGCGGCTTGGCAACGGCCCAGTAACCGTTCAGGAACTGTGCAAAGCCCGCAACGTCATGCACGCGCACGATGTTGGCGCCGGCCTGGATGGCGCCCAGGCACACGCCAAACGTGGCGGCATCGCGCTCGGCGGCCTCGGTCACGCCCGAGACGGCGCCCACAAAGCGCTTGCGCGACACGGCGCACATGAGCGGGTAGCCCAGCGACGCCATCTTGGCGGTCTCGCGCTGGATGACGATGTCCTCGTTGGCCGTCTTGCCAAAGCCCGGACCGGGATCGATGCAGATACGGTCACGCGACACGCCGGCATGGATGAGCGTACGGGCCTGGTCGGACAGGAAGCCCATGACGCGGCGCATGATGGGCGCCGAATCGGGCAGGGTAAAGCGGCGGAGCTGAGAGGTGGGCACGTAGGCCTCCTCGCGGCGGGCGCTGCGGCGCATCATGGCTGCCAGGTGGTCGCTGGGCTCTGGTGCGGCTTCGGTAGCTGCGGGCACGGTCTCGGGCGCAGCAGCGGCAGGGGCAGCCTGCTCGGCAGCCGGCGTCTCTGGCTCGGACTCGGGCGCGGGCTCCGATTCGCCAAACGGCAGCGAGGGCTGTACCACACCGCCCGGAAGTTTGGCCTCAACCTTGGGCTCGCCCAGCAACTTGCCGCGACGGCGACGGGCCGGCTTCTCGGCCTCGCGCGCAGCCTCGGCAGCCGCTTCGCGTGCCTTCTCGGCAACAAACGCCGCAGCCGAGGTATCGAGCTGCACCGTTGCATGCGTGCGTGCGGGTACGGCGACCTCGCCGGCGTGCATTACGATGACGCCGCAGGTGCTCGTCTTAACGAACTCAACCATCTTGGGATCGGTGAAGCCCGTCACGTCGTTGACAATCGAAGCACCGCAGCGCACAGCCGCCTTGGCAACCGCCACATGACGCGTATCGATCGAGACGATGGCGCCCTCTTTGGCAAGCCCGCGCACGACGGGCAGCACGCGACGCGCTTCCTCGTCGGGGTTGACCGGGGTAAAGCCGGGGCGCGTGGACTCACCGCCCACGTCGATGATGTCGGCGCCGGCATCGAGCATCGCCAGGCCGTACTCGATAGCGGCATCCTGGTCAAAGTGCTCACCGCCGTCGCTAAACGAATCGGGCGTCACGTTGAGGACGCCCATGATGCGCGGACGGTCAAAGCTGAGCTCGTACTTTCCGCACCGCCATGTCTTGCTGTCGTTCGCCATGAACATCCTCCTAAAATGCCCACGCCGCCGCGCTCGGGCGCTGGCGGCGGGGTCGCTTTGCAATCAGTCTTTCTATTGTATCCGCGCGCGCGGGCTAGAACGCAAACGCGGCCGCGATGTCGCAAGAAATCAGCAGGTCGGCATTTGCATCCTGATCGGTGGGCGCCAAATTGCAAATGGCCAGCGTATCGCCAGTAAAGTAACGCGTGAGGCCCGCCGCCGGATACACCACGAGCGAGGTTCCGCCCACGACGAGGGCGTCGGCCGCGGCGATGGCAGCAACGGCGCCGGTAAGCACATGCTCGTCGAGCGGCTCCTCGTAGAGCACCACATCGGGCTTGATGCGACCACCGCACGCAGGGCACACGGGCACGCCCGCGGCATCCTCGTGCTCGCGCGCGCAAATCCATTCGGCGCTGTAGACCGCGCCGCACGTCTGGCAGATATTGCGGTGGACCGAGCCGTGCAGCTCAAACACGCGCTGCGAGCCGGCCATCTGGTGCAGGCCGTCGATATTTTGCGTCACCACGGCGTCGAGCTTGCCGGCGCGCTCCAGCTCCGCCAGCTTGGCGTGGCAGTGGTTGGGCTTGGCGTTAAGGGTGATCATCTTGGTCCGGTAGAAGTCGAAAAACTCCGCCGGATGCGCCTCGTAGAAGCTGTGCGAGAGCATAGTCTCGGGCGGATAGGAAAACCGCTGGTGATACAGGCCATCCACGCTGCGGAAATCGGGGATGCCACTCGCCGTGGAAACGCCCGCGCCGCCAAAGAAGACCACGTTGCTATGGGTTTCGAACAGCTCCGCCAGCGCGGCGGAGGCCTGTTTGGGGTCCGATATTGCCTGCGTCATATATGTCCTCCGTCCGTGTCTTAGGGACGGCGGCGTTCGCACTATCACTCGCGGACTCCGCCCCGCTCTTGTTGCGTTAATCTTAAGCCTGCCAACCCCGTCGAAAGGACACCATGCCTCAGACTTACACTTTCGCCTCGTGGAACGTCAACGGCCTGCGCGCCGTGCTCAAAAAGGACCCGAGCTTTATCCAGATCGCGCAAGAACTCGACGTCGATATCCTGGCGCTGCAGGAGACCAAGCTGCAAGAAGGCCAGGTCGATATCGATCTGCCCGGCTATCACCAAACCTGGAGCTACGCCGAACGCAAAGGCTATTCGGGCACTGCGGTCTTTAGCCGCCAGGAACCGCTGCGCGTGCTGCACGCCGATGCGCTGCTACCCTACGCCGGCGAGGGTGGGACCGCCGAGCTCGTCGCCCGAGCCGCAACCGAGGGCCGCGTCTGTGCGCTCGAGTTCGACAAGTTTTGGTTCGTGGACGTCTATACGCCCAACGCCCAAAATGAGCTCGCGCGCATCGATGTACGCATGGCCTGGGACGATGCCTATCGCGGTTTTTTGGCGGGCCTCGAGCGCGAGACCGGAAAGCCCGTCGTAACCTGCGGCGACTTTAACGTGGCTCACGAGGAGATCGACCTTAAGAACCCCAAGTCCAACCGCGGCAACGCCGGCTTTTCGGACGAGGAGCGCGGCAAGTTTACCGAGCTGCTCGACGCCGGTTTTACCGACACCTGGCGCGCGGCCAATCCGGACGTCGAGGGCGTCTACAGCTGGTGGAGCTACCGCTTTAATGCCCGCAAGAACAACGCAGGCTGGCGCATCGACTACTTCCTGGTAAGCGACGCAATCGCCGGCAACGTACGCGACACCGGCATCCGCGGCGACATCTTCGGCAGTGATCACTGCCCCGTCACCCTCACCCTGGAGCTCTAACCCCCAAACGATCCCCCGGGGACGGAGGGAAACAGATCATTTTGGCTCTCCGAGGACACCTGCGTAATACATCTGCCGCGAAAAGCGCCCATCTACTACGTTTAAGCCGTTACCCTCAACCATAACCATGTTCTACGAAAAACCGCAGGCTTTCTACCTGCGGTTTTCTTTTCACATTGTTCACTGTGGTTGAGGACGGCGACCTAAACGTAGTAGATGGACCGCTTTCGTGGCGAGCACTCCCAGCTGGTCCCCAGTGACGGAGGAAAATTGGTCATTTAGCCTTCTGGAACCCGCTGCGACCGTCATACGAGTCGGCGTGCGCAAAACTATGCCAGTTTACGGGGCTGAATCGCAGATCCCTGACCACACGCAATTCGAGCAAAATAAAGCCGCAGGTAAACGGCTTGCCCTATTACGGAAAATGCCGGTATGGTCGGTCTGTGTCAATCCAGCCCCGTAAACCGGCATAGTTTTGATATGACACCAAGGCAATATTGATTCTCGCCCCGGCGCAACCGCCATTACAGCCCGTACTTCACGACGACACGGTTAATGCGACGGCACCAAGGCTTGTACAAGGCGGCCAAGAACACGCAGGTCGCGAGGCCGTGCGTGATATCGAACGGCACCGCCGTAGCAAGACGCGCTACGGCGCCTGCCCAGGTGAGCGGCTGCACAAAACCGATGATGTCATACGCGTTGATCACGACGCCATACAGCAAGCCCGAGGCAAAGCCATACGCCAACAGCGCCGGCATTCGCACGGTTCCATCGGCGCGATCAAACGCGCCCGCATGCGCCAGCGCGCCGCCAACATAGCCAACCAGACCCCAGGCATACATCTGCCACGGCGTCCACATGCCCTGTCCAAAAAAGAAATTACTGGTCAGTGCCGCCAACGCGCCGACCATAAAACCATTGCGACGGCCAAGTGTCGCACCCGCGATAATGGCGATAGCGCTCACGGGCTTAAAATCGGGAATGGGCCCAAACAGGATGCGCCCCGCCGCGGCCAGCGCCGCCAGAACCAGCGTGGGCATAATCTGGCGCAGGCCCGGGCGCGAGGTCTCGTAGCCCGCAAAGAACAGTGCGAGCACGAGCGTCACTACAACCAGCATGGCAAGCGCCGCCTGCTCAATGCCCGCCAGCAACGCCGCAGTCATCACTGCCGGTACCGCCAACAACAGCGGGATCTCCATTTTTGCGAGTAGGCGCGAGGCGCGATGATCCGTCATCCCATCACGCCCTGTAGAACACGTTGTCGGCAAAGAAATCTGCCGGAGGCTCCATACAGGCGATCTCGCCGTCGAACATCATGGCGACGTCGTCGGACACCTGCTCGGCAAAGTCTAAGTCGTGCGTGGCAATGACGACGGTGCCGCCGGCCTGCGCATGCTCGCGCAGGGCTCGGGCGATAATGCAGCGACTTGTCAGATCAAGGCCCTTGGTGGGTTCATCAAGCAGCAGCAGCTCCGGACCAATCAACAGCAGCTTTGCCAACGCAAGCAGCTGGCGCTGACCGCCCGAAAGATCGTACGGGTGACGCGCCTCCAAGCCCGCCAGACCCAGGCGCGCTGTCTGCTCCTGTGCTGCGGCCTCGTCGTATCCGCAGGTCGAAGCCCATTCCATCAGCTCGTCGCGCACCGTTTCGGCGACCAGCAATGCCTTGGGATTCTGTGGCAGCAGCGCCGCCGAGGCCGCCCCACGCACCATGCGGCCACGCTGCAGCTTAGCCGTCTTGGCCAGCACCGAGAGCATCGTCGACTTGCCGCAGCCGTTTCCGCCCACGACCGCATGCACCGCGCCGGCCGAAAACGTCACATCGAGCCCGCGCAGCACCCAACCGCCCGCGCGATCGTAGCGAAACCAGCCTTCCGACAGGGTGGTAGCCGACCCGCCGTGCATTTTTTGGAGTATTCTGCCTCCATCCGTGCGCGGGAGGGCTTCCGAGCCGTTCTCGAGCGACGTTTGCGCCACAAATTCGGACGATTTGTCCAATTCCAAACTTTTTTTCGCGCTCGATACGTCCCCGGGTGGCTCCAGAGAGCCCAAATTGTCCTCACGCCTGCTGAATACTCCGTTTTTTGCACATCGGATGGCACCCCACCCCAACATGTCATCGGAAAACAGCGATTCTCGGCGCCCCAAAGAAGCCATATCCGCCACCTCGCGCACGCGACCGCCCTCAATCCGGTACGCACACGTCGCATACTCGAGCATCGGCCGCGGTTGATGCGTAGCCACAACAACCGTGCAGCCCAGTTCACGGTTCACGCGAAACAGCGCGTGCAGAAAATTCTTCTCGGCAACGGGATCGAGCTGAGACGTGGGCTCGTCGAGTAACAGCACGCGCGGACGCAGCGCCAGAACGGCGGCAAGCGACAGCAGCTGCTTGCGGCCACCCGAAAGCGTATCGGTATCGCGATGAAGCCAATCCTCCAGACCAAAGAAATAGCTGGTCTCGGCAACACGGCGGCGCATCTCGTCGCGCGACACACCCAGATTCTCTAGGCCAAACGCCATCTCGTGCCACACGGTCTCGCACACAATCTGGTTTTCGGGATCCTGGAACACGTAGCCCACGCGCTCCGCAGACGCGCGCACGTCCATGTCGGCAACGTTCTCGCCCAGCACGAGCAGTTCGCCAGCGCGCTCGCCCGCCGGAGCAATCTCGGGCTTGAGCAGCGAGAGCAGCGTCGACTTACCCGATCCGGTACCGCCGACAAGCAGCGCAAATGCACCTTGGGGAACAGACCAGTCGAGCCCCTCGAGCACCGCAGCATCAGCCCCGGGGTAGGCAAAGCTCAGGCTCCGCACCTCAATCGCCGGCATATCCGGGCCGCACGCCGCGCCCGACACCGGGCCCCTATCCAACCGAGCCATCAGCCAAACCTCTTCTCATCGATCGCATGCAACACACAGGGCAGCACCATCCAGACAGCGTACACGACATAGCCCAGCCACGGCGCGGGCACCGAAAGCTGCGGGTAAAACGAATACTGCGTTGTCGCGGTCCATGCCACTGCCACCGCGGCGGCACCAAACAGCGCAAGCCCCACCAGCGCGGCAGCGTCGCCGCGCCCCAGCCGATACCGCGCGTACGTCGTGCGACGCGTCGCGGCGCCCCACCCGCGCGAGCGCATGGCATCCGCGCGCTCAAGCGAATCTTCCATGCCCCAGCCCATCAGCACGCTCGATGCCCGCAGGCGCGAACGCACGGGATCGGTGGGCGCACGCCCCGGCACATCGACCGCGTCCTGCACCGCCAGCACCGTGCGGCCGCGGCGCAAAAACTGTGGGATAAGCCGCATGCACATCGAGATCATGAGCGCGATCACCGGCGCGGCGTTGCCCAACAGTGCGAGTACCTTGTCGTATTCGAGCATCGACGCCGCGGCCTCAAACCACAGCACGCTCGCCACAAACAGTCCGCCCATGCACAGGCCGTAAACCATGCTCTCTAGATACACCGCGCGCATGCCAATACGAAACAGCTCGGTCGAGCCCGATGCACTAAACAGCGGATTGACCAGCGCGATAATCAAAATCACCGGCAGCTGCCAGCGAAGTGCGCCCATCGTGCGGGCAGCCCCGCGCGTCGCAAATCCATACGCCAGCCCGCCTGCGAGCGACAGCGCAATCAGCACCGGCTGCATCGAGAACATGGTGAGCCCCAGCGTCAACACAATATAGAGTGCCGGCACCGCCGGATGCGACATTGAAAATGCCCCCACGGGCTCGGCGCCCGAACCCTCTCGCATGTTGTCCATAGGCATCCCCGCCCTCCCGCCAAATCACCGACGCCGAAGCACTGCCGGCACCGCCCGCAAGCAGCGCAAACACCACGCCGGCGGCAGCGACATCGGCCGTCGCACACCAATCGCTACGCGCTCATCATATGCCTGCGGTATCATATTGCGCCGTGTATCGTTTCCAAACACACGTCTCTATAACGTAACAGGAGATCACATGGACGCAACCGCAATTATCCTCGCCGCCGGCGAGGGCACCCGCATGAAGTCGAACCACTGCAAGGTTTCGCACAAGATCCTGGGCAAGCCCATGGTCCAGTGGATCGTCGACGCCACCATCAAGGCCGGCTGCAGCCGCGTCGTGGTCGTCATCGGCAGCCACGCCGACGAGATGCGCGCCCTCATCGATGGCGCCTATGCCAACAGTGCCACCAAGGTCGAGTGCGTCGAGCAGGCCGAGCGCCTGGGCACCGGCCACGCCGTAAAGGTCGCGCTCGAGGCCTGCGGCATCACGCAAGGCCCCGTCGTCGTGCTCAACGGCGACCTGCCGCTCATCACCGCCGACACCGTCGCCAAGTTCGCGCAGACCGTCGCCACCGGCGAGCTCGCCTGCACCGTCATGACCATGACCCCGCCCGATCCTTTTGGCTACGGCCGCATCAAGCTGGGCGCCGATGGTCAGATCGAGCGCATCATCGAGCAGAAGGACTGCACGCCCGAGCAGGCCGCCACGCTGCTGGAGTGCAACGCCGGCTGCTACGCCTTCGACGGCGCGCAGCTCGCCGCCCACATTAACGAGATCGGCAACGACAACGCGCAGTCCGAGTACTACCTGCCCGACATGCTCGAAATCCTCAAGGGTCACGGCCAGGCGGTCTCCATCTTCCACTGCGATGACTACCGCGACGGCCTGGGCGTCAACAGCCGCATCCAGCTCGCGCAGCTCACCGCCATCGCGCGCGACCGCATCAACGAGCACTGGATGGCCGGGGGCGTTACCTTCATCGACCCCACGCAGGCCTGGATCGGCCCCGATGCCGTCATCGGCCGCGACACCGTCGTGTGGCCGCAGACGCATCTGATCGGTCACGTCACCGTGGGCGAGGAGTGCCAGCTCGGCCCCAACAGCCGCCTCACCGACACCACCGTCGGCAGCGGCTGCATCATCGATGAGACCATCGCCATCGAGGCCGTCATCGAGAACGGCGTCGACTGCGGCCCGCGCGCCTACCTGCGCCCGGGCACCCACATGCTCGACGGCTCCAAGGCCGGTACGCACGTGGAGATTAAGAAGTCCACGATCGGCGAGGGCTCCAAGGTGCCCCACCTGTCCTACATCGGCGATACCACCATGGGCTCCGGCGTCAACGTGGGCGCGGGTTCCATCACCTGCAACTACGACGGCGTTCACAAGCACAAGACCGTCATCGGCAAGGATGCCTTCATCGGTTCCGACACCATGATGGTCGCGCCCGCCCAGATTGGCGACGGCGCACTCGTGGCCGCCGGCTCCGTCATCACCGAGCCGGTCCCGGCCGACGCACTCGGTCTGGGCCGCGCCCGTCAGGTAAATATCGAGGGCTGGGCCGCCGATTATCGCCGCCGTCTGCACGAGAACGACGAGGTATAACGTTTTACCAAGCACAAAAGGAGCTGTTCCATGAGGACGGCTCTTTTTTTCTATCGTGACCTGCGCGACCGGATGAGTGGTCGGTTCGTGTCCGTTGACGGTAAAGACGTTATCAAGACTCGATAAACCCCGTCGCGCGGTTACAATGCAACAAGGCATCTATATGGCATTCGATGTATAAAGGAGAAGGGTAATGCCGATTAATGATCCCGAGAAGTCGGAGAATATGCGCAAGTCCATCCGCGTGTATTCCGGTTCCTCCAACCGTCCCCTCGCTCAGAAGATCGCTGAGTACCTTGGGGTCGAGCTTTCGGGCCTTACGCTAAAGCAGTTCGCCAACGGTGAGATTTACGCCCGCTACGACGAGACCGTCCGCGGCGCCGACGTCTTCCTGATTCAGTCCGTGGCTGGCGGCAACGTCAACGACATGCTCATGGAGCTGCTCATTGCCACCGACGCTGCCAAGCGCGCATCCGCCCGCTCCATCACCGCCGTTATCACCCACTACGGCTATGCCCGCCAGGACCGCAAGGCCGGCCCGCGCGAGCCCATCACCGCCCGCCTCGTCGCCAACCTGCTCGAGCGCGCCGGTGTCGACCGCATCATCACCCTCGACCTGCACCAGGGTCAGATCCAGGGCTTCTTTGATATCCCGGTTAACCACCTGTCCGCACTGCCGCTGTTTGGCCAGTACTACAACGACATGCACTTCGACACCGACAACCTGGTTGTCGTCTCCCCCGACGTGGGTCGCGCCAAGGCCGCCAAGAAGCTGTCCGACATGCTCGGCTGCGACCTGGCCATCGCCCACAAGGGCCGTCCGCGCCACAACGCCGCCGAGGTCATGGGCATCATCGGTGACATCAAGGGCAAGACCTGCGTCATCAACGACGACATGATCGACACCGCTGGCACCCTGTGCGCCAACGTCAAGGAGCTCAAGGCTATGGGCGCTGGCGACATCTACGTCTGCGCCACCCACGGTATCTTCTCCGGTCCGGCCATCGAGCGCCTGAACGACGCCCCGATCGTCGAGTGCGTCGTCACCGACGCCATTCCCGTCGAGGTGGGCGGCAAGATCAAGACCATCTCGGTCGCCGAGGAGTTCGCCCAGGCCATCTCCGCCGTTTACCACGAGGAGCCCGTCTCCACGCTCGTCGGCGGCGACTTCGCGCTGTAGTCGCTCGACCCTCGCATCCCTCCGGAAGCCCCGGACACGCCTGCGGGGTTATCACGCGAACGTCCTCGCCGCTTTGCGGCTGCGGGATGTTCGCTTTGATAACCCCTCCCGGCGTGTCCGGGGCTTCCTGCTGTCTCGGGGCAGCTGTTTTCTGAAATGACTTTGCTGCAACCTTTCCTCGCCTTCGGCGGGCGTGGTAGCCTTTGTCGTTGATTGGACTATTTACGTAACGGAGGACAAATATGGCAGCTGCACAGCCGCTCAAGATTCGCATGGTTGCCGGACTTGGCAACCCGGGCGAGGAATATGCCGAGACCCGCCACAACGCCGGCTTTAAGGCAATCGACGAGCTGGCCCGTCAGGCCGGTGTCACGTACTGGAAAAACCAGGCGGGCGCCGAGGTCGCGCTCATCAACATCAACGATCCCGAGGAAGAGGGCGGCAAGCGCCAGATTGTGCTGGTCAAGCCGCAGTCGTACATGAATACCTCGGGAGGCCCCATCTCCAAGCTCTGCCGCGAGTACAAGATCAAGGCCGAGGAGCTACTCGTAATCCACGATGAGCTCGATATTCCCGCCGGCGACGTACGCGTTAAGGTGGGCGGCGGCCATGCTGGCCACAACGGGCTGCGTTCCATCATCGACAAGATGGGCAGCCGCGACTTCAGCCGCATCCGCACCGGCATCGGCAACCCTCCCGGCAAGATGGCTGTCGCCGACTACGTGCTCAAGCAGCTGCGCGCCCGCGAGGCCGAGGACTTCCAGGATACCTGCGCCCGCGCCGCAGACGCCGCCGGCCTGGCGATCGTGCACGGCGTAATCTACGCCCGCGATCACGTCAACGGCGCCGCTTCCGCCAACGGCAAGCACTAAAGCCTACCATTTAGGGATGTTTATTTTGGCAGGTTTTATCTGCGGAAACACCTCAGTTGCGGCATCGCAATCAACCGCGCGCCGACTTACACACATAGCGCCCCAAAGGGGGCCGGCCTCATCACAACCCGAGGCCGGCCCCCTTTGCCGTTTTACCCAATAAAACTGGCCAAAATAAACCTCTCCCCCTTTGGAAGGCCAAAGTGGATAAACCCTGCTCCCAACCGCCGAAGACACACGTAAGTGACATGTCCATGAGGGTATAATTTGCACCGTATGTCTGCACAACGCCTGTGCGCGTACGGTTTTATTCGGGCTACCGTCCATTTCCGTGGAGGCACGGTTCGGCGGCCCTAACAAGAGAGGGGTTCTATGTATAAGATCCTGGAGAAGACGCAGTTCTCGGAGAAGGTGTTCAAGTTCCGCATCGAGGCGCCTGCAATCGCCAAGCATGCGCACGCTGGACAGTTCCTCATGGTTCGCGCCAACGAGACGGGCGAGCGTGTCCCGTTTACCCTGGCCGGCTGGAACGGTGACGAGGGCTGGGTCGAGTTCATCTTCATGGTGATCGGCAAGACCACCGAAATGCTTTCCACCTACGAGGCCGGCGAGTCGCTGCGCGACGTCGTGGGCCCGCTGGGCGTTCCCACCGAGATGGCCGAGGGCCCCTGCGCCGTCATTGGCGGCGGCGTTGGCCTGGCAATTGCCTTCCCGGTCGCCAAGCACCTGGTCGAGACCGGTCACGAGGTGCACGCCATCATGGGCGCCCGCACCAAGGACCTCCTGCTCATGGAGGATCAGTTCCGCGAGCTCCTCGACGAGGACCACATCCACATCACTACCGACGACGGTTCCTACGGCGAGCAGGGCGTTGTCACCGCTCCGCTGGAGCGTCTGCTGCAGGACAAGGCCGTGAGCCAGGTCTTCTGCGTCGGCCCCGTTCCGATGATGAAGTTCTCGACCCTCACCGCCCAGAAGTACGACACCCCCATCACCGCGTCGCTCAACCCCATCATGGTTGACGGCACCGGCATGTGCGGCTGCTGCCGCGTCGAGGTGGGCGGCGTGACCAAGTTCGCTTGCGTCGACGGCCCCGACTTCGATGCCACCCTGGTCGACTGGGATGACCTTCGTGCCCGCCAGGCCGCTTACCGTTCCGAAGAGGGCGCGTCCCTCAAGGCCTATGAGGAAAAGAGCTGCGCATGCCACTAGTTAACGGTCGTTTCGTTGCCGATATGAAGTCACCCCGCACCCCCGATAACGAGGAGCCGGCTGCCGAGCGCGCCTGCGACTTCCGCCCCGTCGACAAGGGCTTCACCGAGGAGATGGCGCTGGCCGAGGCCGAGCGCTGCCTCAACTGCAAGAAGCCGTTCTGTGTTGAGGGCTGCCCCGTCAACATCAACATCCCCCGCTTTATCGAGCAGATCCGCGCGAAGGACTTCGGCGGCGCCCTCGATACCATCCGCGAGGACTCCATGCTTCCCGCTATCTGCGGCCGCGTCTGCCCGCAGGAGAACCAGTGCGAGGGCAAGTGCATCCGTGGTAAGAAGTCCGAGCCCGTGGCCATCGGCCAGCTCGAGCGCTTCCTGGGTGACCGCCCCGAGCTAGCCTCCACGCCCAAGATGGCCCCCAAGAACGGCAAGAAGGTAGCCGTCGTCGGCTCTGGCCCGTCCGGCATCACCTGCGCCGGCGAGCTCGCCCGCAACGGCTTTGACGTCACCGTCTTTGAGGCCTTCTTTACCGGCGGCGGCGTGCTGGTCTACGGCATCCCCGAGTTCCGTCTGCCCAAGGCAGTCGTCAAGCGCGAGATTGACGGCCTGGAGGACATGGGCGTCAAGTTTGAGTACAACTCCGTCGTGGGCAACATGGCCACGGCCGAGGAGCTGTTCGAGCAGGGCTTCGACGCCATCTACGTGGCGACCGGCGCCGGCCTGCCCAAGTTCCTCAACGTCCCCGGCGAGAACCTGCCCAACGTCTTCTTCGCGAACGAGTACCTCACCCGCGTGAATCTGATGAAGGCCAACAAGTTCCCCGAGTACGACACCCCCACCAAGCACGGCAAGAACGTCGTCGTCTTTGGTGGCGGCAACGTGGCTATGGACGCCGTCCGTACCGCCAAGCGCCTGGGCGCCGAGCACGCCATCATCGCCTACCGTCGTACCGAGGACGAGATGCCCTGCCGTCGTGCCGAGCTGCACCATGCCAAGGCCGAGGGCGTCGAGGTTCTGCCGCTCGTCTCCCCGCTCGAGTTTGTCGCAGGCGAGGACGGCTCCGTGTGCGCCGTCAAGGTCCAGAAGATGGAGCTCGGCGAGCCCGACGAGTCCGGCCGTCGTCGCCCGGTGCCCATCGAGGGCGCCATCGAGGAGATCCCCTGCGACGTCGCGATCTCGGCTATCGGCACCAACGCCAACCCCTTCGCAAAGAAGATCGGCGGCAAGATGGAGCTCAACAAGTGGGGCTACATCGTTGCCGACGAGGAGACCGGCCAGACCACCGATCCCCGCATCTGGGCCGGCGGCGACATCGTCACCGGTGCCGCTACGGTCATTCTGGCGATGGGCGCCGGCAAGAAGGCCGCCGCTTCCATCACCAAGAGCCTGCTGGGCGAGTAATCACCTACAGCGCTAGCCATCAAACGGCAAAGTCCCCGTCGAGCACACGCCCGGCGGGGACTTTTTTCTATGCCGGTCGACCGACCACCACAAAGGGGACAGTGAACCTTTGTGGTTGGGGGCCTGGTCGGCAAACCAATTCCGGCGTTTGTCTCAATCTGTAACAGTTAGAGGCTAAATTCCTCGCTATGTGTTACAGATCGAGACGTTAGGTCAGCGGCCGAACAGTTCGTCTCAATCTGTAACACCTGGAGCCGTTTTGGGCAGCTTGGTGTTACAGATTGAGATTTTGCTAAAGCCGAGGATGGGCGCTGTCACCGAAACCTAGTGCCTGCGGCGCTTGGTTGCGGCGATGCCGGCTGCGGCTACGGTTGCGCCGGCGATGCCTAGGGCGGCGACCGTCATCACGGTGGTATCCCCCGTGGTAGCCAGGACAGCATCGCCCTTCTTGGCCTGCGTGGTTTTCTCAACCGTCTTGGTCGTGGCGGTTGTCGTGGCCGGCTTGACCGCGGGCTTGGTCTCGGGCTTCACCCCAGGCTGCGGTGTCGGCTTGGGATCCGGCGTAGGCTGCGGGTCGGGAGTCGGCGTGGCTTCGGGCGTAAACGTTAGATTGGTGTTGAGCCACAGGGTGTAGATCCAGCCGCTGTCCTCATCGGAAACGCTATCCGCGACCTGGTAGCCGCACTCCTGGCCGTTGATCACCAGCTTGGTGTTGGGCGTAAAGTAGAAGCCGCGCGCCGACTTAAGGTAGATGCCGTAGCGATAGGTCACGCCAGGCTTAAAGGCATCGATGTGGTTCGTGATGTTCTGATCCCAGAACTTCTGAGAGTTCACTTCGCTGCCATCGCTGCCCGTCCAGAACTCACACTGAGGAAGGGAGTTGGAGCCCGTCGGAACATTCGCCGTAAAGACCGGCTTATCGCCCGCCTTGAAGGTGGTCGTGGCACCGTTGATCTCGATAACGTCGATGGCACGCCATTCGTCAATCGGCTGCTCGCACAGCATATTGTCAGCATTGGGCGCGAAGACGCCGTTGACGGTCTTGATGTGGTGCACCCAATGGCCGTTGACGTTCATTTCGCAGTCATCGGCCACGGTATTGTCGCCCTTGAGCCTCAGCTCAACGGAATACATGTAGAACTTGCCCTCTTCGAAGTGGTCGATCCTCCTCGCGCCCGTCGGATACTTGGCGGGGTCGGAATACCAGAAGGCAACGGGCGTGAGCTCCGCGGGATCGCTGCCATCCATTTCCTCCCAGCATTCGTAGGCGATCTCGTACTTGTCGGCATCGGCGGCGGGGATCGTCGCGGTCGCGCGCGGCGCCTCGCCGGGCGCGTAGTTGGTCTTCACGTCGTTGACGTTCAGGTTATGGAGGGCTTCGCTTTCTGACGCAACAAGCGTAATTTCGCTATTGATGGCGTAGTGGAGGTAATAGTCGTCCCTGGTTTCGTTGACGGTAATCGAGCTGCCCGCGGAGCTGTTGTCACCTTCATAGTCGGTGCCATAGTCGGTGCTGGTATACGTCAGTGCCGCGCCAATATAAAGATCCTCATTGCGCGTGAGTCGATACGAGCCGCCTGCCGCGCCACCCGTAAAGGTCAGCGTCAGCCTCATGTGATTGCCAATGGGTTCGAAGCGAGCCGTCACGTCGGACATGGACGCATCCTGAACTTCGACCAGAGTGCCCGAAGCGGCATCGGCCCTGTAGTACTTAACCTCGACGACTTCGCTCGCAAGCGTTTCTGGAATGCCACCTTCTACATCGGGAAAATCATCATAGGTATACGGCTGGCCCTTTTTGAGCGTGATGTTGTCCGAAAGCACGCAGTTCGTATAATGATCGACCACGGTCGTATTGACCCTAACGCCGCTCCCGCCTGTCACATCGGTCACGCCACAGGGCATGATGGTGTTGTTTGCCGACGAGCTGTCGGTGCCACCAAGAGAGCCATCTTGGTTGGCAGCAACCGTATCGTTCACCGTTGCCGCTGATGCGTCCTGCTGATCTTGCTGAGCTTCTGCCGTGGACGGTGCCGCCGGAGCCGCGTCAGTCATCGGCGCAGCCGGAGCCACCGGTACCGGCGCCGGAGCCGCCGTATCCTCCGCAACCGTCGGCGTCACCGGAGCCGCGGCAACCTCATCCGTCCCAGCGGCGGGATCGGCGCATTCCGTCGCCAGCGCCACGCTCGGCAGTAGCAGCTGGCCGACCATAAGCGCACACGCGCCGGCGCAAGCTATTTTGGCACCCACACAACGCCAAGTACCGTGAACCAGCGAGCAGGTGCGCTCACGCTGAGTTTGCTTATCGAAGTGCCTTCCGTTCATAACGGCCTCCTTGGTCGTAGGGGCATACCACCACAAAGGTGCCTGTCCCCTTTATGGTGGTCCTGTACCACCAAGATGCGCCAAATGACTCCGTACGCCTAGGTTCGTAGATGCGAACCCAGGCCTCTACCTGCGGTTTAGTTCAATATTATTTCGTTGTCGCCACGCGCGTCCCAGGGACGCTACAATCGAGGACACGACTATTCCGTCCATCCAAAGGACTGTCCTTGAATCTGAGCAAGCCTAAAATCAACGCGCTTTTGGCACTTGCGCTCTTTACCTTTGTCTTTCTTGCCGCCGAGTTTCGATTCGACATTAATGTCGGGCTGCTCACCGGTGCCGAGCGTGTTGTGATTGCGCAGGGCTTCATCCTCGGCGCCAGCGTGATCGGCTTTATCGGATATGCGCCGCTGCTCGGGCTCGCACAGCGCAAAGGCCACTCGCTGGCAGCCGTCAACGCCGCCGCCGTCCCTATCGTCATCGTGGGCCTGACCCAAATTCAGTTCCCTACGGCCCCGCTTGTGCTCGAGATTCTGGGCTGCGTGGGGTTCTTTGGACTCGGCCTGCTGGGTGCCGCAGCGCACCACGCCTTTTCATTGGCATTCCAGGATGACCCCAAACTCGCCACCGGCGCGGGAGCGGCCTATGCTGCGGGCATCCTGATGCAGTTCGCCATCAACCTGCTCGATTGCGGCGGTATCGCAGAGCTCATCGTCCTTGGCACAGCGACGATCGCCATATCCGCCCTCGGCGTCGTTCCCCAAAAGGCTGCCGAGAGCTCCAGCCCCGCCATCAATCCCTTTGTTGAGCCCTCCCATGTCCTCGCCAAACAGGCATGCTGGAGCATCGCGCTCGTCATGATTCTCGCCTGCTTGTTCTCGACCCTCGACAACGTGGTCACACTCTCCAACGCCCACGGCACCATTGCCGTGCAAACCTGGCCGCGCCTCTTTTTAGCGGCAAGCGGCCTTGCCGCCGGTCTTATCTTTGATCTTGCCGAGCGCCGCTACATGGGACTTGCCATGTTCGGCATCGCCGTGCTCTCGACCATTTCCATCCTTGCCGTGGAGGCCGGCGCCGATCCCAACTTGGGCCTCATCGTCTTTTATCTGAGTTCGGGCTTTTTTGTCACGTTCTTTACCGCCACGTTTACGCAGCTGGCGCCGCGCATGCATACGCCCGCACTGTGGGCTAGCATGGGCCGCGCAGCCAACAACGTGTGCGCGTTCACTACGTCGGGCATCTCGCTGGCACTTGTGACCTCGGGCAATGTCGCCCTCATCATGATCGGCGCGCTCATGCTGCTTGTGGCGGCTAGTGTGGCGTTTGTAGCCGCGGGCCTGTTCCGCCTGCCCCAAACCGAGCAGGAGCGCGAACACCAGCAACGAGCCGAGAAAGCGCTCACTGCGCCGAGTATCGAAGAGCAGCGTCAAGCCTTCATCGCCGACCACGGCCTCACCCCGCGTGAAGTCGACGTGCTCATAGCCGTGACCCAGGATGAACGCCCGCTCAAGCAGATCGCCGAGGAGCTCGGCATCTCGATGCGCATGGTACAGCGCCACCTGAGCTCTATCTACCAAAAGACCGACACGCAAACGCGCGCCGGTCTCGCCAAAGCCTTCCCCTCGGCCTAAAACAAAAACCACCACAAAGGTGCCTATCCCCTTTGTGGTGGTTTTGGTCGGTTAGCCTTCGAGCTGAGCCACCTTGTAGCGGTAGGCTGCGGCGATGACGTCCTTGCAGCCCTCGCGTCCCAACTTGGCGCGGTTGACGACGATATCCTTACCGCTCGTCATCTTCCACTTTCCGGCGCTATAGCGCTTATAGAACGCCTCGCGCGCCTTCTGCTGCTGCTTGACCAGCTTGGCGCCCTTCTTTTTGTTAAGGCCGCGCTTCTTGCGCACGATCTCGACGCGGTCCTCAAAGGGAGCGGTCACTAGCACGGCAATGTGGTTGGGGTTGTTGCGCAGCAGATAATCGGACAGGCGGCCTTCGATAATGCAGCTCTCGGTCTCGCCCAGGTCCAAAATCACCTGGCTCATCTTTTGGAACAACTTATCCGAGTACGAACGCGCATCGTAGCGGTCGGGCAGAAACGCCATGTTCTCCACGGCCAGGCGCTCGTCGTAGGCGGCCATCTTATCGAGCGACTCGCCCGCGCGCAGCGACGCACGCACCAGCAGCTCGTTATCGTACAGCGGAATCCCCAACTCGTTGGCAAGCATGCGACCAATCTCGTGACCCTCGGCGCCAAAGTCGCGCGCGATGGTAATGACCACAGGACTCTTCTTGTTCTCCAGATCGCTCATCGCGATTCCTTTCTAACAAATGAGAAATAGGCGATTCCTGATTCCCATTTTGTCACTTACGACCGTCCTGGTTTCCCAAGTGCGGCAGATTGCCCCGAAAGAGGAGCGCCGCGTACTAAATGTACGCAAGCGACGATTGAGGGGCAAGGTGCCATGCTTGGGAAACCAGGACTATGCGGCTACGATTCGCCTCTGATACGCTCTCACCAGCAACGAGATACCAAAGTTGAGCACAAAGTACATCGCAAACACCAAGCCGTAGAGCATAAGAACCTGCGACAGGTCGATCGCGTGGGCCATCACGACGTTTGCCGTGTACATGAGCTCGGCCACGTTAATGCCCGAAAGATACGAGCTGTCCTTAATCACGGTCGTGCACTGGCTAAACAGCGCCGGAATGATCGTCTTAAACGTCTGCGGCAGAATGATGTAGCGCATGGTGGCAAAGAAGCCGAAGCCCTGGCTCTGCGCTGCCTCAAACTGGCCGCGCGGAATCGAGTTGAGGCCGCCGCGCACAATCTCGGCCATAACAGCGCTGGTAAACAGCGTAAAGGCGATGGTCGAAATCACAATGTCCAAACCCTGCACCGTAAAGTAGATAAACAGGATCCACAGTAGGTTCGGCGTGCAGCGGAACAGCTCGATATAGGCGCTCACCAAAATACGGAACGGGCGGGGCGCATAGCTTTTAACGAGCGCCAGCACCGTGCCAAAGATGAGCGAGAAAAAGATCGACAGCGCCGAGATCTCGATTGTCTTAACAAAGCCGCCCCAAATGTAGAGCAGGTTGGTCGCGTTGAAGATTTCCATGCGCTAGGCCTCCTCTACGTTGTCGAGCCCCAGCTCGGCCAGGCTCACGCCGCGCGGACGCTCCTTGGAGCGGCGCTCGAGCCACTGCACCAGCATGGCGAGCGGAAAGCAGATGATGAAGTACATAAGGCAGCAGACGATGTATCCCTGCAGGTAACCGTACAGACTCACAAAGTTGTCGGAACGGTACATAAGGTCGCCGCCGGCCACAAGCGCCAGCACCGACGTGTTCTTGACCAGGTTGAGCGCCTGGTTACACAGCGGCGGCAGAATGATCTTGAATGTCTGGGGCAGCACGATGTACCAGTACGCCTGTGCGCGGGTAAAGCCCTGGCTCTGGGCCGCCTCCATCTGACCGCGCGGAACCGCCTCGATACCAGTGCGGATGACCTCCGAGATGTAGGCCGCGTGATACAGGCCCACGCCCAAGAAGCCCAGCACGAACGGCGCGATGCGCACCGGCTGTTCGGCACCGGTTATGGCCTGCAAAAACTGCGGGCCGGCCATGTACATAAAGAGCACCTGCACGGGCAGCGGGGTGTTCTGGTAAAACTCCACGTACACGCGGCTTATGGCGCGCAGCACGCGCGAGCGAGTGGTAGAGAACACACCCAGCAGCGTGCCCAGTACCAGCGACAGCAGCAGACCGGCAACGACCACCTGCAGCGTCACGCCAAAGCCCTCCCAGAAGGGCCCCATGTTTTGAAATGTCGTCGACCAACGGTCGGCGTCAAATAATCCTTCGAGCATTTGATTCCTTCCTTGGACGATGCGCCTATACAAGACCCCAGGTCTTGACCTCTTGGTCGAGCCAGCCATCGGCCAGGCGATCGCAAATCACCTGATCGACCACGGCCGAAAGGTCGCAGCCCTTCTTGGTCGCCACGCCGTAGCCCTGCTCGCCAAACTTGACCTCGGGCTGCAGCAGCTCAACGGTCTCGTTCATGTAACCGGCCAGTGTGGAGCGGTCCATGGCAAAGACGTCGATATTGCCGGCGTCGAGCGAACTCTTGATGATGGGGTAGCCGCTAAAGGCCCTAAACTCGGGCTTGCAGCTAAAGCCGTTGTCCTTGATCATCTGCTCGATCAGACCCTGCGTGGTAGCACCCTGGCTCACGCCGATGACCTTGCCATCCAGGTCCTCAATCGAGGTAAAGCCCGAACGCTTCTTGACCATGAGTCCCACGTAGTCGGTACGGTACGGCGTCGAGAAATCCCAGCTCTTCTTGCGCTCGTCGGTGATAGTGTAGGTCGCCGCGACCACGTCGAGTTGGCCGTTATCGATCAGCGGGCCGCGCGTTTTGGGCGTTACGTCGGTAAACTCGACAAGCTCCTGGGCGCGGGCCTCCTTGTAGCTCACGCCAAAGACGGCAGCGGCGATCTGGTAGCACAAATCGACTTCCATGCCCTCAAAGCGGCCCTTGGCGGTGTCGTAATAGCCGTAGCCGGGAACGTCCTTCTTAACGCCGGCATTCAGATGTCCACGCGACTTGATGGCCGCAAGCTTGGATCCCTTGTCGGAGCCCTCGCCGCTGGTGGAGTTGCCGCAACCGGCAAGCGCGGTCCCCGTCAGCGCAAGCATGCCGGCGCCCGCCAGCTGCAAAAAGTGACGGCGTGACACGGCCGCCCTCGTCATATCCGTCATGTCCATCACCGCGCCTAGTGCAGAATCTTGGACAGGAACTCGCGGCAGCGCGGGTTCTCGGGGTTATCGAAGAAGTGCTCGGGCGTGCCCTCCTCCAGAATGCGGCCGTCCTCCATAAAGATGACGCGGTCGGCCACCTGGCGCGCAAAGCCCATCTCGTGCGTCACGCAGATCATGGTGATGTCCTCCTGCGCGAGCTCAATCATAACGTCCAGAACCTCCTGGACCATCTCGGGGTCGAGCGCCGAGGTCGGCTCGTCAAACAGGATGATGGGTTGCTTGGTGCACAGGGCACGGGCGATGGCGATGCGCTGCTGCTGACCGCCCGAGAGGTTCTGCGGATACTCGCCTGCCTTATGCGCCATGCCGACGCGTTTGAGCGCGGCGATGGCAATCTCGGTCGCCTCCTCCTTGCTCTTCTTTTGCAGCTTGATGGGCGCGAGCGTCAGGTTGCCCAGCACCGTCATGTTGGGATACAGGTTGAACTGCTGAAACACCATGGAGCTGTACTTACGAGCCATCTCCAGGTGATTCTTTTTGGTGAGCGGCGTACCGTCGATGATGACCTCGCCCGACGTGGGCTCCTCCAGATAATCGACGCAACGGATGAGCGTCGACTTACCCGAGCCGGAAGGCCCGATCATTACGAGCTTCTCGCCGCGCTTGACGGTGAGATTGATATCTTTGAGCACATGCAGGTCGCCAAAGTACTTGTTGAGATGCTTGATCTCGATCATGTCTGCCATGAATGTCCCTTCCCTGCGTTTACACGAGTTGAACTATTGTACGGAAAGAACCACGTTTCCGCAGCCCACACTACATTCCCGTAAAGAACCCGCAACCTTTAACCCACTCGTTGGGGACAGGCTTAAATGAGTACCCGCTCATTGGGCACTCATTTAAGCCTGTCCCCAATGAGTGCCCAGCCCAGCAAAAGGGGCGCGACCGCAATGGTCACGCCCCCTCAAGACCCGAAAAAAATACAACCGCCCTTGTTGAGCATAAGTCAGCGAAAACCCGTACACGCGAGCAAGGTGACGTGAAATGAAAGGGTGCAGACCTTATGGTCGCGCCCTTGAAATTGAACGTCAGATTGCCGCGTGTACGGGTTTGCAGCGTCGAGCCGTTACGCGGTTTGGTAAAACCGCGTAACAAATTACGCGAGTTTGGATCCGACGATCTTTGCTGCTGCCGGCTTGTCGAAGTTGCCACCGGTGGCCTTGCCGAGTGCGCCCATAACCTGGCCCATCTGCTTCTTGGACGTGACGCCCAGCTCGGCGATAACCTGCTCGATCAGGGCCTCGAGCTCCTCGCCCGAAACCTGCGCGGGCAGCAGGCTCTCCAGAATCTTGACCTGCTCGGTCAGGTTGTCGGTACGCTCCTGGTCGGTACCGGCCTTGATAGACATCTCCAGCGTCTCGCTCGTCTGCTTAATCAGACGCTTGATCATGCTGTTGACGTCTTCCTCGGTCACATCACGACGCTCGTTGACCTCGATGTTCTTCACCTCGGCCTTAACCTGACGAATGATAGACAGGCGAACCTTGTCCTTGGCCTTCATGGCCGCAATCATTTCCTTCTGCAGCTCTTCGTTGGTCATCTGTAAATCCTCCTCAATAGTGTGGGCGGCACTCACTCGAGCGCCGCCCCATGATTACTCAGTCGTCGACGAATTGTCGGTCGAACTCTTGGTGACGCCCTTCAGGCTGACGTTGTACGGCACGTCCTTGGGCATGGGGTTAACGGTGATGTCCGCGTCCTTCTTGTACTGTTCCAGCCACTCGCTGTACGCGGTGCTTGCCGCCTGCGTCTTCACCACGTTGGAGACGTACTTCTTGATGTCCTTGGGCACCTGCTTAATGTCATCGACCTGATTATCGACATGGAAGTAGTCGGTGCACTTGATGATGTGATAACCATAGGTCGACTCCACGACGTCGCTCACATCGCCCTTATTGAGTCCCTCGAGTGCCGCCTGGTAGCTGTCAACGAAGGTAGTGAGCTTGTCCCAGCCTACATCGCCTTTCTTCTCCTTGGAGCCGGTGTCGTCGGAATACTGCTCCACGGCGTCCTCAAAGCTCAGCTCGCCGGAGTTGATCTTGTCCAGGCACTCCTGCGCCTTGGCCTTGGCGGCGGCCTTGTCCTCGTCAGATGCGTCGGAATCGACCTTGATCAGGATATTCGACGAACGACGGGCATCGTTGTAGTTGGACAGGTTCTCATTGATGTAATCGACAATCTCGCTGTCCTTGGGCTTGCTGGTGGGTGCCACGGCATCCTTGAGCTTCTGCTGCGCCAGGCTCTCCTTGAGCGAATCCTTGTAGGTGTCCTCGGTGTAGCCGTAGGTCTTGAGAGTCTTCTTAAAAGTCTTGGCGCCGCCCGCGCTCTTGCACGCGTCCTTCCAAGCCTTCTCGACCTCCTCGTCCGACACCGTCACGCCATTCTCCTTCTGCGCCTGCTGAAGCAGGATCTGCTGCGCGTAGGAGTCGATGAGCTGTTTGCGATACTTCTTGGGCGTGAGGTCGTTGTCGACCAGGTACTGCGCCCAGTCCTTGTCCTTGGTGTAGCCATAGGACGTGCGCATGCTCATGATCTGCTTGGTCACGGTGTCCTCGGTGAGGTTGGTGCCGTTGATGGTGGCAGCCACGCCACCAGTAAGCTTATAGCCCGAGCTGGCACTTTCGGTCTGCGACATCAGGCCGGAGCACGCCATGGCCGAAACGGAGAGCAGCATCGCCAGCACGCCGATGACCACCAGGACAATCTTGACGGTCTTGGACACATAGGTCTTGCGCTGCTTCTTGCGAGAGCTGGAGGCGGCGCGGGACCGTTGCTCGGACGTCGGCGCGACCTCGGGGTTCTTTTTCTTATTTGCCATGTTTGGCCTTTCGCATCATGAATCGAACAAACGCCATTGTGTCACAACGCAGCCCCCACGGCACACCTGGTGCATGGGGGACGGGTTAATCTGCACCATTTTGGTGCAAAGGGGACAGGTCTGGCAGTTGGCAGTTAGGGACGTTCCTTTTCTGCCGGCTTAGAAGTGGCGGCGGATGGCGTCGACCATGCCTTGGGGCGTGGTCTGGCCAAGCACATCGGCTGCAGCGTCGGTGTCCATAAAGATATTCATGAGTGCCTGAAGCGCCTCGGCCTGACCGCCCGGCTCGGCAATGCCCAGGTTGATGATGATCTGCGCCGGCACCGGGGCGCCCATGCCCGCCATCGCGTTGAACGTCACAGATGTGACGGGCTTTACCACCGCGATATAGGGCTTGGCCACAAATCCCGGATCGGTATGCGGAATGGCGATGTTTGCCGCCGGCATGGCGAGACCCGTGGGATAGGCGTCCTCGCGCGTGCGGACGGCATTGAGCCAACCCTCGCCAATGTAGCCGCGCAGGGCAAGCTCACCCTCGAGCCGCGCAAACACCTCACCCGGCGTCGCGCACTCCCAATCAAAAAACACCAGCTCAGGCGTAAACAGCGCTTCGTTATCCGCCATGCGCTCACCTCTCTCACCTAGTCACCTGGGACGTTCTTAAACGACTAGTCATTCAAGAACGTCCCCAATGACTACCAATGACTACCTAAAACAAAGGGTGGCCACTTGCGCCTTGGCGCCAATGACCACCCTGACTACTCGGCTAAATTGTACTGTGCGCCACTAGCCGCGAGGCGCATCAATTGCCACCTTGCCGCTCTCCAGCACGTGAACGCGACCGTCGGCGAGCATTTGCACGACCTCGGGATACAGCACATGCTCGATCGCGTGGATGTGCTCCTCGAGCGTATCGACGTCCCAGCCCTCCTCAACAGCCAGCGCACGCTGGGCGATGATGGGGCCGTTGTCGTAGATCTCGTTGGCAAAGTGCACGGTCACGCCGGTCACCTTGACGCCGCGAGCAAACGCATCGTCAATCGCATGGGCACCGGTAAAGCTCGGCAGCAGCGCCGGATGCAGGTTGACCACACGATTGGGAAACGCTGCCAGCAGCGGCGTGTGTACCATGCGCATGTAACCGGCCATCACCACGTACTCGCAGCCGCGCTCGAGCAGCTCGTGCGCGATGATCTCGTCGGCGGCGATGGGGTCGGCATAGACATCCTTGGACAGCGTGAGTGTCTGGATGCCCGCGCGCTCGGCACGCTGCAGGCCCTTGGCCGAAGGACGGCTCGACACCACAAGCTCAATCGAGGCGTTGAGCTTGCCGGCGGCGATCAGGTCGATCAGCGCCTGCAGGTTGGTACCCGAACCGCTGATAAGCACGCCGATCTTGAGCGGCTCAGCCGTATCGGTGCCGGTCGGACGGGTGTAGGGCACAAAGCCCAGGCCCTCGGCAGCAGCCATCTGCTCGTTAGCGCTCATCGGAGTACACGACCTTACCGGAACCCTCGACGCACTCGCCCACGCGGAACGGCTTCTCGCCCAGCGCGACCAGAGCCTCGGTCACGGCAGCCTCGTCCTCGGGGGCGACGATCAGGCACAGGCCGACACCCATGTTGAAGGTCTTGCATGCCTCGTTGGGCGCGAGCTCGGCCTGGCGCGACACGTAGGTGATGACGGGCGGAACACCCCAGCCCATCTCGGCGCCGTTGCGGGTGACCACGGCGTCGACGTCGTCGGCGAGCGCGCGGTTGAGGTTCTCGGTTATACCGCCGCCGGTGATATGGGCAATGGCATGAACGTTGGCGCCACCGCGGAGCAGCTCCAGAATCGGCTTGACGTAGATGCGCGTGGGGGCCAGCAGGGCGTCGGCCAGCGAAGCACCGCCGAGCTCCTCGAGCGGACGGCTCAGCTCCTCGGCCTTAGCGGCGGCCTCGAGCGTACCCGGCTTGATGCCGTCGACACCGATAACCTTGCGCACGAGTGAGTATCCGTTGGAGTGCACGCCGGTGGAGGGCAGGCCCAGGATCACATCGCCGGGGCGAACGTTCGCGGGGTCGAGCATCTTGGGACGGTCGACGACGCCCACGGTAAAGCCAGCGAGGTCGTAGTCGGCCGGAGCCATGACGCCCGGGTGCTCGGCCATCTCGCCGCCCACGAGCGCGCAGCCCGCAAGCTTGCAGCCGTCGGCCACGCCCTTGATGATCTTTGCCATGTGCTCGGCCTCAATGTGACCGATGGCAACGTAATCTAGGAAGAACAGCGGCTCGGCGCCCGAAGCCAAAATGTCATTGACGCACATGGCAACCAGGTCCTGGCCCACCGTCTCGTGACGGTCCATGATCTGGGCGAGCACGAGCTTGGTGCCCACGCCGTCGGTGCCGCTGATCAGGATCGGGTCTTCCATATCCTTAAGCGCGGCGGCCGAGAACAGGCCACCAAAGCCACCGATGCCGCCGATAACCTCGGGGCGGTTGGTGTCCTTGACCATCTGCTTAATAGCGTCGACGGCGCGGCCGCCCTCGGCGGTATCGACGCCGGCGTCCTCGTACGTCACATGCTTGCTGTCGCTCATCTGAGCCTTCCTCTCCCACTACCGTTTGCCGCACAGGCGCCAAACGGTGCTCATAGTTGCGTTCATTTCGGCGCACGCCATAACAGCACGCGCCGTCATATCAACAAAACAGCAGGTAAAACCTACCAAAATAAACCTGTCCCTAAGTGGCAGGTTTTAGGCCTCGCCGTGCTCCTCTTCCCAGCTGCGGTCGTCGTATTTCTCGACCACGGCGTCGTCGTCAAAGTGCAGCGGCTTGTCCAGGTTGCGGGGCTTAAAGCCCTCCATGAACTTGTCGCGGCCAAAGCTCTCGGGAATCGCCACGGGGTAGCGGCCGGTAAAGCACGCATCGCAGTAGCCGCCCTTGGGCATGACCTTAAGCAGGCCCTCGACCGAAAGGAAGGCCAGCGAATCGGCGCCGATATACTCGCAGATTTCATCGACCGTCTTGTTGGCGCTGATAAGCTGCGACTGCACGTCGGTATCGATACCGTAGAAGCACGGCCAGATGACCTCGGGCGAGTTGATGCGGATATGAATCTCCTTGGCGCCGGCGTTGCGCAGCATCTTGACGAGCTGCACCATGGTGGTGCCGCGGACGATGGAGTCGTCGATGACGACCAGGCGCTTGCCCTCGATATTGTCGCGCAGCGGGTTGAGCTTCATGCGCACGCCCATGGCGCGCAACTCCTGCGTAGGCTCGATAAACGTACGGCCCACGTAGCGGTTCTTGATAAGGCCCTCGCCAAAGGGAATACCGCTCTCGTGCGAATACCCCTCCGCGGGCGGCAGGCCGGAGTCGGGCACGCCGATGACTAGGTCGGCCTCGACGGGCTCCTCATGTGCCAGCTGACGACCCATGTCATAACGGCAGGCGTAGACGCTCTTGCCGTTCATGATGGAATCGGGGCGGGCGAAGTAGACCTGCTCAAAGATGCAGTTAGCAGGCTCTTCGGCGGCAGGCACGCCCTGCTCGGACACAAGGCCCTCGGCGCTGATACGCAAAATCTCACCGGGACGGACATCACGGACATACTCGGCGCCCACGATATCGAGTGCGCAGGTCTCGGAGGCGACGACCCAGCCGCCGGCGCGGGTGACATGGGTGGTGGCGTCGACCGTCGCGGCGCCGTCCTGCGACGGCAGCTGCGAAACGGATGCGGCATCGGCCTGGTCCAGGCCCTCGTCCACCAGCTTGCCCAGTACAAGCGGGCGAATGCCGTGCGGATCGCGGAATGCGTAGAGCGCCTGCTCGTTGATGAGCGTCATGGCGTAGCCGCCGCGCACAAGCTCCATGGTCTTGCGAATGCCCTCGCGCAGATGGCCTGTACGCTGAGTAAAGTAGCCGATAAGTTTGGTCGCGACCTCGGAATCCGAGTTGGAGAGGAACGGCACGCCCAGCTCGATCAGCTGGCGGCGCAGCTCGTCGGTGTTGACGAGGGTGCCGTTGTGCGCGAGCGCGATAATGACACTATTGATGGTAGAGAGGTGCGGCTGAGAGGCTTCCCAGCTCTTGGCGCCGGCGGTGCCGTAGCGCACATGACCCACGGCCAGCTGACCGGAGAGCGTCGACAAGTCGGCATTGGAGAACACGCGGTCGAGCAGGCCCAGGTCCTTGCGAACCATAACCGTGCCGCCGTCACCCACGGCGATTCCCGCCGATTCTTGGCCACGGTGCTGCAATGCACGCAGGCCAAAGTACGTCAGTCGAGCCACGTCGCGATCGGGCGCCCAGACACCAAAAACGCCGCATTCCTCATGCAGCTGGTCAGAGTCCGGATCATACGTCGACATGGCGTTCACCTGTCCCGCGGCACGCTCGGCCGCGCGGATGGTTTCTTGAGACATGGCATCCCCTCAGATCCTCGTATTTTGGCGTTACCCGCCTTATTATACGCACGGCGCGACGCGCTCCCCCGCGCATGAGCAGCGCTTTTTAAAAGCCCACCGAGCTAATAATCCGTTTTGCGGCCAAACATTTTATTGGTCTGTCCAGTGCAAGCGCCCACGCCCCCAGGTGGCCGCCGCGTCCACCGTTGAGGGTTGCATTGTTGCAATTGGGACGTTCGTCCTGTCTTTTGGCAGGTTGGCGGCGTATCCTTGTAACCTAGGACAAAGCGAGAAAGGTTCTGTATGGATCGAAACGAACTCGACCCCAGCGTCCCCAGCGCCACGGAGGTCAAGAAGATTCCCCTCATCATTAAGGTGTACGCCGTCCTGTGCATCCTGTCCGGCGTGGGCACACTCCCGTCGGTCGCCGCCTTTATGTGGCAGGTCATCACCGCGCTCATTAACGGCAACGCCGCCGCCAAGCTCGGCGACAACACGCTCGTCGCGGTTGGACTCATCGTCGCCGGCATCATGCTCTCTGCGGCAAGTGCCGTCATCCTGATCATCTTTGGCCTGGACCTTATCAGAAACCAGCGCCGCAACGCCGCCCGCCTGTCCTATATCCTTATTGCATTCACCGTCGTCGAGCTTTTGGTCGACGTGATGCTCCAAGGTATCGGGCTCTTCTTGCTTCGTCCCGCTATTCAGCTCGGTATCCTCATCGCGCTTTCAGCCACCGTCGATCCTACGCTTCGCCAGGAGCGCGAACTGCAGCGCCGCCTGCAGGAGATGCTCGACCGCGACGCCGCCGCCGAGGGCATGCTCGGCCGCGACGAAACCGGCGAGGGCTACATCAAGCTCAACTACTTCAACCTGTTCTGGGTATTCTTCGTCTGCAGCGTGTTAGGTCTCATTCTCGAGGAAGTCTGGCATATGGTCGTCGTCGATCCCGGCGTCTATCAGGACCGTGCCGGTATGCTATTTGGCCCCTTTAGCCCCATCTACGGATTTGGCGCGGTGCTCATGACCATGGCGCTCAACCGCTTCTATAAAAAGAATCCTCTGATCATTTTCCTGGTAAGTGCCCTGATCGGCGGCGCTTTCGAGGTGTTTGTAGGCTGGTTTATGCAGACCTCATTTGGCGTGGTGTCGTGGAGCTATTCACACATTAGGCTATTCGGCATGCCCGATCCCATCGCGGTATTGACCGGGGGACGCACATGCACGCCGTTTGCCTGCATGTGGGGCCTGGGTGGCCTCATCTGGATCAAGCTGCTGCTGCCGAGGTTGCTCAAGCTCATCAACATGATTCCGTGGAAGAGTCGCTACTCGGCTACCGTCATCTTTACCGTCATTATGCTGGTCGACGGCGTCATGACGCTACAGTCGCTCGACTACTGGTACCAGCGCGTCAACGGCACGGAGCCGGATATTCCCGTCGCGCAGTTCTACGGCAAGTATTTCGATAACGATTACATGGAGAACCGCTTCCAGAGCATGACCATGAGCCCCAAGGATGCGACGCGCGTGTAGTGCCCACCGCGCCCAAAACGTAAAATGCCCGCCGGTATCACACGTACCGGCGGGCATTTTTATAAACGACCCTTCTATCGACGCAAGCCCCTACGCCTCGCGCTCGACCTCGTTCACACACTCATTTTTGATGGTACCGACGAGCGCCTGCAGTGCGTCGACCACATGCGGGCGAATGTCTCCGCCAATGAGCACGAGCATGATGTCGTCGCCCACGGTAAGCTCACCGCTCGCCAGCCACACGCGCACATAGCCGATACCCGGCATCGCGCGCGTTGCCTCGATAGCAGCCTGCACCTTATCGGCATCGAAGCCAAACACCATGCCGCCCACCTTATGTCCAGGCGCCACACCATCTGTCTCGACCCCACGCACCTCGGACTTAGGCGTCGCACGCACCACGCCGTTGTGTGTCAGGTACATCCCACAATTAGCCGCCGAAACATCGGCCTTGGCTTCGCGCAGCCAGGCATCAACCGAAGGCATCGATTTGCCATTCTCAAGCATCATTTCTCCTTTTTACTGTCGTCGAGTAGCTCATTTGGGACGGGGCTCTTTTAGCTACTCTCGAACAACTTATTCCTCGACCGGCGTGAGCACCATGACTGCGCGCGTATTGCTAAATGACAGCGAACGGCAAGTCACAAGCGTTACGACCTTGGTTGCCGAAGCGGCACGATCGGTGGCATCGCTCGCCACGGCCGAGGCACCGTCGAGCATCTCGGACAAGTAATTCTTCAGTCCGTCATCGCCCTCAAAGTTGGGCGTGCGCGCCTTGGCATATGTGTCCTCGACCACCTTGGTCGCCAGCGGGCGCAACTTATACGTCGCATCGCGCGTGATGTAGTACACGTATTCCATGCTGTCGAACGTCGCCTGATCGGTCGTATCCGAAATCACGTTGAACATCGAACCGTCGTTCATGTGGTGGCCGTAGATCGTGGTCTGCTGATCCACCATGCCCGGCGCGGTGTCGTCGCTATCCAGGAAGATGGCGCCCGACGCATTGGCCGTACCGTCAAACAGCGTGTTGAGGTACTTGGAGTTGTTGTTGGTCTGCACCACGGGGTAGTTGATGTTGGTGCCGGGCGCGTAAATCCAACCCACAACCTCGGGATTTGTCTGGGCCAGCGCATTGAAGTCGACAATTGGCACGCCACTGGCGTCCTTGTCGCTCACATATTGCTTTTCGATTATTTGATACGACTCGCTCGCCTGCTTGTAGCCAATCTGCGCGTTGATAAAGATGGCGGCCGCAGCAACGATCAGGCCAATGCCGATGATGATGAGCAGAATGGGAATGACGGAGCGGCGCTTTTTGCGTGGCGGCTCGGTATAGCTCGATGGCGCGGCATGCGCCGAAGAGCGAGGTGACTTCTTGGCCGTACTGTATGACGAAGGACGATATGCAGCCGGCGTATCCTGACGGCGATGCTTCGCCGGCGTCACGGGGCGCGGCGCGCGCGGCTGTTGAGGAGAGGATGTCCGACCCTGCTGCGGCGCGCGGGCTGCTCCCGACTTGGCTGAATCGGGAATCCGAGAAGCCGAAAAACGCTTTCCCTGATAGTCGGACATGGCTCTCCTTATGCTGCAAATGGACTGGCAGAGCGCTTAGGCGTCAGCCATCTCCTGCTTCATCTTCTCGATAACCTTGCGGTACTCGGGGTCGCAGGCGCCCAGAATCTGCGTGGCGTAAATGGCAGCGTTCTTGGCGCCGTTGATGGCCACACAGGCAACGGGCACGCCCGAAGGCATCTGCACCATCGACAGCAGCGAGTCCATACCACCCAGATCACTCGTCTTCATAGGCACGCCGATAACCGGCAGCGGCGTAAACGCAGCCACGACACCGCCCAGGTGAGCAGCCTTGCCGGCGGCAGCGATAATCACCTTGATGCCGCGGTCGGCAGCGGTCGAGGCCCACTCATGGACCTTCGCCGGCGTGCGGTGCGCGCTTGCAATCACGAGCTCATAGGGCACACCCAGCGCCTCGAGCTCGGCGGTGCAACCTTCCATAACGCCCAGATCGGACTTGGAGCCCATGATGATCCCGACAACCGGCTTCTGATCTGCCATAAACAAAGACCTCCTGTTGAGAGCGGTGACGCGGCGAATCCGCGACCCTTAACTACTGAGAGTAGTATAGCTGCTCCCGTCCCTGCGGTCTGTTGGTGCTCTGCGGCGGCCCGGTGTTTTCATCTTCACTCCGGTTGCTGCGCAAAGTCGTTCAGATGAAAACACCGGGCCGCCGCAGAGCACCTTCGACCTACCGGGGATTGCTATGACGTACGTTGGCTGATTTGGGTTGGAATGAAAGGTTTGCGGAGGGTTGTGGACAGTTAGTTCAGATACGTATTTTTTGGCCGTGCTTCTTGGCGCTAATAGAGTGGTTTGAAGTCACTTTGAGTCCCATGACAACCTTTCTCCCCCTTATATGAGCGTCTCCACCGGTTCAGAAAGTCAAATTCAGCCCAATCGGGCTCAGGTCGGCCTTTACACACCCTCTGAAAAATACGTATCTGAACTAACTGTCCAGCGACATTCTCGATCAACAGCAAAAGGCCTCCTGGCGAATGAAAATTCGCCAGGAGGCCCCTTACAAAACGTGGGCTCCTTCGTTCGAATGAACGAAGGAGCCCATACTCTTTTTTAGGACAGGAGGCCGCGAGTCGGGCCACCAGCCGCCAATCAATCGCACTCGCCAAGCGAGCGGCGCAGCGTGCGCACAGCGCCAAGCAAATTGGCATCGTTGCCGTTCTGTGCTGGCTTGATGCAGGGCCTCGGTATGATGGGAAGAACGTGAGCCTGATCCATCATGCGCTCAAATGCCTCAAACAGCTCGGGACGGGCGCTGATTCCGCCGCCGACCACGATGACCTCAGGGTCGATGACCGACTGCAACCCCATCAGCATGTTGTCGAAGACCAACGCGTATGCATCCAGACCGCGACGAGCGTCCTCATCCCCCTCTTCAATCCAAGAGAAAATCCGATATCCGTCGATATCATCGGCCGGATCAATCCCCTTCGCCGCACACACCTGGTCTCGGAGCGCCCGCCAGCTGGTGACATCACCGTACACCGACCCAAAGGTCACGGGCTTGCGCACATCGTTGCTCACAAAGCACACGGTGCCGGCGAGATTGTGCGCGCCTCGCAAGATGTGACCGTCAACAACGATGGCACCGCCGAGACCCGTACCGATCACCACCATCAACCCCAGGGAGACCCCCTTCAGCGCGCCGACGGCATATTCTCCCAGTGCCGCGCACATCGCATCGTTCTCGATGGTTACGGGAAGCCCCGTGCTCTCGCGCAAGATGCGACCGAGCGGATATCCGTCCAAACAGTGAAGGGCGCCGCCTCCCCCAACCACGCCATCGGAATCGCCTTCGGAAAAGACTCCGGGCATACTTATTCCCACACCCCTCACCCGGGCGCGATGGGGCTCGATCACCGAGCGGAACGTTTCGATAACCTGGTCGGCGGGCGAGGTGCATGTTGGGATACTTCCGTGCTCCTCAATGTGGTAGTCGGCGTTCACCACCGCCCATTTCACCTGAGTGCCGCCCGCATCTATACCGAAATAGCAGTCCATAATCTTATCCCCCTGTCCCATAGGGTTAGTCCAGGTCCTCGCCGTTGCTCTCGATGACCTTCTTGTACCAATAGAAGCTGTCCTTGCGGCTGCGCGCGAGCGTGCCCTTGCCCTCGTCGTCGCGGTCGACGTAGACGAAGCCGTAGCGCTTGCGCATCTCGCCCGTGCCGGCGCTGACCAGGTCGATGCAGCCCCACATGGTGTAGCCCATGAGGTCCACGCCGTCGAGTTCCACGGCATCCTCCATGCTCTGGATGTTCTTGCGCAGGTAGTCGATGCGGTAGCCGTCATGGATGGAGCCGTCGGCCTTCACCTCGTCGCTCCAGCCGATACCGTTCTCCACGATCCAAAGCGGCTTGTGATAGCGGTCGTAGAGCTCGTTCAAGGCGATGCGCAGGCAGTACGGATCGGTCGCCCAGCCCCAGGCGTTGGTCTCGAGGTAGGGGTTTTTCACCATGCCGAAAGCGAGATTGCCGGACGCGACCTCGAGCTCCTTCTGGCGCAACGATACCGTCGAGCCTCCGTAGCACGAGAACGACAGGAAATCTGCCGGATAGGTTGCGAGAAGCTCGAGGTCGTTCTCGCCCATTTCCAGCTTGATGCCCGCGCGCTCCATCTCCCTCAAGCGATAGGCGGGATAGTGGCCGCCCACCTGCACGTCGGCATACCACAGCGCGTCACGCTCGCGTTCCATGGCGAGCAGATGATCGGCGGGGTCGGCGGAATAGGAGTAGATGGGGTTGTACGCGAGCATCTGACCCACCATGATCTTAGGGGAGATTTGGTGCGCCGACCGAACCGTAAGGGCAGACGCCACGAACTGGTTGTGCGCCGCCTGGGCCTTCGCATGGGGGCTCCCATCCGTAAGCCCGCCCGCCATGAAGCTCCCCATGCTCATCATGTTGATCTCGTTGAAGGTGAGCCAGTACTTCACCTTGCCCTGATAGTGCTTCATGACGCAGGTGGCGTAGCGCACGAACAGGTCGATGAGCTCGCGGCTCTTCCAACCGCCGTACTTGTTCACGAGCGCGAGCGGGGTCTCGTAGTGCGAGAGCGTCACGAGCGGTTCGATGCCGTACTTAGCGCACTCGTCAAACACGGCGTCGTAGAACGCTAGACCCTCGGTGTTGGGCTCAGCCTCCTCGCCCGTGGGGAAGATGCGCGCCCAGTTCATGGACAGGCGGAAGCACTTGAAGCCCATCTCGCCCATGAGGGCGATGTCCTCGGCGTAGTGGTGGTAGAAGTCGGTGGCCGTGTGGCTGGGATAGTAGTAGCCATCAACCACCGCCACCTCCAGCCCTTCAGGAAGTCCCTCCTCGCAAACCGCATACACGGGAAGCGCGCCGGTTTCCCCTGTCGCGGTATTACGCCACGTTATCTGCCGTGACACCGTATGGCTACCGCTGGTCATGGCGTCCGAGGTGTTCGGTCCTTTGCCGCCCTCTTCCCAGCCGCCCTCATACTGGTTGGCGGCGGTGGCGCCACCCCACAGGAAACCTTCCGGAAATGCCATTGGGTACCTCCTCGATCGTGAAAACATCTTCATGAAACGGGAAGACGGGCTGCATGGCAGTCCCGGCTTCCCGTCAGATAATCAGTTAGGCGCTTGCACCCATGCGTTGATAGACCGTGATGAAGCGCTCGGCAAGGATACGGAAGCCCTCAGCGCTCATGAGCTGATCCTCCGCATGCAGCAAGATGATGCGAAACGGCAGCTCCTCGCCGCTGGCCTCTTGCTGAAGCAGTTTCATGTGAGCGTCGTGGCCTGCGTTGAACACCACGTTGCCCTCGTCGATAAGTTTCCGGGCGGCCTCAAAATCACCATTCTCGGCACAGGTTATCGCTTCGAGGTAGCAGCTGCGCGCGCTCCCCACCTGAGCGACGATAGAGAAGCACGTCATTTCAAACTGATCGATCGCTTCTTGTTTGATCTCTGACATGGCTATGCCCCCAGCAACTTTCGAGCCTGTTTGAGCACGGCCTCGCCGTTCATTGTCCCATACGCTGTCATATCAATCGGCTCCACCGGACAGTTCACTTGATTCTTCACCTTGTTGAGTTCAAAGCGAACCTGCGGTCCCAGCAGGATAACGTCGCTATCCGCATATTCCGCCGCTTGGTTGACAGGGTGCGCCTCGATGGTGCACACGAAACCGTCTTTTTCAGCCGCCTGTTGCATGCGCTGTACCAGCATGCTCGTCGAAGCGCCCGCGGCGCACATAAGTACGATATGTTTCATCCTACGCTCCCAACCTCATGGAAAATGATGGTGTGAATATGTTAATCCCTATGCGGCCGATTCCTCGAGAGCGGCCTGCTCCTCTCGCAACGCCTGGCGATCAGCCATAAGGGTGAAGGGGGTATACATGAGCACCGACACCGCCAAAACCGCAACCGAGATCACCAGGCACCCGATGCCGCCCTGCATGAATGCGATGACCGGCTGGGGAAGCACCCAGGGAAGCTGAATCGTGGGATTGAACGCAGCCCCAAGACCGAGGGCGTAAAGCGCCTGGACCACGATGGCGCAGACCGGGATGTTCAGCACGAACGGGATGAAGTACGTGGGATTCAGCACGACCGGCAGACCGAACATGAGCGGCTCGGAGATATTGAAAAGCGACGGAACAAGCGCGATGCCGCGAATCGCCTTGAAGCGCTCGGACTTGGTGAAGAGCAGCGAGATGCTGATGCCCAGGGCGTTAGCCTGGCCACCGATGGCGGTGCCGAGCGCGACGACGGCCCAAGCGCCATAGGGCAGTGCCTCGCCCGCGATGATGGCCTCGGTGTTAGCAGCGCTGCAAGCCATGATTACCGGAGCGTAGAAGTTGAGCATCACGTTGGGGTGGACACCGAAGAACCAGAAGATCGACTGCAGCGAGCACACGATGATATAGGCCAAAGGAGAGGCACCGACCATCGTGACCGGCGTGCCGATCAAGGTGTTGATCATATCGAACAGGTTGCCCCACGGGGTGAAAGAAAGACCCCACTTGGTGAACCACACCGCAGTGAATAGCACGATGGCGGCAAACATCGGCGACAGCGAGTCTGCAACCATGGGCGGAACCATATCGGGGAGCTTGATTTCAAGCTTGCTCATCAAAATGGCTGTCACCTTCGGCACGATCAGGCCAAGCAGAATGGCGACGAAGATGCCGTTCGATCCCATGTACGACGTGTTGATGAAACTCGCCATGGGAATATCCTCGAACGATTGCTGCGGCATGAATGCCAAAAACACCGCGCCGCTCACGATGCCACCGGTATAACCGCTAAGGCCGCATACCTTACCCCACCTCAAACCGATGAAGAAGGAGATGTATATACCCATCATGTTCATGGTAACGGTGAGGATGGAGTTGCCGGTCGCCATGAGACCGCTCGAAACCACCCAATCGGAGAACCCCGGAATGGGGAAGTTGATGAGAATCGCGATAACCGAGACGCCAAGGGTCATGGGCAGCGTGCACATCATGCCGCCCATGAGGGCGTCGAGCATCTTGCTGTCAGCAACCTTGCTTGCCACAGGTGCGATTGTCTTATCCATTATGTTTTGGATCTTGTCGAATACCGCCATGTTTCAGCTCCAATCTTTGCAGTGAACTCTATCGATGCCCGTGTGCGGCATCTTCCCCTCTAGATAGCGCATCCACCTCTCTTCAAAATCACAACGACGTGCTTCAGGCAGTACGCCATTCAGCGTGAATTGGCGAGATTGCCCCAGCGGACGCTTACGTCAGGTCCGCGTACGTCACGAGCCCCACGTCCTGCTCTGCAAGCCATGCGGCGACATCAGGGTCGACAAGCATCGCGGCTTCCCGGATGCGGGCCTCGAGCATGGTCGAGTTATCTCGCAAGTACGCGTCGATATAACCTGGGTGAAACACCATGAGACGGCATATCCCTTCCGGTGTCGTTTCAAGCGCCTCTCGAAGCGCCGCAAAGGGATCCGCTTCATATGACGAGAAATCCTTGGGAACATAGGAAAGCACCGGCGTCGAGCGAAAGGTGACTGGCTCGCCCGGAGCACCCATCGCGAAATAGGGCAGGCCGTGACGCTCGGCAACGATCTCAAGGCCGCGGAAGAACATGGGGCTTGCGACCGCATGTCCCTCGAAGTAATCGGGCTCACGCCCGACGAGCTCAAGGAATCGCCGATACTGCGCCTCGATTTCGATAATGACCTCGTCAAGCACCACGAAGTCCTCCCCAGCCCGCGCGGCGGCGCGATATGCTGAGCTCCGCTTGAAATTGCCATCATCGTCAACGATGCTCGAGATGAGCGAGGAATCGCTGAGGGGCCTACCCGTGCAGATATTGGTGTGCTGACCCAAGCAGAGATCCTTGATTTGCAGGCGCGCCAAACCGCTTTCTGCAAGCGGCATGTTGGTCATGACGCCCACCGAGCGAATGAGCCCCGCTTGGACCGCGGCCGCTATCCCGCAATTAACACCGTCGCTGTAACCTAAATCGTCGGCGCGCAGCAATAACCGCTTCATCCGATCCTCCTCAACCGATATCTCGTCGAGCGGCAAAGCAACGAAGCGATGCCCTGTGTAGAGCCGATGCCGTGTTCCGGCGGGGCGGCAAGCTTCGTCGTCTCTTCTTGCATTAAGTATGACGCCGGCTATATCCAAAATCGGTTACATGCTGTGCCACAAGGTTGCGAGATGGCTACGCGAGTTTCATAACGTGAAACTCCGCAGGAATACCGGCATGTTTGAGCTATAGTTTGGTCAAATGAGGCCCTCTTATTCGGGCCACTGAGCATAAAGGGGACAGCCATCATGGAAAAATCCATCTCGATGGGATCGGTTGCCGAACGGTTGCTTGACTACATCGACACCGCAATGCAGCACGACACCAACTACGAGATAGCGACCACGCTGGTGAAAAACTACAGCAAGCTGAGCGAGCTCTCGATTGGAGAAATCGCCGACATGTGCTTCGTCTCGAAGGCTTCAGTGTCGCGATTCTGCCGGTTTATGGGTTTCGCTGATTTCAAGGACCTGCGCAACCAGCTTGAACATGACGTCCTCAAAACCGGGTTGTTTCCACATGCCTTTGTAGAACAGCTGTCAAACGACACGGAAGGCGCTCTGGCATCCTACCGGGAGGCGATCCTGCTCAATATCGAAACGACCATCTCGGCGGCAAACATCGCGAAACTGCCCGCCATTGTCGATGATTTGCACGACAGCGGGCATGTCGCGTTCTTCTCCCACCACTTCCTCTGGGACGTGGGCCGCTACTTCCAAAGCAGGCTCACCATCATGAACCGCCCCATCGAGCTTTACCTCGATTATTCATCGCAGCTCGCCTGCGCGCAATCGCTCACCAAATCCAGCCTCGCCATCATTTGCAGCATAGGGGGAACATACCCCATTCGTTATCCAGAAATCGTCAACGCACTCGCCGCCTCCGGCTGTCGTCTTCTCGCCATCACACAAAACACCTCAAGCGCCTACTGGAACCATGCCTCCTGCATACTGAGCTGCGGAGTGACCAACAACATCGACACGGGCAAGTTCGGTGCGCTTGCCGCCATCGACTTGATAGTCATGGAATACCTGAGGCGTTATGGAGCCGATTCCGGTACTGGCGAGTAATCTCGTCGGACCACCGACGCTCAGCAGGGCAAGCCGTTTTCTCTAATCACGTCCTGATACCAGAAGAAGCTGTCCTTCCTGAAACGAGCGCATTGCTTCGCATCGGTTTCCGTGCGATCGACATACAGAAGGCCGTAGCGCTTAGTGAACCCCTGATGACTTGAGCATAGATCCATGAGGCTCCAAACGCAGTAGCCGAAGACGGGATAGCCTTCGCGAATGAGCTCCTCGACCTCGCCCAAATGTCGTGAAAGGTATTCGATGCGCACGGCATCATGCACCCTGTTCTCCTCGTCAAGTGACTCGGAAAGCGCCATGCCGTTCTCCGTGACGATCATCGGAAGCTGGTAGCGATCGTAGAGCTTGCGCATGCCCACGCGAAGCCCAAGGGGGTCGATGCCGTTCGACATCCACTCGGTCGGCGCGATCGCAGGGTTATCGCAGAGTTCGAAATCCCCGCCCGACCACGGAGGGAACCGGTCGAAGCGGATGGGCTCCGTGCGCTCATGCGCACAATTGCTGAAATAGTAGTTCACCCCAAGAAAATCGGGCCTCGTCGCGACCAGGATGTCGTGGTCCCCGCACTCAACAACAGGGTAGAAACCTTCGCGCTCCAGGTAATAGCGCGCATAAGGCGAGATGTCGCCGCGCACACTCAGGTCGAGCAGGTAGTTCTGCATCATCTCCTCGGCGTTCATGGCCGCAAGCACATCCGCCGAAGCGCTCGTCCGCGGGTTGACCACCTGCATGGCGACAACGGGGCCGATCTGCGCATCGGGGTCGATCTGTCGCAGGCACGCGATGGCGCGATGCTCGGCAAGAGCGACATGATAGCTCATCTGGTAGGCGTTCTTCTGCCGTTGGCGCGAATCGGTTTCGGTGTCACCCGTGTTGCTGGGCGCGGAGGTCGCAATTAGCTGTTCATTCACGGTAACCCAGCGCTTGACGCGCCCCTTGAAGTGCGTGAAGCAGATTTCGGCATAGCGCACATAGAAGTCGATCATCTTACGGCTCTTCCAGCCGCCGAAGGCCTCGACCAACGCACTCGGACATTCGAAGTGATACAGGGTGACCAAGGGCTCGATCCCTCGCTCCAGCAGGTAGTCAATCAGCTGGTCATAAAACGCCAAGCCCTCAGGATTGGGATCCCCCGAGGCATCGGGCATGATGCGGCTCCAAGCGAAACCCATCCGGTAGACCTTGATGCCGAGCTCGGCCATGAGGTCGACATCCTCACGCCAGTGATGATAGTGGTCCGAGGCGATCTTGTTATCGGCGATGCCGGGACGCCCCGGGCCGCGATCGGTGGTTGCCGGACCTTTGCCTCCTTCATCATACCCACCCTCAACCTGAAAAGCGCTGGTGGAAGCACCCCAGAGGAAACCTTCGGGAAACCGGTGCTGAGTCATGAGTTCAACCTCTCGTCACGGATGTCACTTCTTGCAACTCCCGTTATAACGGATGTACGAACCAAAGCCTGTTACTCATTCCCGGGCAATGTTTCACGATTTGAAAACGGCCGTGCCATCATGCACCGCAAACTCTAAAGAACATGCCGTCGCGAAGGCCAAGCCTCATGCCCGCCACCGTCACGTGCCGGCGCCGCACACCGCCAAGCCGCTACTCCCCGTCGCGGAAGGTCAGGAGGTTGCGGTAGTCCGTGTCGCGCGTGCTGCCCGTCTTCGAGAACGGGTTCACCGAAGCAGGACACCTCATCCTCAAGATCTACCTCCTCGACGAAACCAAGGTCGATTTAGGAGACGCAACGTTACTACAGCGCAGGGAAAACGGCCCGCCGAATAAAATCGGATCGATCCCCCGTCTTTCGGTCGATTGCCACCACCATGGATGCCGGAAAGCGCACGGTAACTGCAACAAGCGGCTCATCAGCAACAACGCCAGGCCTGACATGGATGCGCTCAAGACGACCCGTCCAAGTCTCTTGCTCAAACTCTACGCTCTCGCGCTCGATATCTTCGTCTGTCAGGACCGATCCATCAGCTAGTTTGTACTCAGTCATTATCTAGAACCTCCCTCTCAGACAAACCATGCTTGAGAGCATTGCGGTGGACAATTGCCATGGAAGTATCCTCTCCTCCAGGCAGAGTTTGTCATACTCATTGCATGACAAACTCTGCCTTGATACGTTCCCCACCCCATGCTCATCGGCAAAGCTCAAGGCCATAAGCGAAATAAGCTTCTAACACCGAACAATTCCTACCGCTACCCATCAGACCTCTCCAGCAACATCCGTAAGTCATCGATGGGCGGCAGAGCATCGAGCAACTCTCGTGGCATATCCTTCGACGTCTTATAGGTGGCCACACCCATGGGTTTTGTGAAGTCTTGGATCACATAGTCAACAAATCCCTTGTCCATGCCTTTGCAAAGCACAAGGCCTATGGAGGGATTCTCGTGCTCGCGACGCTCAAAGTCGTCCAGGATGCGTAGATAGCCAGAGAGCTGGCCGAGATAGGCCGGCTTGAAGGGGCCGCTCTTGAGCTCGACTGCAACTAAACAGTTGAGGTCGCGGTTGAAGAACAGGAGGTCGATGTACTGATCGATGCCAAAGGCGTCGAGATGGTACTGGTTTCCCACAAACGCGAAGGCTCGACCGAACGTCATGATGAACTGCTTGATATTCTGCACGATGCCTTGCTCTAACACGCGCTCGTCGACATCCTCCGCATCGCGCACCCCGAGTTCCTCAACATTGATAAAGTCGAGCAGATACTCGTCCTTGAACGTGGCGATAGCGCGCAGCGCCTGCTGACCCTTTGGCAGCGTTGAGAGGAAGTTGTTGGAGACCTCTCCTTGACGATGAAAGTCGTCCGCCTTCAGCGAGCGTTTGAGCGCCTCCACACTTAAGTGCTCAAATGCGCACTTGTGAATGTAGAAGAGCCGCTCGTCAAGGGTCTTAGCACCTGCAAGGATATACCGATGATGGGTAAACCCAATCGCTAAAAAATCATCGAGAGAACATGTGTTTGAATTCGGCACTTGCAAGTGACGAATTTGCAGAAGGCCACCGTCCGAAGATTCGTCACTCACGAGTGACGAATCGAGAAACGCCTGTTCATCGCCCGGAGCAGACCAAGCTTCAAAGAAGATTCGCATATATTTGAGACTTGTTGTGGAGAAGCCCCTGAGTCCTGGCAGCTCCTTCCGCAATTGTTCGCTGATGGTTTTGAGCGCGTTGGTTCCCCACGTGCCATTGCGCGTGTTGGCGGAGACGTAGCCTCCCACGGCGAAATAGAGCTGCAGCTGCTGAGCGTTGGCGCTCTTCGCCGCAGCATACTGCGCACGCAATATCGCCGTCTTGATGGTCTGAACTTCCTCACGATAGCCCGTAATCTCTGACATCATGGCGTCCTCCTCTTCTTACGAACTTGTGTTCCATGACGCGTTCTATGCTATCAACGCGTGCGGACACAAAATTGCGCGTACCATAGAGGCGTTTTCTGCTTCGCCTCATTTGGGAGATGTATGTCCAAACCCTCGTCCGCACTCGACGCCAGCTCTTGCGATGTTTACGCCGACTCCGCGCGCCACCCTCTCACGCGCACATGGTGCGTAGCTGCGCTCGCCCTCATCTGCTGCGCGCTCTGGGGCAGTGCGATCCCCTGCATCAAGATCGGCTACGAGCTTCTCGGCATCCAAAACGGCGACGTACCATCGGAGTTTCTCTTCGCTGGCGTGCTCTTTATGCTTGCCGGCGCTATCGCACTTGCCGCTGCAGTCATAACAAGACGTCGCTTGCCTCGCGTCTCACGCACGGGATGGCCACTCGTTATCAGACTCTCGCTTGCCCAAACTATCGTGCAGTACGCCTTCTTTTATATCGGCGTTTCAAACGCTTCGGGTGTGCGCGGCTCAATCGTCAACGCTATGAACACGTTTCTCTGCGTGTTGATGGCAGCGCTCGTGTTCCGGCAAGAACGGCTCACTGCGCGCAAAGTCCTCGGCTGCGCTATAGGTTTTGCCGGAGTCGTTATCGTCAACCTCACCGGTGGCGATAGCGGCGGCGCCGTCACGCTCACAGGCGAGGGCTTCATCCTTATTGCCGCTGTCTCCTACGCTGTCTCGTCTGCCCTCATCCACACCTACTCCCAGCGCGAGGACCCCGTGGCGCTCAGCGGCTACCAGTTTATCAGCCCTAGTCATCGCTCAAAGCCCCTTCGGCAGCACACGGTGCTACCGAGTCACCGCAGGCCGGGGCGGGAGGCGGTCCTTTCTCTCGGAAAACTTCGCGAAGCCCAGTTTCCGAGAGAAAGTGTCCGGCTGCCGCCCCGGCCGGCCAGGTCAACTACACCGTGTGCTGCGGCAGGTCCTGCAGAGCGATGACGTCCATGCCCATGTCGTTGGCGCTGCCGTGGCCCTGCTGGTCCTCGCGCACGGCCTCGATGGCACTCACGTACGTGTTGGCCGCGGACATCGCCGTCACGCAGGTCACGCCGCGGCGCACGGCCTCGGTACGTAGCAGGTAGCCATCGCCACGAGAACCCGGGCCGTACGGCGTGTTGATGATTACCGCAATCTTGCCATCGGCGATGAGGTCGCCGATGTTGGGACGCTCGCCGTCGTGCGGACCGCTGATCTTCTCCACGACCTCACAAGTCACGTTGCCGCCGCGCAGGACGCGCGCCGTACCCTCGGTAGAGCAGATATCAAAGCCCAGGTAGCGCAGGATGCGGGCGACCGAAAGGATATGGCGCTTGTCGCGGTCGCACACGCTGATGAACACCTTGCCGGCGCTGGGGTCGGGCAGCTTGTAGTCGATCGCCAGCTGCGTCTTGGCGTATGCCTCGGGATAGCTCTTGGCGATACCCATGACCTCGCCCGTCGACTTCATCTCGGGCCCCAGGATAACGTCGGCTCCCGGGAAACGACCCCAGGGCATAACGGCTTCCTTCATGCAGAACCAATCGAGCTGACGCTCGTCGCTCGGCAGGCCCAGGCTCGCGATGGAATCGCCCGCCATGATACGCGCCGCGCACTTGGCCAGCGGCACGCCGGTGGCCTTGGAGATAAACGGCACGGTGCGGCTCGCGCGCGGGTTTGCCTCGATCACGTAGACGGTCTCGCCCTTGATGGCGTACTGCACGTTGACCAGGCCGCGGACTCCCAGCGCCATTGCGATGCGGCGCGTGGTCTCGCGGAGCTTCGCCTGCAGGCTCTCACTAAAGCTGAACGGCGGGATGCAGGTCGCGGAGTCACCGGAGTGAATACCGGCCTCCTCGATATGCTCCAGGATACCGCCGATGTAGACCTCTTCGCCGTCGCACAGGGCGTCGACGTCGGACTCGATCGCACCCTCCAGGAAGCGGTCCAGATACACCGGGTAGTCGGGGCTAATGCGCGCAGCCTCGGCCATGTAATCGCGCAGATGCTCGGCATCGTAGGCGATCATCATGCCGCGGCCGCCCAGCACGTAGCTCGGACGCACCAGCAGCGGGTAGCCGATGTGCGCGGCCACGGCCTCGGCCTCCTCAAACGAGGTGGCCTGGCCCGCCGGCGGGTACATGATGCCCAGCTTATCGAGCAGAGCGGCGAAGCGCTCGCGGTCCTCGGCAAAGTCGATGGCATCGGGCTTGGTGCCCATAATGTTCACGCCACTCTCCTCGAGCATGCGCGCCAGCTTAAGCGGGGTCTGGCCGCCGAGCGTCACCACGACGCCGTCGGGACGCTCAACATCGATGACGTCCATAACGTCCTCGTAGGTGAGCGGCTCAAAGTACAGGCGGTCCGAGGTGTCGTAGTCAGTCGAGACGGTCTCGGGGTTGCAGTTGACCATGATGGTCTCGAAGCCGCGGGCCGCCAGCGCGTAGCTCGCGTGCACGCAGCAGTAATCGAACTCGATACCCTGGCCAATGCGGTTGGGGCCGGCGCCCAGGATCATCGCCTTGGGCTTGTCCGCCGGCGTGGTCTCGTCGGGAGCCACGCACTTCTTGGCATCCGGGCTCGTTCGGTAGATGTTCTCGTACGTCTTGTAGTGGTACTCCGTGGCGCTCGAGAACTCCGCAGCGCAGGTATCGACCGTCTTCATGCTGGGAACCACGCCCAGACCCTTGCGATAGGCGCGCACAAAGCGCTCATCCGAGCCGGTCAGCGCGGCAATCTCGGCGTCGCTCGTGCCGTACTGCTTGAGTAGGCGCATCGCGTCGGCGTCAATATCCTCCACACGCAGGCCGCGGATGCTCTCCTGAACCTGCGCCATGTCGTTGATGCGGTTGAGGTACCACGGGTCGATGCCGCAGGTGGCATGGATGCGAGCGATGTCCCAGCCACGGCGCAGGGCCTCGACCACAAAGAAGATGCGGTGCTCGGTCGGGGTGGCCACAGCCTGGGCGAGCTCGTCGTCGCTCAGCTTGTCGGCACCCTCCTTGCCACCGGCGCAAATGCCCTGATGGCCATCCTCCAGCGAGCGCATGGCCTTGCCGAAGGCCTCCTCAAAGGTGCGGCCGATCGCCATGATCTCGCCTACGGCCTTCATGCGCGTGGTGAGCGTGGGGTCGGTGCCCTTGAACTTCTCGAAGGCAAAGCGCGGCACCTTGACCACGCAGTAGTCAATCGTGGGCTCAAAGCAGGCGGGCGTTGCCTTGGTAATGTCGTTGACGATCTCGTCGAGCGTGTAGCCCACGGCAAGGCGAGCGGCAGCCTTAGCGATGGGGAAACCCGTGGCCTTGGAGGCCAGCGCAGACGAACGGCTCACGCGCGGGTTCATCTCGATGACAATCAGGCGACCGGTGTTGGGATTCACGGCAAACTGCACGTTGGAGCCACCGGTCTCGACGCCGATCTTCTCCAGAATGGCGAGCGAGGCCACGCGCATGCGCTGATACTCAAGGTCGGAGAGCGTCTGCGCCGGCGCCACGGTGATGGAGTCGCCGGTGTGTACGCCCATGGGGTCGAGATTCTCGATGGAGCACACGATGATACCGTTGCCGGCGTGGTCGCGCATGACCTCCATCTCATACTCTTTCCAGCCCTCGATGGACTCCTCGACCAGCACCTCGTGGGCGGGCGAAAGCTCCAAGCCCTGGCTCACGATGGAGACGAGCTCCTCGTGGGTATGAGCGATGCCGCCGCCGGCGCCGCCGAGGGTAAAGCTCGGGCGCAGTACGCAGGGATAGCCCACGCGCTCGGCGATAGCCTCGGCGTCGGCCACGCTGTAGGCATAGCCCGAGCGCGCGACCTCCAGGCCGATCTCGGCCATGGCCTCGTTAAAGAGCTTGCGGTCCTCGCCGCGCTCGATGGCGGCCAGGTCGCAGCCGATCATCTCGACGCCATACTTGTCGAGCGTACCGTCCTTTGCCAGCTCGACGGCGGCGTTCAGACCGGTCTGGCCGCCCAGCGTGGGCAGCAGCGCGTCCGGGCGCTCTTTCTTGATCACGCGTTCGATAAACTCGGCGGTGATGGGCTCGACATAGGTGCGGTCGGCAAGACCCGGGTCGGTCATGATGGTCGCCGGGTTGGAGTTGACCAGGATGACCTCAAAGCCATCCTCCTTGAGCACCTTGCAGGCCTGGGCGCCGGAGTAGTCGAACTCACAGGCCTGGCCAATAACGATGGGGCCCGAACCAATGACGAGGATGCGCTTGATGTCAGTACGTTTCGGCATGTTAGTTCTCCTCGGTCTCGGTCGCGGCGGTCTCGGCAAAATTCCAGCCTTGCAGGCGGTCCTTGGCGGTATCGATGTCCAGGTAGTTCTCCTCGCCGTCCATGAGTCGCGTAAAGGCGGTAAAGAGATAGTGGGCATCGGTGGGGCCGGGCGAGGCCTCGGGGTGGTACTGGACCGAGAAGCACGGGGCGTCGAGCAGCTGGATGCCCTCGGCGGTGCCGTCGTTGAGGTTCACGTGCGTCAGACGAATGCGGCCGAAGCGCTCGTTCATCACGACCGGCGCGATGCCGCGACGCACCCAGGCGCGCAGGTCGCCATCGGCCGCATGCTCGGTCTCGCCGCCGGAAAGCTCCGGGATCAGTTTGCCCAGACTGGGGAACAGCAGGCCAAAGCCGTGGTTTTGCGCGGTGATCTCCACGCGGCGGCTCACCAGGTTCATAACCGGCTGGTTACCGCCACGGTGACCGAATTTAAGCTTTTCCATTTGGGCGCCGCACGCCAAGCTGATCATCTGGTGACCAAGGCAAATGCCAAAGACCGGCACCTTACCGATCAGCTGCTGCACCTGCTCGTAGGTCTCCACCACGGCATCGGGGTCGCCGGGGCCGTTGGATAAAAAGACGCCGTCGGGATTCATGTCGAGCACCTCACTCGCGGGCGTATCCCACGGCACGACAGTAAGGTCGCAGCCGGCGCGGACGAGGCCCTCCAGAATGCCGCGCTTCACGCCGCAGTCGTAGGCGACCACGTTGTGGCGGGCAGGAGCGGCAGGGGCAAGCGCAAAGTCATGCGTAGCAGGCAGGTCGCTCGCAGCAAAGGCATGAGGCGCGGGGCAGCTCACGGTCTTGACCAGGTTCTCGCCCACCAGCGTCGGCGCTGCGGCCAGACGCTCGGCAAGCTCGGCGACGTCAAAGATTTCCGTCGAGATAATGCCCATCTTGGAACCGTTGTCGCGCAGGTGGCGCACAAGAGCGCGGGTGTCGACACCCTCGATAGCGACGATGCCGTGGACACGCAGGTACTCCGGCACGCTGACGGCCGAGCGCCAGTTGGAAGGCGTGGCGCACATGTCGCGGACGATCATGCCGCGCATGGCGGGAGCGCTCGCGGGGCGGGTAGCATCACCGGGGAAGGCCGACTGGACGTCGGTCTCGTCGATGCCGTAGTTACCGATCTGCGGATAGGTCATGGTTACGATTTGGCCGGCATAGCTCGGGTCGGTCATGACCTCAAAGTAGCCCTCAAGCGAGGTGTTGAAGCAGACCTCGCCGGTCGCGGTACCCTCGGCACCGCATGCACGGCCATAAAAAATGGTCCCATCCTCAAGGTACAGGATGCAGGGACCGCAGGTGCCCTTGCTGGTTTTGGCCAGCATGCGCTGGCAAAGCTCGCTGGGCGCGAAGGTGCGGGCAGCGGTGCCCGCAGTATGGTTGTTCGCCATAATTCTCCTTTCCGGTCTCTCCGGACCGGCTTAAAGGTTGGTAGTTAGGCCTTGCGGTATTTTAACCGCAAGTATGCGCCATGGCGTTAATTTCATCGAAATGTTTACGAAATGATAATTATGACTTTCCATGCATAATGATTTTTCTAGGACGGGGATTAAAAATCATCCCGCGTGGGCTTGTAACTCACGCGGGATGATGGCGTCTTATTTGTCCTGCTCCAGCAGATCGGACGGCGTGCGATCGGGCTTGCCGCCGCGGAAGATCTCGCGGCCATGCAGACGATGCTCCAGGTCACGTTCGGCCTTTTCCTCGTCAATCTTGGTCTGGCTCACCGCCGGGTCCTCAATCAGCGACGACACCGAGTTCACCTGCTTTTGGATGCGCTCGGCAATCGTGTCGTCCATGCTCACGATACGCATCTTCCAGTCGATACTCGTGGCATTTGACGAGCTCTTGGTCCACACGAACGTCAGAATGGCGCTCTGGTGCCCCCGTGCGGGAAACATGCCAAAGAAGGAATCATGCTGGATCTTGCTGTCCTCGTCGATATAGGCGTGCACGTTATACACCACGCGGTCGATCTTATCATTAAGCAACGCGTTGGTCGCAAGTGCCGCAGCCTGAATCTGCCCGTTGGACAGCAGCTCAAGCTCGTTGGCAGACGACGTGTCCAACACCGTCACCTCTACCGTACCCGTGCGCTCGTCCGCCTCGTCGACACTAAAGTCGAGCGGGAACTGCGTAAAGCCGTTACCCCACTCAAGGCCGCCCTTCAGTGCCGTGGAAACGGTATCCACCGAAACGCTCTCGGACAGGTTGGCAGTGTTCAGGCGGCGCATCACGCCGTAGCCAATCTGCATGCCCACAATCAACACCAGAATGCCGATAACTACGGCCATGGCGGTCTTCGCAATGGTATGGCTCACCTGCGAGCCCGAAGGGTCGTCCTCGGACAGCGGGTCGATCTGCTTTGTCTGGCTCGCGCGATCTTCGCTGCGAAGCTGCGCCAGCGCCGCCTTGTCGCCGCGCTTGGCCGCAGCCTCTTTTTCGCGCATGCGCTCGGTGCGCTTTTTGGCAAGCGTCGGATCCAAAACGCCGGATGCGTCGATCTCGGAGAATAACTCCGTCACTTCTTCCGGAGTCAAAGGGTTCTTCTCAGCCATATACTTCCTGTCATATCAATCAGTCGAGCTCGTGCGCACGCGCACCTTCGAACTGCATTCGATAGTAACGGGCATAGGTGCCGCCGCGGGCGAGAAGCTGCTCGTGCGTACCACGTTCCACAACGCGACCATGCTCGACGGTCGCAATCTCGTCGGCATGCTTAATGGTCGAGAGACGGTGGGCGATGATGATCGTGGTGCGGCCGCGCGCCAGGCGCTCGAGCGACTCCTGCACCGCCTCCTCGCTCTCGTTATCCAAGGCGCTCGTCGCCTCGTCCAGGATCAAGATCTTGGGGTTCTTGAGAAACACGCGCGCAATGGCTACGCGCTGCTTCTGGCCGCCCGAAAGACGGCTGCCGCGCTCGCCCACGACCGTGTCGTAGCCCTGCGGCAGCGACTCAATGAAGGCATCGATATTGGCGCGGCGGGCGGCCTCGGCGACCTCTTCTGCCGTGGCGTCTGGCTTGCCGTAGGCGATGTTCTCGCCAATCGTACCGTCAAACAGATAGACATCCTGCTGCACCAGGCCAATGGCGCGGCGCAGGCTCTGCTGCGTCACGTCGCGCACGTCTTGGCCGTCGATGCTGACGGATCCAGCAGCCACGTCATAAAAGCGCGGCAGCAGCGAACACGTTGTGGACTTGCCACCGCCCGAGGGGCCAACCAGGGCAATGGTCTGTCCGGGCCTGATGGACAGATTCATATGGTCGATCACGGGACGAGCCTCTTCGCCTGCGCCGAGCTCAACGTCCTCGTAGCTAAAGCACACGTCGCGATATTCAACCGCGCCAGACGTCACCTGCAGGTCCGCGGCATCCGGCTTGTCCTGGATATCCGGGGCGGTCGAAAGCACCTCGTCCATGCGCTTAAAGCCGGCGATGGCCTTCTGATACGTCTCGGCCGAATTGACGAGCGTCTCGAGCGGGGTGCAGAACAGTGAAATGTAGAGCGCGAAGGTCGCCATATCGACCGCCTGCAGCTGACCCTGGGCAACGAGCCAACCGCCCAGCAGCACCACGATCACGTACAACACGCCCGAGAGCAGGCCATACGTCGCAGTGTAGATGCCCATGGCGTGATACATATTCTCCTTGGACGAAAGATAGCGGTCGTTCGAGGCGCGGAACTTGGAGCGCTCAGCCTCCTCGTTCGCAAAACTCTTGACCACGCGCATGCCTGCCAGCGAATCCTGCAGCTGAGCATTAATACCGCTGATCTTTTTGCGGTTGTCGCTGAAGACCTCGCGCATGCGCATGTTCTGCCAAAACATGATGACCGCAAACACCGCCGTCACCACGGCCATGGCAAGCGCCAGCACCGGGGCGATAGCAAAGAGAATCACAAACGAACCGACGATCTCGATGCCGCAGATGATAATCCACTCGGGCACGTGGTGTGCCGCCTCGCAGATATCGAACAAGTCGTTGACCACGCGGCTCATCATGTCACCCGAGCTGTTGCGATCGAAGTACGCAAAGCTAAAGCGCTCGTACTGGTCGAACAGGTCCTCGCGCATCTTGGACTCCATGCGCGCGCCCATCACGTGGCCCCAATAGCTCACAAAGTAGCGGCAGGCGCAGCGGACGGCATACATCAGCACCAGGCCAACCGCGATCATACCGAGCGCCTGCATAATAGCAGCCTGACCCTGGGTAAAGAGCCCGCCGGTCAGATTGCGCAGAATAATGGGAAACGCCAGGTCAATGGCGGCAAGCACCAGGGCGCAAACAGTATCGGCAACAAAAAGCCCCATCTGGGGCTTGTAATAAGAAAGAAAACGCTTAAACATGCAGTCCTCGGGGAGAAATAAATAGGGTGAGAAATCTGGTTGAACCGTTCGAGTTGAAAGAAAAGCAGCCCAACAAGCATAACGCCGATGTTCTGGCAGCGTCAGCGAAAACGTCCCTAAGCGAGCAAGGTGCCTTGAAAGAGGAGCGACGCGTACTTCGGTACGCAAGCGACGATTGAAAGGCAGATTGCCGCTTAGGGACGTTTGCAGCGTCGACTCGTTACGCGGTTTGGTAAAACCGCGTAACCTAGAACTCCGCGCCCCCAAGGCGATGCGCGATGCTATCGCAGGCCAAGGCGCCCACGACGGTCTTGGCATCTTCGATCTTGCCGTCGAGCACAGCATCGATCAGCTCGTGCAGCGGCACCAGATCCACGTTGACGAACTCGTCATCATCGGGGTTGGGCGCATCGAACTCGAGCTTGGTGGCCAGGTAGATGTGAATGATCTCGTCGCAGAAGCCGCAGGACGTGACAATCGACGTCAAAAAGCGAATGCGACCAGCCCTAAAGCCCGTCTCCTCATGCAGCTCGCGCTTGGCGCAATCGAGCGGGTCCTCGCCTGGGTCGAGCTTGCCGGCGGGAATCTCGACCGTCACGCGATCGATGGCGGTGCGGTACTGACGCACCAGTACGATCTTGCCGCTCTCGGTCAGTGCCACAACGGCCGCCGCACCCGGATGGCGAACGATATCGCGGGCGCTACGGCGACCGTTGGGCAGTTCAACCTCAAGACGGTGGACGTCGAGGATCTTGCCCTTCCAGGCGCACTCCTCCGAAAGAATCTTCTCGTGCAGCTCGGCATCGTGCGGGTCGTCGTCGCCCAGCACCAGCGCCGGCTCGTCAGCGACCTCGCCACCAGGCTCGCCCTCGGCGTGCCCATACATGCGGCTGTCCTCTTCGACGATCTGCGCGTCCACGAGCTCTTCGTTCTTCTCGTCCATCCGTCTCATCCCTCTCGGACTTTAGGCATCCCAGGCGTCGCGGCCGCGCAGCGCGCGCAGGCCGATGTCATGACGCAGGGTCTTGCCCTCAAAATCAATCTTCTCGCAGGCCTCGTAGGCAAGGTTGCGAGCGTTCTCGAACGTGTCGCCCAGCGCGGTCACGGCAAGCACTCGGCCGCCGTTGGTCACGAGCCGACCGTCCACCACGGCGGTGCCGGCATGGTACACGGTCACGTTCTCCATGGCCTCGGCGTCGGCGATGCCGGTGATGACTTTGCCCTTCTCGTAGCTGCCGGGATAGCCCGCGCTCGTCAGGACAACAGCCACGGCCCACTCGTCACGCCAATCGAGCTCAATCTGATCAAGCTCGCAGTTGGCGCAGGCGAGCATAACCTCGACCAGGTCGTTCTTGAGGCGCGGCAGCACGACCTGCGTCTCGGGGTCGCCAAAGCGGGCGTTGAACTCCAGCACCTTGGGGCCGGCGGGGGTGAGCATAAAGCCGCCGTACAGGCAGCCGCGGTAGTCGATGCCCTCGGCAGCAAGCTCGGCCACGGTCTGCTCCATGACCTCCACCATGGTGGCGTGCTCCTCGTCGGTCACGATGGGCACCGGGCTGTAAACGCCCATGCCACCGGTGTTGGGGCCAAGGTCGCCCTCGAGCGCACGCTTGTGATCCTGCGAGGTGGCCATGGGGCGCACGGTCTTGCCGTCGGTAAAGGTCAGCAGCGAGCACTCGGGGCCGGTCAGCATCTCCTCGATGACCACGGTGTTGCCGGCATCGCCAAAGGTGCCGCCAAAACACTCGCGCACGGCCTCTTCGGCCTGCTCGAGCTCAGTCGCCACGATAACGCCCTTGCCTGCGGCCAGGCCGTCTGCCTTCACGACCAGCGGGGCGCCCTGCTCGCGCACGTAAGCGAGAGCTGAAGCCTCGTCAGTAAACGAGCCGTAGGCGGCCGTCGGAATGCCGGCACGCTCCATGAGTTGCTTGGAGAATAGCTTGGAGCCCTCCATCTGAGCGCCCTCGGCACCCGGGCCAAAGCAGGGAATGCCCGCCGCGCGCACGGCATCGGCAACGCCCGCCACGAGCGGAGCCTCGGGGCCAATCACCACGAGTCCGCATCCGTGGCTCTGGGCAAACGCAGCCACGGCCGCAGGATCGCAATCGTCGAGAACCACGTTCTCGCCGCAGCTCGCGGTGCCGCCGTTACCCGGCGCAATGTAGAGCTTGCCGGCGCGCGGTGATGCTGCGAGCTTAGCTGCCAAAGCATGCTCACGGCCGCCGCTGCCCAACAACAGGATGTCGATGGTTTGAGTGTCCGCCTTCAAGGGTGCCTCCTCTATGGATGAACGGCCCGCTCCGCGCGAGCCCTTTGCAAGCAAATATACCCCTCGGCCGCCCGTCCGGGCTGCAAAGGGGTATATCGCAATAACCGAATAGTGCCGATTACTTCCAGAATCGGTTGATAATCTGCTCGCGACCGGCGCCGACGCCAATGAACGTCACGCGGGTGTGTGCCAGATCCTCGATAAATGCCACATAGTCCTGAGCCTCCTGCGGCAGCTCCTCAAAGCTGCGGCAACCGGTGATATCGCACTTCCAGCCCGGGAGCTCCTCGTAGATGGGCTTGGCATGCTCAAAGCGCACCTGATGCTCGGGCACACTCGTGTAACGCTCGCCGTCGACGTCGTAGGCAACGCACACCTTGATGGTATCGAAGGCCGAAAGCACGTCGAGCTTGGTCATGGCGATATCGGTGAGGCCGTTGACACGCGAGGCGTAGTTGGCGATGGGGCCATCGAACCAACCGCAGCGACGGCGACGGCCGGTGGTCACGCCGTACTCATAGCCCTCCTCGGTCAGCGTATGGCCGGCCTCGGACTCATAGGAAAGTTCGGTGGGCATGGGGCCCGAACCGACGCGAGTGATATAGGCCTTCATGACGCCCAGCACGCGGTCGACATTCTTCATACCGACGCCAGAGCCGGTGATGGCGCCGCCGGCAGTGCAGTTGGAAGACGTCACGTACGGATAGGTGCCGTGGTCAATGTCGAGCAGCGTTGCCTGGGCGCCCTCGAACAGCAAATCCTTGCCCTCGTCGATCATGTTGTTGAGCAGCAGGCTCGTCTCGGTGATGTAGGGGCGCAGGCGCTCGGCCATGGGCAGGTACTCGTCGCAGATCTGGTCCACGGTGTAGGTGGGCAGGTGGTAGATGAGCTCGAGCTCGGGATTCACGCGGGCAAGAGCGGTCTCCAGCTTGTCGCGGAACAGTGCCTCGTCCAGCATGTCCTGCATGCGCAGACCAATGCGGGCCATCTTGTCCTGGTAGCACGGACCGATGCCGCGCTTGGTGGTACCAATGTTCTTCTTGCCGAGCTTCTGCTCAAAAGCACCATCCAAATCGATGTGGTACGGCATGATGATGTGCGCGTTGCCACTGATCTTGAGGTTCTTGGTGGTGATGCCGTCGGCCTCGAACATGTCAATCTCCTCAAGGACAACCTTGGGGTTGACAACGCAGCCGTTACCGATCACCGACATATGGTCGGAATACATGATGCCGGAGGGCACCTGGTGCAGGCCGTACTTCTTGCCGTTGACGACGATGGTGTGGCCGGCGTTATTACCGCCCGAATAGCGCACGACGGCATCGAAGTCGCCGGCGACCAGGTCGCAGATCTTACCCTTGCCCTCATCGCCCCACTGGGCACCGACCAAAACGGTTGACGGCATGTTTACTCCTTACATTCATGGACTGTCTACGCGCCACGTTGGCACGCAGAAGCACAAAACATTCCCAGTATACCCGTGCAACGGGCGCCTGTCCTACTCCTCGGTATGCGCCCCATCAAGCTCATAGAACTTGGTGGATGCCGGCAGGAACATCAGGTCGACGTCACCGATCGGGCCCGAACGGTTCTTGGCCACGACGATACGCGTAACGCCCTCGTCGGGTCGATCGTCACGCGAGGCCTCGGCCTCATCGGCGGAGCGGTCCAAGAACATAACGATGTCGGCGTCCTGCTCGATGGAGCCCGATTCACGCAGGTCGGACAGCTGCGGGCGTTTGCCGGTACGGGACTCGACCTGACGCGACAGCTGCGACAGCGCAATGAGCGGGATCTTAAGCTCCTTGGCCATGATCTTTAAACCACGCGACATCTCGGAGACCTCGACGGTACGGCTCTCGGAGCGACGTCCCGGCGGAGGACTCACCAGCTGCAGGTAGTCCAGGATAATGATGGCCTTCTCCTTATTGTGGAGCATGCGGCGGCTCTTGGCGCGAATCTCGGTCACCGTGGTGCCGGGCGTATCGTCAATCAGAATGTCGAGCTTAGACAAGGTCTGCGTGGCCTCGTTGATGTTGGCCCACTGTTCGGGACTAATGCGGCCCGTACGGAAGTCGCTGATCGAAATCATGGCGTAGGCGCAAATCAGGCGCTGGGCAATTTCCTTGCCCGACATCTCCAGCGAAAAGAAGCCGACGGTATAGCCCGCAGCGGCGGCATTCAGCGCCAGGTTCAGAGCGAACGACGTCTTACCCACGGCAGGGCGGGCGCCGATAATGATGAGCTGGCCCTCGCGGAAACCCATAAGCATGCGGTCGAGCGACGGGAAGCCGGTGGGCACGCCCGCGGCCTGTCCACCGGCCTTACACACTTCCTCGGCCTCGTTATAGGCCTCGACCATAAACTCGGTCAGTGTCTTATAGCTCGACTTGACCTCGCGCGCCGTGACCTTGAGCAGCTTGCTCTCGGCCAGCTCCACGACCTCTTTGGTGTCGGTAGGGGCGTTATAGGCCAGCGCGTTGATCTCGTTGGTGGCACCGATTAGCTCGCGCAGCATCGAGTCGCGACGGACGATGGCGGCATGGTGCTGCCAGTTCACGAGCGACAGAGTCTGACCCATCAGCTCCAAAATGTAGGCCTCGCCGCCCACGGCATCAAGCTTGTTGATGCTGCGCAGGTAATCGATCAGCGAGATAGAGTCGATGGGAATGCGGCTGTTGTACATATCGACCATCGCGGTGTAGATGGTCTTATGAATGGGCCGGTAGAAGTCATCGGGCTGCAGCTCGACCTGGGCCTCCTCGACCACCTCGGGCGACAGCAGCATGGCGGCCAGTACATTGGCCTCTGCATCTTGGTTTTGGGGGAGACCCAACTTGGAGCCACGGTCCTCGACCGTCAGCCCCATCTCCCTTTCGTCATATGCCATGAGCATCCTCATTCATATCGCTTGCGAGCATCCATAGTATCAGCCACGGTCCCAAAACGGGTCGCGCCCCGGCAATCATCACCGAACGAAACGGATGAACGGTCCCGTATATAGGACTTCGACGCAACGTTCACCATGACACTCACTCAGCGCAAAAAAACAAAAGGGCGCCCTGGTCTCCCAGAGCGCCCTTCTTAGAACAAGATTGTTGCGTTGCAGCAAATGCTACTCGGCAGCAGCCTCGGTCTCGACCTCGGCGGTCTCGGCCTCGGCGACCTCAGCGGTCTCCTCAGCCTCAGCCTCGGCAGCGAGCTCCTCGGCGGTAACGCCGACGAGAACGACAACCTCGGCCTTGATCTCGCGGTACAGCGAGATAGCAACGGTGTGGGCACCGGCAACCTTGATGGGCTTACCGAGCTCGACGCGCTTGCGGTCGATATCCATACCGAGCTGAGCCTTGATGGCGTCAGCGATCATAGCGGCGGTAACGGAGCCAAAGAGGATGCCCTCGTCGCCGACCTTGACGTCAACGGTGACCGTCTTGCCCTCGAAGGCAGCCTTGGTCTCGTTGGCGGTAGCCAGACGGACGGCCTCGCGCTTGGCGATGTTGTTGCGACGCTCGTCAAGCTGCTTGAGGTTGCCCTTGGTGGCGGCAACAGCGAGCTTCTTGGGGAACAGGAAGTTCTCAGCGTAACCCTGAGCGACCTCTACGACGTCACCCTCGCCGCCCTTGCCCCTGATCTCATCGAGAAGAATAACCTTCATGATGCGTCTCCCTTCTTAGCCGCGGTCGCGGTTGCCACGAGAGGAAACCACGGGGACGGTGTACGGCAGGAGAGCCATCTCGCGGGCGCGCTTGATGGCGTTGGCGATGTCATGCTGATGCTGCGTGCAAGCGCCAGTGACGCGACGGGGCTTGATCTTGCCACGGTCGGTCATGTACTTACGGAGAAGCTGAGTGTCCTTATAGTCGATGAACTCAGTGTTCTCCTTGCAGAACTGGCAGTACTTACGACGCGGCTGACGTGCAGAAAAATCATTAGCCATGTCAAAATACCTTTCGTTTGGCAACTTCGGCGAACCGAAGCCGCCTCTCACTCAAAAATAGGTGAACAGCCCTTAAAACGGGATGTCCTCATCGTAGACGTCGACCGCGGGCGGCGTAGCCACCGGTGCGGCAGGACGTGCTGCGGGCGCAGGAGCTGCGGGGGCGTAACCGCCCTGATCGTAGCCACCCTGGCCACCACGGGAGCTCATAAACTCGATCTCATCGACGATGACCTCAAGCTTGCTCCGGCGCTGGCCGTCGCGCTCCCAAGAACTGTAGCGCAGCTTGCCCTCGATCGCGACCTTGTTTCCCTTTGCCAGGAAACGGCTCACGGCCTCGGCGCGCGTACCGAACATAGTACAGTCGACAAAGTTGGGATAGTCCTCCCACTCGCCAGTCTGCGGGTTGCGGCGACGATCGTTCACGGCGACGCCAAAGGACAGAACCTGGGTTCCGCCGGCGGTGGCGCGCAGCTCGGGATCACGCGTGAGGTTACCGGTGATGTTCACTCGATTGATGCTCATAACTCACTACTTCCTCTTGGGGCACAAGCCCAGTCCAAAACGACAGTCTTACTCCTGGTCGTCGCGACGGACGATCATGTGGCGGACCACAGCGTCGGTGATGCGCAGGACGCGATCAAGCTCGGCGATCTGGGTAGGATCTGCGTGGAAGTTGATGAGGGTGTAGTCACCATCGGTGAGGTCGTTGATCTCGTAGGCGAGCTTGCGCTTGCCCCACTCGTCAACGGAGTCGACCTTGCCAGCGCCCTCAGCGATCGTGGTATCGATACGCTTCATAACAGCGAGACGAGTCTCGGGGTCGAGCGACGGGTCAACAAAGAACAGCAGTTCATAAGCCTTCATATTGTCACCTCCTCTGGGCAAATGTGGCTTCAGGTCGTGAAGGTGCGCCTGAAGCAGGAAAAGACCTAGTAATAATATCTTTCAACCTCCCAGGCTGCAAGAATATGCAGCTACAACCTCATGACCTCCACATATGTCCATACTCACACGGCACTTCATGCGTCTTCCAACCAAATGCTGACCAAATGCTTGACGAATCTGTGGACAAGATACGGCGCTGCGGGGACAAACCAAATCAAACCGCAGGTCAGCAATTGCAAGGCTGTGGTCGCGAAGTGCATACCAGTGGTTCACAACACCGTTCAAAGATTTTTAAAATTGCTGCCACGTCGTTTATAAATACTCATTTTGAACAATTTGCCGCATGCAACCCTGCTGGTCAGAGCCCGTTTTTGGCCTCCTAGATCCCGCCACGAAGCCAAGCGTTTCAAAAAATGCCAACTTTTCTGTTTGCACTTTGCGATTCCTCGTGTATACTGACTTTCGCATTTAACGGAGAGTTGTCCGAGTGGCCGAAGGAGCACGATTGGAAATCGTGTAGGCGTCAAAAGCGTCTCCAGGGTTCAAATCCCTGACTCTCCGCCAGTTAATTCCAAAGCAGGCCTTCGAGCCTGCTTTGTTTTTACCCCACGCGGAGGGGTGGCAGAGTGGTTGAATGCGGCGGTCTCGAAAACCGTTTGGCCTGTATAAGGTCACGAGGGTTCGAATCCCTCCTCCTCCGCCATTTTGGTTGAGAAAGCTCCCGGGAATGGGAGCTTTTTTGTTTTGAGTCCCTAACAAGCAAATACGGCGCAGGAGGAGGGATTCGAACCCGCCCCTCCCTCAAAACATGTACGTCACCCTCCAAAACCGACATTTTTCGACATCTTTGAAGGCTGACGTACACGTTTGGATTGAGCTCACGGGAGTGGCACTATTCGGAAGGTGCCTCTTCGTCTCGCATGCCTTTCCAGTTGCGGATAAGCGCCTTGCGTAGTTCGTTTTGCTCTCGCTGGTACCCGGTGTCGGTACAGCGAGGCATGCCGAGTGCTTCGCGAATGTTGTTCATGGCGCGGTGAAAGGCGAGCTGGCTACCGAACTGAGCCGAAGTGAGCGTAACGATTCGATATCCCATTTGGGAGAGAACGGCCTCTCGCTCCGCATCTGCCCCCTTGCGCTCGAACTCATCGTGAAAGCCGCCCTTATATTCGATACCGAGCTCCCTGCGCTTGTAGGTAACGAGCGCATCGATTTTGAGTGTTCGAGCTTTGGCGCAATGCCAGAGACGTTGAGGGATCTCGAGCGGTTTGTTGAGTTCGATACCTCGGATGCCAACGCCGCCTTCGCTTGTTGGGAGCGAGAGGGCGATTGCCGAAGCGGTCTCCATAGGCGAGGCCGAGTGATCGTAGATGTGTCTGAGCGCGAGCCGTGCACGTGTGGCACCGGGTTTGCCGGGGTGCCGATCGAGCAGTTCGGTTATTTCATCCTTGGAGGTGGTGGCCGGTTGCTCGGTATAAGGGTCGGCGGGATTGAGCCCCATGCGATAATCGCCGCAAACTTCATAGCCATATTCGAGGTATTCGATCCTATCCATCCACTCGGCAGCGAGCACGAAGGTGAAGGCTTCGTCAGTGATGAAAATTCCGGGCGTCAACTCGTCAATATGCTCGTAGGGAAGATTTTGTCCAAGAATGTGGCAAATGACGCCTTTGGTGCGAATTCGCTCGAATTCGAATACAACCGAGATATCGATAGTCTTGAGCATATCGGACGGAATGCCGCAGTCGGTAAGGGCCTGTCGTATGCGCGCAACGCGTTGCTGGGTGGAGATGCCTCGTGCGCCTATCTGGTAGTCGTGCCGCGCAAGAGATTGAACCAAATTCTGGGGCACATGATGGACAAGCCATGCGGTTTTATGCGAAATGAGAACAGGAGTATCCATTGAGGGCCTCTCGCTCTGAGCCGGTATCCAACTCTTATGTCCGTTGAAGTGGGGGAATATACCGGATGTGAGTAAATTAACTCACTCATGCTGTGAGCTCAATCCAAACATGTACGTCAGCCTCCGAAGATGTCAAAAAATGTCGTTTTTGGAGGGTGCCGTACATGTTTTGGATCCCTGGCATTCCAGCAGCGCCACGCCCGCGCCCAGTCCCGACCGTTTGCCGAGCAATAGGGTCGCAATCGGCGCCGAACATGTACTATGTACGGGCATTGTCCAAACCCGTAACTCAAAGGAACCCATCTTGCCCGTCGTCGCCGCTATAACCGTTACTTCACATGCCTCGGATGCCATGGTCGCTATCCCCTTTTGGCTCGAGATGTTCGCCGTTGTCGCTGCATCGATCTCGGGTGTGCTGGTTGCGCGCGAACACAAGCTCGACCTGGTGGGCGCGGTCGCGCTCGCGGTGGTCTGCGGTCTGGGCGGCGGTCTTTTGCGCGATATGACACTCCAGGTCGGCAACGTCTACATCCTCAACCAGCCGATGGCACTCCCGCTTTCCATCGCAACGGCGGCCATCATCTACATCTTCCCGGCAATCGTCGATAAACCCGAGAAACTCATCCCATTGCTCGACATCATCTCGGTCGGCATCTACGCCGCCACCGGAGCGGACAAAGCACTGGTTTATGGCTTTGCGCCGGCCGTATGCATCATGATGGGCTTTTTCACCGCTGTAGGCGGCGGCATGCTGCGCGACGGCTTTATGGGCGTGGTTCCGGGCATTTTCCAACGTACTAACTTTTATGCCATCGCCGCCATCGCCGGATCGACAAGCTATGTGTGTCTCGTTATGAGCGGCATCATGAGCAATGTCGCCGCTCTGGTCGTATGCGTCGCGGTGACCATGGGTCTGCGCTGGCTCTCGCTGCGCTTTGATATCAAAAGCCCCACCGAGGAAGACATCGCACGTTTTTTGCATCGCAAAAAGTAGGTGGCGCGGGCTCGTCCCCGAAATGCAACCGAGAGGTTCTTTTAGAGCGCCCGCGCGTTGGGTACCCTGTTAGATACATGTCGAGTACCTAACGAAGGATTCACTATGCCTTACAACCTAGAACCGTCGACCAAGCGCCGTAAAGCGCAGGCCCATATCGCCCTCTTATTCGCACTGATTGCACTTGCGCTGACCGCGCTTCCCACGACGTCGTTCGCCGGCACGGACACCGCAGGAAACGTACTTGCGACCGACAATGACGTCGATCCGTCTGGCGTCGACGGCGACCTGTACTGGGCCGGCCAGAGCCTTAACCTAGACGACGCCTCCATCGGCCGCGATATTATCGCGGCAGGCGAGAGCTTGTCGATTCGCGACTGCACCGTAGGCGGAGCCGTTCGCCTGGCGGCGCGCACCATCGATATCTCCAAAACCGCAATCGATGGCAGCGTGACGGTAGCCGGTCAGCATGTCGTGCTCAACACCGGTAGCACCGCCAACTGTTTTTATGCGATGGGTGAGACAGTTGCCCTGCGCGGTTCTACCAAGTCGGCAGTGCTCGCGGGCGACACCGTGACCATCGACGGCACCGTCGATGGCGATGTCGAGGTTTGGGCCGATAAGCTCGTCTTGGGCAAGAATGCCCGCATTACCGGCACCGTGAACGCGCATGTTTCCGAGAACCCCGAGCGCGCCGCAGGAGCCGAGGTCGGCGCGCTCAAAATCGACCGCACCGAGAACGAAGATACTTCCACCCTTAACGATATCGTCGGCGGCATCGTAGCCGCGGCACTCTCGACCTGCTTTATCGCCCTGTTGCTCGAGCTCGTCTTTCCGCGAGCGACCGCCAGCGCTGCCGGCATGCTTCACCAGCGCCCCACGCCCCTGTGGGTGAGCGGTCTTCTGGGTACGGTAGCCATTGTCCCTGCCGTATTGTTGCTGATTATCTCGATTGCCGGCCTGTCGCTTGCCGGAGCCCTCATGTGCGCTGTGATCGGCGTCGCGCTGGTCTCCACCGCTTTTGCGGGCTGCTCGATCGCTCGCATGGTCGGACACAACCAGAACCGCTTCGCCATGGCCGCCGTGGGCGGTCTGGCCGCAGGCGCCCTCACGGGACTTCCCCTCATCGGCGGCTTCATCAGCGGCGTGGCCTTTGTCTTTATGCTCGGCTACGTTATCCAGATCATCTGGCGCAACGCCCACCTCAAGCCCCAACAAGCCTCCAACACGCCAGGACTCCCCACCGCCTAGCCGCTAACCACCACAAAAGGGCCAGGTACCTTTGTGGTGGTGCAAAGCAACCCGACCCCATTGCACCAAAAAGGGCGCCGACCATTGCGGTCGACGCCCTTTCTTATTGGCGATTATAAGCCCCAGCGCTTATTTGTTGACCTGACCGGCGCGGACGGCGGCCTTCTTACGGTCGGTGGCGTTGAGCAAACGCTTGCGCAGGCGGATGTTCTTGGGAGTAATCTCGACCAGCTCGTCGTCGGCGATGTACTCCAGCGCCTCTTCCAGAGAGAAGGTGCGAGGCGGCACCAACTGCACGGAGATGTCGGAGGTCGAGGAACGCTGGTTGCCCAGGTTCTTGGTACGCGCAATGTTGACGACCATGTCGCCGGCCTTGCTGCGCTCGCCCACGATCATGCCCTCGTAGCACTCGGTGCCCGGCTCAACAAACAGCTGGCCGCGCTCCTGCAGCGTACCCAGAGCGTAGGCAACGGCCTTCTCGGTGGTCATGGAGATCATGGCGCCGTTCTGGCGGTTGCCGATCTCGCCGGCGTAGGGGCCGTACTCCAGGAAGGTGTGGTAGAACACGCCCTCGCCGTGAGTGACGTTCATGATGCGGTTCTTAAGACCCATGATGCCGCGGGTCGGGATCTTAAACTCAAGGTGCGTCACGATGCCCGAGGTGTCCATGCTCGTCATGATGCCGCCAGAGGTGCCGAAGACCTCAACGACCTTGCCCGAGTACTCGTCCGGGCACTCGACGACGGCCTGCTCGACAGGCTCCATCTTGTTACCGTTCTCGTCCTTCTTAAACAGAACGCGGGGACGACCGACCTGGAACTCAAAGCCCTCGCGGCGCATGGACTCCATCAGGACGGACAGGTGCAGAATGCCGCGGCCAGAGACCTCGACGCCGCTCTTGTCCTCGAGCTCCTCGATCTTCATGGTCACGTTGTTCTCGGCCTCGTTGAACAGGCGCTCCTTGAGCTGACGGGCGCCCACGATGTCGCCGTCACGGCCGACGAGCGGGGAGGTCGAAGCCTCAAAGACAATGGACAGGGTCGGCGGGTCGATCTCAATGGGCTCGAGCTCGACGGGGTTCTCGGGGTCGGTGTAGACATCGCCGATATCGGTGCGGTCAATACCCACGACAGCAGCGATATCGCCGGCTCCGACTTCCTGGCACTCGGTGCGGCCCAGATAGTCGAAGGTAAAGAGCTGCTTGACGGTAGCGGTGGCGCTGGAGCCGTCGTTCTTGACGACCAGGATCTGATCGCCCTGATGGATGGCGCCGGAATACACGCGACCGATGCCGATGCGGCCAACGAAGTTGGAGTGATCGATGGTCACGCACTGCATGGCCAGCGGGGCATTCTCGTCAACCTCGGGCGCGGGCATGTCGTCGATGATCATATCGAGCAGCGGATACATGTCCATGTTGCCGTCGTTGGGGTCAAGGCGGGCAAAGCCATTCATGGCGCTGGCGTAGACCACGTGCTCCATGGCAAACTCGAGCTGGTCGTCGGTGGCGCCCAGGTCGGCCATAAGGTCGAGGCAGTCGTTGTAGGCCTTCTCGGGGTTGGCGCCCGGACGATCGATCTTGTTGATGACAATCATGATCTTGAGACCGGTGTCGATAGCGTGACGCAGCACAAAGCGGGTCTGGGGCATGGGGCCCTCAAAGGCGTCGACCAGCAGCAGGGCGCCGTCGGCCATACGCAGCACGCGCTCGACCTCGCCGCCAAAGTCGGCGTGGCCCGGGGTGTCGATGACGTTGATCTTGACGTCCTTATACTCGATAGAGATGTTCTTGGCGAGAATCGTGATGCCGCGCTCGCGCTCCTGGTCGTTAGAGTCCAGGACGCGGTCCTCGACCTGCTGGTTGGCACGGAAGGCGTCCGTGGCACGCAGGAGCTTGTCGACCATCGTCGTCTTGCCGTGGTCGACGTGGGCGATGATGGCGATGTTCCTCAGATTGTCTACGCGCATGTAGTTCCCCTATCTTCTATCCATATACAAACGGCACGCGTATGCGGCCCGCCCAGCGATACAACGCTCAGCGGGAATATTGAGCCTTTTACCGAAAACTCGTTTATTTTAGCGATTTTAGATGAGAGGGGTTTCCTCACCTGCAGGTTCAGGGTCGCTCCACATAAAACCATCGCCGGCACCCATGCCCTCATACAGCACATATGCCGAAAAGCCGCTCTCGAGCGTCGTCTCAAAGAAGCTCACGAGCAGAGCGTCATGGTAGCCGCCGTCAATCTCGACGCAGCCGGTATAGCCGATGGCATAGCGGGCGATACGGCCCAGGCCCTCGTCCTTAAGGCCCATCTTGTGCTCGGAGATAAAGTTGGTGGCAGCCTCGAGGCACGCCTCTTCGCCGTCCTCGTCGAGCGCCGCCAGATAGCGGTTGGAAGCAGCGTCCTCGATCGCCACAACTACGCCCGGATTCTCGCCGGCGGCAAGGTCGTCCAAGAACGCACCAATCAGGTCACACACCATGGCGTCGAGCTCGGCGGAGACGTTACCGGCGTCTTGCATATCCTGTGCCATCTTTAGACCTTCCCATCGAGTCTGGCGTCGTTACAGTTCTTGCGCCTCGGCGGCGATCTTAGCAGCGGCATCGCGGGCGCGAATCATGTCCGCCGCGCGCTTATCGAGTACCTTGATCTGGTTGGTCAGCATTACTGCATCGACCACACCCCAGATTACCAAGCCTGTTGAAATCGAAAACCCAAGCGCACCAACTGTACCACGAAGACGAGAACAGATTACCGCGACAAGGGTGGAGATGATAACCATCTTGATATAGGAGCCGCGGCGCTCGCGAAGCGTGCGGGCCTGCGTCACATAGGCGATGCGAGCCGCCTCGGATGCCTCCGAGCGCATCTGGGCCTCACGCGCGATGGCGGCCGCTTCAGCCGATACGCGGGTACCCATCAGCAACCTCTCCGCTCGCGTGCCAGACATTTAGAAATCATCGGGGGAGAGCGTATGGACGAACTCGTCGAACTTCTCGAACTCCTGCTCGTCGTCGACTTCCTCGGCGTGCGGTGAGACGGTACCCAAGCGATTCATGATGTCGTCTTCAACGAACATGGGGGCATTACTGCGTACGGCAAGGGCGATGGCGTCGCTCGGACGTGCATCGATCCTATGCTCGCTGCCATCGGCCAACACGACAACTGTCGCATAGAACACCGGCGGCTCGGCACGAACGATCTCGATGCGCTCGAGCTTGGCACCCAGGGCATCGACAGTGTCAAGCAGCAGGTCATGCGTTATCGGGCGCTCGGCGCGACCGCTATCGATGCCGCGGCTAATGGCCGCGGCCTCAAACGAACCGGTCTGAATGGAAAGCGAACGCAAGGGTGCAGTCGAATCCGACTTGCCGCAGCGCTCACGAAGCACGATAAGCGATGGCACGGGACCGGCGGCCATGACGATGGTCTCTATGTCGACACGAACCATGGAACACCTCCGGTACGTAGCGGTTAACACACGGCAGGGTCGCCGCATTGAATAGCTATACTACCCAATCTTTCGCCCAGCACACAAAATCAAAGCAGTTAATTTGGGACGGGGCCATTTTGACTACTTTTAGTTGGATAAGAAAAAAGCCCCGAGGCAATGCCCCAGGGCTCTTAACGTTTTGATGGTGGACCTGACAAGATTCGAACTTGTGACCTCCCGGTTATCAGCCGGACGCTCTAACCAACTGAGCTACAGGTCCATCATGGTGGAGGTTAGGGGGATCGAACCCCTGACCTCAGGCTTGCAAAGCCCGCGCTCTCCCAGCTGAGCTAAACCCCCACGGAGAAAGTAATAAACACCCCAGCGGCGACTCGGCTCTCGCTGGGGTGTTTATTGCGAAAGAAAGTGGTGGACCTGACAAGATTCGAACTTGTGACCTCCCGGTTATCAGCCGGACGCTC
>CATVTV010000004.1:0-129309 GCA_958347015.1 uncultured Collinsella sp. | reverse complement strand
GAGTGGTGGGGCGGGGTGGGGGAAGGGGTGGGGAAAGGTGTTGAAAAATGGGGCGGTTCCCCATATTATTGATGACGTCGACAGGCGGGGTGGTTCCCCGCGTACGTGCCATCTGAGTAACCGAGGGGAGGGCGCACATGGGAATGACGGGTGCATACGAGCGCAATCTCGATGCAAAAGGTCGTCTATCCCTGCCTGCACCCCTTCGTGAGGAGCTTGGAGAGCACGTTCGCGTGTTCAAAGCCCTGGATGTCGATGCTCTGTACGTGTTCTCTGCCGAGGCCTTCGATAAGTGGGTCGAAGGACTCTTCGCGGGTCGTGAGGGCCACGAGGGTTTTAACCCGCGTGACATCAACGACCAGAAGCTCATGAGGGCGATCAACAAGCGCACCACGTCGATGGATGTGGACAGCGCGGGTCGTATCGGTCTTTCCGAGTCTCTCCGCAAGCAGGCGAACCTCGACCGCGAGGTCACGGTTGTGGGCAACTACGACCACCTTGAGGTTTGGGACCGCGCTACGGCCGATGAGGACGATGACGACGAGGCCCTGCTGGACCTCTTCTTCTCGTAAGGGCAAGGCACGAGTAACGGATGGAGCGTGGGATTTTGACACAAGAATATCGGCATGAACCTGTCATGCTCGGCGAAGTGCTTGAGTCGCTGCAGCTAAAGAGCGGCTCCGTCGTCTGCGACTGCACCCTTGGCGGTGCCGGCCATTCGGTAAAGATGGCCGCGCAGGTGGGGGAGACCGGCCTTTTGCTCGGCGTCGATCAGGACGACATGGCCCTTGAGGCCGCTGGCGCCCGTCTGGACCGCGAGGTTCCCGGCGTACCACACCAGCTGCTGAAGGGCAACTTCGGCGACTTGGACGAGCTGCTTTGCTCGGCCGAGGTGCCCGGGGTCGATGGCTTCCTGTTCGACTTGGGCGTTTCGTCGCCGCAACTCGATATCCCTGGCAGGGGCTTTTCGTACAACGAGGACGCCCCATTGGACATGCGGATGGATCCGGGTAACAACACCTTAAACGCAGCTGAGGTCATCAACACCTATAACGAACACGACCTCGCCCGGATTCTACGCGTCTATGGCGAAGAGAAGTTCGCCTCGCAGATCGCACGTGAGATCGTGCGCCGCCGCGAGCATGAGCCGATCGAAACCACCGGCCAGTTTGTCGAGATCATCAAGGCTGGTATCCCCGCTGCCGCTCGCCGGCATGGCGGACACCCAGCCAAGAAAAGTTTCCAGGCCATTCGCATCGAGGTCAATCACGAACTCGATGTGCTCGAGCGAGGGCTTGACGCCGCCACAAGGTGGCTCAACCCGGGCGGACGCATCTGCGTCATCTCGTATCACTCGCTCGAGGACCGTATCGTAAAGAACCACTTTAAGGAGATGAGCCAGGGGTGCACGTGTCCGCCGGAGATTCCGGTGTGCGTGTGCGGCAACGTGCCGATACTCAAGGTCATCACCCGCAAACCCCTGGTTGCCCAACCCGATGAGGTTGCGCGCAACCCTCGGGCGAGATCAGCCAAGATCCGCGTGGCGCAGCGTCTGTAGACGCGACCGCGCGATATTGGACCTCCCGCTCGTACCACAAACGAAGCTTAAACACACTACCAACGTACTCGGGATGGGAGGCGGCATATCATGGGCTACAACACCTCAAACGCAGCACTCGCCTATGATATGAACGCCATGCCCGCCTATCGTGAGGCACCGCAGGCCCCCGTTGCTCCCCGCGAGCAGCGCACGCCGCGCTTTGATGTCTACACGGGCGCGGGCCGTCAGGCAAACCAGGCGGTAAGCCCGGTTTTCATGAGCGTTCTTAAAACGTTTTGCATCATTGCGGCCATCTTCATGACGATCGGTGTCGCCCGTGTGGCGCTCGCCGGCGTTACGGCCCAGGTGCTCAACAGCAACGCCGCGCTTACCAACACGCTCGAGAAGGCGACCGACGAGAGCTCCGACCTGGAGGTCATGCATTCGGTCTATGGTGCCGACACGCGCATTCGCGACCTTGCGGGCGCTTATGGCATGGTGGAGCCCAGCGAGAGCGTTACACTTGATTTTTCGCAGGATGCAGCCGCGGGCGCTAGCTCGACCGCGACCGCTCAGTAACAAGACGGTAGCTGAGTATGACAAATGACTATCGCCGCGGCTCCGACGGGGGTCGCGGTTCTGGACGTCCCTCATCGCGGGGACGTTCTGGTTATCAAGGAACGGGTCGGCCATCTTACAACGCGAGGCCGTCCTATGGCAACGACCCCGCGTCGCGTCTCCGTGGCTCGAGTAGTCCTCAGATGCATAACACCAGACCGCGCAAGAGCTCGTCGACCGAATGGCTCACGGGCACGCCGCTGCCCCGGCGCAAAGCTGTCATGGGCTTCATCGGGCTTGGCTTGGGTTTGGGCGCCCTTCGCCTTGCCGACTATCAAATCGTGGAAGCCGATAAGTTACGCGACCGCGCCGATGCACGTCGCTTGCTTGCGCAGACGCTGTATGCCAAGCGCGGTACCATCTACGACCGTAACGGCAACGTGCTGACGTCGTCGGTCGAATGCCGCAACATCGCCGTGAATCCTCAGCTTATCGAGGACGTTGACAAGACGGTGTCAGCGCTGGTCAAAGCTACGGGAATCGATAAAAAGACCTGTCGCGAGCTCGTTGAGTCGGATGGCACCTGGGTGTATATCAAACGCCAGGTGGACGAGGACGATGTCGCGGCGCTGGAGAAGAAGAACCTGCCAGGCGTGCTCTTTGAGCAGGCCATGAAGCGCGTGTACCCCTACGGCAACCTGGCATCGCAGGTGCTTGGCGTGGTAAACGTGGACAACGACGGTCTGACGGGCCTCGAAAAACAGTACAACAAGCTTTTGACCGGAACGAACGGTTCGCTGGTGCGCGAGCGGGCGAGGGACGGTAGCTATATCGCGGGCGGCGCCTATAAGAAGGTTGCCGCGGTGGACGGCGTGGACATCGTGACGACACTCGATGTCAATATTCAGCGCGCCGCCGAGGACGCTCTGGCCAAGGCGGTCGAAAAGACCAAGGCCAAGAATGGCTCGGCCCTGGTCACCGATCCCACGACGGGCGAGATTCTGGCGGCATGCTCGTATCCGACATATGACCAGACCAATCTGGAAAATGCCAAGACCGAGGACATGAACTTGCGCCTGGTTACCGATGCCTACGAGCCCGGCTCGGTCTTTAAGACGCTCGTGGCCGGTGCCGGCTTCGACTTGGGCGCCGTGCGTTCGAGCACGTCGTTTGAGGTGCCGGCGAGCATTAAGGTTGGCGACGACACCGTTACCGACGCCGATAAGCGCGACTACACCATGTCCATGGACGTGCGCGAGATGATGCGCCGTTCGTCCAATGTGGGCTTTGTCCTAGTGGGACGCAAGATCGGTGCCGATGATTTTGCCACCTATGTGGACAAGTGGGGTATCGGTCATAGCTCCGGTGTCGATTTTCCGGGTGAGAGCCTGGGCATCGTCAAGGAGCGCGACCAGTACGACGGCGCCACGCTGGGCTCGATGAGCTTTGGTCAGGCGCTGTCCGTCTCGCCGATTGAGGTCGCACGTGCCGTGGGCGGCATCGCGAACGGCGGCGTGATGATGACGCCGCACTTCTATAAGTCCAGCAAGGGCGATGAGAAGGACTGGGGCGAAGGTGAGCGTGCGATTTCGGAGGACGCTGCCGCCCAGGTGACATCGTGCATGCAGACGGTCGTGTCCGAAGGCACGGGCGTTGGCGGTGCGGTCGATGGCTATGACGTAGCGGGCAAGACCGGTACGGCCGAGCGTGCTGACGAGAACGGCGGTTACCTCAAGGAGAACTACATGTCGTCCTTTATGGGCTTTGCGCCGGCACAATCGCCCAAGGTGCTGTGCTATATCACACTCGATGGAACGCCGAGCGGCTCGGATGCCGCCGCGGTGCCATTCCAGTCCATTATGGCCAACGCGCTCGACGTGCTGGGTATCCCGCGCACGAAGTAGGGGGTTACAATCTTGAGCGTGGTCTGCCGTTTGATCTGAAGGGTGTTCACATGCCCTGCACCACGCGCGCATGGCACTGGGATACAATACGCCGATAGCATTATTAGGTTTACAGGGGAGCTGCAATGATAGAGATCGCCGTCAACAACCTCGCGGCCTCAACGGGGGCCCGAACCGTGACGGAAGAAGTCGACCGGGTATGCCGCGGGTGCGTTATCGACTCGCGTCAGGTCGAGGAGGGGACGATCTTTGTCGCCTTCCCCGGCGAAAAGGTCGACGGCAATGATTTTGCCTCCCGTGCCATCGAGTCGGGTGCCGGTGCCGTCGTGATGACGCGCGAGCCCGATGCCGAGCTGGTTTCGTTGGCGCAGGATAAGGGATGCGCCATCTTGCTGACCGACGACCCCGTGGAGTTCTTGCTGCGCCTGGCGCACGTATATCGCTTGGAGCTTGGCTGCCTGGTCGTCGGCATTACCGGTTCGATTGGCAAGACGACGACCAAGGACGTGCTCGCCGCCGTGCTCGCCAAGCGTTATCGCGTCTGGGCCACGAAGGGCAATTTCAACAACTTGATCGGCATGCCGCTCACGGTGCTTTCCGCTCCGGCCGATACCGAGGTCCTGGTGCTCGAGATGGGCATGAACCATTTTCATGAGATTGAGCGCCTGTCCCAGTCTGCCAACCCCAATCTTGCCATCGTGAGCAAGATCGGAACCTCCCACATCGGTATCCTGGGCAGCCGCGAGAACATCGCTCGCGCCAAGTCCGAGATTGTCCAGGGCATGTGCGCCGCCGGCGACTTCTCGCCGTTGCTGGTTTTGGGCGGCGAGGACGACTTTACGCCGTTCATTCGCGATACGTTCGCCCAGCCTGCGGGTATTGACGTGATGCTGGCCGGTGTCTCGGACGACGACGAGGTCCGCGCGCGCGACATTCGCGTCGACGACGAGGGCCATCCGGTCTTTACGCTCGACTTTGGTCAGGGCGACACGGTCGATACCATGTTGGCTATTCCCGGTGTGCAGTCCGTGCCCAATGCCGTCAAGGCCGCCGCGGTCGCCTATCGTCTTGGCGTGACGCCCGAGCAGATCGATGCTGCCTTTAGGGGCCTTACGATCACCGGTCACCGTCAGGAGATCAAGCGCGCCAAGAGCGGAGCACGCATCATCGACGACTCCTATAACGCCAGTGCCGAGTCTATGGCTGCCGGCCTCGATTTGCTGTGCTCGCTCATCTGTGACGGTTCGCGCATGGCGATCTTGGGCGAGATGGGCGAGATGGGCGACGAGGCTCCCCGCATGCATGAGCTCGTGGGAGCCTATGCCGCCGCCAAGAAGCTCGACATGCTCGCGTGCGTTGGCGGCGAGCTGGCTCAGCTCATGGCCGATGCCGCACGTATGATGGGTATGGATGAGGACCGCATCCAGGTATTCTCCGATTATCAGCAGGTGCTCGACCGCATGGGCGGCGCGCTTGAAAATCATGATGTTGTACTGGTCAAGGGTTCCCGTTTTGTTGAGCTCGACCGCTTTGTGGAAGGTGTGTGCTAGCCCATGTTCGGCAATCCCTCGTATCCTACGTATCAGGCCTTTTTGGGACTTGGCATCGCTGCCGCCATTGCGCTGCTGCTTATGCCGTGGTGGATCAAGCTGCTGAAGGTCGAGGGTATCGGCCAACAGGTCCGAGCCGACGGCCCCAAGCGTCATTTGATTAAGCAGGGTACGCCGACCATGGGCGGCGTCATCATCCTTGTCGCGATCTCGCTGACCTGCCTGCTGATGGGCAAGCTCACCACCGAGCTCGTGCTCGTGCTGCTTGCCACGCTGGCCACCGGCGTTCTGGGTCTCATCGACGACCTGACCTCCGTCACGCATGGTCGCTCGCTCGGCCTGACGCCTCACGCCAAGATGATCGGTCTGACCATCATCTGCGTCACTTTTACCGTGCTCGCCGTCAATTGGTGCGGCGTCGCCCCCGAGATTCGTTTTCCCGGCGGCCTGACGATTGACCTCGGTGTTCTTTCGACCACCATCTGCGGCCTTTCGTTCCCGTGGCTCTACATTGTATTTTGCTGGCTGATGATCGCCGGTCTTTCCAATGCCGTGAACCTGACCGATGGTCTGGACGGCCTTGCCGGTGGCACTTCCATGATTGCCATGCTCGCCATGGCCGCCATGGCGTTTTTGCACGGTGACGTGAACCTGTCCATCTTCTGCACGGCGTGCGCCGGTGCCTGCCTGGGCTTTTTGTGGTTCAATTGCTACCCGGCGAGCATCTTTATGGGCGATACCGGCTCGCTTGCCCTGGGTGCCGCTTTTGCCTGCACCTCCATCATGACCAACACCGAAGTCGTTTCCCTCATCATCGGCGGTCTGTTTATCGTCGAGACCCTGTCGGTCATGATCCAGGTTGTCTATTTCCACTTTACGCACAAGCGCGTCTTCCTTATGGCGCCCATTCATCATCATTTCGAAAAGAAGGGCTGGGCCGAGACCAAGGTCGTTATCCGTTTTTGGATTATCGCCGCGGCCTTTGGTGCCGTTGGCCTTGCCCTGTTCTTCCAGTTGGGATAGTGGTCTTTCATGCCTCTTGCTGATGTCTTTAGCCTGCTTGTTTTGGGACAGGGTAAATCCGGTCTCGATGTCGCCCGTTGGGCGTTGGCTCACCCCGAGCGCGTGAGCGCCACGACCGTGTATGGCGGCGGTACTTCCGAGCCCAATGACGCCACGCGTGCGCTCGAGGCGCAGGGTGCGTCGTTTGTCTACGGCACCGAGCAGGTCGAGGGTGCCTATGACGTGTGCGTGACATGCCCGGGTATCTCGGAGTTCTCGGCCTTCTTTAAGGCTGGGCGTGAGCATGCCGCTCAGATTATGGGCGAGCCCGAGTTTGCCTATCGCCTGTCTCCCCAAAATTGGATCGCCATCACGGGCACCAACGGCAAGACAACTACCACGTCGCTGACCGATTATCTGCTCAAGGCCGCAGGTGAAGCCAGCGTGGCCGTCGGCAATATCGGCGAGCCGCCGGTGAACGAGATCGACGGCCGCGCACACAATGAGTGGTTTGTGGCCGAGCTGTCGAGTTATCAGATTGCTACGACAGCCGAGCTTCATCCTCGCGTGGCGGTGCTGCTCAACATCACGCCCGACCACCTGGGCTGGCACAAGAGCCACAAGAACTATGCGCTTGCCAAGATCAAGTTGTTCGAGAATATGGTCGACGACGACCTCGTGGTTATCGACGTCGAGGATGCCGGCATCCATGAGTTCGATGAGTACATCTACACACCGGGTCGCCGTATCTGCAAGGTCGCTTTTGACGAGCCCGAGGGTGCAGACGCCGCCTTTGTGCGCGACGGTAAGATGGTCGTGCGCCTGAGGGGTGTCGAGACTCAGCTTGTCGCCACGTCCGAGCTCAAGATCTCGGGCCATCACAATGTCATCAATGCCCTATGTGCCGCCACGGCTGCTCTGGCCGTCGGTGCCGATCCCGAGGGCATTTGCCGCGGTTTGACATCGTTCCAGCCACTCGAACACCGCGTGGAACCCTGTGGCGAGATCGATGGCGTGCGCTACGTCAACGATTCCAAGGCAACGAACACCGATGCAGTCGAAAAGGCCCTGACGGCGTTTCCCGACGACGATGTGATTTTGCTGCTCGGCGGCCACGATAAGGGTACGCCGCTTGCGGACTTTGCCCGCGTCGTTATGGACAACGTGCGCTCGGTCGTTTGCTTTGGCGATGCGCGCGAGCGCTTTACCGCCGCTATGGACGAGGCCGATGTCGATGGTGACGTGGATATCGCCCAGGCCGATGATCTGCGCGATGCCGTTGACGTTGCCCGCTCACTCTCGAGCCGCGGCGACGTGATCCTGCTTTCGCCCGCCTGCTCCTCGTTTGACGAGTTCTCGGGCTACGAGGAGCGCGGTCGCGTGTTTAAGGACTACGTTGTCCAGCTTGCCGCAGCAGCGAAATCGCAAACGGAATAGGGGTTGCCGGTGAGAGAGGAGAGCCCCCGAAGTGATATGAGGAGGCCCGACTCGGACCGTGCTTCCTCGCTGCGTAGCACGCCGCGTTCCGGACGCGGCGGGCAGACGTTCAGTGAGCGCTATATTGCCGGCGTCCCCGCCCGCATCATGCGCCCCCGTTTGATATTTATGGCTTGCCTGTTTAGCTTGGTTTGCTTTGGCTTGCTGATGGTGTACTCGGCATCTTCGGTCGAGGCACTGCACGAGAATGGTTCGGCGACGTTTTTCCTGTTTCGACAAGCCGCGTTTGCCGGAGTTGGCGTGCTGGCTATGGTTGCCATCGTGCGCATCTTGCCGGACAGTTGGTTTGGGGAAGACGTGCTCAGGATCTTCCTCATGGGCATGATAGGGCTACTGGTTCTGGTGTTCTTTATGGGTAGCGGCAGTCGTGGCGCCACGCGCTGGCTCAACATCGCCGGTATTCAGTTCCAGCCGTCTGAGTTTTTAAAGCCGTTCGCCATCGCGTATTCGGCCATCATGCTCGACCGCATCTTTTCGCCCGGCGGCAACATCAACGAGTTTCTTCGCAACATGGGCGTCTACCTGGGCATTTCGCTCTTTCTGATCTTTGTTCAGCCCGATTTTGGCACCGTTCTGATCATCTTGCTTACCCTCATGTGCATGGCGTTGTTTGCGGGATTGGACCCCAAATATATCGTTTGGACGGTCGTTGCCGGCATCGCCGTCATTGCGATTGCCCTTATCGCCGAGCCGTATCGTATGACGCGTGTCGAGGTTGCTTGGAATCCTTGGGCAGACGAATATGGCGACGGCTATCAGGCCACGCTTGCCATCATGGCGTTTGCCTCGGGTGGCCTGTTCGGTCGCGGTATCGGCAATTCCACCATGAAGTACTCGTATTTGCCCGAGGCGCATAACGACTACATCTTGGCTATTATCGGCGAGGAAGTTGGCTTTATCGGAACCGTGCTGTTCTTCTTGGTGTTTGCGATGCTGATCTACTCGGCGTTTCGCATTGCCGAGCAGGCGACCGACCGTCGCGGAGCACTTATGGCATCGGGTTCCGCGGTCATCCTTGCGGTGCAGTTTTTGATTAACGCGCTGGGCATTCTCAATGTGTTTCCCATGACGGGCAAGCCGCTGCCGTTTATTAGCTACGGCGGCTCCTCGATTATTGTGTCGCTTATGCTCGCCGGTCTGATCCTGCGCGTTTCGTATGAGAGCGCCCGTCGCGATGAGTATGACCGTCGCCGCGAGAGCTTTGCCGTTATGGATGAGAGTACCGCCGGCGTGCCCCACGTGCGCGGCGAGCGATCTTCGCGTAACGGCTTTACTGTCCTGGATGGCTCTGCGACCGAGCCGGCAGCCCGTCCGCGTCAGCGAACAGCGCCGCAAGGTCGTCCGCAGCGCCCCGCTCCTCGCAATGCGGGCGGCAGATATAATCGAATCGATTTGAATTCGGACCCGTCGGCGCGTTTGCGCACCGATGACCAGGGGCCGCGTGTACGAAGGGATTACCATGACCGATAAGATGACCGTTGCTATTGCAGCCGGCGGCACGGCAGGACATATCAACCCCGCGCTCGCCTTGGCCGAGGAGCTGCGTGACCGCGGTCATCACGTTGTGTTCGTGGGCCAATCGCGCAAGCTCGAGGGCCGTCTGGTTCCCGAGGCCGGATTCGATTTTGTGCCCATCACGGTCACGGGCTTCGATCGCTCCCGTCCCTGGACGGCGCTGACCTCGCTGTGGCGCGTCAACAAGGCGAAGCGCGCGCTTGCCAGTCACTTCTCAAAGGTCGGTAAGCCCGATGCCGCTATCGGCTTTGGTGCTTACGTTGAGGTCCCGCTGCTGGGTTGGTGCAAGGGCGCCGGCGTTCCGTATCTGCTGCACGAGCAGAACTCTGTTCCAGGTCTGGCCAATAAGATGATGAACTCACATGCCGCCCGCGTGTGCATTTCGGTACCTGCGGCCCGTGCGGTCTTTGAGCGCGAGGGCGACCCCGACCATGTGCTCATGACGGGCAATCCCGTGCGTCGTTCGGTAATCGAGGGCGATCGCGTTCGCGGTCGCAAGACGCTCGGGGTGCCCGAGGACGCGACGCTTCTGCTCGTCTTCGGTGGTTCACTCGGTGCCCAGCATCTCAACGAGCGCGTTGCCTCGCTCAAGAGTGAGCTGCTGACCCGCGAGAATCTCTATGTTTTGCATTCGACGGGTGCCGACGGCTTTGAGGAGACCGAGCGCGTTTTGGCGTTGACGCCCGAGGAGGCGAAGCGCTATCGTGTCCAACCCTACATCGACAACATGGGCGATATGCTGGCTGCGGCCGATCTGGTGCTCTCGCGTTCCGGTGCCTCGAGCGTGGCCGAGATCGCCGCGCTTGCCGTGCCCTCGGTGCTCGTGCCGTATCCGCACGCGACGGCCGACCACCAGACCACGAATGCCCGTTACCTGGTCGATGCCGGTGCCGGCGTGCTTTGCGCCGATGCCGATATCGATGCCCCCGCCTTTGCCGACGAGCTGCTGCACCTGATCGATGACGCTGCGGCACGTGATGCCATGCGTCAGGCGGCGCGCGGCTTGGCCCAGGACCGTGCCGCCGCACTTTTGGCCGACGCGGTAGAGGGATTGCGTTAGTTAGACGGGATATCGCCGGTCGCCCTCGCGCGGATGCGGTAGGTGCGGTACAGTTAACGGGTTACAGGCAGTGTTTACGCAAGGAGTACACGAGCACATGGCTGATTCCCAGACTGCAACCTCCGCGCCCGAGTTCAAGAGCGCCCACTTTATCGGTATCGGCGGCGCCGGCATGAGCGGCATCGCCCTCGTCCTGCACGAGCGCGGTTATACCGTTACCGGCTCCGACCTTAAGACGTCGCGCTATATTCGCCAGCTTACCCGCGCCGGCGTGAAGGTCCACGTGGGCCACGAGGCTGTTACGATCGACGAGGTCAAGCCCGATGTGGTTGTTGTCTCCACCGCTATTCCCGAGTCCAACCCCGAGCTCGTGCGTGCCCGCGAGCTCGGTATTCCCGTGTGGCCCCGTGCCAAGATGCTCTCGGCCCTGGGCCATGGCTACACCACCGTCGCCGTCGCCGGCACGCACGGCAAGACCACGACGTCTTCGATGTGCGCCACGATGCTCGATCGCATGGGTCTGGACCCCAGCTTTTTAATCGGCGGCATCGTCGAGGGCTACGACACCAACGGCAAGAACGGCTCGGGTGACTACTTTGTCGCCGAGGCCGATGAGTCCGACAGCTCGTTCCTGTTCCTGAACCCCAACGTGGTCATCGTGACCAACGTCGAGGCCGACCATCTCGATCACTACTCGGGCATCGAGGAGATCGAGGCCACCTTTGCTAAGTTTATGGGGCTGGTGGGCGAGGACGGCACCGTCATCGTTTGCGGCGAGGATCCGCATCTGGTCGAGCTCGCCAAGTCGACGGGCCGTCATGTGCTTTCCTATGGCTTTGCCGAGAGCAACGACATCGTCTGCGTACATCCGGATGTCAAGGGCATCCAGAGCGACTTTATCGTTCGCTTTGAGGACGGCACCGAGCACGCTGTTGAGATTAAGAGCAACCCCGGTCGTCACAACATGCTCAACGCCACGGCCGTCTTGACCGTCGCCCATGTCCTAGGCCTCGATATCGATGCCGCCGCTAAGGCACTTTCGAGTTTTGAGGGCGTCCGCCGTCGCTTTACCCACGTGGGCGATATCGACGGCATCACGGTGGTTGACGATTACGGCCATCATCCCACCGAGATCAAGGCGACGCTCGCTGCTGCCTCTTCGCTGGGCTACAAACATGTCGACGTCGTGTTCCAACCGCACCGCTATTCGCGCCTGCAGGCTCTGTGCGATGACTTTGCCGATGCCTTTGCCAACGCCGACAAGCTGCTGCTGATCGATGTATTCTCCGCCGGCGAGATGCCGATCCCGGGCGTTACCTCCAAGATGCTCGCAGATACCGTTCGCGCTAAGCACCCCGGCAAGGAGGTCGTGTACTGCTCCAGTCGTCTTGAGCTCAACCAGGAGCTTGAGAAGCTCGTGGGCGAGGGCGACCTGCTGCTCACCATGGGTGCCGGTGACGTTACGACCGTCGGCCCCGAGTTCATCGAGTATCTGACTGCCAAGAAAGACGCTTAAACCCCATGGGTCTGTTTAACGCCGTCATGGCGCTTTCGGGCATGATCGACACGGACGTGGTCGAGGACGAACGTCTTGCACGCCATACAAGCTATCGTATCGGCGGCAAGGCCGACCTCTTTGTGACGTGCCATAGCTACCATGCCCTGCGTCGCGCCGTGGCGGTGCTTGACCGCGAGCGGGTGCCGTGGGTGATTATCGGCAAGGGGTCCAACCTGTTGGTTGCCGATGCCGGTTATCGCGGCGCCGTTATTTCGCTGGGACGTGAGTTTCAGCGCACGGTTGTTGCCGAGGACGGCTGCACGCTGACCGTTGGTGCGGGCGTGATGTTCGCGCGTTTGGTCAACGACGCTTTGTCGCGCGGGCTTTCGGGCCTTGAGTTCGCGGTCGGTATTCCCGGTTCGGTCGGTGGTGCCGTGTCCATGAACGCAGGTACGCGGACCGAGTGGATCGGCTCCCTTATCGAGGACGTGGTCACGTTTGATCCGGCGTCCGGTATTAAGCACTATGCAGGGTCCGAGATCGCTTGGGGGTATCGCGAGTGCAGCTTGCCGCGTAACGAGATCATTCTCGAGTGCGTGCTTAAACTCAAGCCCGCGCCCAAGGCAGACATTCGCGAGCGTATGGAGCGGTACCTGACGCGCCGCAAGCGCACGCAGCCCATGGGCCGTGCATCCTGCGGATCGGTCTTTCGCAACCCGCCCGACGCAAGCGTGGGCAAGTTGATTGAGGATTGTGGATTAAAGGGTTTTTCGGTTGGCGGTGCGGAAGTTTCGCCCGTACACGCTAATTTTATCGTTAATAACGGAACCGCCTCGGCCGATGACGTGGCCGCGGTTATCAGGCATGTGCACGGAAAGGTGAGGGAGGCGTATGGCATCGAGCTCAGACCGGAAGTTAAATTCCTCGGCTTCTAGAGCATCGAAACCAACCTTCCGCCGCGCCGGAGGGCGTTCCGGCGCACCTGCCCAGCCTCAACATAAGCCCGCCATGCCCTCCAAGTCTGTTGGGTCCGTTCGTCCTGCCAAGCGCCCGGTCGTCGGCTCGCAGCTGGGAGGACGCCCCACTTCTAAAAAGACGAGCCGTCCGGCTCCGCGTCCTTCGGTGACGCCCAAACCGGCGATGGGCACCAAGACCTCCCGACCCATGGCGACGCCCAAGCCTTCGCTGGGAACTCGTGCGCCGCATGCCGGCCGTACGTTGGCTGGCGCTAAGCCGCGTTCACTGACATCGGTACCCGCCGCCAAAGCGTCTTCGGCAAAAAAGGGCATCAATCCTCTGTCATCGCTGGGTGCCATGGCAAGCAAGACGACCGACGCCGCTTCTGCCCTTAAGGGTAAGGGCAAGATCGCGGGCGGCATCTTGGCGGCCGTGGCCGTACTTGCCATTATTGCCATCGTCGTCATCAACTCTGGCCTGTTCTCCGCCACCGATATTCAGATTCATGGCAGCGAGCATGTGACCAAGCACGACGCCATGCAGCTCATCAGTCTTCCCGAGAACACGTCGCTCTTTAACGTGGATCCCGATCAGATTACCGAGGGCCTCAAGCAAAACCCGTGGGTCTCGGGTGTGGATGTCCAGCGCCAGTTTCCCCATACGCTTATCATCACGCCGACGGAGCGTAAAGTTATCGCCATTGCCTATATCAGCTCCGACGACCTTGCCTGGGCTATCGGAGACGATGACACCTGGATCGCTCCGCTGTCGACGTCTGTCGAGGTGGACGGCCAGGGGAACGTCATTACATCGGGGGAGGGTGCCAACACCCTGACCGGCATCGATGCGGCCCTGGCGCTTGCCAAGCACTACGGCGCCGTGCTGTTGACTGATGTCTCGGCCGATGTCGCACCGGTTTCGGGTCGGGCGGTGAGCTCCAAGGCCGTCAAGGCCGGCCTGGATTACGCACGCGGTTTTTCGAGCGAGTTCTTGGACCAGGTGAAGGATATTTCCACGCCTTCCGTTGAGGCTATCTCGGCAAATCTCGACAACGGCGTCGAGGTGTCGCTGGGCGATTCGGACGACATCGCCAAGAAAGAACGCATCGTGACCAAGCTGCTTTCGCAGGTAGAGGGCGTGACCTATATCAATGTGCGCTCTCCGGGCAACTACACCTTTAGGAACGCACCGACCGCCTAGCATCCTAAATGGCTTTGTTGAGGGGCTATACCACGCCGTTTATCTGGTTTGTTTGGTTTTCACGGTCAATTATTTGACTGATACGTTCATAATGTGCAAACATAATACGGTTTACCTTTGCATTTACTTTCAACCTGAAGGTTAATGTGCGCAGGGGTCAACCCATGCTATGGCTATAACCTTTGTTCGGAGGACCGACATGCACGAGACAGAGATCAACAACTACCTTGCCGTCATTAAGGTGGTCGGCGTCGGCGGCGGCGGTACCAACGCGGTCAATCGAATGATCGAAGAGGGCATCCGCGGCGTCGAGTTTGTTGCCATCAACACCGATGCTCAGGCACTCGCGATCTCTGATGCCGATATCAAGGTGCACATCGGCACCGACCTTACCCGCGGCCTGGGCGCCGGCGCCAACCCCGAGGTTGGCCGCAAGGCTGCCGATGAGTCCCGCGACGATATCGCCGAGGCGCTCGCTGGCGCCGACATGGTGTTCATCACCTGCGGCGAGGGCGGTGGTACCGGTACCGGCGCTGCTCCCATCGTTGCCGATATCGCGATGAATGAGGTTGGCGCGCTGACCGTCGCCGTCGTGACCAAGCCCTTCACCTTCGAGGGTCGCAAGCGCAAGAGGAGCGCCGAGGAGGGCATCAAGACCCTCTCCGATTGCGTCGACACCATGATCGTTATCCCTAACGACAAGCTGCTCGACATCGCCGAGAAGAAGACCACGATGCTCGAGGCCTTCGCAATTGCCGATGGCGTCCTTTCCCAGGGCACCCAGGGCATCACCGACCTCATCACCGTCCCGGGTATCATCAACCTGGACTTCGCCGATGTTAAGACCATCATGAAGCAGGCCGGTACCGCCATGATGGGTATCGGTACCGCTTCTGGGGATACCCGTGCCGTCGACGCTGCCCAGCAGGCCATCTCCAGTCCGCTGCTCGAGAGCTCCATCGATGGCGCCACGCGTGTCCTGCTTTCCATCGCCGGCTCCAAGGACCTGGGCATTCAGGAGATCAGCGACGCCGCCGACGTTGTCGCCAATGCCGTCGACCCCGAGGCCAACATCATCTTCGGTACCGTTGTTGACGAGTCCCTGGGCGACCAGGTGCGCATCACCGTTATCGCTACGGGCTTCTCCGACTCCAACGTCAACCGTCAGGACGAGCTCTTCGCTGCTCAGCAGTCCCAGAGCAAGGCCGCTGCTTCCGCTGAGCCGCAGCGCACCGCTCCGGCTGCCAGCCCCGCTCAGGCTGCCCCGACTCGCAACGTCGGCGGTACCGAGCTGCCCAACTTTGGCAACGATCAGTTTGAGCTTCCCGACTTCCTCAAGCGCGGCAGCTTCTAAGTCGTTCTTCGCATTGTTTTGCACAGGGGCGCGTCCGTATGGATGCGCCCTTTTTGTTTCTCGTTTGTAAACGAAAGCCTCCAATCTCCTTACGTTCCCTTTACGTTTGGTCCCTACCGCTGCGGGTATCCTTTTAAAGAAGTATGACAGCCGTATAAACACGGACTGCGCGGCGACGCCGCGGTACTTGTTGTAATAGGAGGCTTTAGTATGGCAGCACGTGCGGACAACGTTTCGCGTGTCGACCATGATGGAGTTACGTTGGTAGAGGGCGCGATGCTCGATGTTCGCTTTGCCTTTACCGAGCGCACCGGTGGCGTTTCCGAAGATGCGTACTCCTCGCTCAACCTGGGCTCGCATGTAGGCGATGACCCCTTTGCTGTTCAAGAAAATCGTCGTCGAGCGCTCGAAGCCATGGGCGCCGCTGAGTGCGAGCATAATCTGCTTGTTCCCAATCAGGTGCACGGCGACCATGTCGTGACGGTGACCTCGAACGGCGCCGACGATCTCGAGAACATTCGCGAACAGATTGCAGAGGGCTGCGATGCCATCGTCTGTACGGCCCATGAGGTGCCCGTGATGCTCTGCTTTGCCGATTGTGTTCCCGTGGTGCTGGTGGCTCCCAACGGCTTTGCCGTGGTGCATTCTGGCTGGAAGGGCACGATTGCGCGCATTTCCGCCAAGGCCAGCCAAGCACTCTGCGAGGCGGCTGACTGCACGCCGGAGGACATCTCTGCCTATATTGGGCCCCATATCCTGGGTGACGAGTATGAGGTGTCCCAAGAACTTATGGATCGCTTTGCCGCCGAGTTCGCGTGCATCGATGCTACCGCTTCCCGTATGCTCGATCTTTCCGCCGCCATTCGCGAGGCGCTGGTGGATGCCGGTGTCGATGTGAATGGCATTGTGGACACCAAACTTTCCACCGTGCGTCAAAACGACCGCTTTTATTCCTATCGCAACGAGGGCGGGACCTGTGGGCGCCATGCTGCGATCGGCGTGATGCTATGAGAAAGATCGCATCGGTCCTGAGCGCGGCAGTGCTCACGCTCACGCTGTGCGCCTGCTCCTCGGGATCTTCTACCTCTTCCATCACCGTTGCCGGCTCTACGACGTGCCTTCCCATTGCCGAGATCGCGGCCGAGGGCTTTAAAGAGGAGACCGGCACCGACGTGCTCGTCTCCGGCCTTGGCTCATCTGCTGGCATCGAAGCTGTTAGCGCCGGCACCGCCGATATCGCCAGCTCCTCTCGTGGCCTCAACGCCGATGAGCAAGACCTGGGTCTGACGCCTATCGTTATCGCGCACGACGGCATTGCAGTCATCGTGAACGACGACAACCCGGTCGATAATCTCTCGACCGAGCAGCTCCGCGATATTTACGCCGGCAAGATCACCAACTGGAAAGAAGTCGGCGGAGAGGACCTGAAGATTCAGGTTATCAACCGCGACGAGGCGTCCGGTACGCGCGAGGCCTTCCGCACTATCGTGATGGACGGCACGCCATTCGATCGCCGCTCGGCTGTTCTTTCGGGCACGGGCCAGGTGCGCGATGTCGTGTCTCGCTCGCGTGGCGCCATTGGCTACATCTCGCTGGGTTTTGTCGAGAGCCTCAACGCCAAGACCTCGGTCAAGGCCGTTTCGGTCAACCATGTCGAGGCATCCGAGAAGACGGTCGCAAGTGGCGGCTATCCCATCTCGCGTGACCTTTACTTCTTTGTGAAGGGGACGCCTTCGCAGCAGGCGCAGGATTACATCGACTATGTGACGTCCGAAAAGATGGACAAGCAGATTCGCGAGGCGGGCTTTATTCCCGTCACCAACGACGGAAAGGGGAGTGAGTAGCGTGGAAGCACAGGAAACCCCCCAGATTGAGCAGGAGACCCGGGTGCCCAAAAAGCGTGAGTTGGCGTTGGTGTCGCGCAGCACCTATCTTAAGGAGAAGGCGCTGCAGTGGATCTTCTTTGCCTGCGCGTTCTTGGCGGTCGTCACCGTCATCCTGATTTTTGTCTTTACCACGTACTCGGCGCTGCCGGTCTTTACCGACATCGGCCTGGCGGACTTCTTTAGCTTTACATGGGCACCCTCTGAGGGCCACTACGGCATTATGTCGCTGCTGGCGGGTTCTGGTCTGGTGACTGTCGGTGCGCTCGCCATGGGTGTGCCCCTGGGTGTGGGCACAGCCGTGTATCTGGTCGAGATCGCCAGCAAGCGCGTGCGCAGGCTCATCAGCCCCGCCGTCGACCTGCTGGCGGGCATCCCCTCCATCATCTACGGCTTCTTCGGCATGGTCATCATCCGTCCGTTTATCGCGCAGCTGACCGGCGGTCTTGGCTTTGGCGCGCTGACGGCGTGGTTCGTGCTCGCCATCATGATCGTTCCCACCATCACCACGCTCACCATCGATGCCCTCAATTCCATTCCCATGGGCATTCGCGAGGCGTCCTATGCCATGGGTGCCACCAAGTGGCAGACCATCTACAAGGTCGTGCTTCCTGCAGCCAAGCTGGGCATTGTCGATGCGATTGTCTTGGGTATGGGGCGTGCCATCGGTGAGACCATGGCCGTGCTGATGGTCGTGGGCAACGCCCCGGTCATTCCGGATAGCATCTCGAGCCCCATCTCGACGCTCACGAGTCAGATTGCGCTCGACATGAGTTATTCCTCGGGCCTGCACCGCTCGGCTCTGTTCGGCATGGGCGTTGTCCTGTTTATCATCTCCGCTGCACTGGTGGGTATCGTCCGCCTGATTTCCAAGAAGAGGGGGTAGGCTATGTCCGATTCCGTTGACACGACGGTCGATACGACCTCGTCGCGTGAGCGCATCAAGCGTGCCCTTTCCCATGGCAAGAAGGGCCGCATCAACAAGGATCTGTCCAACAAGATCATGCTCGGCGTGTTTCGCGCCGCGGCCTATATCACCACGCTGGTGCTGATCGCCATCATCGCCTACGTGGTCATCAACGGCCTGCCGCATATCTCGCTCGACTTTATCTTCGGCTGGCCGCAGGGCGTCAACGCCGAGGGCGGCATTTGGCCCACGATCGTCTCGACTATCTACGTGACGGCGCTCGCCATGCTCATCTGCACGCCGGTTGCCGTCCTGGCTGCGGTCTATCTGGCCGAATACGCCAAGCAGGGCAAGATTGTCGACATCATTCGCTATGCTGCCGATGCCCTGGCCTCGGTGCCCTCCATTGTTATGGGCCTCTTTGGCTACGCCTTGTTTGTCGAGGCCATGGGCCTGGGCCTTTCGATGGTTTCGGCCGCGCTGGCGCTGGCGCTTCTGATGCTGCCTATCGTCATGCGCACCACCGAGGAGGCAATCCGCGCCGTTCCGCGCTATATCCGTTGGGGCGCATATGGCCTGGGCGCCACCAAGTGGCAGGTCGTCTCCAAGATCGTGCTTCCTTCGGCTTTTGGCCGCATCGCCACCGGCATCGTGCTTGCCATCGGCCGCGCCATCGGCGAGACTGCGGTGGTGCTCTACACCATGGGTCAGGCCATCAACCTGCCTATCTCGCCACTCGATTCCGGCCGCCCCATGACGGTCCACCTGTACCTGCTTGCCAACGACGGCATCAACATGAACGCAGCCTATGGCACCGCGCTTTTGCTGATGGCGATTATTCTGGCCTTCAACCTGTTTGCGCGCTATCTGTCGCGCAAACGCCGCTAGTTAAGGAGTCCCATGTCCGTCTATCAGTCCGCTCCCACGCCGGAGCAAGCGGCCATCACGGCCAAGGATTTCAACTTTTGGTACGGTGACTTTCATGCGCTGACGGGGCTCGACCTCAACATCGCCAAAAACGCCATCACCTCGTTTATCGGTCCTTCGGGCTGCGGCAAATCGACGTTTTTGCGCTGCATCAACCGTATGAACGACCTGATCGAGGGCACCCGCGTCGAGGGCACCATGACGTTCGACGGCAACGATATCTATGCCGAGGGCGTCGACCCGGTCGACCTTCGCCGTCGCGTGGGCATGATTTTTCAGCAGCCCAACCCGTTCCCCAAATCCATCTACGAGAATGTCGCTTTTGGCCCTCGTCTGCAGGGCGTGACTAGCAAAAGCGACCTCGATGACATCGTGGAAGAATCGCTCAAGCGCGCCAACCTCTGGAAAGAGGTATCCAATCAGCTCAACAAGGACGGTTTGGCGCTCTCGGGCGGTCAGCAGCAGCGTCTGTGCATTGCGCGTGTGCTTGCGGTGCAGCCCGATGTCCTTCTGATGGACGAGCCCTGCTCCGCCATCGACCCCACGTCCGTCTCCAAGGTCGAGGATCTGATGGCCGAGCTGGCGCCCGAGATGACGATCATCATCGTCACGCATTCTATGCAGCAGGCCGCTCGTATTAGCGACTACACCGCATTTTTCTTGCAGGAAGTTGCCGGCGAGCCCGCCACGCTCATCGAGTATGGTCAAACCGACGCGATCTTCACCAGCCCGGTGGATTCACGGACGGAAGATTATATCACCGGCCGCTTTGGCTGATCGGTGCGACTAGTCCCAAGCCGATCGGACCTGGTCCGGTGCGTATTCACTGTGCGGGCGGCATGACCGCACCCAACTGATTGGAGTGAACCATGCGCAAACTGTTTTCCCGTCAGCTCATCGAAGCCCGTCACGAGATGCTGAGCATCTACGAGGCTGTAGACCTGGCGCTTCACGACGCCGTGAAGGCCTATGTGACCGACGATCGCAAGCTCGCCACCAAGACCAAGAAGCGCACGCTCTCGATCGATGCGCGCTGCGCCAACTTGGAGGCCGTGTGCTACAACCTGATCGCTACGCAGTCGCCGGTCGCCTCCGACTTCCGCTTGCTGCAGACGATCATCTACGTCGACTTTAACCTGCAGCGCATGACCGATAAGGTTCGCCAGATCTGCCGCGCCACGCGTCACATGGTCAAGGCCGACATCTCGCTGCCCCAGGAACTCGTCGCTACGGTCGAGGCCGAGGCCGAGGCTGTTTACCAGGTGCTGGGTTCGTCACTTTCTGCGCTCGTCACCAACGACATGTCCATCATCTGCAACCTGGCCGGCGAGGACGAGCCGGTGCATGCGGCGTACGAGAAGTTCTTCCGCACCTTTAACCGCATGGACACGGGCGATTTTATGGACGACGACAGCAACTATGACGACCTGCGCCGCGCCATCATGGTTTCGCGCTACCTCGATCGTATCGCCTCGATTTCGATCGATGCCGCCTGCCGTCTGACCTTCCTTTTGACCGGACAGCGTTTGACTGCCGGCGATATCGCCCGTACGGACGAGGATGAGCTTGAGAGCATGCGCGTGCCTTCGGGCGAGGGTGTCATCATGAGGCCTGCCGTCGATGCACACTATGTTGCCAAAGTGCCCGCTAACGAGGTGAGCGAGGGTCTCCGCTACCTGCTCGAGCACCTCGAGGACGAGGACGACGCCGAGGACGACGAGGAGTAGGGCGGCCCCGTTCGTCGAAAGATTGTAAATACCTAAGTGAGCGCGGCCTTGCACATGCGAGGCCGCGCTCTTGCGTTAGCATGGGACTACTTGTTTGGCTGTCTGCGGAGGCGATTGGCAATGGATAACTATTTGGACTTGATACGCGCTCGCCGCGAGCAGATTCTCGAACGTTTTTATGCAGCACTCGATCGCGCGGGCCGTCCCCACGATGCCGCGCGCCTGATTGCCGTCTCCAAGACTGTTGGCGTTGATGAGACCGTTGTCGCTATTCAGGCGGGGTATCGCCATTTTGCCGAGAACCGCCCGCAGGAGCTCGTTCGCAAGCTTGCGGGCCTCGTAGAGCATCCGGAGCTACCCGAGGTGCGCTTCGATATGATCGGCAACCTGCAGACCAACAAGATCAATGCGGTTCTGGGCTCGGCCGAGCTGATTCATTCGGTGGGATCGCTGCATTTGGCTCAGGCTATCTCGAGCCGTGCGGTCCGTAAGATTGAGGCGGGCGAGCTCTCCGGCCCCCAGCGTGTGCTGATCGAGGTCAATGTGAGCGGCGAGGAGTCCAAGGGCGGCTTTTCGCCCGACGAGGTCCGAGACGCCGCAGGTGAGCTTGCGGAGCTTGAGGGAATTTGTGTGCAGGGCCTTATGACTATGGCGCCCCGGGGGAATAAGAATGTGGCGCGCCGCACTTTTGCCGGACTTCGCGAACTAAGGGATGAGCTTGAGGCGACGCACTCCGATCTGAGCCTGCCCGAACTTTCCTGCGGCATGAGCGAGGACTTTGAGCCTGCTCTTGAGGAAGGCTCTACGCTCGTTCGCCTGGGCAGGGTAGTATTTAGCCCGGAGTTTGCAGTAAAATAAGGCTCTGAAGTGCGCACTGATTATCAGAGCGCCTGCACTAAACCGCGAGAGGACACAACCATGGGCTTCCTTGACGAGATTAAAAATAAGATGCACCTGGGCGGCCAGCAGGGTTACGACCAGGGTTATGGTCAGGACGACGACTACGGCTACGATGATGGCTATGACGACGGCTACCAGAACAACGGTTACAGCGGTGCCTCGGGCGAGGGCTTCTACACCCAGGATGAGCCGAGCAACGGCCTGTTGGGTCAGACGCGCCGCGGCGAGGCCGAGTCGGTGGCCGTGTACACGCGCTCCGGTCAGCTGGTCGGCGACGATTCTCGCCATGCTACGACCTACAACCCGCCATCGCGCTCGCAGGAGACGGTTGCGGGCGGTTATCGTCCCGGTGCCTACGACACGCCGTCGAGCTACGCCGAGAGCACGCGTGCCCGCGCTGCTGCCCCCGCACCTGCTCCCTCACCGAGCGATGCCTCGGCGTATGCGAGCAACATCATCAACGCTACGCCGCAGCTGCCGGCCTATGTCCTGCGCCCCGAGAGCTATGACGACGTGGAGACCGTCGTGCGCCGCGTGCGCACCAAGCAGCCTGTCGCGCTGATTTTTGTGGGCGTTCGTACCGAGGTCGCCAAGCGCGTCCTGGACTTCTCTTACGGGTTTGCCTGCGGCCTGGGTGCCACCGTTAAAGAGGTTGGCGATCGCGTGTTTATGGTGCTGCCCGCCGGTTGCGAGGTCAAGGATTCGGACCTCAAGAAGCTCCGTGCCGACGGTTACCTTAAGTAAAGACAAGACGAGGAGATTCTCATCAACATCTACACCATTGTCCAGCTGGTCAATACGCTGTTCAACTTCTACTCCACGCTCATCGTTGTCTACTGCCTTATGACGTGGATCCCTATGAAACAGGGTGGATTGCTACAGGATATCGCCGCTGTTCTCGATAGCGTGTGCGGCCCGTGGCTCAATTTGTTCCGCCGGTTTATCCCGCCCATGGGCGGCGTCGATTTTTCACCGGTCGTTGCGATTATTGCGTTGCAGTTGGTGCAGAAGCTGGTTCTGCAACTTCTTATAGGTATACTCATATAAAACTAGCTTAGTAACTCACGTCGGGCGTACGGCGCCAAGGCGAAGATAAAGGAGAACTTGTTATGGCTATTACCCCTGCTGACATTCAGGCTCAGACCTTCTCTGAGGCCAAGCGCGGCTACGATCCCGCCGAGGTCGACGTCTTTCTGGAGACCCTGTCCTCTGAGGTCGACGCCATGCTTGCCAAGATCGTCGATCTTAAGGGTCGTCTGACTGCCACCGAGCAGCAGCTTGCCGATACGCAGGCCCAGCTTGCTCAGGCTCAGGACGCTGCCGCGCAGGCCGTTCCCGCCGCCCCTGTGGCCGCTCCTGCACCCGACTTCTCCGCTCAGGAGCGCCAGATTTCCGCTGCCCTTATTGCTGCCCAGCAGACCGCCGAGGGCATTGTCAACGACGCCAACGAGAACGCCGACCGCATCCGCAACGAGGCCGACGCCAAGGCCCGCGAGGTCATCCGTCAGGCCCTGACCGAGAAGCAGGCCGAGCTTGAGGAGATCGACCGTCTTAAGGCTTCCCGTGAGGAGTTTAAGGCCGAGTACCTCAAGCTCATCCAGCACTTCATGGACGATGCTCAGAACTCCTTCCCGTCCGATCTCATGGCTTCCACGCCGGTCGGTTCCGCCGCTTCTCCGGCTGTGACCGTTCCTGCTGCCGAGCCGCTGCCCGTCGCCGAGCCGGTTATCCCCGTTGCCGATCCCTTCGCACCGATCGACAACTTCGCCGCCGACGACCTGGACTAATATCCAGCTATCATTTAGCGCCTAGAAAGGGCCCGCAGCTTGCGGGTCCTTTTTTGTGGCTGCATGCAGTCTGCAAAACAAAACGCCGAGTCCTGCGTTTGAGGGCACAGGACTCGGCGAAGGGCGCGTGGTCAAAGGTGGATTTTAAGACCTGTCCCAAAAATCTACTTGAGGAGGAAGTCGGGGAGGGGAATGGTGCGGGCCTCGCGCTGCTCGGGGTCGGCGATATGGTCGGCAGGATAGCCGCAGACGAGCATGTGATAGGGATAGATGCCCTCGGGCAGGCAGAACTGCTCACAGGCCACCTCGGGCTTAAAATGGCACACCCAGCACGTACCCAGGCCCTGCTCCTCGGCCTCCATCATCATCTGATCGCAAACAATCGAGGTGTCGATGGCACTGGAGTTCATCTGGTCATAAGGGCGCACCCAAGCATCGTCGGTAACGCTGCAAATAAGAAAGATAAGCGGAGCCCCAAAGATAGACCCATCACGAGCAAATCGAGGCTGACAAGCAGCAGCCTTCTTCAGAAGCTCAGGCGTATCCAACACCATCACACGGCTTGGATGATTATTGCAAGCAGAAGGAGCAATGCGCCCAGCCTCAACAATGGCATCCACCACAGCCTGCTCCACAGGACGGTCCTCAAACAAACGACAAGAATACCGAGACCGAGCCAGATCAATATACGACATACAAGCCCTCCAACAATTAAAAATCAAACAAACCCAAAGTAACCCAAAGAGTACCCAAAGAGTACCCAAAGAGTACCCAAAGCAGCAATCAGCCAAACGCTCATCAAGGGCCAAAGTGTCCGAACGGGTACCAAAGGTCCCTTCAGCCAAACCCCCCATTGCGCTAAAACTATCAGCCAAAGTTCCAATGGTGATACGTAAGGCGAAGGGCCGACACCTATTTACTTTCGAACGACTCTGCCGTGCAGCCGGAGTGAGAAAGCAAATAGGTGCCGGGCCTTCGCCGGTGGGATGCGTACCGCTAATTAACTGTTCTTCATGACAATCGAATCCACAACATCAGCCACATTTTCACAGCAGTCAGCGCAGTACTCCAGGAAGGCGTAAACGTCACGCCAGGCGATGACCTCGAGCGGCTCCTTGCCGTTGACGTGCAGGTTGCGCATAGCGTTGATGTAGAGCTCGTCGGCCTCGGACTCGATCGTGTTGATCTGGATGACGAGTTCGCGCAGGGTCTTGGACTTGCGGTAGTTGGGCAGCTCGACCATCAGGTCCTTCATGGCGCGACAGGCGTCGGTCACCTTGTGGGCGATCACGATGGCATCGGGATGGATGCTCTGGATGTTGGTGAAGTAGACGCGCTGCACGACGCCCTCGATACGGTCGAGCACGGTGTCGAGGGAGCAGCTCATCAGGTCCAGGTCCTCGCGCTCAAGCGGGGTGATAAAGGCCGTGAGCAGAGCGTCCTCAAGCTCATGGTGCTTCTTATCGGCCGCATGCTCGATCGCGTGCATCTTGTTGAGCATATCGTGAATCCTTGCGGGATCGAAGTTCTCGAAAATCTTGGTGAGCAGCTCAGCGGCCTGGACGGCAAGGTCGGCGCAGGCGACGTAGTTGTCGAAGTAGAACGAATCGGGTTTCTTTGCCATGAGTGGGTCCTTTCGAGGCGAAGTCGGGTGGGCGAGGTATTGCGGTCCGGATGGACGCTCGGTTTGACTAGATGAACATCATGAACAGCTTGGCCATGACAAAGCTGATGAGTCCGCAGGCGGGGAAGGTGAAGAACCAGGTGAACATCATGTCCTTGACCACGCCGAAGTTGATGGCCGAAAGGCGCTTGACGGCACCGACGCCCATGATGGCGCAGGTCTTGATGTGGGTGGAGGACACGGGGATACCGGTAAGGGTGGCAAGCAGCAGGTTCGCGGCGCCCGCGAGGTCGGCGGAGAATCCCTGATACTTCTCGAGCTTGACCATGCTCTGGCCGACGGACTTTATGATGCGCTCGCCGCCCACGCTGGTGCCGATGCCCATGGTGGCCGAGCACAGCAGCATAATCCAGATGGGGATGCCGGCATCGCCGACGCTCGTCTGGCCGTTGGCGAAGGCCACGCCTAAAAAGAGCACGCCGATGAACTTCTGTCCATCCTGCGCGCCATGCATAAAGCTCATGGCCGCGGCACTCGCGATCTGAGCGTATTTAAAGAAGACATTGGCACGTCGCCTATTGGCGGCGGCAAACAGAATCGAGACGAGTTTGCACAGGATCCAGCCCATGACAAAGCCCAGGCCGATGGAGAGCGCCAGGCCGTAGATGACCTTCATCCACTCGTGGACGTTGACGCTGTTCGCGCCGCCGAGGGCGATAGCGGCACCGGTCAGGCCGGCGATAAGGCTGTGGCTTTGCGAGGTGGGGATACCAAAACGCGATGCCGTGGCACCGTAGACGACGATGGAGAACAGAGCAGCGCAGAGGCACGCAAGCGCCATGGTGCTGTTTCCGCCAAAGTCGACGATATGTGAGATGGTGTTGGCGACGCTCGCGTTAAAGTGCGTCATGATGAGCACGCCCAAGAAGTTGAATGCGGCGCTCATGAGAATGGCGGCGCGGGCGGGCATGCAACGCGTAGTGACACAGGTCGCGATGGCGTTGGGCGCGTCGGTCCATCCGTTGACGAAGATGGCGCCGAGCGCGAGAATCACGGTGACGGCAAGGACTGGGTTCGACACAATTTGGCCGAGGAAGGTTGAGAACGTTACGTCCATATATGGGCTTTCTCGAAGTTTGCAGACACGTTACAAAAACATGATAAATCGTATCACCTCCTGTGGGTTTCTTTACCGAGTTCTGATGGGAGAAGTGAATTTTTTGGCACTAAGATTGAATATTAGCCCTGTTGACCGCGGGTATTCTTTTTGCTAACACGCCATGAGGACACGCGTGCGCGCCCCAACACCCCAAAACCACAGTCTGTTCGCTTTACAACATGCAAACATGCGTTCGATAATAGAGGGCATGGAATATCGACAGACAGACGGCAAAACTCGGCGCGTGCACAAGCAGTATGTGGACGTCGTGGCTCGCATCCTCGCGGGCGGACAGGTCGTGCCGGTCACCGTCTGCTGGGTCGACGGCCGTTGTTTTACGATCGACGAAATTATCTCGACCACTGGGTTTGGCCTGATGGTCCACGGCATCCGTACGGCAACATATAAGGTGCGTTTTGGCGGGCACGCGACCGAGTTGTATCTGGAGGACCAGACGCGCGAGCGGGCGGACGGCTCGCAGGCGCACGTGATGCGTTGGTGGGTCTGGGCCTTTGATCGTACGCTTGAGGGCGAGCGCCGTAGGTAAGGACGTGCGGCATTCGGGTACAATGGCAGGAATCTTGTCACCTACGGCGCTGTCGTGCGCTTTTTGAAAGGACGAAGTATGAACGATATCCAGGGCTATCAGAACGGCCCCATCGAGACCGGCGCAAGTCGCGCCAAGGAGATGTCGCCGCGTGCGTACAATCTTGCCATGTCTGCTCTCATCTTCTTGGGCTTTTGCGCCATGGGCGCCGGTGCTTACTTTACGAGCACCATGGTGTTTGCCCGCATGATGATGAGCGGGGCCGCCCTGCCACTGGTCTTTGGCTCGTTTATCCTGACTATTGTCGGCATCGTCATGATGTCTGCTGCCGCCAGCAAGCAGTCCGTGGGCCTGTCGCTCGCGGGTTACGTGATCTTTGCGAGCACCTTTGGCCTGACCGCGTCGTTTGGCCTTGCAAACTACGACCTGCCCACCATCAACACCGCCTTTATCGCCACCGCTGCCATCACCTTTGTCTCCGGTGCGCTGGGCGTGACCTTCCCCAAGTTCTTCCAGCGTGTGTACGGCATCGGTTTTGGCATCCTGCTTGCCACGATTCTGGTCGAGATCGTGCTGATGTTCATGGGCGTCTCGCAGTCCATCACCGATCTGATCGTGATCGTGGTGTTCGCCGGGTTTATTGGCTACGACACCTATGTTGCCACGACGGTGCCGCCCACGCTGCCCAATGCGGTGCTCATGGCGTCCAATCTGTTCGTGGACATTATCAACGTGTTCCTGCGCATCCTGAACATTCTCGGTCGTCGCGACTAGCGTGGCGTTGCGACGCTTCCTGCCGGACACGGTAAAACGATACGAAAGGCGGTCCTTCGGGGCCGTCTTTTTTGTGCGTGGCGGGGTATCATGGATGGGAAAAAGCCGATAGCGGCAGAGACAGGAAAGGTGGCCACGTATGGCAGATGTCGACAACAGGAACCGTAACCGCAGGTCTAACCGAGCGGGTCAGCCCAATCCCAAGCGCGAGGCGCGTGCCAAGGCCGCCGAGCGCCATGTGGCGGCTGTGTCCGAGGCCTGCGCCAAGGACATCGAGCGTTCGCTTGCCGGCGTACGCGAGTTCGATGGTATGCCTGCCGGTTTTGTCGCGGCGATGAAGGCCAAGGCCCAGAAGGCGGCGGCTGCCGAGGAGCCGGTTGCCGAGGACGTCGAGGCTGCTGAGGCCGCTGAGGTGGAGACTGCCGAGGTGGAGACTGCGGTCGAGCCCGAGGCGGCACCCGAGTCCACCGAGTCGGCCGACGAGGCTGAGTCCGCGCCCGCGGAGGAGGCTGCTCCGGTCCTGCCCGAGGTCACTGTGCTTGATGCCTCCGCTACGCAGGCAATCCTCGATAACGGCCGCGGCTATGCGCAGTTCTGCGATATGGCCGTGCTTGCCTTTGCCTCGTTTACCAATCCGGGCGGCGGCTATATCCAGGGCTACCTGGGCCAGGAGGCGACGCTCTGCGCAGATTCGTACCTGTACAACGTACTCGACAAGCAGCGCAAGTGGTACGGCGAGAACCGTCGCCGCAACATCAACTGCGAGCTGTACCGCAATCGTGCGCTGGTGGTGCCCGCCGTGCGCTTCGATCGCAACCATGTGCACGCCTATGCCGACGTAATCGTTGCCGCCGCACCCAACGTCAAGCGTGCCCGCCAGGAGTACCGCGTGAGCGACGACGCCCTGTTGGATGCCCTGCGCGACCGTATCCGCTTTGTCCTTGCCATCTGCGATGAGCTGAGTCGCGAGAAGCTCGTGCTGGGCGCTTGGGGTTGCGACAACAACGGCTTTGACGCCGAGGCCGTGGCCGAGCTCTTCCGTAAGGAGCTCGCGTCGGGCGACTTTAAGGTCAAACAGGTGTTCTTTGCCGTGCCTTCTACGCGCTGGGATGATGACTTCGCCAAGTTTGAGCACGTGTTGGCATGCTTCCCCGAGCGTAACGAGGAGTCCTATGCTCAGGTTGCCGCCCGCGCCGCGGCCGCCCGTGCCGCCGAGCAGGCCCAGGCTGCCGCCGAGGACGATGAGGACGATGACGATTGGCGCAAGTACCTGTAAACGGTGCGCGTGATGCGACATGCCGAGCCGACGGGGGCTGCTCCCGTCGGCTTTTTACTAAAGGAAGGGCTTACGATGAAAAACGTTCTGTGCTTTGGTGACAGCAACACCTATGGCTATGATCCGGCTGGTATGCGCGATGGCACCGCGGTGCGCTATGCGCAGGATGTGCGCTGGTGCGGCGTGGCGCAGCGTGACCTGGGCGAGGGCTGGCATGTGATTGAGGAGGGGCTTAACGGCCGCACGACGGTGCGCGACGATATGTGCCATCTGGACACTAACCTCAACGGCATTCGCGCGCTTCCGATGCTGCTCGAGGCCCATAAGCCGCTGGACGCCATTGTGATCATGCTGGGCACCAACGACTGTAAGACGGTCTTTAACGTGACAGCTTCCGATATCGCCCGTGGCGCCATGGCACTGATTCGCGCCGTCCGCGCGTTTCCGTGGACCGACGCTGCGCCTTGTCCGCGCATTCTGCTGATGGCTCCTATCAAGATCAAGCCGCAGATCGCCGATGTGTATATGACCGACTTTGACGAGCATTCCGTTGAGGCATCTGAGCATTTTGGCGAGTACTATGCGCACGTGGCCGAGCAGTTTGGCTGCGACTTTTTGAATGCCGCCGAGTTTGCCGAGCCGGGCGATATCGACTATCTGCATATGATGCCCGAAAGCCATGAGAGCTTGGGACATGCCGTGGCAGCCAAGCTCAAAGAGATGCTCGGTGAGTAGCGCGACCCCAAGCCACCACAAAGGTACCTTTGCGGTGGCTTGATTCGTCTGTTTGTCTTGATCTGTAACAGTTGTAAGGCCGAAAACGGGCTAGATGTTACAGATTGAGATAGTTTGGGGCGATATCGGTCATTTGTCTCGATCTGTAACATCTAGGGTCGATTTTGCCGAGTTACTGTTACAGATCGAGATTATCTTCTCAGCGGAATTTGAATATCTCGATCTGTAACAGGTGGGCCGAAAAATGGGCTCTAACTGTTACAGATCGAGATGTTTTTGGGAACCACCGCAAAGGTGCCTGTCCCCTTTGCGGTGGTTTTGGGCTGCGGGCTTTAATACTGCCACATGTGGTTGACGGGGCCGGAACCTTTGCCCATGTCAAAGCCGGCGGCGAGAGCGCCGGTTAGGTAGGCCTTGCCGGCGTTGACGGCGTCGGCAAGATCCATGCCCTGGGCCAGCGCGCAGGCGATGGCGGACGAAAGCGTACAGCCGGTGCCATGTGTGTTGTCGGTCTCGATGCGCTTGTGGCGGAACCACGTGGTGAGCGGATCGCCCAGGTGGTTGCCCTCGTCATCGAGCGGCGCAGGCTCTGCTAGCACATCGTTGGCCTCGTTGACAAAATGCCCGCCCTTAACGAGGGACGCGCAGCCAAAGCGGCGGGTGAGGAGCATGGCAGCGTTTTGCTGCGTGCGCTCGGAATCGACCTCGTAGTCGAGCAGCGCCATGGCCTCGGGAATGTTGGGCGTGATGACGGTCGCCAGCGGGAACAGGCGACGCGTAAGCGCTTCGGCGGCGTCCTCTGCGATCAGACGAGCGCCCGAGGTGGCGACCATGACGGGGTCGACGACCACGTTCGTTGCGTTCCAGGCGCTCAGGCGGTCGGCGATAACATCAATAATCTCGGTGGACGAAACCATGCCGATCTTGACGGCGCTCGGGCGGATATCGTCAAAAACGGCGTCAATTTGCGCGGCTACGATATCTGGCGAGATATCCTGCACGGCGGTGACGCCCAGGGTGTTTTGCGCTGTGATGGCGGTGATGGCCGTCTCGGCATACAGACGGTGCGCCGTGATGGTCTTAATGTCGGCCTGAATGCCGGCGCCGCCGCTGGAATCGGATCCTGCGATGGATAGAACGGCGGGTACCTTACTGCGATCCATGTTCGCTCCCTTGTCCGGACGGATTCAAATGGGTCTTTTACCCCGCATTATAAAGATGCCCGGGCCGGCTGTATGCCGAACCCGAGCGGGCGATGCAATCTTTACGCAAATGTAAGCAAATGTTCACAAGTCAACAATTGACGGGCGTTGCAGTAGACTTGCGGGCGATTGCCTCGTAAAAGCTAATCCTCCATGCCAAGATCGATCGTCGTGCCCTCGAACACCTTGTTGACGGTGCGGACGGCGCACATCTTGCCGCACATAGTGCAGGTGCCCTCGGTGGCGGCGGGGGACTCCTCGTAGCGCTTCTTGCCCGTAACCGGGTCGAGCGCGCACTTCCACATGGCATCCCAGTCGAGCTTGCGGCGTGCCTGGCCCATCTTGTCGTCCATGTCGCGGGCGTGCGGCACCTTCTTGGCGATATCGGCGGCATGCGCGGCGATCTTGGTGGCCATGAGGCCATCGAGCACGTCCTGGGCGTTGGGCAGGCACAGGTGCTCGGCCGGCGTCACGTAGCACAGGAAGTCGGCACCGGAGCTGGCAGAGATAGCGCCACCGATGGCGGCGGTGATGTGGTCGTAGCCCACACCGATATCGGTCACCAGCGGCCCCAGCACATAGAACGGGGCGTTGTGGCACAGGCGCTTCTGCAGTTTCATATTGGCGGCGATCTCGTCGAGTGCCATGTGACCCGGGCCCTCGACCATGACCTGGACGCCGGCTGCCCAGGCGCGCTTGCACAGCTTGCCCAGCTCGATCATCTCGGCGGTCTCGGTGGCATCGTTGGAGTCGTAGAGGCAGCCCGGGCGGCAGGAGTCGCCGAGCGAAATCGTCACGTCGTACTCGTGGCAAATCTCGAGCAGCTCATCGTAGAACTCATAGAACGGGTTCTCGTTGCCGGTGACCTCCATCCAGCCAAACAGCAGCGAGCCGCCGCGGCTGACGATGTTCATCAGGCGGCCGGTCTCCTTAAAGGTCTTGGTGACCGACTTGTTGATGCCGCAGTGGATGGTCATAAAGTCCACGCCGTCCTCGGCGTGCGCGCGCACGACCTCGAACAGGTCGTCCTTGGTAAGCTTGACCAGCGGCTTTTCCATGTAGCCGATGGCGTCGTACATGGGGACGGTGCCCACCATGAGCGGCGTCTCGTCGATGAGCTGCTGGCGGAACTGGCGCGTCTTGCCCGAGTTGGAAAGGTCCATGATGGCGTCGGCGCCAAAGTCCTCGGCGATCTTGACCTTCTTCCACTCCTCGGCGGCATCGGCCTTATCGCCCGAGATGCCCAGGTTGACGTTGACCTTGGTGGACAGGCCCTCGCCGACACCAAAGGCGCGCATGCCCTTTTTGATGTGCACGATGTTGGCGGGAATGGCGATGCGGCCGTCGGCCACGCGCTCGCGGATGTACTCGGGGTCGCGATGCTCGCGCTCGGCGACTTCCTTCATCTGCGGTGTGATCTGCCCGGCGCGGGCGAAGTCGATTTGCGTGACGAGCTTGGGCTCGGTCTGTGTGCTCATTGGCACGGCTCCCTTCGTTGGCATTACCCATATCAGGTTTGTGGGTCAGGGCGGGCGCGCCCAATCTCAGCCTGCCGTCTTGTCCTGCAAGCTCCCCGTTATGTCATGGACTCAAGTATAGCCTGAATGGGTACGATTGGGCCAACGAGCGTGCCTGTGGGGAGGCGAACATGGAAGACAAGCATCTATATCGTGAGACGCAATGGGATGTATCGGCCGAGGAGAGCCGCGCGCACCATGGGTTGGTCGCGATTGGTTTTGCGGTGCTTGCCGTGCTGGTGATTGCCTTTTGTATCTGGACGTTTGGTGGTCGCGGCGGCACTGCGTGGGAGTTTGAGGCCGACGATGCCCTGCCGATCATGACAGTGAAGGTCGCGGGCGGCAATACCGTTGCCGCGCCGGGCGACTATTGGTATCCGCGCAACGAGTTTGTGCAGTTGCAGCTGAGTGGCGGATCTATTCCTGGTGAAGAGATCGAGCGCGTGACCTTCGATGCGGCGCTCAAAACACTCACGGTCAAGCTCAAGAATCAGGGCGACGTGCCCACGACGATGGATATCGCGCTGACGGAATGGCGCCTGGAGCCCCCGTCGGGCGTCAGGGTATCCGAGGTGGAGCATGTCAAGGTTACTTATCAAGATGGCTCGACGAGCGAGATCGCTAAGGCTGATGGCTTGGCGGAGTAACGGGGTGTTTGGAAACGGCGGGCCTATTGTGCCTGAACGTTCATGAATACTAGGGTGTTTTTGTCTGAAAGCTCGGGAAAGTGTCGATAACCAACGTCGAACGCGGTGAGCTCGCTTGCATCCTCGAGCTTGTTTTCTGCCATCCAGCGCACCATGGAGCCGCGCGCCTTTTTGCTGGCGGTCGACCGTTGGATGGGTTTTCCGTTGCGGATGCCTTCGCCAAAGAGGCACGTGACGGCTGTGGCGTCGCCCGCGAGGCGGGGCAGAACGGCCTTGGCGTACTCCACACTGGCAAGGTTGACGATCGTGGTGTTTGAGCCTGCCGGAGCGATGGCCCGTGCGAGCTTGTCGCCCCAAAACGCGTAGAGGTCTCGGGCATTGTCGACGGCAAGCTTCGCGCCCATCTCCAGCCGATACGGTTCAACGGCATGAAAGGGGCGCACGCATCCGTAAAGGCCCGAGAGGATCCAGAGATGGTTTTGCAGCCAGTCGAGCTGTGCGGCATCCATGACCTCGGGCGCCATGCTTTGGTATTGAATGCCGTGATAGGACATGACGGCAGGGGAGATTCGACGCGCGATGTCGGGATCGGCGAGGCTGGCATCGCTCAGGACGGGCATAAATTCGTGAAGCGTATCCAGGCACGTTGTAAGCAGTTTGTCGCTCACGTTCCATAGCGCCTGCAGGCCGCCGCTGCCTTCATTCCGCTCGATATCTAGCAGTGCGCGGTGGAGGCGAGCTGTCTCGCGCGCAAAGGGTGTAATGCCCAGGACTTCAAAAGCATCTTGGGCCGCGCGCATCTGCTTGGCGGGCGAAATGATGACCTGCAGCATGGACTCTCCTCTGCCAAAAAAGAAGTTGCGGTGGAATACGGTCTGTTTTGGTCGTTTATGGGCCAGTCTAGTCCGTATTTCACCGCAACTGATGAAGGGTTGGTTAGGCGCGCTCGATGAAGGCCTTGTAGCCGCGGTAGGCCTCGTAGATGTCGGCCTTGTTGGCGACCTCCCACAGGGCGTGCATGGACAGGACGGCAACGCCGGAGTCGATGACGTTCATGCCGTACTTGGCCATGATATAGGCGATGGTGCCACCGCCGCCCGCGTTGACGCGGCCGAGCTCGCAGGTCTGGAAGTCCACGCCGGCCTCGTCCATGATGTCGCGGACGAGGGCCACGTACTCGGCGTCGGCGTCGTTTGAACCGCCCTTGCCGCGGCTGCCCGTGTACTTGTTAAAGCACAGGCCGCGACCCATGAAGGCTGCGTTCTTGGTTTCGAACTTGCCGGCGTAGCCCGGGTCGAAGCCGGCGGACACGTCGGAGGAGAGCATGCGGCTGTGGGCGAGTGCGCGGCGCAGGGCCAGCGGGCTATCCTCGCCGGCGAGCGTCATGATCTCGGCGACGGTGTTCTCGAAGAAGCGGCTCGTCATGCCGGTGGCACCCACGGAGCCAATCTCCTCCTTGTCGACGATGAGTGTGATGCTCGTGCGCTCCACGTTGGCGACGTCGATCTGGGCGAGCATGGACGGATAGGCGCAGACACGGTCGTCATGGCCATAGCCCAGAATCATGGAGCGGTCGAGGCCCATGTCGCGGGCCGGGCCGGCGGGCACGACCTCGATCTCGGCGGAGAGGAAGTCCTCCTCCTCGACGTCGTACTGCTCCTTGAGGATATCCAGGAACATCTGCTTGACGGGCTCCTTGGGGGCGTCCTTGTCGTCCTCGTCAAACTTGACGGGGCGGCCGCCCACGATCACGTCGAGGATCTCGGCATCGACGGCATCCTTGGCGGGCTTGGCCATCTGCTCGCTCGAGAGGTGGATCAGCAGGTCGGAGATGGTAAAGACCGGGTCGTCCGCCTTGTCGCCGATGTTGATGTCGACGGTGGTGCCGTCCTTTTTGCAGATGACGCCTACGAGTGCGAGCGGGGAAGCGACCCAGTGGTAGCTCTTGACACCGCCATAGTAGTGCGTGTCGAGATAGGCCATGTCGCCGGCCTCGAAAGCGGGGTTCTGCTTAAGGTCCAGGCGCGGCGAGTCCACGTGGGCGCCCAGGATGTTAAAGCCCTGCTCGAGCGGGGCGGTGCCCAGGTTGACGAGCATAAGGTCCTTGCCGTGGTTGGCGGCGTACACCTTGTCGCCTGCCTTGAGCGCGCGGCCCTCGGCGATCACGGTCTCCAGATTGACGTAGCCCGCCTCCTCGGCCATCTTGATACCGGTCTTGACGCACAGGCGCTCGGTCTTGTTCTCGCTCAAAAACTGCTTATAGCCGCGGCAAAGCTCCTCGAGCTCCTCGACTTGCTGTGGCGTGTACTTTTTCCATGCGCAGGGACGCTCCATGACGCAGGCTCCTTTCGGATCGATCGTGCTGGTTGATGTACCGTGAGCCATCGTATCACGCGCGGGCTCGCGGCGGCGGGGAAGACTGATGTGCAGTGGCCGTGGGGCGGGGAGCGTGTAAACTGGAGTGAGCAAACCGTGCCCAGCCCAAAGCGAGGTATTCAATATGTCTGACAAGCGCCGTACCTTTGCCGTCATCGACGGCAACTCGCTCATGCACCGCGCCTTCCACGCCGTGCCGCCCACCATGAACGCGCCGGACGGTCGTCCCACCAACGCGATCTTTGGCTTTTTGAACATGTTTCTTAAGATGATTGACGCCTTTAACCCCGACGGTGTGGTCGTGGCGTTTGACAAGGGCAAGCCGCGCGTGCGCATGGAGATGCTGCCGCAGTACAAGGCTCAGCGCCCGCCCATGGACCCCGATCTGCACGCGCAGTTTCCCATGATTAAGGAGCTGCTAGCCGCGCTCAACGTGCCGATTTTGCAGTCCGAGGGCTGGGAAGGCGATGACATCCTGGGCACTATGGCGCGCCTGGGCGAGCAAGCCGGCTGCGACATGCTGCTGGTGACCGGTGATCGCGATATGTATCAGCTCGTGACCGAGCACGTCAACGTGGTCTCGACCCGCAAGGGCCTGTCCGACGTGGCGATCATGACGCCCGAGAGCGTGGATGATCTGTATCACGGCATCACGCCGGCGCTCGTGCCCGACTTTTATGGTCTGAAGGGCGACACGTCCGATAACATCCCCGGCGTGCCGGGCATCGGCCCCAAAAAGGCGAGCGCGCTTATTGCGCAGTACGGTAGCCTGGACGAGGTCATCGCACATGCCGACGAGGTCAAGGGCAAAATGGGCGAAAACCTGCGCGCGCACATCGACGACGCGCTGCTGAGCCGCAAGGTCGCGACCATCCGCACCGATGCGCCCGTTGAGCTCGATTTTGAGGCGACGTCCTTCCCGGCGTTTTCTGCCGATGAGGTTTCCTCGGCGCTGGGCACGCTTGGTATCACCGCCATGCAGAACCGTTTCTTGGCGCTGATCGGCGGCGAGGGCGGGGCTGCTGCTGCCTCCGGTGCGTTTGAGATGCCTGCGATGGTTCGCGCAACCGCCGGCGATGCTGACGCGCTTGGTGCCGTTGCGGCTGAGGTCTCCCGCGCGATTGCTGCCGGCGAGTGGGTCGCCGCCGTGGTGGACGACGACAAGGAAGAGGGCGCGCTCTTTGGACTGACGCGCACGCTGTGGTTGGCGACGTCCAAGGGCCTGTTCGCGCTCGAGGAGGGCGACAGCGATGCGGCGGCTGAGGTTGAGGGCTTCAACTTCGTCCACGGCGTGATTGCCGGCGCGCTCGCGCGCCTGTTTATGGAGGGCCGCGTGGCGAGCCCGGATATGAAAGCGCTGCTGCATGAGCTTTCGCCCATCGATTCTTCGGAGCCCGAGCTCATGGATCCGCTGGCAGTCGACTCCACGCGCATCTTCGACACCGTGGTCGCCGCCTACCTGTTGGATTCTGACCGCTCTGAGTTTGACGAGGCGTATCTGGCCGATACCTATCTGCAGATGGCGCTGCCTGCGGCGCGCGGTGCAGAGGGTGCCGGTGAGGACGCTCCGGCGCCTGCCGCCCGTACTGCGGCCCTGACGCTGGCGCTCGTGGCGCCTTTGCGCGAGTGCATAGCCCGCGAGAATGCCGCCAACGTGTTCGATGGCATCGAGATGCCGCTCGTTCCGGTGCTTGCCAAGATGGAGCGCGCGGGCATGCTTGTGGACCCCGACCGCTTACATAGTCTGTCCGAGGGCCTGGCGACTCAGATTGCCGAGGTCGAGCGAAGCATTCGCGACCTTGCCGGTGACGAGACCTTTAATATTGGCAGCCCCATGCAGCTGTCGCACGTACTCTTTGATGTGATGGGGCTTCCGACCAAGGGCCTCAAGAAGACCAAACGCGGCTATTATTCGACCAACGCCAAGGTGTTGAGCGATCTTGCCCGCGACCACGAGGTCGTGCGTCTGATTTTGGACTGGCGTGAGAAGTCCAAGATTAAGTCGACCTATCTGGACACGCTAGGTCCGCTGCGCCGTGGTGACGGTCGTGTGCACACCACGTACAACCAGACCATCACCGCGACGGGGCGTCTGTCCTCGAGCGACCCGAACTTGCAGAACATCCCGACGCGCTCTGAGTTGGGCCGCACCGTCAAGACGGCGTTTTCGGCAGGCGAGGGCAGTGTCTTTTTGGCGGTGGACTACTCGCAGATCGAGCTGCGTCTGCTGGCGCATCTCTCGGGTGATGAACATCTGGTACGTGCCTTTAACGAGGGCGAGGACTTCCATGCCGAGACGGCCGCGCGCGTATTTGGCGTGCCGGTGTCCGAGGTGACACCCGACCTGCGCAGCCGCGCCAAGGCCGTGAACTTTGGCATTGTGTACGGCCAGCAGGCCTACGGCCTGTCTCAGTCGTTGCATATCTCGATGGCCGAGGCGCGTGGCATGATCGACCGCTACTACGAGGCCTATCCAGGCGTGCGTACGTTCCTCGACAACGTGGTGGCGCGTGCCAAGCAGACGGGCTACGCCGAGACCATGTACGGTCGCCGGCGTCATATTCCGGAGCTCAAGGCCAAAAACCCACAGCTCCGCGGCTTTGGCGAGCGCACGGCCATGAACCACCCCATGCAGGGCACCGCAGCAGACATCATCAAGATCGCCATGGCCCGCGTAAGCCGCCGCCTGGAAGAAGAGGGCTTTGCTGCCCACATGATTCTGCAGGTACACGACGAACTGGACTTTGAGTGCCCCGTCGACGAAGTCGAGCGCCTGACCGCCATGGTCCGCGACGCCATGGAGCACGTAGTAGACCTCCGCGTACCGTTGATCGCCGAAGCCAGCACCGGCATAACCTGGGCCGACGCCAAATAGGAAAGCAACCACAGTTCCAAAGTAACCAAAAACAGAAGGACGCCCCTTATCAACAAGGAGCGTCCTTCGTTCAATTAAATTCAGTCAAAGTATCTAGGCGCCAAGACGCCATCCAGGCGGCAAGCAAGTCACCCAAGGACCTGGCCGGGCGAGGCGGGTAAGTTTTTCGTAGATTCCGCACGAGCCGGAAAGCACTTAATGTGCTTTCCGAGCGAGCCCAGGACCTGACCGAGCGAAAAACTTACCCGCCTCGCCCGGCCAGGTCCGACGAGCCACGTTAACGAGCCGCCAAGATGGCGTCGATGAGCGTCAGTACGCCCCCGTCGTTGTTGCTCGGAATGCGCCACTTAGCATGCGCGTTCATATGCTCCTCGGCGTTGTCCACGATAAAGCTGTGGCCGACGCGCTCAAGCATGGGGATGTCGTTGTAGGTGTCGCCCGCGGCGGCGGCGTCAGCGATATCGATGCCCAGGTGCTCGCACAGATGCGCGACGCCGGCGCCCTTGTCGACACCTAGGTTCATAAAGTCGATCCACTCGCGCCCGGCGTTGGTGACGTAGAGCTTGTCCGAGAACTCGGGGCTATAGGTCTCGCGGAAAGCGGGCTCGGCGTCGTAGCCGGGGAAGAAGACCGAAATCTTGTTGGACTCGAAATCAATGCCCTCAAAGCTGTCGACGTAGTTGATTGTGTTGTAGTAGACGCTGATCTCGTCGTGGTACTGATGGTCGCGGGCAAGCACGTAGAACTCGTCGAAGCAGCACAGGACGGGAACGGCGCGCGGGTCCTCCGAGGCACGGCTCAAGACCTGCTGATACAGCGCCACATCGATGTTGCTCTTATAGATATAGTTGCCGCGATAGATGACGCAGGCTCCGTTGTCGGGACAAAAGGCGAGGCGGTTCTTGATGCCCTCGAACATCTCTTCGAGCTTGGGGGCTGGACGTCCGCTGGCGGGGCAGAATACGATGCCGGCGTCGGCGAGCTTGTCCAGGCGCTCATCAAGACCCTGCGGCAACACGCGCTCGTCGGTCAGCAGCGTTTTGTCCATGTCGACGGCGATGAGCTTAATGTTTCCGATATTGGCGTCCGATTCGTAAGTTTGCATAAAAGCGAGCCTTTCGTTTCGAAATTGTTTCAGATGTTATAACCATCAACTCGTAGTCAGGCGTATTTTCGCAGGAACGGAGCGTATTTGCACCACGCTTCACAAAGTAATGAAAAAACTTTTCAGAAATTTGAATTTGTCGCTTGTGCTGCGGGCACTTTAGCGTAATATAACGACCATCGAAAACGGAGACGGCAAAAGAGCCGCTTACCGAGGAAAAGGTACCGTTTACGATATTTGAATTGCGCCCGGCGATAGGTGAAAGGAGAGGCAGATGCAGTTCGTAAAGATCATCACTACTGCAGACAATGCCATCCGACGCCAGCGCACAATTTCCCGACGACGATAACAATCGTCTCTGTCCGCATGGGGCGAATTGCCTCAACAGAGTCATTTTGAGGTCGTTGGGTTTTAGCACGACATTGCTGCATGTTTCTAGGGCATGTATGTGCTGATTTTTGCTATTTAACCTGATATTGCACGGTATATGACCTTGAAATGACTTGCAACTGACCGATGTTCTAACTAGCTACCAAGGGCGAAAGGAAACAGCCATGAGCAAGGAAAAAGTCGTTCTCGCATATTCCGGTGGTCTTGATACATCTGTATGTGTCAAGTGGCTCCAGGACGAGAAGAATCTCGATGTCGTTTGCGTTTGCGGCAATGTGGGCCAGGAGGAGACCGGCCTGGACGCCAAGAAGCAGAAGGCCCTCGACCTGGGCGTTCTCGATTGTCAGGTGCTCGACCTGCGCGACGAGTTCTCCGATGAGTTCCTGACCAAGGCCATCGCCGCAAACTCCATGTACGAGAACAAGTACCCGCTGCTCTCCGCCCTGTCTCGCCCGCTGCTCGCCAAGAAACTTGTCGAGGTCGCTCACGAGTTTGGCGCGACCTACGTCGCCCACGGCTGCACCGGCAAGGGTAACGACCAGGTCCGTTTTGAGGCCGCCGTCAAGGCCCTCGACCCTGAGCTCAAGGTTATCGCCCCGGTTCGCGAGTGGGACCTGAAGTGCCGTCCCGACGAGGTCGCCTATGCCCACGCCCACAACGTGCCGGTTCCCGAGGGTGCCAACGACAACCCCTATTCCATTGACGACAACCTGTGGGGTCGTGCCATTGAGTGCGGCCACCTGGAGGATCCCTGGAACGAGCCGCTCGATGACGCCTGGGTTATGACCAAGAATCCCGAGGACACGCCCGATACCCCGACTTACACCGAGATTGAGTTTGAGGCGGGCAGGCCCGTCGCCGTCGACGGCAAGAAGATGAAGCTCTCCGAGATCGTCATCGCCCTCAACAAGATTTCCGGCGACAACGGCTTTGGTCGCCTGGACCTGGTCGAGGATCGTCTGGTGGGCCTCAAGAGCCGCGAGTGCTACGAGGTTCCCGGCGCCCTGACGCTCATCATCGCCCACAAGGCGCTCGAGGACATCTGCGTCGAGGGCGACCTGCTCAAGACCAAGATTAAGCTCGAGCAGGATTGGGCGACCGCCGTGTACAACGGCCAGTGGTACAGCCCGCTCAAGAACGCGCTCGACGCCTTTATGGCCGACACCCAGAAGTTCGTGACCGGCACCGTCCGCCTGAAGTTCTTTAAGGGCAACTGCCATGTCGTCGGCCGCAAGAGCCCGTTTAGCCTGTATGACTACGGTCTGGCTACCTACGACCGCGACACCACGTTTGATGAGAAGGCCAGCGCCGGCTTTATCGAGATCGACACACTGTCGCTCAAGACGTGGGCCAAGGTCCAGGGTCCCAGCTCTGCTGCCGCTCAGGCTTAAGTCTTCCTTCCCTTGGTATCCGCGCGGCCCATCCGCGTGATACATAACGGGCGCATGGGGTCCCTACCTTTCGTTATGCTTGCTGACACTTCTTAACATCGGTGGCCCCTACGTTCCGCCCGCATATATGACGCCGCGCCTGCGGCTGAGTCCGAGCCCCGCCGGGGTTGTCCGGCGGGGCTCCTTCTATCAATTTGGCGGCTCTGCGCCTATATATATGAGGAGTATCCATTATGTTCAATGCTGTCGTGCATGCTTTACTTGCCCTCGCGCCCGAGCTCGATGCTGCAAAGGTCGAGGAGGTCCCCATGAGCCTGAAGGCTTGGATTGACGGTTCGCAGGGCAACATCCGGAGGGAGACGTTGGGTGCCAAGTGCATGGTGCGTCACTTCTTTGCAAATTAGCTACATGGCCCCGCGCGCAGTGGGGAATGTGTAAAACTAGCGGTTGGTAAATCGCTTTAGCGATATGGCGCATTGCTTTGGGCGCTTGTTTTGGTATTTGGAGAAAGGAGACGGTTCCATGGCTCTTTGGGGCGGTCGTTTTGAGGCGGGCGTGGCCGAGGTCACGCAGGAGTTTGGCGCGTCGCTGCCGGTCGACAAGCATCTCTATAAGCAGGATATCGCTGGCTCTAAGGCGCATGCCAAGATGCTGGCCGCCCAAGGCATCATCAGTGCCGAGGACGAGCAGGCGATTGCCGAGGGCCTGACCGGGATCGAACAGGATATCGATGCCGGTAACTTTACCTTCGATATCAACGACGAGGACATCCATATGTCCATCGAGAGCGAGCTGACGCGTCGCATCGGCGAGGCCGGTAAGCGCTTGCATACCGGACGTTCGCGCAACGACCAGGTGGCGACCGACACGCGCCTGGGCGTCAAGGCACTGGCCAAGGAGCTCATGGAGGCTAATCTTGAGCTGCGCCATGTGCTGGTGGATGCGGCTAAGAAGTACGACAAGGTGATTCTGCCGGGCTACACGCATTTGCAGCACGCTCAGCCCGTGCTGCTGTCGCATCATCTGCTGGCATATTCCTGGATGTTCGCGCGTGACTTTACGCGCCTGAAGGCCGCCTTTGATGCCGCCGACAACTGCCCGCTGGGCGCTGCCGCGCTTGCTGGTACGAGCTATCCGCTCGATCGCCAGATGACGGCTGCCGAACTTGGCTTTGCGGGCGTGATTCCTAACTCACTCGATGCTGTTTCCGACCGTGATTTCCTGCTCGATCTGCATTACGCCGGCTCCGTCATGGCGATGCACCTGTCGCGTCTTTCCGAGGAGATCGTGCTGTGGTCGAGCTCCGAATTTGGCTTTATCACGCTTTCAGACTCTTACTCCACCGGCTCGTCTATCATGCCGCAGAAGAAGAACCCCGACTTTGCCGAGCTTATCCGCGGCAAGAGCGGTCGCGTGTACGGCAACCTGGTGCAGTTGCTCGTGACCATGAAGGGCTTGCCGCTCGCCTATAACAAGGACTTGCAGGAGGACAAGGAGGGCGCGCTCGACACCGCCCATACGCTCATGCAGTGCCTGTCCGTTATGGCCGGAATGATTTCGACTTGGACCGTCAACGAGAATGCCATGGCGCGCGAGTGCGGCGTGGGGCACCTTGCCGCCACCGATGTTGCCGATTACCTGGCCAAGCGTGGTCTGCCGTTCCGCGAGGCACATGCTGTGGTGGGCCATCTGGTCCTGATGTGCGAGAAGCGCGGCTGCAATCTTGAGGACCTGCCGTTTGAGGTGTTCCAGGAGGCAAGCCCGCTCTTTGAGCGCGACATTACCGAGGCGCTCGACATCCCGTCGATTGTCGCCGCGCGCACGACCGAGGGAGGCACCGCTCCTGCCGCCGTTTCCGTGCAGCTGCAGCGTGCCGAGGCACAGCTCGTGGCCGACGAGGGCGTGTTTGGATCGCTGACCAAGGTCGTCGAGATGGGTCACGGGGCTAATTAGCTTATTGGATGCGTCTGTCTGGTGTGTTCATCATATCTTGCCTTTACGGGTGCCCGCTACGGTGGGCGCCCGTATTTTGTTGCTATGGGGGAGGGGTTTGTCGAGAACTTCTGTAGGACCTTTGGGCAGGTTGTGAAGGGGGTACGTTCGCGGGTGGCAACCGACCGTCTGCTCTGTTCGGTGCGGTTGATAGGCGGTCGGATGGTACTCTAATCGGGCTTCGAAACAGAAGTGACACATATGGAGCGCTTTAATAAATTGCAGCGTTTCAATAAACAGCTTTTTGTTTAACTGCAGCTAAAACTCTGTTACGATGCAGTCCAGGCGGGTGCCGGAATGGGACTTGGGCACGCGCGAACCTACTTGAAAGGCTACTTTTATGGCTATCGAGAAGACCTTCATCATGATTAAGCCCGACGCCGTGCGCGACCGCAAAATCGGCGAGATCGTTGCTCGCATTGAGCGCAGCGGCCTTGTCATCGAGCGCATGGAGATGACCACGCTCGAGCGCGCTACCGTCGAGGAGCACTACGCCCATCTGGCCGACAAGCCCTTCTTTGGCGGTCTCTGCGACTTTATGACGAGCGGTCCGGTCGTCAAGATGGTCGTTTCCGGTCTCTCCGCTGTCTCCAAGATGCGCACCCTTATGGGCGCTACCAACCCGCTTGATGCTGCCCCCGGCACCATTCGCGGCGACTTCGCTGTCGATGTCAACGCCAACGTGATCCACGGCTCCGACTGCCTGGAGAACGCTGAGATCGAGATCAAGCGTTTCTTTGGCTAAACCAGCTTTGACTCCTTAAAGCTGTTAGCGTGTGGCTTGGGCGCCGCGGGATTCCATCCGCGGCGCCCTTTTATTCCAAAATCTATGAAGGGGCCCGCTCGGACATGAGTTCCGAGCGGGCCCCTGCTGTTAGCTTGTGGCACTGAGTAGTTTAGGCTTCGTCGACGACCTTGAGGCCGCGCGTGTGGTCGATCTCGTTGAGGAGGTTAACGCGACGCTCGTGACGACCGCCCTCAAACTCGGCGTCGAGCCACTCGTCGACAATCATCTTGGCGAGCTCGGAGCCCACGACGCGGGCGCCAAAGGCGAGCACGTTGGTGTTGTTGTGCATGCGGGAGAGCTTGGCGCTGAAGGGCTCGGAGCACACGACGGCGCGAACACCTTCGACCTTGTTGGCGGCCAGGCTGATGCCGACGCCGGTACCGCAGATCAGGATACCCAGGTCGACGTCACCGTTGGCCACGGCCTTACCCACCTTGTAGCCGGCGATGGGGTAATCGAAGCTCTCGGAGGTGTCGGTGCCAAAGTTCACGACCTCGCAGCCGCGCTCCTTCAGGTGCTCGGAGATGATGTTCTTGAGCTCGACGGCGGCGTGGTCGTTACCGATACCAATCTTCATGAGTGGTTCCTCTCTGGTCCGTGCGGCGGAATTGCTAAAGGTTTTACCGCGTTCGACTGCATGATAGCGCGACTTTTGTGTAAACGCTCGGGCGTTTTTTGGTCAAACGCTTTAGCATGCAACAAGACCGGCTTTTCATGAATGAATGCCGTCAGATTGCGCTTAAGCGCCGTCCGTCGGAACCATGGTTGCGGTTTCTGATGCATTGTTATCAAATAAAAGAGTTAACTATTATCGAGAGCCCAGTTCGTTATGTAAGCAGGAGATACCTATGTCTACCGATTCCATCCGCGATGCCGCTTTTTGCGATGTCTTGAACCGCGAGCTTGTCTGTGCGCTCGGCTGCACCGAGCCCATTGCCGTTGCCTATGCAGCGGCGCTGGCGAGCCAGACACTCGGTTGCGAACCCGATCATATGGATGTTGCCTGTTCGGGCAATATCATCAAGAACGTCAAGAGCGTGACCGTGCCCAACTCGGGCGGCATGCATGGTATTGAGGCGGCGGCCGTGCTGGGTGCCGTGGGCGGCGACGCCAAGAGCGCGCTCGAGGTGCTCGAGAGCGTTGACGATAAAGACCGTGCGCGCGTGGCCGAGCTCCTCGCTGACGCCGGCTACTGCGATGTGTCGCTTGTCGAGGGTGTGCCCAACCTCTACATCAAGGTGACTGCCACGGCCGGGGGCCATACCGCGGTCGTCGAGATTACCGACCACCACACTAATGTTACGTGCCATACGCTCGACGGTATTCCGGTATGCGGCAAGTCGGCGGGGGAGTGTGCCGCCTGCGCCGAGCGCGTCGTGGCCGAGCGTGCGGCAGATAGCGCTGACACGCCCATGTCGATTGAGTCCATCATCGACTTTATCGAGGACGGTGACATTGAGGACGCCCGCGCTGCCGTTGAGCGTCAGATCGAACTGAACGGTGCGATTAGCGCCGAGGGCCTGGCGCACGCTTGGGGTGCCGAGGTGGGCCGCACACTGCTGGGCGCACGTGCCGATGACGTCGCCTGCCGTGCCCGTGCCCGTGCAGCCGCCGGGTCCGATGCCCGCATGAACGGCTGCGCGCTGCCGGTCGCCATTGTGTGCGGCTCAGGCAATCAGGGTATTACTTGCGCGCTGCCTGTTATGGAGTATGCCGAGTACCTGCGCTGCGACCATGAACGCCTGGTTCGTGCCGTGATGCTGTCCGATCTGATCGCCGTGCATATCAAGAGCTATATTGGTGCGCTCTCGGCGTTTTGCGGTGCTATTTGCGCCGCGTGCGGTGCCGGAGCCGCGATTACCTGGCTGTGCGGCGGCACGCGCGAGCAGATTGGCGCGACGGTCTCCAACACGCTCGGCAACGTGGGCGGCATTGTATGCGATGGCGCCAAGGCGAGTTGCGCGGCTAAGATTTCGGCAGCCGTTGACGCTGCGATTCTGGGTCACGATATGGCCATGCAGGGCCGCGGCTTCCGTGCCGGTGAGGGCCTCATTCAGGATACCGTCGAGCAGACGATCGCCAGCATGGGCTATGTAGGCCGTGTGGGCATGAAGGACACCGACATCGAGATCCTAAACATCATGATCGGCAAAACCCAAGTCTGTTAGTTACGCGGTTTTACCAAACCGCGTAACAAGTCGACGCTGCAAACGCCCCTAAGCGGCAATCTGCCTTTCAATCGTCGGGCATGGCCAGAAGGCCTATGCCCTCCTCTTTCAAGGCACATTGCTCGCTTAGGGGCATTTTCGCTGACTTGTGCTCAACCTGCGGCGCCATTTTGTTTGGAGCGAGGGGTCCTATGACAGTTCGTCGGCTACTTGGTGTTCGTAGAAGGCTTCTACTACGGCGTTAAAGTCGCGGGCGAAGTCTTCCATGGTTCCGCGCCAGGTGGCTCGGCCGGGTTTTCCCTGGCCAACATAGGCGGTTTGAATGCCGCAGGCGGGGCTGGGGAAGTCGCGCTTGGGGTCGTTGCCCACCATGAGGACCTCGTGCGGCTCGAGCCCCATCACCTGAAGCTGCTCTAGATAGTAGGTGGCATCGGGCTTGCAGCGGGTGGTGTTTCCCATGTGCGTGACGAGCTCAAAGGGGGCGTCGGTCAGGTCGCCCCAACCCATGCGGCACTCGATGGCCCCCTGCGGAAAGCTGGGGTTGGTGAAGAGCGCGCAACGCAGTCCTGCGTCCTGTACGGCCTGGAGCGCGGCGTGCGCGCCCGGCATGGCGTGGGCGTTAATGACATCGTCGTTCTTGTGCGGAAGAACTTCGCGGTCATAGTAGGTAAACGCCTCGTAGATGAGTGGGTCCGAGAGGCAAATGCCGCACCGGCGCTCAACCTCTTCTTGGTAGAACTCAAGATTGGTGCGATTATCCGTGCCGCTGCGACGGTTGGCGTTGAGGTCGACCAAGATGGTGCCGAGGCGTGCCATAGTGCCACCGCGGCTGCGTCGCCCGATGTCCGCGAGCATCGACGAGACATCCTTAAAATACCGAAGGATGAATGCGTTGAGGTTGATGCTAAGAAGCGTCTCGTCCATATCGAAAACGACTGCTTTGAGCACGCGGGCACCTTTCTCGATAAATCGTTCCAGAATCGTTGGCTCCGGATACTTTACCTCAAAGGCGTATGGGCAAACTGCTTATCGTCAAGTTGTGGAGACAGCTGTCCATAAGATTACGAAAAAGTCTCCACACGAGTAAAAAAACGCAGTTCACGCTTGAAATCGAACCCATTTCCCCGTAACCTATACGAATGTGATTGCATAAGCGTCACATTAGTATCTGTCGGCTCCCGAGTGTTCCTAAACGTTGTGTGCTTGTCGCACCCTTCTGTAGGTCCTAGCAATCGGGGCCCCGTAGTTCGAAAGGGGTCCACCTTTGAGTGAGATTCAGAACTCGTCCATTTTCTCTCTTGACGATGTCAACGAGGAGGAGATGAACAACCTCATCGACGGTACGATTACCGACTTTGATGAGGGCGATCTCGTTAACGGCACTGTCGTTAAGATCGAGCATGACGAGGTGCTCGTTGACATCGGATTCAAGTCCGAGGGCGTTATCCCGGTCCGCGAGCTGTCCATCCGCAAGGACGCTAACCCTGCAGACATCGTTGCACTCGGTGATCCCATCGAGGCTCTAGTTCTCCAGAAGGAGGACAAGGACGGTCGTCTGGTCCTGTCCAAGAAGCGTGCCGAGTACGAGCGTGCTTGGAACCGCATCGAGGAGAAGTTCAACTCCGGCGAGAACGTCGAGGGCGAGGTTATCGAGGTTGTCAAGGGCGGCCTGATCCTCGACATCGGCCTGCGTGGCTTCCTGCCCGCTTCCCTCGTCGACCTCCGTCGCGTCAAGGACCTCACCTCCTACATGGGCACCCGCATCGAGGCCCGCGTCATCGAGATGGACCGCAACCGCAACAACGTCGTCCTCTCCCGTCGCGTCGTGCTTGAGGAGTCCCGTAAGGCCGAGCGCTCCGAGATCCTGTCCAAGCTCAAGTCTGGCATGCGTCTCCAGGGCACCGTTTCCTCCATCGTCGACTTCGGCGCCTTCGTCGACCTCGGCGGTATCGACGGCCTCATCCACATCTCCGAGCTTTCCTGGAACCACGTCAACCATCCTTCCGAGGTTGTCAAGGTCGGCCAGGAGGTCGAGGTCGAGGTTCTCGACGTCGACCTCAACCGCGAGCGCATCTCCCTGGGTCTCAAGCAGACCACCGAGGATCCGTGGCGCGCACTGGTCAAGAAGTACCCCGTCGGCGCTATCGTCGAGGGCACTGTGACCAAGCTTGTCCCGTTTGGCGCCTTCGTCGACCTGGGCGAGGGCATCGAGGGCCTGGTGCACATCTCCGAGATGGCCAACAAGCACGTCGATCAGCCTTCTCAGGTCACCCACGTGGGCGACAAGGTTCAGGTCAAGGTCATGGAGATCGACCTCGACCGTCGTCGTATCTCTCTGTCCATGAAGTCCGCTGCTGAGACTCTGGGCGTTGAGATCGAGGTTACCCCTCTGCCTTCCGAGAAGAAGGACGAGGAGACCGACGCCGAGTAAATCGGTTTGACGATCACTTGTTTTAAGGGATCCGTCCGTAATGGACGGGTCCCTTTTTGCATTTGTTGCTGAGGTACGCGATGCTGCCCGGGCTTTCCACGGGCTATTGGGTTGTCGGTGCATGAAAAAATGCCGACATCCCGCCTCGGGGAGGAGGCGGGAACGCACCGAGTAGACGGAGGGGTGCGGAGCGCGGTCGCGTCTCGACTGACGACGTTGCCCATCGACGACCCTATTGTACTGCATAGCGTGGTTCTTGGTTTATCGTGTCGAACGCTTGTGTTGTGCCATTGCCTGCGGCAACGGTGTGCTACACTCTTGCACTGCTGAGTGGGCCAGACGGTCGCGCGATGTGCTGCTTGCAGCACGCGTGAGGAAAGTCCGGGCTCCAGAGGGCGGGATGCCGGCTAACGGCCGGGCGGAGTAATCCGACGGAAAGCGCCGCAGAAAAGAAGACTCCCACCTGCGCCGCAAGGCGTAAAGGGAAAAGCTGAAACGGTGGTGTAAGAGACCACCAGCGTCGTGGTAACACGGCGGCTTGGCAAGCCCCATCCGGAGCAAGCGCGAATAGGAACGCTATGGGCCGGCCCGGTCCGCGTTCGGGTAGCGTGCGTGGAGCTGCACGGTAACGTGCAGACAAGATAAATGACCGTTCACGACAGAACCCGGCTTATAGGCCCACTTGGCATTTTTGTTACCCTGACAATCGGTACGGCCTTTGCCGTATTATTGAGGCTGTTTGTTGCTTTGCTTGTGTTTGAGGGGCTTTGTTGGACAGCTATTTTACTCCGCAATCGAATATTGAGGCTTCGGGTGAGTTTGTGGACCGCAAGAGCCGGTTTATTGCCCAGCTGGTCCATATTGAGTCCGAGGATGAGGCGAATGCCTTTATCGAGATGGTTCGCAAGCGTCATTACGACGCTCGACATAATGTTCCCGCGTGGATTTTGGTCGATGGACGCGAGCGCCAGAGCGATGATGGTGAGCCGAGCCGCACGAGCGGCATGCCGACGCTCGAGGTGCTGCGCGGCGCGGGGCTCAAAAATGTTTGCTGCGTGGTGACGCGCTATTTTGGTGGCACCCTGTTGGGGCCTGGTGGTTTGGTGCGCGCCTATACCGCGGCGACGCAGGCGGCGGTGGCCGCGGCTCAGGAGGCCGGGCAGATCGTCGAGATGACGAGTGTCGTGCCGGTTGACGTGCATGTTGCCTATCCGCAGTATGAGCAGGTGCTTCGTTTGGCGCAGGATTCGGGTGCCAAGGTTTCGGATACCGATTACGCGGATACCGTGACGATTCACTTGGTGTTTAAAGCGGGGGAGCAGGAGCCGTTTTGCGCTAAGATGCGCGAGCTTATGGCGGGGCGCGAGGAGATCGAGGTCGGCGCTCCCGAATTTGCGGAGTTCTAACGGCGACGGCCGGCGTGCTTTTGGATGGATTCCAAGCGCGCCGGCCGTCGTTTATCTGTTGCTGCCGTTTACTCGGCGAGCTGCTTTAGCACATCGCAGGCGATCTCGACGGCATCGTCGATGCAACCGGGGCAGCTGCGGAGCGGACCCTTATCCGATCCGATGCCCTTGAGCGTGCCGCAGACGGTCGTCGTGTTCTTCTCGCCAAAACGCTTGGCGATTTCGCGCGACAGCTTGTAGGTCTGGCCCTTGGTCTTGGGGTTTTCCATGCCGTCGCTCATCACGAAGCCCATGATGGCCACGGCGCCCGAGATGGCGCCGCAGGTTTCGGTCATGCCGCCCATGCCGGCGCCAAAGCCCTCGGTGAGGGTAAAGGCGACCTGAGGGTCGAGTCCGACGGCAGGTGCGAGCGTGCAGGCGACGGCCTGCGCGCAGTTAAAGCCACGGGCGTGGTATTCGGCAGCCTGAGCCTGACAGGCGGTGATGTCGAGCTGGGCCGTATCGATTTGCTTCATCGTTGTCTCCTTGGTCACGGTGTACCCGCTTATGGTACCCGTGACGGTGCGTGTAATCATCGAGAGCTTCATGGATGCCTCATTTTTATCTATCGAGCAAATGTCCAAGGCTTGAGATAAATGCCCCGGATCAATTTGTCCCATAACCTACCTTGGGGATGGGTTGAGAGGGGTGCGGGGTAGCGGTATCGTGAACCGAATAAAACGTAACCCAGGCAAGGGAGCAAGATATGAGCGAGCAGACCATCGGTACCACATGCGTTCAGGGCGGCTATCACCCGGGAGATGCGGAGCCGCGCCAGGTGCCCATCTACCAGTCCACCACGTGGAAGTACGACACGTCGGAGCACATGGGCAAGCTGTTTGACCTAGAGGAGTCGGGCTATTTCTACAGCCGTCTGCAGAACCCTACGTGCGATTTGGTTGCCGCCAAGATCTGCGAGATGGAGGGCGGCACCGCAGCGATGCTCACGAGCTCGGGCATGGCGGCGAATTTCCTTGCGATCTTTAACGTGGCCGGTGCCGGCGATCACGTGGTCGCGAGCTCTGCCATCTACGGCGGTACCTACAACCTGCTCGCCCATACTATGGAGCGCATGGGTCTGACCTGCACGTTTGTTGCTCCCGACTGCACCGACGAGGAGCTCGAGGCAGCCTTTGAACCCAATACTAAGCTCGTCTTTGGCGAGACGATCGCCAACCCCGCCCTTGCCGTGCTCGATATTGAGCGCTTTGCCAAGGCCGCGCACGACCACGGCGTACCGCTGATGGTCGACAACACCTTCCCGACGCCCGTGATGTGCCGTCCCTTTGAGTGGGGCGCCGACATCGTCACGCACTCCACCACTAAGTACATGGATGGCCATGCGGCCTACCTGGGTGGCGTGATCGTCGATCACGGCCAGTTTGACTGGATGGCCCATGCGGACAAGTTCCCGGGTCTCACCACGCCCGACGAGAGCTACCACGGCGTGACCTATGCCGAGAAGTTCGGTCGCGAGGGCGCCTTTATTACCAAGGCCACCGCGCAGCTCATGCGCGACCTCGGCCCCATGCAGAACCCGCAAGCGGCGTTTTTCCTGAACAGCTCGCTCGAGAGCCTTCATGTGCGCATGCCGCGTCATTGCGAGAACGGCCTGGCCGTTGCCAAGTTCCTGCAGAGCCATCCCAAGGTACGCTTCGTGAGCTATCCGGGCCTGGAGGGCGATAAGTACTATGACATGGCTCAGAAGTACATGCCCAACGGTACCTGCGGCGTTGTGAGCTTTGGCTTTAACGGTGGTCGCGCGGCGGCCGAGACCTTTATGAAGAGCCTCAAGCTCGCCCAGATCGCCACGCACGTGGCCGACGCTCGCACTTGCTGTCTGCATCCCGCTAATGCCACGCACCGCCAGATGAACGATGAGGAGCTCATCGCCTGTGGCATCTCCGCCGACATGGTGCGCCTGTCGTGCGGCCTCGAGGACACGGCCGATCTGATTGCCGACCTTGAGCAGGCACTCGAGCAGTGCTAGGCTAGCTCCGTACAAGGTGCCGATGCTGGTAGAAGGCTTCGGCGACCTTTCGTTCCGATTCCGTAGGCGGGGCCCCAATCGCGGCTGTTCGCAGGCGATTGGGGCCCCGTTTTTGCGTTGAGCCACTCAAAAGGATGGATATGGAGAAAACTGCAGAACAGCTGCGCCGCGAGCACCTTGCCCTAGAGGGCGACACCCATGGCAAAAACAAATGGGCGATTCTGTTTACCGTGCTCATCATGACGTTTATGGTGTGTCTGGATTCGACTGTCGTGACCGTGGCGCTGCCCGTGATGCAAAAGGAACTGGGCGTGGGCCTCGATCGCATTCAGCTGGTGAGCTCGGTGTATCTGCTTGCGACGTGCGTGGCCATGTTGCCGTTTGGCCGTCTGGGCGACGTGCGCGGCAAGGTGAATGTGTTCCAGCTGGGCGTCATCGTTTTTACGGTTGGCTCGCTGCTTTGTGGCCTTTCGGCCTCGCTCGAGGTTCTTATTCTGGCACGCATTGTTCAGGGTATCGGTTGCGCGGCGGCCATGGCTAACAACATGGGCATTATCACCGAGTCGTTTCCGGCGCGCGAACGAGGCCGTGCCATGGGTATTCTCGCGACTTTCGTGGCCCTCGGCATGATGTGTGGCCCCGTACTCGGCGGCATGCTGGTGGCAAGCGTTCCCTGGGAGAGCATCTTCCTCATCAACCTGCCCATTGGCGTCATCTCGTTTATCGTGGGGCTCTACACGCTGCCGCATGTTAAGCCGGAGGCCGGCGAGCGCCCCATGTCCCTTGCCGAGGCCGCGCGTCGCTGCTTTGCTAATTCGGCCTTCACCATCAACCTTGCCTGCATGCTCATCGTGTTCGTTGGCATTGGCGCATCCGAGTTTATTCTGCCGTTCTATTTTCAGGACGCCCACGGCTTTGGTTCCGACATCTCGGGCCTGCTCTTTTTGGCGCTGCCGATGGTGAATGCCTTTATCGGCCCTCTTTCGGGTACGGTTTCGGACCGTGTTGGCTGCGAGGGCCCCACGGCGGTCGGCCTGGGAGTGTACGTGTGCGGTCTTTTTGCGGTAAGCACACTCGACGAGCACTCTTCCATCCCTGTGATCGTGTGCTGTGCCGCGTTTATGTCGTGCGGCACGTCGATTTTCCAGAGCCCCAATAACTCGCTGTATATGGGCTCGGCTCCGCGCGAGGCGCTCGGCTTTGCGGGCAGCTTGGGCAGTTTGGCGCGCTACGCCGGCATGGCACTCGGCATTACGGTGGCATCGAATATCTTGTATGGGCAGATGAGTGTGGCGATGGGCGAGGCCGTGACCAGTTTTGTTGCAGGACGTCCGGATGTGTTCCTGTTCGGCTTTCGCTCGGTGTTCTACGTGCTCATGGCTGTGGCCGCTGTGGGCTTTGCGCTCGCTATGGTGCGTTTGGTGAGGATGCGCGCCCGCCATTAGCTTGTGGTGGCAGGCTTGCCACGAATCGGGCCTATCTACTGGTCTTGCAGCTTTATGGTGCGATGCGGCTTGTGCGGCGGGCGGGGGTCGGTCCGTGGTAGACTATCGAACAACGTTTATTAATCGCGCGGTATCGTTGCCGCGAGAAGGGGTTGCGCCATGCAGGAGCTTGAGGATCGTATTCGCCATGACGGCATCGTAAAGGCCGGTAACGTCCTTAAGGTTGATGCCTTCCTCAACCACCAGTGCGACGTTGAGCTGTTCGACCACATGGGTGCCGAGTGGGCCCGTCTGTTCGAGGGTGTCGAGATCAACAAGATCCTGACGATCGAGGCTTCGGGCATTGGCATGGCTTGCATCGCAGCTCAACATTTTGGCGGCGTGCCGGTAGTCTTTGCCAAGAAGGCACAGTCCATCAACCTTGACGGCGAGCAGTATGCCACGACCATCTACTCCTTTACCAAGCAGAAGGAGTACCCGGTCATCGTTGGCAAGCGCTTCCTGTCCGAGGGCGACAAGGTCCTGATCATCGACGACTTCCTGGCCAACGGCTGCGCGCTTGAGGGCCTTATTAAGATCTGCGAGGCTGCGGGCGCCGAGGTTGCCGGCATCGGCATTGCCGTGGAGAAGGGCTTCCAGGGCGGTGGCGATAAGCTCCGCGAGCGCGGCTTCCGCGTTGAGAGCCTGGCCCGTATCGCCGAAATGGACTGCGAGAACGGCGAGATCACGTTCGCCTAGGCGCGCAGCACAAGCGATTGGTATGCGATGTGACAAAGGGACTGTCCCTTTGTCACATTTTTTGTATGAGGGGAGGTTTTGATATGGATGACAACAAGATGGGATGGCGCGAGTATGCGCGCTATGCCGAGATGTCGGTCGAGGAGTTGGCACGCGATTGCGCGGTACAGGTGTTTCGCGCGACGGGCCCGGGCGGACAAGGCGTGAACACGACGGACTCGGCGGTGCGCATGAAACATATCCCTTCGGGAATTACCGTGACGGCGCGCGAGAGCCGCAGTCAGTTTCAGAATCGCAGCTGCTGTCTGCGTAAGCTGAGGGCAGAGCTTGAGCGTCGTGGCCGTCCGCCGCGACGTCGCGTCAAGACCAAGGTGCCTCAGCGATCGCGCCAGCGCAGACTCAACGACAAGCACTTCAACGCGATTAAAAAGGCCAACCGTCGCAAGCCGGACGGGGAGGAATGATCTCCTCAATACGTTGCGGTGAAATAGGGACTGCTTTGCGGCTTTAGCTGCATAAACAGTCCCTATTTCACCGCAACTTAGGTGGGGTTAGCGGGTTGGGTGCCAGACCTCGAGAACGGCGGGAAGAATGTCCACCTCGATGCGCGAGGCGACGACGGGCTCGCCGTCGGCCTGAATGGGGTAGTCGGGCTCCTCGAACGTGAGCTCTGCATGACGGCAACGACGCATGCGAACCGGCGGCAGCTTAGTATGGTGGCCGTCCTTGGCCGAAAGGAACATGGGCAGGGCGACCGCACAGGGGACGGGGCCACAGGCGTAGCAAACGTCGAGCATGCCGTCGCACGGGTCGGCGTTGGGACAGATGCGATAGCCAGAGCCATAGGTGGGCCCCAGCTGGATGGCCATGATAATTGCCCGCACGCGTTCGGTGGGCGCGCCGTCAAAGCTGATGGTCATGGGGTAGTTTCGATAGCGCAGGCCAAACTGCTCCAGACCCGAGAGGGTGTAGAGCGGAGCGCCGGCGAGGCCCGTCTTTTTGCGCAGCTCGGTGGTGCCCAGGCCGATGGCGGCGTCAATACCGACGGAGAGCGTCTGGTCGTAGTACTCAACGGCAGCCTCGCCGCTGCCACTCGCAGGGCTCCACGAGCGAATGCGCCCGATGTCCTGACGCTGCAGCTCGCAGGTGAGCAGCGCGCCAAAATCTTTGCCGGAGAAATCGTCGATACCGAGCGTTTGGGCAAAATCGTTGCCGGAGCCCACGGGTAGGACGGCAAGGGCGGGACGGACCGCCTCATCCTGCGTCATGAGTCCATTGACGACCTCGTGGATCACGCCGTCGCCGCCGAGTGCGATAACCGTGCGGTAGCCCTGGGCCCGTGCGGCAAGTTCCTTGGCATGTCGCATGCGCTCGGTCAGCACCAGATCAAACTGGGATGAGCGCGCGGTCATGTCCAAAAAGCGCTGCAGGCGCTCGGCAACTTCGCGCGCCGCACCTGACTGGGCGGCGGGGTTGGCGATGATGAGCGTGCGACCAAAATCAGTTGCGTGCATGGGGCGACTCCCGGCGTATGACGTGACGGTGCGGTCGCGCTCAGGTCGAATTGCCCCCGATTGTGGCTGCACGGCGAATACTTACGTCTACTCTATCAGGTCGTTGTGGCGCTCGATAGCATCCGCTACCGTACCGCCCTCATCCACAATAAGCGAACGACGCTTGGGTGAGATGATACGCTGGGCGGGGTACACGCCGCGGTGGCCGCCGACGAGATAGCTGATAAACGCTACGATCACGAAGAAGCCGGCTGCCGTGCCGTGGAACAGGTCGATGGCCATCATGCAGGTGGTGATGGGCACGTTGAGGCCGGCGCAGAACACTCCGAGCATGCCCAACGCCGCCAGAAAGCTGGGGTCGATTCCGACGAGGAAACCGATCCAGCCGCCGAGCGCCGCACCGATGCCAAACAAGGGTGTGACCTCGCCGCCTTGGAAGCCAGCGCCCAGGGTGAGCGCCGTCACCACGAGCTTGATGGCTGCGTCGGCAAGGGTCGTGTTACCGGCGAACCCGGCGCCCGAGAGCCAGGTGGCAAGGCCGGCATACTTCCAGGCGTTGAGCATTGCGTAGGCCGCGAGCACTACGAGCGCGCCCACGAGTGCGCGAGCAAGGTAATTGGTGATAAAGCGACCGTACAGACTCTTGACGGTACGAACCGACCAGGCAAAGAGACGTGCGGTGAGACCAAAGATGATGGCGCTGATGACTACGATGACAACTGTCCGTGGTGTCATGTTGGGAACGCTGGCGATAACATTCGCCTCGTACTCGGTTCCCAAGGCAAGCGACGTAAAGTAGCCGGTAAACGAGGCGACCAGGCAGTAGATGCCTGCGGTGTAGTCGATCTTGCCGATAAAGCACATCTCCATGCCAAAGAAAGCTCCGGCAAGGGGCGAACCGAATACGGCGCCAAAGGCCGACGAGATGCCGGCGAGCATGAGGTCGTGGTGGTCATGCTTTTTGAGGTGGGCGAGGCTCGAGATGTTGCTGGCGATGGTGCCGCCAATCTGCACCGCAGCCCCCTCGCGACCGGCCGATCCGCCGGTGAGGTGCGTGAGCGTGGAGCAGACGAAGGTGAGGACGGCCATGCGCATATGGATAAGGCGTGTGCCCAGGGCGGAGTCGATGACCAGATTGTTACCTCGTTTGGCGGCAAGGCCGTGGTTTTTGTACACCCATGCGGTGGCAACGCCCACAACGGGAAGCAACGCGTAAATCCACACGTGGTGCTCGCGATAATCGGTCGCGATATTCAGCGAGGCCAAAAATGCCCAAGCGGCAACGCCCATGGCGAGCGAGACGATGACGACGAGTACGAGCAACTTGGCGCTCGCGAGTAGGTTGCGGGCGTTGCGGCGTGTGTCGGCGGCCAAGAGCTGCTCGGAGCGGGTGAGTTGACGCCTGCCGGCCATGATGACGTCGTTCAGGGAGAAAAAACCGCCATCGTCGAGCGGCTGGGAATGATCCTGCGCTTCGTTTGCGCTTTCGGGTTTGTTGTTATGAGCCATATATTCCTCTTTTAGGTTGCAACGCAAGCATTATAAAACGCGGCAAGCGCGACGAGCCGGTGGGTTGGTTTCCATTCTGTTTCGCGGCTTGCGGCCGACAGGTGTATTTGCGGGTACAGGCCAAATCGCGGTCGCGTGTCGGGGGATTATACTGAGACAAGCATAAAGAATCGGCGCTCCTGTTGTGCGCCGTGGCATTAAGAGGTGCATATGGCAGAGAAACTCATTCCGCTGGAGGACGCGCAGTCGATCGTTCTGTCGCACGTTGCTCCGACCGATCTCGTCGAGATTCCCGTGTGGCAGGCCGCCGGTCTTCCCTTGGCCGAGGACGCGGTGGCCGATATCGACATCTCGCCGTTTGCCAACAGCGCTATGGACGGATATGCCGTGCGCTCGGCGGACTTGGCGCAGGCGTCTGGTGAGACGCCGGTGACGCTCGACGTTATCGGACACGAGGCTGCGGGCCATGTGTTTGAGGGTGCTCTTGGCCCGGGCGAGACGGTCCGCATTATGACAGGCGCGCCGGTGCCCGAGGGTGCCGACGCCGTAGTGAAATACGAGATCGTCGAGGTGCTTGACGGCGATGGCAACGAGGGCTCGCACGTTCGCTTCTCGGCGCCTGCCAAGGTAGGGGAGAACGTTCGCTCTGCCGCCGAGGAGGCCCATGCCGGCGATGTTGTGATGCACGTCGGCGAGGTCGTGGCGCCGGCCGGCGCCGGCTTGCTGGCAAGCGCCGGATACGCGAGCGTGAAGGTGCACGCCGCCCCACGTGTGGGCATCATCTCGCTGGGCACGGAGCTGGTTGCGCCGGGTGAACTGCCGGCGCGCGGTCAGATTCGCGATTCCAACTCCTCGGCGTTGATGGCCGAGGCACTCGATGCGGGAGCCGAGCCCGTGTTCTACGGCATTGCGCCCGATGATGAGCAGGCGATTGCCGAGCTGGTGCATCGCGCCACGCGAGAGTGCGATTTTGTCATTACGAGCGGTGGCGCCTCGGCGGGCGACTACGACTACGTGACGGCGCTGGTCAAGCGCGAGGGCGAGGTGCTCTTCGATCGCATCTCGATGCGCCCCGGCAAGGCCATCACGTTTGGCTTACTTGGGGGCAAGCCGTATTTGGGGCTTTCGGGCAATCCCGCGGCGGCGTATGTGGGCTTTGAGATGCTTGCCCGTCCGGCGATCCGCAAGATGCGCGGCTTTGCCGAGGGTACGCGTCCCGTGCAGCAGGCGATATTGACGCACGGCGTGAAGAAGCGCCAGGATCGACGCTTCTTCGATCGCGCCACGGTTTTGCGCGACCCCGAGACCGGTGAGCTGTTGGTGACCGAGGCCAAGACGCAGAATTCGGCGCTGCTCGGCACGATGCAGCGGGCCAACTGCCTGCTGCGTATTGACGAGGGACCGTGCGAGCTCAAGGCGGGAGATGTCGTGGACGTTGTTCGCGTCGACCTGCCCGAGGGCGCCGTGTTGTAGGAGGAATGCTATGGAGTTGAAGATTTCGATCGTGACGTGCTCGGACACGCGCGACCTTGCCCAGGACGAGGCTGGAGCCGCGCTCGAGGAGCTTATCGAGGCACAGGGCTGGACGGTCGCCTCACATGTGGTCGTGCGCGACGACGTCAGCGAGATTGGTGATGCCGTTGTGGAAGCCGCCGATGAGTGCCACGCCAACGTCGTGCTCACCTGCGGCGGTACGGGGCTTTCGATGCGCGATGTGACGCCCGAGGCGACGCGTGCCGTCTGCGACCGCGATGTGCCGGGTATTGCAGAGGCGATTCGCGCATACTCCATGACCAAGACGCGCCGCGCCATGCTCTCGCGCGCTATTTGCATGCAACGAGGTCATACACTTGTCGTAAACTTTCCCGGTTCCACGAAGGCCGCCCGCGAAAGCTGGGAGGCCATAGCGGACCAGTTGGAACATGCGGCCCAGATGACGGCGGGCGGCGGACACGCCAAATAAGCGCACTACCTGCGGCGGAGCGACCTTACGGGCCGCTCCGCCTTTGTTTTCCGCCGAAGCGACGCCGAGGCGCACGCTAACTCGAAACTATATTCTCTGGCGAGAATAATTTCTCACTATAATTATTCGCGCAGAAGTATAATCTGGTTGCAGATTAAAGCCCGCGGTGGGGTACCCGGGCACAAGGTCCGAAAGGGTTGAATATGTTCGATATGGTTTCTCGCCGCGGATTCGTCTCGCTTTCTGCTGTCGCCGCTGCCGGCCTTGGTCTTGCCGGCTGCTCGGGCAGCAAGACGTCCGAGCCGGCCGGATCCGATGCCGGTTCTGCTAAGGCATCTTCCAAGAAAGCTGTCGAGCTGCAGGTCTTTGCTGCTAACTCCCTCGAGAAGGCCCTTCCCGAGGTCCAGGAGCTCTACACCGACCAGACCGGCACCACCTTTGCCGATACGCAGTTTAAGGCCTCCGGCGACCTTGTCGAGCAGATGCGCGCCGGTGCCGCCGTCGACGTGCTCATCACCGCTTCCAAGGGCACCATGGATGACGCTGAGACCGCCGAGCTCGTCGACGCTGATACGCGTGAGGACACGTTCGTCAACGACCTCGTGATTATTCGCGCTGAGGGCTCCGACACCAAGATCGAGGCCATCGCCGACGTCGCGAATCTGGACGGCAAGATCGCCATTGGCGACGCCAAGACCGTCCCCGCCGGCAAGTACGCCAACCAGGCGCTGGCTTCCGTGGGCCTTTATACCGGCACCGAGGGCGATGACGGCGAGTATGCGCCCGAGATTGCCGACAAGGTGGCCCTGGCCGACAAAGTTGGTACCGCCGCCGCCTATGTGTCCACGGGCGACTGCGTGGCCGGTTTTGTCTACAGCTCCGATATCTTCCGCTACGACGGCATCGAGGAGGCCTTCGTATGCCCCGAGGATTCGCACAAGCCCATCGTGTATCCGGGTGCCGTTGCCGAGAGCTCCGAGCACGCCGACGAGGCCAAGGCGTTCATCGACTTCTGCCTGACCAACAAGAAGGCTCAGAAGATTTGGGCCAAGTACGGCTTTGAGCTTTCCGCGTAGTGCGGCTTGGCGCGATAATTCCATCGCCTTGTGTTTCACTCCGTCCTTGTATTCGCTTGGAGCTTTTCGTGCTTAATAGATTCCGCATGCTTGTCGCCTGTGCTTTGACCTTCGTGCTTTGCTGGGTGCCGGGATTTGCGTTTGCTGGGGACGCTGAGGACGGGGCCCAGGCTGCTGCGACCGCTCATGGGCTTTCCTATGGGATCGAGGGTTTTGAGCGGTTGGCCAAGGGGACCGCTCGTGCCATGGAGGGCCAGCCTGAGGGCTACCGGTTTCCCGTTGACGAGGACGTGGACCTTGTAGTGGCGCCTGCTGCCGATCGCGTTGTTGTGTGGATATCGCCCAAGGCGGTCGAGAAGTATGGATTGGATCCGCAGGACAACGAGTGCGTATCGGGTCTCAAGGCCCTCGTCTGTGAGCTCGACAGCGCAAACTGCATGGGAGGTGCGCAGCTAGGGGACGTGGATCTTCCTTGGTATGTCACGGCGGAAACAACGTTTGATGCCGGCGGGTATACCTATGGCTTTGACGAGCGCGGTGCGGATGGGGACCGCTATGTGGTGATTGCATCAGCCTCGGGTGATGCCAAAGGCGGCGCGCGTTGGCTTGATAGCGCTCAAATGGTAGAAGCATCGTCTGTCGTGTTGCGGGATGAGCAGGGGCCCTTGACCTCTCTGGCTTCCTTATTGGGCGGCATCGACTATCGCCCGTTTTGGGTGTCCATAAAAACGAGCGGCCTTGCCCTGCTGATCTCCTTTGCGCTGGGCCTGTTCGCCGCGTGGAAGACTATGGGTACCTCGAGCCGCATCAAGGGCTTGTTCGATTCGGTTTTTACGATTCCTATGGTGCTGCCGCCCACGGTCTGCGGCTTTCTGCTCCTCATGCTGTTTGGCCGCTCGACCGGGGTGGGCCAGTGGCTGATCGCTCACGGCATCTCGATTGTCTTTACGTGGCCGGCGGCGGTGATCTCTGCCGTGGTGGTGTCGTTCCCGCTCGTCTATCGTACGGCGCTCGGAGCCTTCGAGAGCCTCGACACACAGATGCTCGATGCGGCGCGCACGCTGGGCTGGTCCGAGCGTCGCATCTTTACCAAGCTTATGATGCCGCTTGGCTGGCCCTCGATTGCCGCCGGCACGGTGCTCGCCTTTGCCCGCGCAATGGGCGAGTTTGGCTGCACCCTGTTCTTTGCGGGCAACTACGCCGGTATTACGCAGACCATTCCCATCGCCATCTATTTTGAGTGGATGGGCGGCAATACGTCGGTGGCCCTCTTTTGGGTCGTGGTCGTAATTGTGTTCAGCTTCCTGGTCATTCTATTCATCAACATGTACACGGCGCATTCGCAAAAGTATCGCGAGCTCGGTCTCTCCCGTGCGGAGCGCAAGCAGGCCAAGGAGCTCGTCGGGCAGGGCGATTCGCTCGACCCGGCGGGCGGCGATGCCCTGCGTATCGATCGCGAGGCGCTGGTCGAGCTTATGCGCGATGATGCGGCGCCGCAGGGAGGTCGATAAGCTATGTCGCTCGTTTTGGATATTAAGAAACGTTATCCCGGGTTTATGCTCGACATGCAGCTTGAGGCCGGCGAGGAGCGCGTGGCGCTGCTGGGCGCCTCGGGTTGCGGCAAGAGCTGTACGCTGCGCTGCATCGCTGGCGTGGAGACGCCCGACGAGGGCAAGATCGCCGTCAACGGCGTGACCTTTTTTGACTCGGCGGCGGGCATCAACCTGTCCCCCCAGGAGCGAAAATGCGCCCTGTTGTTCCAAAACTATCAGCTGTTTCCCAACATGACGGTGGCCGATAACGTATGCGCCGGCGTAAAGGATGCGGGCGACGCCGCCGCGCGCAAAAAGCTCGCCGAGCGCTATCTGGGCATTTTCGGTCTGGCGGATTTTGCCGACCGCTATCCCGCGCGACTCTCGGGCGGTCAGCAGCAACGTGTGGCGCTTGCCCGCATGGTGGCGGCACACCCGGGCATTTTTATGTTCGACGAGCCCATGAGCGCACTCGATTCCTATCTTAAGAGTGCCCTCGAGCAGAACATGCTCGACCTGTTCGATGTGTGCAACCGCACCGTGCTCTATGTGAGCCACGACATCGACGAAGCATGCCGCCTCTGCCAGCGCATCTGCGTGATGCACGACGGGCATGTCGAGGAGATCGGCTCCGTCGAGGACGTGGTCCGCCGCCCGCAGACGCTGGCGGCGCTGCGCTTGACGGGCTGCAAGAACACAAGCCGGGCGCGCAAGATCGGCGACGAAGAAGTTGAGGCCCTCGACTGGGGCATGACCTTTAACGTGGGTCGCGAGGTTCCCGATGATGTGGCGTACCTGGGCATTCGCGCAAGCTACTTCCATGTTGACAATCGCGCGGAGCGGGGCCGCAACAGCTATGATTTGCACGTGGCCCGTGTGAGCGATTCGCGCTTTGAGCGGCTGGTGCTGCTGGACGTGCCGCGCGTCGATGCGCCCACACGTCTGCAGTGGAAGGTCAACAAGGTGGGCGTGCCTGTCGACGAGCTGCCGCAAGCAGGCGAGACGCTGCGCATGCACTTCGATGCGAGTAAGATCCATTTGGTTTGTCGATAGCGCCGGGTAATGCCGTCGGGGATATAAGCCTCGGCGGCTTTGTCTTGCCGTTCGCCGAATGATGGATGACAAACTCTTATCAACACAGATAATTATTTATTAAACGACGGCACACGACGCTGTCGTACGAATGTCAACGGTGTTCGCATGGTCGACGACCGTTGATATAGTTGACCTTAACTTGTAAAGGAGGGTGCGCATATGCCGCAGACGACATACATTCGCCGCGTTGCCGCGCGCGCCCTATATATGGCTCGGAGTCGCATATGAGCAGGTATGTTCACGGCTCCGGGAGAGACGACGCACAACTAAATAATCAGCTGCAAAGCAGGTTCCCCAATATTCCGGGTTTGAGCACGGCCGGGCAATCGCCGTCCGTCGTGCATCGATACCGCTGTTATCCGTTTTTGGTTCGAGAGGGGAACCGTCATGGCTGAAGAATTTGATTTCCATCCGATGTGGGAGAGCCTCGGCATGAATCTTGCCGACCACGACATGCTGCTGGGCGCCGTGGGCCAGATGTACGGCGATATGTTCCTGACGCAGAATAATCGCCCCAAGTCCACGTCCTACCTGGATTTTGTCGCCACCAACATCCACAGTGGCCGTATTAAGGAGATGCTCGGCAAGAAGGAGGCCGGCGAGGCCACCAAGATCGTCGGTTCGTTCTGCGTCTACGTGCCCGAGGAGATCGTACTTGCCTGTGACGGCATTCCTGTGGGCCTGTGCTCGGGTGCCGACTGGGCGACCGACAAGGTCGAGGAGCATCTGCCGCGCAACACCTGTCCGCTCATTAAGAGCTTTGCCGGCTTTAAGCTGGGCGAGGTCTGCCCCTACATTGAGTCGAGCGACCTGGTGGTGGGCGAGAACACCTGCGATGGCAAGAAGAAGGCCTACGAGTTCTTTGCCACGCAAAAGAACATGTACGTCATGGATATCCCCAACGTGCACGACGAGTCGACGCTCGTGACCTGGAAGGCCGAGGTCAAGAAGCTCGCGGCCAAGATCGAGGACGAGTGCGGCGTCAAGATTACGCCCGAGCGCCTGAAGGCTGCCACCCACATCGTCAACGAGAAGCGTCGCGCCCTGCAGCGTCTGGCTGCGACCCGCGCTGCCGATCCGGCGCCCATCAGCGGTCTCGACAGCCTGCTGACCGTTCAGGCCGCCTTTATGGATGACACGCCGCGTCTGACCGGAGCCATTAACGATATGGCGGCTGAGTGCGAACAGCGCGTTGAGGCTGGCGAGGGCGTGGCGCCCAAGGGCACCAAGCGCATCCTGTACACCGGTACGCCCATGGCCGTGCCCAACTGGAAACTGTTCAACCTTATCGAGAAGGCCGGCGGCGTTGTGGTAGGCGAGGAGTCCTGCACGGGCTCGCGCTACTACAAGGACCTGGTCGACGAGTCCGGCGAGACGGTCGACGAGATGCTCGACGCCATCGCCGAGCGCTACTTTAAGATCAACTGCGCTGTCTTTACGCCCAACGACCAGCGTATGAAGGACATTGTCCAGATGGCCAAGGACCTGCATGCCGACGGCATCGTCGACGTGGCCCTGCAGTTCTGCACGCTCTACGAGATGGAATCGTTTGCCGTGGAGAAGGCCGCCGAGGAGGCCGGCATTCCGTTTATGCACATCACGACCGACTACGCCGGCGAGGATGCCGGTCAGCTCCAGACCCGCATCGAGGCCTTCCTGGAAACTATTTAGAGCTATCCGTCCCGGCGGCTTCCCCAGGTACCCGATCTTGCCGTTCAAACCGTCGCTTGCGTACAAAAATACGCGGCGCTCCTCTTTCACGGCAACCTGGGGCACCTGGGAAAGCCGTTTCCTTGGTTGGTTAAAAGGTTTGTTAAGGAGCTATATGTCGGAAAATATTGAGCAGCCGTTGCCGCGCACGTTTGAGGAGTTCAACGAGCAACGCAAGGCGGCGTTTATTCGCGTCAAGGATTACAAACAGGCCGGCAACCGCCTGGTCGGCTTCTTGTGCAGCTACACACCGCTCGAGATTATCGATGCCGCGGGGGCCGCAAGTGTCGCTCTGTGCGGTACGTCCGATGAGGTGATTCCCGAGGCCGAGAAGGTGCTGCCGGCAAATCTGTGTCCGCTCATCAAGTCGACGTACGGTTTCGCCTATTCGCAAAAGTGCCCGTTCACGTACTTTAGCGACATGATCATCGGCGAGACCACCTGCGACGGCAAGAAGAAGATGTACGAGCTACTCAACGAGCTCAAGCGCACGCACATTCTGCATCTTCCGCAGGGTCGCGATCGCGCCTACGAGCGTGATGGCTGGTACGAGGAGTGCCGCCTGCTCAAGGAGGAGCTCGAGGGCTTCTACGGCATCACGATTACCGACGATGACCTGCGCGCTGCCGTCCGTCGTCGCAACCGCTTGCGTGCGGCCCAGCTCGAGATGTTTGCGCTGCAGGCCAACCAGCCGGCGGCCATGAGCGGCGTCGACCTGATGAGCACTATGTTTGCCGGTACGTTCAGCTTTGATATCGAGGCCTATACGCAGCAACTGGAGCAAAAGGTCGCCAAGCTGCGCGAGGCCTACGACGCGGGCGAGCGCCCGGTCGCGGCGGATGCCAAGCGTATTCTGATCACCGGCTGCCCGGTGGGCGGCGTGATCAACAAGATAGGCCGTACTATCGAGTCTAACGGCGGTGTGGTCGTGTGCATGGACGACTGCTCGGGCGAGCGCACGGCGGCCATGATGATCGACCCGGACGCGCCCGACATTCTGCGCGCCATCGCCGACCGTTATCTGGATATCAACTGCTCGGTCATGACGCCCAACGACGGTCGTATGGAAAACACGCTGGCCATGTGCGAGAAGTATCATGTCGATGGCGTGGTAGAGAGCGTGTTGCAGGCCTGCCACACCTTCAACGTTGAGAGCGCGCGCATGCAGGAGGCCGTCGAGGGTGCGGGTATTCCGTACATGAAGATCGAGACCGACTACAGTAACGGCGACATGGGCCAGATTGAGACGCGCATCGCCGCCTTCATCGAAACCCTCTAGCTTCCTCAGGCACCGGATCTTGCTCCTCAAACCGTCGCTTGCGTACCCAAAGTACGTTGCGCTCCTCTTTCGGGGCAATCTCCGGCACCTGAGAAACCTAGAGCTAAGGCGCCTGAACGCGCCGCTATCTTTGATGTTTAGATTGGAAGAGAGCCATGATAGGGATCGGGATCGATATCGGGTCTACGGCGGCTAAGGCCGCTGTGGTCGATGGGGAGGGTTCGGTGGCGTGGACGTGCGTGCAGCCAACCGGGTTCTCCTCGGTCGATGCTTCCGAGCGGCTGCGCGAGGCACTGGCAGCGGCGGGCTATGACGTGACGGGCGACGATGTGCGTGTGGTCGCGACCGGCTACGGCCGTGTCGCCGTGCCCTATGCGCACAAGGTCGTGACCGAGATCACCTGCCACGGCACCGGTGCCGTGCGCCTGTTTGGCGATCACGGCACGGTGATTGACGTGGGCGGCCAGGACACCAAGGTCATCCAGCTTAAAGGCGGCCGCGTGGTCAAATTTGCCATGAACGACAAGTGCGCTGCCGGCACGGGGCGCTTTCTGGAGATCATGGCCGACCGCCTAGGCATTTCCCAGCAGCAGATGGCCGACCTGGCGCGTTCCGGCGAGCCCACCAAGATTAGCAGCATGTGCACGGTGTTTGCCGAAAGCGAGGTTATCAGCCTGATCGGTCGCGGTGAGCCGCGCGAGAACATTGCGCGTGGCGTGATCGACAGCGTGGTTTCGCGCGTGGCGACCATGGCCGGGCAGGCCGCGGGCGCCCCGTACTATCTGACCGGCGGCCTGTGCGAAAACGCCTATGTCGTTGAACGGTTGGGAGAGCTACTGGGGTCGCCGGTGACCACCTCGCCCCAGGCTCGCTTTGCCGGAGCGATCGGCGCGGCGATTCGCGCACAGGCGCTAGGGTGATGTATCGGCCGTGGAAGCGCGTTCATGCGTATACTGGGATGCATTGTTTGTGTTTGAGAGGAGGTATCGATGGCTGACGATCAGATTAAGCTCACGTCTATGACGGCCGCGAGCGGTTGAGCCGCTAAGCTGGCTCCCGGAGCCCTCGCCCAGGTCCTGGGCGATTTACCCAATGTGCATAACGACAACTTGCTCGTGGGGTTCGATACCTCTGACGATGCGAGCGTCTTCCGCGTAGGGGAGAATCTGGGCCTCGTGCAGTCCATCGACTTCTTCCCACCGATGGTCGACGACCCGTTCCTGTTTGGCCAGATCGCGGCGGCAAACTCGCTGTCGGACATATACGCCATGGGTGGACGACCGAGCCATGCCATGAACTTGCTGTGCATCCCGAGCTGTCTGGGCGTTGAGGTTGCCGGTCAGATTCTGGCGGGCGGCGCCGACAAGTGCGTCGAGGCGGGCTGCTCCATCGCGGGCGGCCACACCATCAACGACGACGAGCCCAAGTACGGTCTGTCCGTGAGCGGCTTTGTCACGCTCGACCGCATGCTCGCCAACAGCGGCGCGCACGTGGGCGATGTTCTGCTGCTGACCAAGGCGGTCGGCTCGGGCATTATCACCACGGCCATTAAGGGCGAGCTCATCGAGCAGGACGAGGCCGCAGCCATGTTTGACTCGATGCGAACCCTCAACGAGGCGCCGATTCGTCTGGCCGAGGGACTTGAGCTTCACGGCTGCACCGACATTACGGGCTTTGGCCTGATCGGGCACGCGTGCGAGATGGCCGAGGGCTCGGGCGTGCAGATCGAGCTTGCGTCGGGAACGGTACCGCTCTTTGACCAGGTGCTCGACATGGCGCGTCTTGGCATTATCCCCGCCGGCGCCTACCGCAACCAGGACTTCTTTGGCCCACGCGTGGCTGCCGACGAGGGCCTGGAGCCTGGCATGCTGGATGCGCTATACGATCCGCAGACGTCTGGTGGCCTGCTTATCGCGGCACCTGCTGTCGATGTGGATGAGCTTGCGCGTCGCCTGGATGCCGAAGGACGCGTTGCCGCCACAATCGGCCGCGTGTGCGAGCCGGTGCCGGGCGGTCCTGCCGTCCGCGTTGTTCGCTAGCCCGCACGTTTATGTAACTGTTTGCCGTTCTCTAGAACGGTTCTTTCGAAAGGAATTTGCTATGTCTACCAAGATTGAAGTCAATGCCATGGGCGATGCCTGCCCGCTGCCCGTCGTCAAGACGCTCAAAGCCCTGAAACAGCTCGATGGCGAGGGCGCCGTCGTGACCTCGGTCGACAACGAGACCGCCGTCAAGAACATCTCCAAGATGGCGCAGGAGAAGGGCTGCACGGCCTCGGTCGAGAAGGTTTCTGACGCCGAGTGGCACGTGACCGTGGCGACCTCTAGCGCCGTTGCCGTTGCCGATCCCGAGCAGGATGGCGCTGCCTTCTGCGATACCAGCGCCGGCAAGGGCAAACTCGTCATTTCCGTCTACACCGATTGCATGGGCCGTGGCGACGACGAGCTGGGCCACAAGCTCATGAAGGCTTTCATCTTTGCCGTGACGCAGCAGGAGGAGCTGCCCGCGACTATGCTGTTCTACAACGGCGGCGCCAAGCTCACCGCCGAGGGCTCTCCGGTGCTCGACGACCTTAAGGGACTGGCCGAGCAGGGCGTCGAGATTCTTACCTGTGGCACCTGCCTCGACCACTATGGCATTAAGGACCAGCTTGCCGTGGGCGAGGTCACCAACATGTACGTGATCGTGGAGAAGATGGAGCAGGCCGTGCGCGTCGTGCGCCCGTAGCGTATTGGTTGGAGTTGCCATGAGGGAGAAGCGCCCGGCGCTTGTCATCACGTTTCCTACCACGGCGGCCGCCATGGGGTGCGAGTCCCTGTGCATCGAGCGCGGCCTTCCCGGGCGAACGATTCCCGTTCCCGGGGAGGTCGCTGCCGGCTGCGGTCTGGCGTGGAAAGCGTTGCCTGTCGATGAGGAGCTGCTGCGCGGCGAACTCGCCGCGGCAGGCGTCCCCACCGAGGGCTTCACCGTGATTGATATGTGGGAGGTCGTGCGATGATCTACCTGGATAACGCGGCGACGACCATGCACAAGCCGCAGACGGTCATCGATGCCGTGGTGCAGGCGATGTGCTCGCTCGGCAATGCCGGACGCGGTGCAACGTCGGGTGCGCTCGACGCGGCCCGCACCGTTCACGGCTGCCGTGCCAAGCTTGCGCGCCTTTTTGGTTGCCCGAGGGCGGACCATGTGTGTTTTACGCCCAACTCCACGGCGGCGCTCAACACCGCCATCAACGGGGTGGTGCGCCCCGGCGACCGCGTGGTCTCGACGGTGCTTGAGCACAACTCGGTGCTACGTCCGCTCAACCGCCTGGCGGCAGAGCAGGGTGTGACGGTTGAGCATGCGGGTTGCGATGCGAGCGGCGTGCTCGACTACGACGAGCTCGAGCAGCTGGTCACGCCGGGCACGCGTGCTGTGGTGGTGACGCACGCCTCCAATGTGACCGGCAACGCGGTCGACATTGCACGCGTAGCTGCCATGGCCCATGCGGCCGGTGCGCTCGTGATCGTCGATGCCTCGCAGTCTGCCGGCACGGCGCATATCGATATGCAGGCCATGGGGCTCGACGTCGTGTGCTTTACCGGCCACAAGGGGCTGATGGGCCCGCAGGGCACCGGCGGTCTGGCCGTGGCGGAGGGTGTCGACGTGGCGCCCTGGGTCATGGGCGGCACGGGCGTGCACAGCTTCGATGCACTGCAGCCGCTTGAGTGGCCCACGCGCCTGGAGGCGGGCACGCTCAACGGTCACGGCATCGCGGGACTTTCCGCGGGTCTCGACTTTATCGAGGCCCAGGGTGGAGTCGAAGCGATTGCGGCACACGAGCGAGCACTGGCGGATCGCTTCCTTGCCGGTGTGCGCGAGATTCCGGGGATTAAGCTCTATGGTGCCTTTGACCAGCCGACGCGCTCTGCGATCGTGTCGCTCAACGTGGGCGATATCGATTCGGCCGAGATCTCGGATGCACTCATGCAAGGGTGGGGGATTGCGACGCGCCCCGGCGCCCATTGCGCTCCGCTCATGCACCGTGCGCTGGGGACCGAGCGTCAGGGTGTCGTTCGCTTCTCGTTTGGGTATTTCAACACGGACGAGGAAGTCGACACCGCGATCGACGCTTTGCGCGATTTAGCCTGCTAAAGCTGCTAGACCGTTTATACTTGCGGGACGGGTGTTTTTGCCCGTCCCGTTTTTGTTTCGATTCGAAAGGTGCTCTCATGGCTTCATCCGCCCCGCGCGGTCTGCGCTCCGACCATGTCGTCACCGTCGGCATCGCCCTGTTCTCGATGCTCTTTGGCGCCGGCAACCTCATTATTCCGCCGCTGCTGGCGCTGCAGGCAGGCTCTGCCACGCCGGTTGCCATGCTCGGCTTTCTCATAGCTGCCATCGGCCTGCCCGTCATGGGCTTTATCGCCGTGGCGCTTGCCGGAACGGCGCGCGAGCTTGCCGGCCGCGTGCATCCCAAGTTTGGCGAATTCTTCGTTGCGGCGGTCTATCTGGCCATCGGTCCGTGCCTGGCCATTCCTCGCACAAGCTCTACGGCCTTCGAAATGCTGGTTCCGCTGCTACCCGAGGGCGTTTCGCTCGGCACGGCACGTCTGGTGTTTGCCATCGGGTTCTTCGTCGTCGCGTTTGTGCTCACGCTGCGCCCGGGTGTCATCACGCGCGTGCTCGGCCGCATTACGGGCCCCGCGCTCATTGCGCTCATCGTGCTGGTCGTGGGTGCTGCTGTGATCTCGCCGCTTGGTCCCGCTGCCGCGCCTCAGGCTCCCTACGATGCAGGCGCCGCCGTGCAGGGCTTTTTGACTGGCTATCAGACCATGGACCTGCTCGCGTCGCTCGCCTTCGGCATCATCATCGCCGAGACCATCCACGAGTTGGGTGTTACCGACGATAAGCGCGTGGCCTTCGAGATCTCACGCTCCGGTGTGATCGCCGGTGTGCTCATGGCCATCATCTACTGCGGCCTGGCGCTTGCCGGAATGCAGCTCGGCACGGTTGTGCCCGATGCCACCAATGGCGCCGCCATCCTTGCCCGCTCTGCCTCCATGCACTTTGGCCTTGTCGGCACGGTCGTGGTCTTTGCGATCTTTTTCCTCGCCTGCATGAACGTGTGTATTGGCCTTATCAGCTGCTGCTCGCGTTACTTCTGCGAGACGTATGTGGTCGAAGGGGGAGCGGAGGCTTCCGAGGAGGCCATGCGCCGTCCCTTTGCGATTCTCGCCTTTGTGTTTGCAGCGTTTTCGTGCGTGCTCTCCAACGTGGGCCTCGACGTGATCCTTATGTTCTCGGTGCCCATGCTCAACGCTTTGTATCCCGTTGCCATTGTGCTGGTGCTTATGGGCCTGGTGCACGGCTTTTGCGATGCGCATCCGCAGGTGTGGGTCTGGGTCGGCGGCGTTGTCGCGGTGCAGAGCGTAATCACTTCGGTCCGCGATGCGTTCTTTGCTGGCGCGTGGCTGCCGTTCGATGCGTTGCCGCTGGCAGATATCGGTGCCGCGTGGGCACCAGTCGCCGTGGTGGCGTTTGTGATCGGCCTGGCCCATAGTCAGTTTGTCGCACATTCGAGGAGCTAGGGTTTCTGCGCTTGCACAGGCGGGGAGTCTCCCCTATAATTTCCTTCGCTTTGGGACACGCAAGGTTTAGACCTTAGCTGCTCAACACCTTCGGGACGTGGCGCAGTTTGGTAGCGCGCCTGCTTTGGGAGCAGGATGTCGCAGGTTCAAATCCTGTCGTCCCGACCATATCTTGCGGGCGTAGTTCAATGGTAGAACCCCAGCCTTCCAAGCTGATGACGCGGGTTCGATTCCCGTCGCCCGCTCCATAAGATAGATGAATGGCTCTGGCTCCTTTTGGAACCAGAGCCATTTTCATATACATGCCGGGACCCCACATCCCCTCCTAAGTTGCGGTGAAATAGTTCCTGGATTAGCCGCAAAAGCTGTTATCCAGGAACTATTTCACCGCAACTTATTGAGGCCGAGCGGGTTGGGTCGATGATGGGTTCTGTTGCCGAGAAGATGAGGGCAGCCGGTCAGGAGTCTGCGTAGGGTTTTGTGGTTGGTATACCGTAGCCGCGCATCATGGAGCCGAACGCTTTGACATCGTAGGTGTCTGAGAGCTTGAAATGGATGACGTTGTGGCCCATGGCACGCAGGTTCGCATCGCGCATGAGGGCAGCTCGATAGGTTTTTGCCGCAGTATGTTCCGGATCATTTTGGGCATCGTCCTCAAACTTGCCTAGTCCATGCAGCTCAGCCAGCATCCAAGAGCCGTTTGGCATCTGCCAACCGTAATCTGCCAAATAATAGCCGGCGTTTCCCGGTCGAGTGATTTCAACCTGAAGTTCAGGAGCGGCAACTCCCGCCAGAATCATTGCCGCCCGTGCTTCGGATTCTCCGCCGTTATCCGATCTGCCATTCATGTGTTCAAAAACGTCAAATGCGCGCGCAATGCCGTGCAGTCCGCGGCAGTTCGCTTGTGCATATGCACGCAATTCTTCACGCTCGACACCGTACTCACGAGCCAACCCGTCGACATAGCCTAGTGCATATCGAAAAGCGCTCGTTCGAGCGATGTCGACCACCGTGCGATATGGATCCGTTAACGTAAACGGGCCGAGCTGCCATACGTCGCCCGGCCGCCAGCGTCGGTATTCAACGAATTCGTACATATCGCGTCTGGTGGAACGCGGCAGCAGCACCTGCACCTTGTCGAGAAGCAAATATGCAGAACCGATGCCATAGAGCAGTGCCGCCGTTGCTCCGCAAAACACGGCATCCGGTTCAACGACCGCAATAGCGGATGCCAATTGAAAGATGCGATCTTCGACGCCGAGGTCATTCCAATACGCGGGATCAGCGTAGACATGGTTGTAGAGTCGAATAATCATCTCTTTTTGCATGAGCGCGTAGGCACAGCGTTCATCCCATTTTTTGGTAGCTACAAACAGGTGCCCGCCATGATGGGCCTCGAATAACCGGAAGAACAGCTCTACTTGCGGTTTGGAACAGCGTTTATCATGGCTCATTTTCGACCCCATGGTCTCAAGGGGGAGTGAATGACACTACGCTATCCCATATTTGGTCCGCCAGACCTTGCCATGAACTGACCAAAAGCTTGACGGGGCAGGCCAGAGCCATGAGTCAGAGCCAAACATATCGGCAAACGGTTGATTAGTGCCCCTCGGCGGTATTAAAAACCACCCTTACAGAAAGTTGCGGTGAAATAGTTCCTGAAAAGCTCGAATAAACCTTAATACAGGAACTATTTCACCGCAACTTAGGAGGGGATGGGGCTGAGGGGCGAGCGATGCCGTTGTCTGCCGGTTAGTGGCGGGGGCGGTGGCGGAGCTTGTCGATGGTGGAGTCGGTGCTGCGGCTGCGGGCTTCGGCGGCGCGGTCGCGGGCTTCGGTTGCGGTTTGACGCTTGCGGCGGTAGTCGATCATGCCTTGGATGATGGGCTTGCCAAAGCTCACGACATCATCGTTGTAGATGGCGGTTCGGGCTGCGAGGAGGCAGTCGGTAAAGTCCATATGGGTCTTGCCAAAGAGTTTGACGGCAAGGGCGACAACGGTGGGCTCGTCGAACATGACGTCATCGAGCAGCCTTTTCAAGGCCGCAGTAATCTCAACGCGGGGAACCTTATAGACGTCACGCAGCGTGACCACGACGCGCGTGATGATTTCGGGGTAGACGCGAGTGGTGCGCGTGGCGATGACCTTGGCGGCACGCGGTGACAGAACTTCGTCGTCGTCAAGCAGATAGCGCAGGATGACGGTCTCGTCGATGATGGTGCTACTCATGGATATCTACTTCCTCGGGACCCAAAATCGAATCGTCGCTTTCCGTGGCAAGGTACTCAATCCAGGCATTGCGCTCCTCGGCGCGGCGATTGGGGTCACCATATGCTTTGAGCGATCCATAGGCGGCGGTGCCGTCCTTTGAGCGCACGGCGACCGGCTGAAAGGGAAGCTTACGCATCAAAATGCTTTGCGCGACAAATAGACGGACAGCCTCGGCAAGCGATGTGCCCATGGCGTCGTAGAGATGCTCGGCATGCTGTTTGTCCTCTTCGCGAATGCGCACCTGCAGGATGGCACGTTTTTGAGTCGATGACATCACTGGCCTCCCTTAATGAGCGTGCAATATAAATGGTCAAATACAGCATTGGCTAATAATAACCAATCTTATAACCACTACTTTATTGCACTCAAGTTAATGAGCGCGAAGTATATATCAAACGTATTACATTCTTTATAAACGAGCGTGAAATCTCCCTTGGATGTACGTATGTAATACACTCACCTTTATAGCTTCTAGAGAATAATTCCAACCTGCCAAAACCCCTGCAATACACCCGTATTGCAGGGCCTATGCTCAAGTTTGCCCCCTGCAACTGCGTATATTTAGCCTGTATATCGTTGGAGGAATTCTATCGAAGTGCCTGTTTCGCCGCATGCACTCGATACGCCGATGCCGGACCACGGGCGGTCCGGGGCAACGTCGACAGGGTCTCTCCGGCATGGGATTCAGGAGGGAGTGAACAACATGGGCAATAAACGAGTCGTAGCCGATTCTTCGCGCTGCATTGGGTGCCAAACCTGTATGGCGGCGTGCATCGAGGCACACGATATTCCCGGCAACATCGCCGCACCTCGCTTGCGCGTAACGCGCACCTACGAGATCTCCGCGCCGGTGGCATGTCACCACTGCGAGGACGCTCCGTGCGCGAAGGCCTGTCCTACGGGCGCCTTGTTCTTTGATCCAAAGAACCATCGCATCGGAGTCAACGAGGACAACTGCATCGGCTGCAAGAGCTGCGTCATGGCCTGCCCCTTTGGCGCCGTGAGCGTGGCGACCACGCAGGTCCCCGTCTTGATGGGCGACGTGCGCGTAGGTTCGCAGACCAAGAGCTTTGTGCTCAAGTGCGACCTGTGCGTGGACCGTCCCGGCGGTCCGGCGTGTGCCGAGGCGTGCCCGACCAAGGGCCTCACCTTGGTAGACGAGGAACGCCTGGCAGAACTGACTGCCGAGCGTGCCCGCGCCACCATCGAAAACGAGGCGTAAGCGTTGGGGCGACAAGCCCAATGATTGTCAAATACGTACCGAGCATTCGGTAGCAGAGAAAGGAAGGAGGGTGTCATGGAGAAGCATAAAGTGATCTGCCCGTACTGCGGCGCCGGTTGCCAGTTTAACCTTCTGGTCCAAAACGGCCAGGTCGTGGGTACCGAACCGCTCAACGGCATCACCAACCAGAGCGAGCTGTGCCTTAAGGGCATGAGCGGCTACGACTTCATCAACGACACCAAGATCTTGACTCCTCGCGTACTGCACCCGATGATCCGCCGCACCAAGGGCGCGGATCTTGAGCGCGTAAGCTGGGACGAGGCACTGGATTTCACCGCATCTAAGATGCAGGCCATAATTGACGAATATGGTCCTAACGCTGTCATGACCACCGGTTCTTCGCGAGGCGGCGGCAATGAGGCGAACTACGTCATGCAGAAGTTTACGCGTGCGTGCATCGGCACCCACAGCGTGGACAACTGCGCCCGTACTTGACACGGCCCTACTGTCCTCGGTCTGATGGACACGGTTGGTTCAGGTTGCATGTCATGCTCCATCCCCGGTATGGAGGATGCGGGCTGCATTTTCCTCTTCGGCTATAACCCTGCCGATTCGCACCCCATCGTCGCAAGGCGTATCGTGCGAGCCAAAGAAAAGGGTTGCAAGATCATCGTCGCCGACCCGCGCCATATCGAAACCGCGCGTATCGCCGATCTCTACCTTCCGATCAAGAACGGTTGCAACGTTGCGTTCCTCAACGCCTTTGCCAACTGCTTGGTCAACGATGGCCTCTACGACAAGGAATTCGTCGCCGAGCACACGAACGGCTTTGACGAGTGGTGGGAGACCATCAAGAACTACACTCCCGAATCTGTACAGGACATCACGGGTGTCGAGCCCGCGTTGATCCACCAAGCTGCCGAGATGTACGCCACGGCGAAGCCCTCTGCCATCATTGGCTGGGGCATGGGCGTATGCCAGCAGAAGCAGAACCTGAAGACGGTGCACACCATCGCCTCCATCGCCTGCGTTGCCGGCCAGATCGGCAAACCCAACTCCGGCCTCGCGCCCGTGCGTGGCCAGAATAACGTCCAGGGCTCCTGCGATATGGGCATGCTGCCCAACCTGTACCCTGGCTACCAGAAAGTCACCGACCCCGCAGTGCGTGCCAAGTTTGCCAAGGCTTGGGGCGTGCCCGAGGAAAAGCTCCCGCTCGAGGAGGGCTACAAGCTCACCGACCTGGGTCACCTGGTCGACGAGGGCAAGGTGCACTGCTTCTACAACTACGGCGAGGACCCGGTGCAGACCGAGCCCGATTCGGCCGGTATGCGCAAGACGCTCTCCGAGCTGGATCTGTTCATTTGTCAGGACATCTTTATGACGCAGACGACCATGCTCGCCGACGTCATCCTGCCCGCTACCTCTTGGGGCGAGCACGAGGGTGTCTTTACTGCATCCGACCGTAGCTTCCAGCACTTTGACGCGGCCGTTCCGCCCAAGGGCGAGTGCCGTCACGACTGGGAGATCTTCGCGGACCTGTCCACGCGTATGGGCTATCCCATGCACTACGACAACACCGAGCAGATCTGGAACGAGTGCATTAGCCTGTGCCCCAACTTTGTGGGCGCGACCTACGAGAAGATGGCTCCCGAGGGCGGCTACGCCCAGTGGCCCGTCAAGAGCACCGATGTCAACGACCACGGTACGCCCGACATGTTCGCTGGTGGCAAGTTCACCACCAAGGACGGCCGCGCCAACCTGATGGCGCACGACTGGGAGGCGCCCTCCGAGCTTCCCGACGATGAGTACCCGCTCATCCTGTGCACCGTCCGCGAGGTCGGCCACTACAGCTGCCGCTCGATGACCGGCAACTGCAAGACGCTGGCGCTGCTTGCCGACGAGCCCGGCTTTGTCCGCATGAATCCCGCGGACGCCCAGGCGCGCGGCATCAAGAACGGCGACATCGTCTCGATTCACAGCCGCCGCGGCCAGGTATACAGCCGCGCCGACGTGAGCGATCGCATCAACAAGGGCACGGTCTATATGACCTACCAGTGGTGGATCGGCAAGTGCAACGAGCTGACCATGCACAAGGTCGACCCGGTCTCGCACACGCCCGAGGACAAGTTCTCAGCCTGCCAGGTCGACGCCATTGCCGACCAGGTTTGGGCCGAGGGCGAAGTCGAGCGCCAGTACACCGAGCTCAAGCAGGCTCTGGTGGACGCCGCCGCTCCCCAGGACGTTGAGCCTGGCGCCGCCAAGTTCGACGACGAGACGCACGTGAACCAAATCGTGTAGTCCCGTTCTCGTTGGCTTTTTGGGCCGGGCGTCCCGTACGTTCGGGAGCCCGGCCCGTTATTTTGAAAGGAAGTGGGGATGAACCGCTTCATCGACATCAACCCGGAGAGGTGCATCGGCTGCGGAACATGCCAGTCCGCCTGTGCCGACGCCCACCGGATGCAGGGTCTTCAGGATACGCCGCGCCTGGCGCTCGTGAAGACCGGCGGTATTTCGGCCGCCCTTGCCTGCCACCATTGCGAGGGTGCCCCCTGCGCCGAGGTCTGCCCGGTGAATGCCATCGAGCACGATGGCGATCGCATCCACGTCAAGGAGCAGGAGTGCATCGGGTGCAGGCTGTGCGCCATCGCGTGCCCCTTCGGAGCCATCCATCCCGATGGCACGTCTATCGCCGGTGTCGCAGGCATGTGCGACCCGACGCCTTCGTATCCTAAGTCCCTGAGCAGCCTGCTTACGTGGGCTCCCGGCCAGTACACCTGCGCTGTTAAGTGCGACCTGTGCGCCTTCGATCCGGACGGTCCGCATTGTGTGGCGGCGTGCCCCACCAAGGCGCTGACCGTCATGGGCGGCGCGGCCGATCGCGAGCTCGACGAGGCCAAGCGCCTGCGCTCGATCGAAAACGGTCCGGTCGTCGACGTTACCGCTGTGGCCCAGGGTCTGTCCGAGAAAGCAGAAGGGAGCGTAAACAATGGATAGCATGACGCTGTTTATCGCATCGCTTGCCGTCTCGTGCATCGGTGCGCTCGCCTCGGTTCTGCTGATTAAGGCCGACAACGCCGCCAAGACCGCCGGCTGCCTAATCGGCGCCGTCGCGGCCGTGCTGTCGTTCATCGCGGGCCTCGAGGCCGTGCTTGGCGACGTTTCGTCCCTCAACACGGTCTTCTTCTTCCCGTTCGCCCGTCTCGAGCTCTTGCTCAACGGCCTTGCGGGCCTGATCGTGGTCCTCATCTCGATTCTCGCCTTTGCGGGCTTCATCTACGGTCTGTCCTACTTCGACGAGTACCCGGGCAAGGTCGGGCGCGCCGGCTTCTTTATGAACACCTTCGTCGCCTCGATGATGCTCGTCATCACCGCCGACAACGTGTTCTGGTTCCTGGTCGCCTTTGAGCTCATGTCCCTTACGAGCTACTTCCTTGTCGTTATCGAGGAGAACAAGAACTCCATTAGGGGCGGTTGGCTCTACTTCGTCATCGCGCACGTGGGCTTCGTTCTCATCATGGCGAGCTTCCTGCTCATGACCAACGGCGTGGGCGGTTCCTTCAGCTTCAGTGATTTCCGTACGCATGACTTTGGACCCGCCGTCTCCTCCGCGTGCTTCGTCCTCGCGTTCTTCGGATTTGGCGCGAAGGCCGGTATCATTCCGCTGCACTCCTGGCTGCCCCAGGCGCACCCCGAGGCGCCGTCCAACGTGTCCGCCCTCATGTCCGGCGGCATGATCAAGATCGGCATCCTGGGAATCCTCAAGGTCGGTCTCGACCTGCTCGCGGGTTCGGGCGTCCAGCTCTGGTGGGGCCTCATGGTCCTGGTCTTCGGATCCATCTCGTCGGTCCTGGGTGTCGTCTACGCCCTCCACGAGCACGACATCAAGCGCCTGCTTGCCTATCACTCCGTCGAGAACATCGGCATCATCTTGCTCGGTGTCGGCGCGTCCATGACGGCGCACGCCCTGGGCAACGACGTCATCGCGACGATCGCGCTCATGGCCGCCCTCTACCACACGCTCAACCACGCCATGTTCAAGGGCGAGCTGTTCCTCGGCGCGGGCTCCCTGCTCTATGCCACGGGTACGCGCAACATGGAGAAGATGGGCGGTCTGTTCCGCCGCATGCCGGTCACGGCCGTCTGCTTCCTCATCGGTGCCCTTGCCATCTCGGCCATCCCGCCGCTCAACGGCTTCGTTTCCGAGTGGTTCACCTACCAGTCCCTGTTCAACATCTCGACGCTCTCCGACCCGGTCGTCATGGTGTTCGCCGTCGCCTCCGCGGCCGCCCTCGCCATCACCGGTGCCCTGGCCGTCACGTGCTTCGTGAAGGCCTACGGCGTCTCGTTCGCGAGCAGCCCTCGTTCCCAGGAGGCCGCGAACGCCAAGGAGTCCCCGGCTCCGATGTTGTTCTCGCAGATGCTCCTCGCGGCCATCTGCGTGGTACTGGGAATCGGCTCCCCGGTCATCGCCCCGGTTCTGGGCGACGTCGCCCAGAGCGTGCTTGCCGGCTCCGCCGTCACAGCCACCTCGGGCGTGTCTCTCGTGAACGAGATTTCCGGTGCCGCCACCTCCACCCCCGCGATCGCCATCGCGCTCGTGGTCCTCACCGGCCTCGCGTTCGCGTTGAGGTCCTGCCTCGGCGCCAAGGCCCCCGCTAAGAAGACCGACCCTTGGGCGTGCGGCTACGAGCCCAACGAGCACATGCCCGTCGTCGCCACGAGCTTCGCGTCCGACGTCGAACTCTTCATGGGCCCGCTCTACACCCTGCGCGAGGTATGCACCAAGATCTGCTGGTCCATCGCGCACGTGTTCCAGAAGCTCACCGGTGTCGCCCAGGGCGTCGAGCCCCTGTCCGACCGTTTCCTGGTCGATGCACCGAGCGAGGGTGCCGACAAGCTGGCCGGCCTCGCCTCCAAGATCGAGGGCGGCAACTACTCCGTATACATCTGCTACATCGTCGCGGCGCTCGTGGTCTTCCTCGTGCTCGCCGTGGTCATGGTCTAGAGAGGGGAGAGGATATTATGAACATCGTTCTTGCGATGGCGCAGGGCCTCGTGGTCATGCTGGTCGCGCCCTTCTTCTCCGGCCTCGCCCGTGTGATTCGCGCGAAGATGCACAATCGCCGCGGTCCGTCCATCCTTCAGGATTACCGGGACCTCGCGAAGCTCATGGCGCGTCCCGAGTCCGTGAGTTCCGACTCGAGCTTCGTGCTGCGCATCATGCCGCCGCTGTTCCTCGCGGTGTCGTTTATGCTCGCCATGGGCCTGCCCATGTTCACGCTCCAGAGCCCCATGCCCGTCTTTGGTGACGCCATCACCATCATGTACGCGCTCGCGCTGTCCCGCTTCTTCTTCGCGCTGTCCGGCGTGGATTCCTCCAACGCCTACGCGGGCTTCGGCGGTATCCGCGAGCTCCTCATGAGCGTGCTCATCGAGCCGTCCATGCTCATCGCGCTGTTCACCGTCGCCATCGTGTGCGGCTCCACGGACATTGCGACCATGGGTCAGCACATCGTTACGGGCAACGTCTCGAGCGTCGTCGCCGTTATCCTCGCCGGCGTCGCCTTCGCGGCCGCCTGTTACATGGAGCTCGGCAAGCTTCCGTTCGATCAGGCCGAAGCCGAGCAGGAGCTCCAGGAGGGCCCGCTCGCCGAGCTCTCCGGCCCGTCCCTGGCCATGATGAAGCTCGCCATGGGCATGAAGCAGGTCGTGGTCGTCGCTTGGTTCACCTCCATCTTCATCCCCTGGGGAGAGCCCGCGACCATCGGCGTCACCGCTCTCGTGGGCGCCGTCGTCTTCCTCGTCAAGTGCCTGGTCGATTTCGTCGTCTGCGGCGTGCTCGAGAACTCCGTTTCCCGTTCGCGCTTCAAGGTGCTCGGTAACCAGACCTGGGCCGTCGTCGGCATCGCGGTCCTCGCGTTCGTCTTCGTCGTCGTAGGCGTGTAGGGAGAAGGGAGAAACTATGTCAATCGAATCGAGCTTGTCCCTCTTTGCCATGGTGGCGATCGCCGTCCCCATGCTGGGCTCCCTGCTCATCGTCATGCTGCCGCGTCCCTACGCTAAATGGATCTGCGCCTTTGCCGGCGGCATCGCCACGGTCGCTTCCGTTGGCTTGGCCGCGACGTTTGCCGGAAACGGCATGAACGCGGTCGATGTAACCTGGGCGAGTATGGGCCAGACCTTGGTCATGGGCTTCATATTCGACCGGATGAGCACGCTGCTCGCACCCGCGTTCGTCGCTATCGGCCTGCTCGTCGTCATCTATTCGTTCCCGTACATGAGCGATAAGAATAAGGAGCATCCCGACGCGCCCCGTCGTCGCTTCTACGTGTACTTCTCCACGTTCATCGGCGCCATGGCCGGTCTCGCCTACAGCTCCACCATCGTCGGCCAGCTCGTTTTCTTCGAGATCACCGGTGTGTGCTCCTGGGGCCTCATCAGCTACTACATGACGCCCACGGCCAAGAAGGCCGGTATGAAGGCGCTCATCATCACCCATATCGGCGCTCTGGGACTCTACATCGGCGCGGCCTTCCTGTTCGCCGGAACCGGCACGTTCGCGCTGAGCGCGATCTCCCAGCTCGATTCCGGTATGAAGACCGTCGTGCTGCTGCTCATCCTGTTCGCTGCTTGGGCCAAGTCCGCCCAGTTCCCGCTCTACATGTGGCTGCCCTCCGCAATGGAGGCCCCCACGCCCGTTTCCGCCTACCTTCATGGCGCGTCCATGGTTAAGGTCGGCGTGTGCGTGTTCGCCCGCGCTCTTGCGAGCGCCGGCGATATCCCCGAGATCGTCGGTTGGGTCGCCATCATCGACGCCGTCGTGACCATGCTCTTCGGCTTCCTCATGTACCTGCCCCAGAAGGATATGAAGCGCCTGCTCGCCTTCTCGACGATCGCGCAGCTCGCCTACGTGTTCTTTGGCCTGGGCCTCTCCGTGTTCGGAAGCCAGATGGCGTTTAACGGCGCCGTCGAGCACATCTTCAACCACGCGTTCACCAAGACCCTGTTCTTCCTCATCGCTGGCTCTCTCAGCTTCACGCTGGGAACCCGTATGCTGCCCAAGATCCAGGGCCTCATGAAGAAGTACCCGGTCACGGGCGTGGGCTTTGCGGTCGCCGCGACCGCTATCGCCGGCGTGCCCCCCATGAGCACGTTCTTTTCCAAGTTCCAGATCATTTCCGGTGGCTTCGCGGTTGGTGCTACCAACACGGTCATCTTTGTCCTCGTGTGCGTCATGGTCGTCGAGACCGTCGCCACCTTCGCATGGTTCCTGCGTTGGATGGGTAAGGTCCTGCCCGGTGAGCCGAGCGAGACCGTGGCCGCCGGCCAGCCCCTTCCGCGCGCCATGGCGTTCGTGTTCGTCGTCCTCATGATTATGGTCGTCGTCGCCGGTCCTCTGTCCTCTAGTTGGATGGGTTAGGAGGTAGGACATGGGTTATTCGTTAGTCAGTATCCTGGGCGGTCTTCTGATCGTGACCTCCACCATGGTGGTCGTCTCGAAGACCATCCCGTCCGCCATCAAGTGGTACGCGATCCAGTCGGTTGTCCTGGTGGGCGTGCTGCTCACCCTGGGCCTCACCACCGGTGCCACCGAGCTTCTCATGTGGGCCGCGTCGGCCTTCGTCACCAAGGTGATCCTCGTTCCGTTCATTCTCAACCGTGCCTACAAGAAGATGGGTTCGCCTGCCGATAGCACGCTGACCTCCTCCATCAAGCCGGCCTGGACCATCATCCTCACCGGTCTGGAGGTGGCCGTCTGCTTCGCGGTGGTCACGCGCCTGAGCCTGCCCACCGCCGAGGTGGCCACTCCGGCCCTCGCCATCAGCTTCGCGCACTTCTTCGTCGGCCTCACGTGCATCATCTCCCAGCGCAACATCCTCAAGCAGATCTTCGGGTACTGCCTTATGGAGAACGGTAGCCACGTGACGCTCGCTCTGCTCGCGCCCACGGCCCCCGAGATCATCGAGATCGGCATCGCCACCGACGCCATCTTCGCCGTCATCATCATGTCCGCCGTCGTCGTGAGGATTTGGAACGACACCAAGTCGCTCGACTCCCACGACCTGACCGAATTGAAGGGGTAGGCCATGGATGTTTCAATGCTGACGGTCGCCCTGCTCGCTTGTCCTCTCGTGTTCTCCCTGATTATGGCTGCGCTCCCCAAGACGACGTCCTACAACGTCTTCGCGGGGCTCAACACCATCTCCGTCGCGGCGACCCTTGTCCTTTCGGTCGTCACCGCGGGAACCATGCTCTCGAGCGGGCAGAACATCGACGCTTTGGGCCTGTGGCTCCATCTCGATTCGCTCTCGTCGATCTTCGTCCTTCTGGTAGGCATCATCGGGTTCATCACCGGCGTGTACTCCATCTCCTATATCAAGATCGATATCGAGGAGAAGACCATGCCGGCCGAGCGCGCCAAGCAGTACTACGCGCTGTTCAGCCTGTTCGTCTTCACGATGCTGCTCGCCTGCCTGTCCAACAACATCATCCTCACCTGGGCGGCGGTCGAGGCCACTACGCTGTCGACCGTGTTCCTCGTGGGCATCTACAAGAACAAGCAGGCGCTCGAGGCGTCTTGGAAGTACGCGATGGTCTGCACCGCCGGTGTGGCCTTCGGCCTGTTCGGCACGCTGCTCATCTACGCGAACGCCGCCGATATCATGCCCAACGCGCATGAGGCCGCCTTCCTCACCTCCATCATGCCCTACGCCGACCAGTTCGACCCGATGCTCGTGCGCCTCGCGTTCGCGTTCATCGTCATCGGCTTCGGCACCAAGGCGGGCCTGTTCCCCATGCACACCTGGCTGCCCGACGCGCACTCCCAGGCTCCGAGCCCGGTCTCCGCGCTGCTCTCGGGCGTGCTGCTCAAGTGCGCCATGCTGGTGATCATCCGCTTCTACTCCCTGTCCATCATCACGGTGGGCGACACCTATCCGCGAACGCTCCTGCTCATCCTGGGCACGCTGTCCATCCTGGTGGCTGCCCTGTGCATCTTCAAGCAGGACGATATCAAGCGCCGCTTCGCGTACTCCTCCGTCGACAACGTCGGCGTGGTCGCGCTGTGCCTGGGTATCGGTGGCCCGCTCGGTATCGCCGCCTGCCTGCTGCACTGCATCTTCCACGGCTTCACGAAGGCGCTCGCCTTCTGCATGGCCGGTAACATCCAGCACATCTACCACACCCGCGACCTGAACAAGATCAAGGGCGTCGTCGAAATCGCTCCCGTCACGGCAGCGCTCACCATCATCGCCCTGCTCGCGCTCGCCGCCTTCCCGCCGTTCGCCCTGTTCATCTCCGAGTTCCTCACCTTCGTGGCCGGCGTTCAGTCCGGTCCCATCTGGGTGGTCGTGCTCGTGGCCATCGGCCTCACCGGCGTGTACTTCGCCCTTACCGGCATCGCGCTCAAGTCCATCTTCGGCAAGGCGCCCGAGGGCATGAAGCGCCACGAGGTGCCCGCCCTCATGATCATCCCCGAGATCGCCCTCGCGATCGTGGTCATGTGGTTCGGTATCGCCACCCCGGTCGCCATCACGAGCGGCGTCGAGGATGCAACGTCCGTCGTTTTGAACCAGAGCGTCGAAGAGCTCCACGAGGCCCCTCTCTACCGCATGGTGTTCAGTTCCCAGACCAAGACAAGTGAGGTGAATTAGCACCATGGCAGAACCTGAAAAGAAGGACTACGCTCGTCGCTGCGAAAGCCACGTCGAGGCCCTGCGTGCTGCAGTGCCGGGCGCTATCGAGAAGGTCGAGTGGCAGTGCGAGGACCAGCTGACGATCACCGTCAAGCAGGACAAGCTGCCCGAGGCCGTTCACTACCTGTATTACGAGCGTTACGGCTGGATTCCCGTGATCATCGGCAACGACGAGCGCAGCCTGTGCGGCCGTTACGCCGTGTACTACGTCATCTCCATGGAGGGGGAGGATCCCGGCTGGGTGACCGTGCGCACCGAGGTCGATCCCGCCAAGATGACGTTCCCGTCCGTGACGCCGTTCGTCCCCGCCTGCGTGTGGGGCGAGCGCGAGCTGCGCGATATGTTCGGCCTGATCCCCGAGGGTCTGCCCGATCGTCGCCGCCTGGTGCTGCCCGATGACTGGCCCAGTGGCCTGTACCCGCTGCGCAAGGACTCCATGGACTACCGCTTCCGTCCCGCTCCCGCGAGCGACATGGAAAACTACGAGTTCTTGGCCGACACCAAGGGCAAGGAGACCACGCTCGTTCCCATGGGACCGCTGCACATCACCTCCGACGAGCCCGGCCACTTCCGCCTGTTCGTCGAGGGCGAGACGATCGTCGACGCCGACTACCGTCTGTTCTACGTGCACCGCGGTATGGAGAAGGTCGCCGAGACGCGCCTGAACTATGACGCCGTGACGTTCCTCGCCGACCGCATCTGCGGCATCTGCGGCTGCGCCCACTCGGTGGCCTACGCCGAGGCCGTCGAGCGCGCTCAGGGCATCCATATCCCGCCGCGCGCCCAGTACATCCGCGCCATCATGCTCGAGGTTGAGCGCCTGCACTCGCATCTGCTCAACATTGGCTTGGCGTCGCACTACACGGGCTTCGACTCTGGCTTCCAGCAGTTCTTCCGCGTCCGCGAGAAGTCCATGGACCTGGCCGAGAAGCTCTCCGGTCACCGCAAGACCTACGGCCTCAACGTGATCGGCGGCGTGCGTCGCGACATTTTGGCCGAGCAGAAGCTTTCCACGCTCACGACCATCCACCAGCTGCGCTCCGAGGTTCAGGAACTCGTCGACGTCTTGCTCTCCACGCCCAACTTTATTGAGCGTACGAGCGGTATCGGCATCTTGGACCGCAAGATCGCACGCGACTTCTCGCCGGTCGGCCCGCTCATGCGTGGCTCGGGCTATGCCCGCGACGTGCGCTTTGACCATCCCTTCGACGGCTACGCCGATCCGGACGTTCAAAAGATGCACGCCGCCACGGCCGACACCTGCGATGCCTTCGGCCGTACCGCCGTTCGCATCCAGGAGGTCTACGATTCGATCGACATGATCGAGACCATGCTCGAGAACTGTCCGTCGGGCCCCATCCTCACCACGGATTGGGAGTACACCCCGCACAAGTACGCCATCGGTGCCACCGAGGCGCCGCGCGGCGAGGACGTGCACTGGGCCATGCTCGGCAACAACCAGAAGTGCTACCGCTGGCGCGCCAAGGCCGCCACGTACAGCAACTGGCCGGTCCTGCGCTACATGTTCCGCGGCAACACCGTGGGCGACGCGGCGCTGATCGTCGGTTCGCTCGACCCGTGCTATTCCTGCACCGACCGCGTGACGGTGACCGATGTCGCCGCCAAGCGCGACCACGTGCTCGACAAGGAGCAGTTCGAGAACGTCTGGCGCGACAAGTCGCCGCTTGCGGGCGAGGGCACCATGGCCGCCCCGCTCGATGAGGAGGCGCTCTAATATGCTGAAGCTTTGGAAGGTTAACGCCAAGGCCGGCGACGCGACGGTCAAGTACCCGTTTGCGCCGTTCCCCACCAATAAGAACATGCGCGGCAAGCCCGAGCACAATGCCGAGCTCTGCATCGCCTGCGGTGCCTGCGGCGTGGCGTGCCCGGCCGATGCCATTCGCATGGACACCGACCTTGCGGCCGATACCATCACCTGGTCGATCGACTGCGGTCGCTGCATCTTCTGCGGCCGTTGCGAGGAGGTCTGCCCCATGGAGGCCATCAAGCTCACTGAGGAGTTTGAGCTGGCCGTCATGAGCAAGGACGACCTCACCAGCAAGAGCGTCTACACGCTCGAGCATTGCTCGCGCTGCGGCAAGCCGTTTGCCCCGCACAAGGAGATCGACTTCGCCAAGCGCCTGCTGCAAAAGGCCGGCGGCATGGAGGCCGAGCAGGCTGCCCGTACCGTCGGTATGTGCCAGGAGTGCAAGCGCGAGCTCGACGCCCTGCGCGCTGCCTCGGCCGTAAAGACCGGCAACGCTGCCGGCATGGTTGCCAACGAGACGCTTGCGTCCGGTGAGCCCCAAGGCCCCGGAATGGAGTATCTGGGCGGCCACGGCGTGAACCCGGAGTATATCGACCGCGAGCTCAACCCCGATGCGCCCGAGATTCCCGCCGGTCCGGCGCCGGTCGAGGGCATCATCATGGATTTTGATACGAAGGAGGAGTAACCATGGCCGAACCCACGCTTTTGCCCGAGCGGCTTCAGTACCGCCCGACCAAGATCGAGCTCGACGAGAGCATCGAGAAGGCCAAGGCGACCCTTCTTAAGAAGATCAAGCGCTCGGTGTACGTCTACCGTGTTGACTGCGGCGGCTGCAACGGCTGCGAGATTGAGATCTTCGGTTCCATCACGCCCGTCTTCGATGTCGAGCGCTTTGGCATCAAGGTCGTGCCCTCGCCCCGTCACGCCGACGTACTGCTGTACACCGGCGCCGTGACGCGTGCCATGCGCATGCCGGCCCTGCGCGCCTTTGAGGCCGCACCCGATCCCAAGATTGTGGTGTCCTACGGCGCGTGCGGCTGCACCGGCGGCATCTTCTACGACAACTACTGCGTCTGGGGTGGCACGGATAAGATTCTGCCGGTCGATGTCTATATCCCCGGCTGCCCGCCCAGCCCCGCGCAGACCGTCTACGGCTTTGCCATGGCACTTGGTCTGCTGGACCAAAAACTCCATGCCGAGACCACGGTGGAGGCCGCCGGCGAGCAGGCCGATATCCTGCACCCCGGCGTGCCGTACAAGCTGCGCGTTGCCATCGAGCGCGAGGCTCGCGCCATGAGCGGCTACCGTTACGGCCGCGACCTGGCCAACGAGTTTATGGATACGCTCGAGGGCGCGCCCAAGGGCGATATCCGCGGTGCCATGGCGCTGCTCATCGACAAGCAGGATGATCCTCGCCGTGTTGAGGTGTACTCGGCGCTGCAGGATCTGGTGCTGGCCGGAGGTCGCTAGATGGAGCTCACGGACCGCTCTGGTTACTTTGCGGGCCCCGGCATGCTCGGCGGCTCCTTTGGCGACGCCTCGCGCGCAACCGTCGAGGCCGCCGAGGGCGTCGCCGACCCCTGCCTGGGCCATGCGCCCGACCAGGTGGTCTTCTACGAGCTCACGCGTAAGTTTGTGGAGACCGAGGAAGACGTTCCCCAGGAGGCCTGCGACGTGCTGTACTACACGCTCGCCGTGGGCCACCACACCGGCGTGCTCGACTGCTTTGAGCCGCGCCTGTCGGTGCCGGTGGACGTGTTTTATTCGCTCGTCGACGCGCTGCCGGAGGGGGAGGCCAAAACCAAGTTCGAGGCCATACGCTCCTTTGGTGAGTGCCAGCTCGACAAGGCGGCGGTGCCGTCACTGCTCGAGGCCTGCGATGCGCTGCTCGACGAGCGCGGTTTTCGCGGGTCGGCCAAGGCCGGCATCTCGGTGTTCGACGACGACTTTGGCCTGCATGCCCAGCAGGTCGCGTTCTTAATGAAGTTTCGCGATCTGGTTGAGCGCGTGCGCGATGTGTCGGGCGTGTATCTGACGGGAAGGTTGCAGTAATGGGTCGCGTTGTGGATGGCCGTGTGAACGATGCCCCGTTTGCGGGTATCGTGCTCACGGCGGGAAGCGTGCTGCGTGCCGACGATGCCGCCGGCCCCGTGCTCTCCAAAAAGATGGAGGACGCGCCCATCGCCGGTTGGTACACCATCGACGGCGGGCAAACGCCCGAGGATGACATCATCGAGGTCAAGCGCGAGCGTCCGCCGCGTTTGGTTTTGGTCGATGCCGCCGACATGGCGCTGCCCGTTGGCGCCATCCGCTTGCTCGACAAACGTGACGTGGCCCGCAAGTCGATGTTCACCACGCATTCGCTTCCCTTGTCGATTCTGATCGAAGAGATTGAGCAATCGTGTGATGATATCGTCTTCGTCGGGATTCAGCCGGGCGACACGGAGTTCTACAACCCCATGTCCCCGGAAGTCTTTGAGGCCGTCGACGCCGTGTACGACGCCGTGGCCGCCAACGACTTTTCCCACTTTGTCCGCTTGGGGCAGGAGCAATAGGAGCGCTTGTCCCTGCTGATTAGGAAAGAAGTGATTGACATGGCAGATTCTAAGGCAGAATGTCCCGCTCCCGATTGCCTGGCGCCCGCCGCGATCGAGGCCAAGACCGAGACCGCCGGCGTGACCAAGGCTAACCTGCCGGTCGCCAAGGCCTTTCTGTTGGCAATGTTCGCCGGCGCGTTTATCGCCTTCGGTGGCCTGTTCTTTACCGTGTTCTTGAGCGATAGCACGCTCGGCTGGGGTGCCCAGCGCGTCGTGGGCGGCCTGTGCTTTTGCCTGGGCCTGGTGCTGGTGCTGGTGTGTGGTGCCGAGTTGTTCACCGGCAACTCGCTTATGGTCTGCGCGCTCAAGAGCAAAAAGATCACCCTGGTCCAGATGCTCAAGGCCTGGGTCGTCGTGTGGGTCGGCAATTTTGTCGGTGCCCTGTTCATTGTCTTTTTGGTGTACATGGCCGGCATTTACAAGCTCAACGGCGAGGCGGTCGCCAATTCCATGGTGAGTGTCGCCGCCGGCAAGGTGACGATCGACTGGGTGACGATCTTCTTCCGCGGCATCCTGTGCAACATCTTTGTGTGCCTGGCCGTGTGGATCGGCACCGCCGGCAAGACCGTGGTCGATAAGGTTGTGGGCATTCTGCTGCCCATCGCCGCCTTTGTGGCCTGCGGTTTTGAGCACTGCGTCGCCAACATGTACTTTTTGCCCATGGGTGCCGTGATGCACGCGTGCGGCTATGGTGCCGACGTCGCCGGCGCCGATGCGCTCAACGCCGCGGGCATTGCGTTTAACCTGTCCGCCGCCACGCTGGGCAACATCGTGGGCGGCGCGGTTCTGATCGCGCTCGGCTACTGGTTTATCTACGCTAAGAAGTCCGAGGCGTAAGGTACCGTTTGTTTGACGTTGGGCCTCCCGCGGGGCGTTGCCGTGCGGGAGGCTTTTTGGGTCCGGGGCTCGTTGCCGGGCTTTTGGCCTGTTGTGTTTGGCTGATGAAAGGGGTAATCGAGATGGCATTTGCTGTGAAGCGTGACGGTCGCGCCGTGGTGACCACATGCGGGGGATGCTATGCCGATTGCGCCTTTGCGGCGCGCGTTGAGGATGGGCGTGTGGTGGCTGAGTTGCCGGTGCCGGGGCATCCGTGCGCGGCGCGTGCGCTGTGCGCCCGCGGGCGGCATCGCCTGTCTATGCCGTTTGACGAGCGCGACCGCATCGTGCACCCCATGCGCCGACGAGCTGATGGCTCGGGGTTCGATGTGATTTCGTGGGACGAGGCGTTTGCCCAGATTGCCGAGCGCCTTTTGGGGATTGTTGACGAGCGCGGGCCCCGTGCACTGGGCATGACGCTCGGCGTGCCCTCGTTCGACCGCTACTGGGCCTATCGCTTTATGCATGCACTGGGCTCGCCCAACGTGTACGGTGCCGACGGTGCCTGCGAGGTAAGCCGACTTACCGGTTGGGAGCACAGCCTGGGCTATAGTCCCGCCTCCGACCTGGCGCATACCGATTGCATCATGTATTTGGGGCGTTCCTTGGTGGATTCGTCGTCGATGGGGTCGGTCGATGCACTCAACGACGCGCGCCGGCGTGGGGCGAAAATCATCGTGGTCGACCCCCGGCGCAGCGGTTCGGCCGCTATTGCCGATCGCTGGCTCCGCGTGCGCCCGGGCTGCGACCTGGCCTTGCTGCTGGGCATTGCGCATGTGCTCATTGCCGAGGACCTGTACGACCGCGAGTTTGTTGCCCGCTATACCACGGGGTTTGACGAGCTGGCGCAGGCGGCTGCTGTTTGGACGCCTGAGTGGGCCGAGTCGATGTGCGACGTGCCGGCGGACGATATCCGTGCGACTGCGCGTGATTTGGCTGCCGCGGCGCCTGCTGCGGTGGTCGATGCGGGCTTTCATGGTGGCATCGGTATCGCGTATGCCAATAGCACCCAGACCGCGCGCGCTATCTGCCTGGTCGATGTGCTGCTGGGCTGTATCGGGCATGCGGGCGGCGCGCTCAATCCGCCCACGCCGCTTGTGTTGGGCGACCTCGATCCCACGCGCTTTGCGACGCCGCCGGTGCCGCGTGGGCCCAAGCTGGGGTCCGAGCGCTATCCACTGGTCGATCCGGTGCGCGGCCTGTGCACGACCATCGGTCAGTCGATTCTTGCCGGCGATTTGCGTGGGCTCATCGTCTATGCCAGTAACCCCGGTGCGGGCTATGGCAATGCGCAGGCTTGGTTGAGTATTTTGCAGCAGCTCGACTTGCTCGTGACGATTGATATTCGCTGGTCCGAGACGGCGCGTGCTTCTGACTTCGTGCTGCCCGACGTGACGTATCTGGAGGCTGACCGTGGCGTGGGCGCAGTCGTGGGCGCCAATGATTCGCGTGTGTTCTACCGCAATGCCGTGTTGCCCGTGTTGCATGGCGACACGCGTCGCGGTCGGGAGATCTTTTCCGGTTTGGCTGCGGCCTGCGGCGTGGGTGAGTACTTTCGGTTTACGTCCGACGACCTGGCGGCTGCGCAGGTGGCGCCGTTTGGGATCGATCTGGACGAGCTCAAGGAGCGCGGCTGGGCCGATACGGGCATGGCGCTGCCGACGCGCACGGGTGAGCCGGTGATTCCGCTTGCCGGCGGCAAAATTGCACTGGCAAGCGACGTATGGGAACGAGCCGGCCTGGGTCGTGTGCCCAACTGGATCGCGCCCATGGTGGAGCCTGGCCCTGGGATGTTTCGCCTCATTAGCGGCAACCGACCCTTTGAGTCGCATACCTCGCGAAGGCTTGCGGCGGCCGGTGCCGCCGAGGCTGGATCGGACCTGGATGCCGTGCAGATGAATGCCGATGTCGCCGCTCGCATGGGTATCGCCGATGGCGAGGTCGTTGAGCTCGTGAGCGATATGGGCCGCGACCGCGTGCGCGTGGAGACGACGCCGTATCTGCATCCGGCGTGCATCTTTACGTCGGCCGCCCCCGGTGGGCGTTCGTTTGGCACCGGCGCGGATGGCGCCCAAGCGCTCGGCGTCGGCCCGCTCGACCACACGCCGCTGCGCTGGGATCCCATTACGGGCGCCGCGCTCACCCAGGAAAACGCCGTTCGCGTGGAAAAGATCGCGGAGCACGTAGATAATAACGACAGATTGATTCAGTAGATTGATTCGGCTGGTTTTTGATGAGCGACCGACTGATCTGCCCTTGGTTTTGAAAGGCTGCACATGAGCGATAGCCAGAACATGTCCGATGAGGTGCGCGCCCGCCTGCGCGCCATTCCCTCCGTCAACGAGCTGCTTGCCGAGTGGCCGGTAGTGAAGGCGGCGGGGGAGACCTGCGACGCGGTGGTGCATGCCGCCGTCACGGCCGAGCTCGACGAGGAGCGCGCCGCGATTCGTGCTGGCGCCGCTCCGCGTTCCAAGCGCGGGCTGGCCTCGGCCATTGAATTTCGCGCGCACCGCTCCGCGCTGCCGAGCCTGCGCCCAGCGGTTAATGCCACGGGTGTGGTCATCCATACCAACTTGGGTCGCGCCCCGCTCGCGGAATCGGCCGCCAAGGCCGTGGCCGAGGTTGCGCGCGGGTATAGTACGCTCGAGTACAGCGTCGACACCTGTTCGCGCGGGTCGCGCAAGGAGCACGCCGCGCAGCTGATCCGCTCACTCACCGGTGCCGAGGACGCGCTAGTCGTCAACAACAACGCCGCCGCGGTGCTGCTGGTGCTTGCCGCCCATGCCGCGGGCAAAGAGGTTATCGTCAGCCGCGGCGAGCTCGTCGAGATCGGTGGCAGCTTCCGTATTCCCGACGTCATGGCGGCCTCGGGCGCCAAACTCGTCGAGGTCGGTGCCACCAACCGCACGCACCTGGGCGACTACGAGCGCGCCATCACGCCCGAAACGGCTATGATCCTGAAGGTTCATCCTTCCAACTATCGCATCGAGGGTTTTCACGAGGAAGTGGGTTCTCGGGAGCTTGCCGTCCTGGCCCACAAGCATGGCCTGCTGTTCTACGAGGACCAGGGGTCGGGCGCGCTGTTGCCCGACGACATCTTGGTGCGCGGAGGCGAAGAAACAACGCCGGCTTCGGTTTCGGCAGGGCTCGATCTGGTGTCGTGCTCGGGCGATAAATTGCTCGGTGCCGCGCAGGCGGGCATCATCATGGGCCGTCGCGATCTGGTCCAGGCCTGCGGGTCGCATCCGCTTATGCGTGCCCTGCGCCCGGGCAAGCTCGCGCTGGCGGCGCTCGAGGCTACACTGCGTATTTACATGGATGGGGCGGATGTGGCCCATCGCGAGGTGCCGGTGCTCAACATGCTCACGCTTCCGCAGGCTCATCTGGAGCGTCGTGCACGCAAGTTGCGCGATCTGATGGTGGCGGGCCTCGATAAGGCTGGCTGTCCGCGTGCCGTTCAGGTGGAGGTCGTCGAGGAGTCGTCGACTCCCGGCGGCGGCTCGCTGCCTACCGTCGAGCTGCCCACGATGTGCGTGGCCGTCTGCCCGGTCGACGGGCGCCTGTCCGTCGACGCGCTCAAGCGCTCGCTCGTCCAAGACTTCGATACGCCGGTCGTCACGCGTGCCTCGCACGACCGCATTCTGTTTGATGTGCGCACGCTCGTGGGCGACCGCGATATCGAGACGGTGGCGTCGACGCTTGCCGCGTGCGTTGAGAAGGCGGCGCGCCGATGAGTGAGGTTCAAGCTCTGGTGGAGTGTCCTGTTATCATTGGCACGGCGGGCCATGTCGACCATGGTAAGTCGGCGCTCATCGAGGCGCTGACGGGTAAAAACCCCGACCGCCTGGAAGTTGAGCGTCGTCGCGGGATGACCGTTGAGCTTGGCTTTGGCGAGCTGGCGCTGCCGAGTGGCAAGATCGTGGGCCTGGTTGACGTGCCGGGGCATGCGCACTACCTGCGCGCCATGGTGCAGGGCGCTACGGGCATTGATGTTGCCGTGTTGGTGGTTTCGGCCGTCGAGGGCGTGATGCCACAGACCCGCGAGCACGTGCATGTGCTGGAGCTGCTGGGCGTCACACACATGGTGGTCGCGCTGACGATGTGCGACCTGGCCGATAACGAAATGATTGAGCTTGCCGAGCTCGACGTCGATGACTTTTTGTCGGGTACCGTGTTTGCGGTCGCGCCGATCGTGCCTGTTTCGTCCAAGACCGGCGCGGGGATTGATGCGCTGCTGGCAGCGCTTGACGATCAGGTTGGTACCTGCTGGGGCGCCCGTCGCGATCGCGCCGAGCGAACCGATGCCGCACCGCGTCTGCCCATCGACCGCTGCTTTACGATCAAGGGCGCCGGTACCGTGGTGACGGGAACGTTGCGCGATGCGCCTGTCGCGGTGGGCGATGAGCTCGTCGCGCTGCCGTCGCGTACAGTCTGTCGCGTGCGCGGGATTCAGGTGCATGGCGACACGCAGCAGGCGCTGCCCGGTCAGCGTGTGGCGCTCAACTTGGTGGGCGATAGCGTCGCTGCGCTCGATCGTGGTGAGATGCTGGGCGTGGCGGGCCGCTTTGGCCAGACGATGCGCTTTATGATGACGTTTACGTATTTGGGTCGCGAGGGAGCCAAGCCGCGCGTGCTCGAGTCGGGTGCGCGTGTGCACGTGATGGCGGGTACGGCCGAGGTTGTCGGTCGCATCATGTTCATGGAGGGCGAGGCCCCCATGGCGGTGGGCGAGACCCGTATTGTTCAGGTGCGCTTGGAAAACTCGCTGCCGCTGCGTGCCGGGGACCATGTCGTGGTGCTGTCCTATTCGCCCGTGATGCTTATTGGCGGCGGGCGTGTGCTGCTTTCGCGCTGCCGTCGCTCGCGCGAGCTTGCCGAAGGTGAGCGTGCGCTGTATGCGGCGATCGAGTCCGGCGATATCGCGGGCGGTGTGGGCGCTTGGCTGGCGCTGCAGACACTGCCGGTTACGACGGTTGATGTTGCCGAGGCTTTGGATCTTGGTGTCGGCGAGGCCGATGCCGCACTGCGCGGATTGGTGGCGCAGGGCTCCGTTCGCAAGCTTGCCGCGGGCGATGCGGACCTCTTTGCGGACGCCGTGGTGCTCGACGCCGCGATGGATGCACTGGCGGCGACCCTGTCAGCCATGCACGCGGCGGCTCCCAAGGAGACGGGCTTTACGCCCGGCGCCGTTGCCCATGCTGCGTGGCCTGCCGCTGATGAAGGCGTTGCCGCGGCCCTGATTGCCGAGGGCTGCTCCCGTGGCGTGTGCGCCGCCGAGGGCGCCGAGGTATTCGATCCGCATTCGGCCGCCGCGGCGGCACGCGTGGTGCGAGAGGCTTGCGAGCGCATCGTCGCGCTGCTTGACGAGGCTGGCCTGGATGCACCGGCGCTTCCCGAGGTGGGCGAACAGCTGCAGCTCGGTCGCGACACCATGACGCGTGCCCTGCGCGAGCTTTCGCTCAACCGCTCGATCGTTAAGGTCGAGCGCGACGTTGCCCTGTCCGCTGCCGCCGAGGCCCATGCGCGCGAACTCGTCGCCGCCGCCATTGAGGCAGCCGGCGGCGCTGCCACGACGAGCGTGCTGCGCGAGGCCCTGGGCGTGTCGCGCAAACGCGCCATCAGCATCTTAGAGCACCTGGATGCCGTGCGCTTTACGGCGCTCGACAAGGATGCCGGCGGCCTGCGCTCCCTGCGCTAGGCCGGTCACCTGCCCCCGCCCCCTCAGTTGCGGTGAAATAGTTCCTAGTTGGGGGCTTTGGCAGCAAAAACAGGAACTATTCCACCGCAACTTCTTGCTCGTCTTTTTGGGATGGAGCCGTTTCGGTTTGGTAAAATACCGGCGCACTTGGGAACGGATGGGCTCCGGTGGGCTCCGCGGTCCTCAAAACCGTTGCGAGGCGTGCAAAACGTCTTGGATGTGTTCGATTCACATACGTTCCCGCCACACGCTACCAGCGCTTTTGTGCTCGCGGTCTTGCTGCGTGCCGCAAAGGCGCTGTTTTGTTTTTGCACGAGCTTTTCGTAGCGCCGCTATTTCGGCGGCGGTATTTAGCTTCGTGCATAGGGTTTCGAGCATGCCGATGGGGGTGTTTTGCCGTATGACTACCGTAAGACGAGCCGATCTTTCTTGCGTCGTCCAGGCGGGCGGGCTGTCGTCGCGCATGGGTTGCGACAAGGCGCGGATGTTGTTTTGCGGCGAGCCGCTCATCGAACGCATACTGGGTCGGCTGGCGCAAGTTGCCGGCGAATTGGTCGTGACGACCTCGCGTCCCAGCGAGCTTGCTTATCTTGAAGAGCACACGTTTGGCGGCCTGGTGCCGCGAATAGTGCCGGACCTTGAGGGGTCGGCGGGCGCCATGCGCGGCATCGCGAGCTCGCTGGCTGCGGCTCGGCTTCCTCATGCGGCTATCGTCGCCTGTGATATGCCGTTTGTCTCGCCGGAACTCATCGGCGCGCTTGCCGATCGTGTTGAGGCCGAGGCGCTCGACGTGTGCGTGCCGCGCGAGGCGCGGGGGATTGAGCCGCTTTGTGCCGTCTGGCGCCGTGACGCGTGTGCGCCGGTCGCCCAAGAGCTGCTCGCCTGCGACCGTCAGCGCATTCGCTGCCTGATTAATCGCGTTCAGGCTGGTTATATGGATGAGCCGCAGATCGTTAAGGCCGCAGGCTCGACGCTCTGCTTCGAAAACGTCAATACGCCCGAGGAGTTTACGGCGGCCGAGTTGCTCGCCTAGATCTGCACACATCAATGACGGGAGATGCCGTGTCACATGATATTTGCCCCGATACTGGGGAACCTTGCACTTGCGATGGGTCCGAGCCTTGCACCTGCGGCTGTGGCGGCTGTGGACATACGGCCGAGGAAGAGGCAGCGGCGGCTGCGTATCGCGAGTCGCACCGCGAGGCCTCGTTCGGCGATGCCTCTGATCACGAACGCAAGATTATCGTGTCGTTTGACAGCACCTTCGATGTGATGGAATGCGAGCAGCTGTGCCTTGCCGCCGGTGTGCCCGGGCGCATCATGCCGCTGCCCGGCTCCATCACCGCCGGCTGCGGGCTGTGCTGGGCCATGCCGTTCTCGGGCGATGCACTCGCCGCCTTCCGCGCTGCCACCGAAGGCCGCATAACCCCCGCCGACTACCATCAGCTCGTCCTCTAACCACCAACACCACCACATTGGGGACAGGCACCTTTGTGGTGGTTTGGAACACGTGGACGAAACAGGTTTGAAACACAGGTTTTGCACGTCAGGCACTCAAAAACGCATCTACCTGCATCGTAATCAAAATGAAACATCCGCTCGTCGGCTTATGCGAAACTTTGCTGCAACAGTGCGATATTATCCATACTCGATAAAGCTCGCGGCGCATGGGGCGCCTCGAACGACACTTTTCTTTTCCATCAATTGGAGGAAGCATGAGCTACACGCAGAAAGTTCTCGACGAGCTCAAGGCCCGCTATCCCGAGCAGCCTGAGTTCATCCAGGCCGCAACCGAGATCCTCGGCACCATTCAGCCGGCGCTCGACGCCCATCCCGAGTACGAGGAGGCCGCCCTGCTGGAGCGCCTCGTCGAGCCCGAGCGCATCGTCATGTTCCGTGTTCCCTGGGTCGACGACCAGGGCAAGGTTCAGGTCAACCGCGGCTATCGCGTCGAGTTCAACTCTGCCATTGGACCCTACAAGGGCGGCCTGCGCTTTAACCCGACGGTCACCCTGGGCATGCTCAAGTTCCTGGGTCTGGAGCAGATCCTCAAGAACAGCCTGACCACCCTTCCCATGGGCGGCGGCAAGGGCGGCTCCGATTTTGACCCCAAGGGCAAGTCCAACAACGAGATCATGCACTTCTGCCAGTCCTTCATGACCGAGCTCTATCGCCACATTGGCCCCAACACCGACGTTCCCGCCGGCGACCTGGGCGTTGGCGGCCGCGAGGTTGCCTACCTGTTCGGTCAGTACAAGCGCCTGACCAACGAGTGGACCGGCGTCCTCACCGGCAAGGGCCTCTCCTTTGGCGGCTCGCTCGCCCGTACCGAGGCCACCGGCTATGGTCTGGCCTACTTTGTGGACGAGTACCTCAAGAGCCGCGGCGACTCCTTTGAGGGCAAGAACGTCGTCGTTCACGGCTCCGGCAACGTCGCCATCTACGCGGTCCAGAAGGTCTCCCAGCTCGGTGGCAAGGTGCTGGCCTGCTCCGACACCCACGGCTGGGTCGAGGATCCCGACGGCATCGACTACACCGTGCTCGAGCATGTCTACAACAAGAAGCGCTCCGGCCACGACAAGGGCGTCACGCTCGCTATGTACGTTGACGAGAAGCCCAACGCCGTGTGGCACGAGGGCGACGGCCGTGGCGTGTGGCAGCTGCCCTGCGACATCGCGCTGCCCTGCGCTCGCGAGAACACGCTGCTGCTCGAGGACGCCCAGGCGCTCGTCGCCAACGGCTGCAAGGTGGTCGGCGAGGGCGCGAACATGCCCACGACCATCGAGGCCACGAACTACTTCCAGGAGAACGGCGTCGCCTTTATGCCCGGTAAGGCTGCCAACGCCGGCGGCGTGCTCGTGTCCGGCCTGGAGATGAGCCAGAACGCCGAGCACCTGTCCTGGACCTTCGAGGAGGTCGACGGCAAGCTCGAGCAGCTCATGCGCGGCATGTTCCACAACGTAGACGACACCGCCAAGGAGTATGGCCAGGAGGGCAACTTCGTCATGGGCGCCAACATCGCCGGCTTCCTGAAGGTCGCCGACGCCATGCTCGCCCAGGGCGTCTGCTAAATCTTCGCTCGATATAGCATCGCGGAAGGCTCCCAGTCATCTTGGCTGGGAGCCTTTTTTGATCCGAAGGGGACGGAGGAAAACGGATCATTTCCCTCGGCCCTCTGCCAGCCGCCCCTTAAGTTGCGGTGAAATACGGACTGTTGGGCGCCCTAAGCCCGACAAACAGTCCGTATTTCACCGCAAGTTATGGATGGGTGGGTGGATTTTGTCCTAAAACGGTGTGCGGCCCCTCGTTTGGTACACTTAAAAGTACTGGACAAGTGAAGAGATGGGGGAGAACGTGCTCAAGTTCGGTACCTACGTCCGTGTTGGAAACGCGGCCGAAGCCTATGAGCTCTTACAGAAGAACCGCAACAACAAGATTGTGGGCGGCGGCATCTGGATGCGCCTGGGTTCGCGTCGCGTGGCGACGGCGATTGACCTTTCGGCCTGCGGACTCGATCAGATCGAGGAGACCGAGACCGAGTTTCGCATCGGTGCCATGTGCACCCTGCGCCAGCTCGAGCGTCATGCCGGGCTCAACGCGCTTGTCAACAATGTCTTTGAGTTCGCCGTCCACGATATTGTAGGCGTGCAGCTGCGCAATACCGCCACGGTGGGCGGCAGCATCTACGGCCGCTTTGGCTTCTCGGACGTTCTCTCCGCCTTCCTCGCGCTTGATTCCTATGTTGAGCTGACGGGCGCCGGCCGTGTGCCACTCGCGGAGTTCGTTGACATGGGCTACGTGCGCGACGTGATCGAGCGCGTCGTGGTCGTCAAGCACGATTACCGTGCGAGCTACGAAGCCGTGCGCAAGGCCGCGACCGACTTCCCCTCGCTGAACGTCACTGCCGCCTGGTGGGACGGCTCCTGGCACGTCACCGTGGGCGCTCGCCCGCTTCGCGCGACCTTGCTTCGGGGCGAGGCATGCGGCCTTACCAGCGAGCAGCCTTCCGAGGACGAGCTGCGCGCCCTAGCCGCATCCGTGTGTGCCCTGAGCTACGGCACCAACCTGTGGGGCTCGGCCGACTACCGCCGCTGCATCTCGGCGCCGCTTGCCGTGCAGGCCGTGCGCCGCGCCGCCGGCATCGAGCTTTCGGCCGCGCTTGCCCGCGAGCTCGAGACCGTGCAGATCCCTAAGTTCGCCACGGACGAGTATTCCTGCCGCCGCGTGCCCGGCGTCGATTCTAATGAGGTGCGCTAATGGCTGCCAAACTCATCGATCTTTCCTTTACGCTCAACGGCCGTAAGGTCAAGGTTCAGATTGCCTCCGACACCATGCTCTTTGCGCTGCTGCGCGAGCAGGGCTGCGCGTCGGTGCGCTGCGCCTGCGAAACCACTAACTGCGGCCTGTGCACGGTGTGGCTCGACGGCGACCCGGTGCTGAGCTGCTCGGTTCCCGCCGCGCGCGTCGAGGGCCACACCATCACTACGCTCGAGGGCCTCAAGGCCGAGTCTGAGGCACTGGCCCGTGCGATGGCTGCCGAAGGCGCCGAGCAGTGCGGTTTTTGCGCCCCCGGCCTCATCATGAACGTGCTGGCGCTCGCCCGCGCCGCCAAGGAGGATCCGAGCCTCGTCGCCACGCGTGAGGAGCTCTCACGCCAGCTCGCCGGCAACCTCTGCCGTTGCAGCGGCTACGAGAGCCAGCTGCGTGCCATCGTCCGCTTCCTCAACGAATCCGGCGTGCAGGTGGGCTTTGAGATGCCCGAGCTGCCGGTCAACGACACCAGTTGCGACGGCATCACCTACAAGCAGATCACCCATAAGCAGCCCAAGAAGGATTCGAAGGCACTGCTCGAGGGTCGTCCCGTCTACACGGGCGACCTGGTGCCCGCCGGTGCTCTGATCGTCAAACTCAAGCGCAGCCCCTATGCCCGCGCCAAGATCCGCTCCATCGATACGTCGCGCGCCCTGAAGGTGCCCGGCGTCGTGGGTGTCTACACCTACGAGGACGTGCCCAAGCGCCGCTTTACCATCGCCGGCCAGAGCTATCCGCAGCCGAGTCCCTACGACCGCCTCATCCTCGAGAACCTCGTGCGCTATCAAAACGAGGAGGTGGCGATCGTCGCCGCCGAGACCGAGGAGGCCGCCGATAAGGCGCTCAAGCTCATCAAGGTCGACTACGAGGTGCTCGAGCCGCTGCTCGACTTTACCAAGGCACTCGATAACGACATTGTGGTCCACCCCGAGGGCGATGTGACCTTTATGTTCCCGCAGGGCGGCGATGTCCCGCGCAACTTGGTGTGCAGCGGTACCAGTGATTTTGGCGATCTGGACGAGGCCTTCGCCCAGAGCGACATCGTCTTTGAGCGCACTTACACCAGCCAGGCCACGCAGACCGCGCCCATGGAGACCTTCCGCGCCTTCGCGACGACCGACGCGTTCGGCCGCATCTCGGTGACCACCTCCACGCAGGTGCCCTTCCACGTGCGCCGCATGGTCGCGCAGTCGCTCGACATTCCGCAGTCGCAGGTGCAGGTCATTAAGCCGCGCATCGGCGGCGGCTTTGGCTCCAAGCAGACGGGCTGCTGCGAGATCTTCGTGGCGTTCGTGACGCAGCAGACCGGCCGTCCGAGCTATTGCTGCTACACCCGCGAGGAGACCATCACCGCGGGCAACTCGCGTCACCAGATGCAGATGACCGTCAAGCTTGGCGCCATGAACGACGGCACCATCACGGCCATCGACCTGCACACGTTGTCCAACGCCGGCGCGTACGGCGAGCACGCCACCACGACGATTGGCCTTTCGGGCCACAAGAGCCTGCCGATCTACAACCATGTGAAGGCGAGCCGCTTTAGGTGGGACGCCGTCTACACCAACACCAACCGCGGCGGCGCGTATCGCGGCTACGGTGCCACCCAGGGCCAGTTTGCCGTGGAGAGCGCCGTCAACGAGCTTGCCGACATGCTGCACATGGATCCCGCCGACCTGCGCCTTAAGAACATCGTGCGCGAGGGCGAGACCATGCCGCAGTACTACAACGAGAAGCTCAACGCCTGTGCGCTCGACCGTTGTCTGCTGCGCGCGATGGACATGATCGGCTGGCGCGACAAGCCGCTGGCCGTGGACCTGGGCGACCGCGTGCGAGCCCTGGGCTGCGCGCTTACCATGCAGGGCTCGGGCATCTCCAACGTTGATATCGCCGGCATCGACATGCGCCTGGAAGAGGACGGCTTCATTGCCATCGGCACCGGCGCCACCGATAACGGCATGGGCGTCGATACGATCCTGGCGCAGATTGCCGCCGAGGAGCTGGGCGTGGAGAGCTCGCAGATCGTGGTGCGCGGCGTAGACACCGATGTGTCGCCGTTCGACGCCGGCTCGTACGCGAGCTCCGGTACCTACGTGACGGGCCTTGCCGCCAAGAACGCCGCGACCGAGCTGCGCGAGAAGATTTGCGCCAAGGCTGCCCAGATGTGGGATGTGGACGCCGCCGACGTGGTCTTCGATGGCCAGTACGTGCGCCTGTCCGACGAGCGTGCCGCGCGCGAGCAGAACCGCTACCTCACGCTGCGCGACTTTGCCAACCTGTGCGTCAAGAACATCGCGGGCGGCGACGCACTCACCTCGCACGCCTCTGCCTGCCTGCCCGTTTCGCCTCCGCCGTTTATGGCCGGCATTGCCGAGGTCGAGGTCGACAAGGCCACCGGCAAGGTGATCGTGGTGGATTACGCCGCTGCCGTCGATTGCGGCACCGTGATCAACGAGGCGCTCGCGCGCGTCCAGGCCGAGGGTGGTATCGCCCAGGGCATCGGTCACGCGCTCTACGAGATTGTCGAGCATGACGATCGCGGCCGCCTGCGCACCGGCAACTTTATGAGCTACAAGCTGCCCACGCGCCTGGATATCGGCAGCATTCGCGTGGCCTTTGAGCCGAGCTACGAGCCGACGGGCCCGTTTGGCGCCAAGTCGATTGGCGAGGTCGTCATCAACACGCCGCTCGCCGCCGTGGCCTCGGCCGTCGCACACGCCACCGGCCACCAGGTTCGCTCGCTGCCGATCACGCCCGAGAAGGCCCTGCTGGGGGAGTAGCGGGTCAGCGAACAAGTCGTAATGGGCGGGGCGGGACAACTCGCCCCGCCTTTTGCACTCGTGGTGAGGTCGTGAGCCTGTAAAAGGTGTGCGTGCGCTTGTCGTTCGTATCTGCTATCATTCCTAGTCTGTGCGCTCATGCGGGCGTGGCGGAATTGGTAGACGCGCCAGATTTAGGTTCTGGTGGGATTCCCGTGAAGGTTCGAGTCCTTTCGCCCGCACCAACGCACCTGCGTCGGCTCCCGCCGTCGCGACTCTTTGTTGCATAAAGGTACCAGCACCTCAGATAAGCTGGGCAGTATGAGGAGGAACGTGTTGAACATCACCGCTTCTGACGTCAAGGACGCCAAGCTCACCGCTACGGTCACCATCCCGGCCGCCGACGTCGACGCCGCGATCAAGAAGGCCTACAAGGACACCGCCAAGAAGTACCGCTTCCCGGGCTTCCGTGCTGGCAAGGCCCCCCGTCCGGTCATCGACTCCGCACTTGGCGCCGAGGCTACCCTCGCTCAGGCCACCAACGACCTGATCGCCGCCAACGAGCCCGTCGTCCTCAACGAGCTGGACATCGTCCCCACCAAGAACGGTGACTACAAGGAGCTCGACCTCGCCAAGGATCACGAGGACTACACCTACACCGTCGAGTTCTCCCTGCGTCCTGCCGCTGAGCTCTCTTCCTTCGACGCCGTTGAGATCGAGATGCCTCCCGCGGAGGTCACCGAGTCCGAGATCAACAACCAGGTCGAGATGCTCCTCAACTACCGTGCCACCTTCGAGGACGTCGAGGGCCGCGCCGTCGAGGCCGAGGACTACGTTACCGTCGACCTCAAGGCCGTCGAGAACGCCGACAACTTTGCCGCCGAGGGCCGCATGCTCATCGCCGGTAGCGACAGCAACCCCAAGGAGTTCAACGAGGCCCTGATCGGTGCCAACGTTGACGACGTCAAGACCGTCACCTGGACCGACGAGGTCGAGGAGGGCGAAGAGGCCGAGACCCACACCGTCGAGGTCACCGTCAAGGGCATCAAGGTCCGTAACACCCCCGAGCTTACCGACGAGCTCGTCAAGTCCGACTTTGGCTTCGACAGCATCGACGCTATGCGCGACGCCATCAAGATTGAGATCGAGCAGGACAAGGCTTCCCGCCTCCCGGCCGAGAAGGAGAACCGTTGCGTCTCCGCTCTCGCCGAGCGTCTGCAGCTTGACGAGATGGACGCCGACTACGAGCAGTCCGTCTTTGAGGAGCTTGGCCAGAACTTCCTGTCCAACCTCGCTGCCCGCGGCATGACGCTGGACACCTGGCTGCCCGCTTCCGGCCTGACCATGGAGCAGTTCATCGGCGACCTGCACAAGCAGGCCAACGACGTTGCCCGTGAGTCCCTGGCGCTCGACGCTCTTGCCCGTGAGCTCAAGATTGAGGTCACCGAGGACGACATCAACGCCGAGTTTGAGAAGGCCGGCGTCAAGGACGTCGAGGCTTCCAAGGCCGAGTTCATCGCCGATGGCCGCATGCCTGCCGTCCGCGAGTCCATCCGTCGCTCCAAGGCCGTTGATCACCTGGTCGAGAACGCCAAGGTGACCGAGGTCGACGAGACCGCCAAGGACGCCGAGTAATTCTCGCCACCTTTCCCGCGAGCGCATGGATGCGCCCGTGATGGGGTAAAGTTATAAGCCGGTTATCCGGTTGCTTCGTACGGTGCCAGCCAATGCATAGCATGCGGGCACCGTACGTTTGTCTAGAACCACTATTGGTCCGTAAGAGAAATGGAGATGCGTATGATCGCTAAGTTCGATTCCGCCCTCGTGCCATACGTTATCGAGCAGACGCCGCGCGGCGAGCGCAGCTACGATATCTATTCGCGCCTGCTCAACGACCGCATCATCTTTTTGGGCGAGGAGATCAACTCCGTCAGCGCCAACCTGGTCGTTGCCCAGCTGCTGCATCTTGAGAGCCAGGATGCCGAGAAGGATATCTCGCTCTACATCAATTCGCCCGGTGGCGAGGTCTACTCCGGCCTGGCGATTCTGGACACCATGAACTTCATTAAGCCGCAGGTCTCCACCATTTGCGTGGGTATGGCCGCGTCTATGGCTGCCGTGCTGCTTTCGGCCGGCGCCAAGGGCAAGCGCTTCTGCCTGCCGCACTCCAAGGTCATGATTCACCAGCCCAGCGGCGGTGCCCAGGGCCAGCAGACCGAGATCGAGATCGTGGCCGAGGAGATCAAGAAGACCCGCCGCGAGCTCAACCAGATCCTGTCCGACGCGTCGGGCCAGCCCATCGAGAAGGTCCAGGCCGATACCGAGCGCGATAACTACCTGACCGCTGCCGAGGCCCTCGACTACGGCCTGATCGACCGTATCGTCACCTCGCGCGATCTCGCCGCGAAGGACGCCTAGGATGGCCGGTAACATGCAGGACAACTTTGACGAGAACGGCAACCCCATCCGCTGCTCCTTCTGCGGAAAAGAGCAGGGCCAGGTTCGCCGCCTTGTTAAGGGCCCGACCAACATCTTTATCTGCGACGAGTGCGTCGCCGCCTGCTCCGAGATCCTTGAGGAGTCGCTGGCTTCGGACTTTATGGACGCTGCCCGCAACGGCAATCTTCCGGGTTTCCTCAACGACCACGGCCAGGCTGCCTCTCAGCCCGCCGTTGACCCCGAGACGGAGGGTTTTGAGCTTGAGGACGACCGCCAGGTCATCACGCACGTGCCGACGCCGCACGAGATCTATGACGAGCTTTCGGCCTATGTTATGGGCCAGGAGGACGCCAAGCGCGCCATGTCGGTGGCCGTGTACAACCACTACCGTCGCGTGATCGAGGGCGGTGCCGCGGTGTCCGCCTTTGACGATGGCTTGGACTCGCAGCTCGACGATGATATGGACGAGGTGGAGCTCGCCAAGTCCAACATTTTGCTGCTCGGTCCCACCGGTACCGGTAAGACGCTGCTGGCCCAGACGCTCGCGCGCATCCTCGAGGTGCCGTTTGCCATTGCCGATGCTACCGCGCTTACCGAGGCCGGCTACGTGGGCGAGGATGTGGAGAACATCCTGCTCAAACTCATCAACGCCGCCGATGGCGACATTGAGCGCGCGCAGGTGGGCATCATCTACGTGGACGAGATCGACAAAATCGCCCGTAAGGCCGAGAACCTCTCCATTACCCGCGACGTTTCGGGCGAGGGCGTTCAGCAGGCGCTGCTTAAGATTCTTGAGGGCACGGTGGCCAGCGTTCCGCCTACCGGCGGCCGCAAGCATCCCCAGCAGGAGCTGCTGCAGATCGACACGACCAACATCCTGTTCATCTGCGGCGGTGCCTTTGTGGGTCTGGATAAGATCATCGCCGACCGCGTGGGCAACAAGGGCGTGGGCTTTAACTCCGAGATCGCCGGACCCACCTCGGTCGACGAGAACGACCTGCTGCGCCAGGTGCTCCCGCAGGACCTCAACGCCTTTGGCATGATCCCCGAGTTTGTGGGACGTACGCCCGTCGTCACCCAGACGCAGGCGCTCGACGAGGACGACCTGGTGTCGATCCTGACCGAGCCCAAGAATGCCGTGGTGCGTCAGTACCGCAAGATGTTCCAGCTCGAGGACGTCGATCTTGAGTTTGAGGACGCCGCCCTGCACGAGATCGCCCGCATGGCGCTTGCCCGCAAGACCGGCGCCCGCGGCCTGCGTGCCATCTGCGAGGACGTACTGCAGCAGACGATGTTCGACCTCCCCAGCGAGGAAGGCGTTGCCAAGGTCGTCGTAACCGAAGCCGCCGTCAAGGGCGAAGAACAGCCCCAACGCATCTACGGCTAGACCAGCCTAAAACGTGTCTGTAAATAGCCTCCGGCCACCTGCGGTCGGAGGCTATTTTATATATACGCAATAACCCCAACTACCTGTGTTATTCTGTGTGTTTGTTTAAGCCTCAGCGAAGTCATTCAGACTGAAGTAATCGATACCTAAGGGGAGGAATGTAGGCCCGATTTTCGTAGATTCCGCACGAGCCGAAGACCACTTAATGTGGTCTTCGTGCGAGCCAGGACCTGACCGAGCGAAAATCGGGCCTACATTCCTTCCCGGCGGGACAGGGAGAGATATATGGAAGAAATGCCCAAGAACTACGATCCGTCGACCAACGAGCCGGCGATTCTGCAGAAGTGGCTTGACGGCGGCTACTACAAGCGCCGCGCCGGTGTGGGCGACTGCACCGTCACCATTCCGCCTCCCAATGTGACCGGCAAGCTCCACATGGGTCACGCCACCGACGACTCCATCCAAGATGCCATCGTCCGTATGGCCCGCATGCGCGGCAAGTCCACGCGCTGGGTGCTCGGCACCGACCACGCCGGTATCGCCACGCAGACCAAGGTCGATAAGAAGCTCAAGAGTGAGGGCATTAGCCGCCTGGAGATTGGTCGCGATAAGTTTGTCGACGCCTGCTGGGACTGGACTCACGAGTACGGCGGCATTATCGTCGAGCAGATCAAGCGCATGGGCTGCTCCGTCGACTTCGACAACGAGCGCTTCACCATGGACGAGGATTACGCCCAGGCCGTGCGCAAGGTCTTCTGCGACTGGTACCACGACGGCCTGATCTATCGCGGCAAGCGCATCGTCAACTGGTGCCCCAACTGCACCACCGCTATCTCGGACGACGAGGCCGAGTACAAGGACGAGAAGGGCCACCTGTGGCACCTTCGCTACCCGCTGACCGAGCCGGTCAACGGCCAGGACTACATTGTCGTCGCCACCACGCGCCCCGAGACCATGCTCGGCGACACGGGCGTTGCTGTTTCCCCGAAGGATTCCGAGAAGGCCGCCTTTGTGGGTAAGACGGTAATGCTGCCGATCGTCAACCGCGAGATTCCTATCTTTGAGGATTGGCACGTCGACGCTAACTTCGGCTCCGGCTTCGTCAAGGTCACCCCAGCCCACGACCCCAACGATTACGCCATGGGCCAGGCCCACGACCTGCCGCAGATCAACATCTTCGACGAGCACGCGGTGGTCGTCGAGGGCTACGGCGAGTTCACCGGCATGAACCGCGAGGAGTGCCGCGAGGCCGTCATCAAGTGGTTTGAGGAGCATGACCTGCTCGATCACGTCGAGGACCACGACCATTCCGTCATGCACTGCTACCGCTGCGACGCCGCGCTTGAGCCGTGGCTGTCCGAGCAGTGGTTTGTGGCCGTCGACAAGCTCAAGGGACCGGCGCTCGACGCCGTCAACTCCGGCAAGGTCACCTTCCACCCCGCGCGCTGGACGCAGACCTACACCACCTGGATGGAGAACCTTAAGGACTGGTGCATCTCGCGCCAGCTGTGGTGGGGCCACCGCATCCCCGTGTTCTACTGCGAGGACTGCGGCTGGGAGGACGCCCTTACCGAGGACACCGACGTGTGCCCCAAGTGCGGCGGCCATCACGTGCATCAGGACGAGAACGTGCTGGATACCTGGTTCAGCTCGCAGCTGTGGACCTTCGCCACGCAGGGCTGGCCGCAAAAGCCGGAGCTGCTCGAGGGCCATCACCCCACGACGGCGCTCGTCACCGCGCGCGATATCATCGCGCTGTGGGTCGCCCGCATGGTCATGAGCTCGCTGTACTTCTTGGACGAGGTACCGTTTAAGGACGTCGTCATCTACCCGACGATTCTGGCCAAGGACGGCAGCCGCATGTCCAAGTCCAAGGGCAACGGCGTTGACCCCATGGACCTCATTGGTATGTACGGCGCCGACGCCATGCGCTACAACCTGCTCACGCTGTGCACCAACAACCAGGATGTTAAGTTCGACGCGAACATCGACAAGAAGACCAAGAAGCTCATCGACAGCCCGCGTACCGACCAGGCCAAGAGCTTTGTGACCAAGATCTGGAACGCTAGCCGCTTCCTGCTCATGAACATGGAGGGCTACACGCCCGGCGAGCCTGTCGTGGAGACGCCGGCCGACGCCTGGATGTTCAGCCGCCTGGCCAAGGCCGTGAAGATGGTCACCGAGGGCATCGAGAACTACACCTTTGGTGACATGGCTCGCGGCGTGCAGCAGTTCTTCTGGAACGAGGTCTGCGACTGGTACGTCGAGGTCACCAAGGCCCGCCTGAAGGGCGAGGGCCGTCTGCAGGCTCAGCGTAACCTGATCTTTGTGCTCGATACCTCCATTCGCCTGATGCACCCGCTTATGCCGTTCGTTACCGAGGAGATTTGGGACAACATGCCGGCAAGCGTGCTCGACCTGGACGCCGAGGGCAACGTGGACCGCGCCGAGGCGCTCATGATCGCCAAGTGGCCCGAGCCCGCCGATTACGCCAAATATGTTGACGAGGACGCCGAGCGCGCGTTTGAGCTGTGCCGTACCGTCGTGTCTGCCGCCCGCGCCACCCGTTCGCGTTACCGCTTGAGCCCCAAGGCCGAGCTCGACGTGGTCGTGCGTGCCGGTGCCGAGGACATCGAGAAGCTCGAGAGCCTGCGTTCGACCATCGAGCCGCTGGCGAACACTTCTTCGCTGGTCATGGGCACCGATGTTGAGAAGCCGGCTGCGAGCATCGCCGTGGTCGACAGCGGCGTCGAGGTCTTTGTGGTGCTCGAGGGCAAGGTTGACCTTTCGGCCGAGAAGGCGCGCCTGGAGAAGGAGATTGCCGCGGCCCAGAAGGAGCTCGCCGGCTGCGAGAAGACGCTCGCCAACGAGGGCTTTGTGGCTAAGGCTGCGCCCGCGGTGGTCCAGAAGAAGAGGGACCGTGCAGCTGAGCTCAAGGAGATCCTGGCGGCGCTGACTGCTCAGGTTGCTGACTTCTCGTAGGCGGTACTGGGGGACGCGGTTTGGGGCATTGCTCGCTACTGCGGACAGTCCTGCTCGCACGAAGGCCACATTAAGTGGCCTTCGGCTCGTGCGGAACTTGTATCGAGCAAAGCCCCAAACCGCTCCCATAGCGGTTACGGGGGCGTCCACTGCCTGTCAGGGCCACGGGGTTGTGGCCTTGATTCTGCTGCAAGCGGATAGTGGCTGAAATTATCAACGCGAGGGGCTCATTCTTTTTGATGGGCCTCTTTTTCTGTAATTGGAGACTTTGGGTTATGGCTAAGCGTTCGGGGTCGTATTCTGTGCCGTTCTCGTTTGAGTTGCTTTCGTTTGATGAGGCTGTGGGGTTGGCAGCTGATACGGGGCGGATTTCTGGGGATGCTGGGCCTCTGCTTGAGACGGTTGTCGATATGCTCGATGAGCTGGGACGTCCGGACGAGTATTTCGATTGCATTCAGGTTGCCGGTACCAATGGCAAGACTTCGACCACGCGTTTTTCGGCTGCCATCCTTCGTGGTGAGGGGTTAAAGACCGCACTGTATACGTCGCCGCAGTTGGTGCGCTATCCCGAGCGCATGGAGGTCGATGGGCGCGTTGTGAGCGATGAGGCGTTTGCCTGCGGCGTTTCTGCCGCCGTCGAGGCGGGGCATCGCGTGAATGCTCGTCGTGTGGCGGCGGGGGAGCGCGCGTACACCATCACGCCGTTTGACCTGCTGACGGCTGCCGCACTGGTGGTGTTTGCCGAAGCTGCGGTGGACGTTGCTGTGCTCGAGGTTGGCATGGGCGGCCGTTGGGACGCCACGAGTGCGACCGATCCCGTCGCCGTTGCCATTACGGGCATCGGGCTCGACCACACGCGCATCCTGGGCGACACGCTCGAGGCCATTGCGGGGGAGAAGGCCGCGGTCATTAAACCCGGGCGCCTGGTTGTGCTGGGCGAGGGCACGCATGAGCCGAGCGTTCAGCGCGTGATGGATGCCCGTTGCCGCGAGTGCGGTGTGGTGCCGCTGGTGGTGAACCATGCCACGACCAAGGTGCCGGAGCACGTGGGCGATACGGTTGAGTTTAGCTGCACCACGCCGCGTGCGATCTATACGTCGAGCATGGTCAAGCCGGCCTATCAGCCGCAGAATGCCGCGTGCGCGATTATGCTGTGCGAGGGCTATCTGGGCCGCATACTCGACCACGATGCTCTCGACGCTTCGCTTATGGGCTGCCCCACGCCGGGCCGCTTTGATGTTCTGGGAACCGATCCGCTCAAACTGATTGACGCCTGCCATAACCCTCAGAGCTGCGAGAACTTTGTGAGCGCGCTGGACGAGATCGACCCGTGCGTGGAGAATCGCCCCACGCTGCTGTGCGCCGCGCTGGCCGACAAGGATGTGGCAGGTATCGTCGATGTGTTGATCCCGGCCTTCCCTCGCGTGGTCGTGACGCAGACCGATTCCGATCGCGCCCTGCCGGCAGAGGAGCTCGCTGCCCTGGTGGACGCGGACAAGCTTGCGGGCGTATACCCCAGCGTATCCGAGGCCCTCGCAGCCTTCGATGCCGCGGGCGAGCCTTTCGTAGCAGCAGGCACCATCACCCTAGCCGGCGAAGTAGCAGGCTTGCTGCGCTAACCCCATTTGCCGGGCAGCTAATTTGGGCTGCTCGCCACGAAATGGGCCTATCTACTACGTTTTAGCGGATACCCTCGACCACGCGGAAAAATGCAAAATCAAAACCGCAGGTAGAAGGCTTGCCAATTTTCAAAAAAGACCCGCATGGTCGACCCATGCGGGTTAAACGTAGTAGATAGGCCGTTTTCGTGGCGCAGCTCTAGACTTTCAAATTGGTCGACTTGGCCCCATGGCAGTTGCGGTGAAATAGTTCCTGGATTATGCCTCTGTGGGCCAATCTGGGAACTATTCCACCGCAACTAATTGAGGGGCTATTGGGTAAGGGGTAGTCGAGGCGGACTGGGTCGTGGGGGTAGCCGTTGAGAATCTCGACGCCGGACTCGGTGACCAGGGCAAGGTCCTCGATGCGGACGCCGGTGTGGCCGGGGAGGTAGATGCCCGGCTCGATGGAGAATGTCATGCCCGGCTCTACGACCTGCTCGTTGACGAGCGAGACGTCGCCCGGCTCGTGGTCCTGAAGACCGATCGAGTGTCCTAGGCGGTGCGTAAAGTATTTGCCGTAGCCAGCGTCCTCAATCACGTCGCGCGCGGCGCGGTCCAGGTCGCACATGCGCACGCCCGGTGCGACGAGCGCCTTGGCAGCCTCGTTGGCGCGGCGCACGATGTCGTATATGCGCGCCGTCTCCTCGTCTGGCTCGCCCCAAAAGAACGTGCGCGTCATGTCCGAGCAGTAGTTGCGATGCCGCCCGCCAATGTCGAACAGCACCACGTCGCCGCGCTTGAGCACGGTATCGTCGGGTTCGTGATGCGGGTCGCCGGCGTTGGCGCCAAAGCTCACGATGGGCGGAAAGCTAAAGCCCTCGCAGCCGTGTTTGCGATACAGACCGAGCATCTGATCGGCAATCTCGCGCTCCGTCACACCTTTGTGCACGAGCTTGATCGCGTCGGCCATCACGGCGTCGTTGGCGGCCGAGGACGCGCGCATGAGCTCCTGCTCGGCGGCATCCTTGTGGGTGCGTGCGGCGGTGACGGCAAAGTCGCCCAGGAAGAACTCGCTCGCGGCGTGACGCTCCATGAGTGGCATCAAAAACCCGGAACGCATGACGGTGTCGATGCCGAGCGGTTTGGTCGGATCGATCTCACTCGCGATGGCGTCGGCCACGACGTCAGTATCGTTGTGGTAGGCCACGCGGGCATTGTCGTACTCGGGCAGCTGATGCAGCGCGTTGACCAAGATCACAGGCTCGCTATCGCGTGCGAGCAGCACGCCGCAAAAACGCTCGAACATATCGGCATAAAAACCGGTCAGATAGTAAATCGACCACGGGTCGTTCACAAGCAGCTGCGCGCCGGGGTGCTGTGCCTCGAGTGCATCGAGCATGCGCGCCACACGCTGGTCATCGACATGTGCCATACATCGTCCTTTCGCTAGGTTGCCACCATGGTATTCCCAATGCCAGGGTAGTCAATTTGGGACGGGGCTATTTTAGCTGCGTCAAACATGCGGAATGATTTTTCTGGGACGGGGATTAAATAATCATTCGGCACATAATGATTATTTAATCCCCGTCCCAGAAAAATCATTTGAGCGAACGTTCGGGCGAAAGTAGTCATAAGGGGCCGGTCCCAAATGGGCTGGTTTCAAAAGTATGGCGGATTACGGGGATGGACCTGTACTCCTTGACCATGGGAAAAATCGCGAAATTAAAACCGCAGGTAGAAGGCTTATCAAAAATCGAAAATTGCCAGTATGGATGGGGGTCTCTGAATCAGCCCCGTAATCCGGCATAGTTTTGAAATGGCACTAAAGTAGGCACAAGCTAAATAACGATTCCAAGGATAGTTGCGGTGGAATAGTCCCTGGATACCGGGGTTTTGGCGGAAATCAGGAACTATTTCACCGCAATTGTGGAGGGGCGGGGTGGATGGCGGGGTAGCTAAAAGAACCCCGTCCCAAATGAGCTACTTAGGCAGGGTCGATGTCCATGCTGGCGATGAGGTCGGTACCGGTGTCTAGGAGGTCGGGGAGGACTACATCGCCCATACGGATGGGGGCTTTGACCACTAGGCCGTGGATGAGGTCCATAGCCTGGGCGTGAAGTGCCAGCGGGATGGCTTCGGCCGTGCGCACGGGCAGCAGCGCCTCGTCGCCGCCGGATACGGCTACGGTTGTGGTGAGCACGCGCATGGGGCAGGTTAGTTCCTGGTGTGCGAACTTGTCGCCGCGCGGGCAGCTGTTGCCGGTCACGGAGCGCACCGCTGTCACGGCACCATTGGCATCACGCTCCACCTCTACGGTCAGGAGGCACTCGGATGGGCAGGTGGTGCAGTTGAACTGCAGCGACTCGATCACATTTGTGCTCATGGCTTTACGCCTCCTCAACGGGATCGACGGACAGGACAATCTCGCTAACACCCAGGTCGAGAGCGCGCTGAATCACCTTTGCCGGCAGCGGAAAGCTTTCCATGACGCTCGGCTTAAATGCACGTACCTTGCCTGCGAACAATTCCTCGCCGCCAGCGAGAATGCGCACGCGGGCAGCATCGACCGGTCGGCGTACGCGGAAGTTGAGTTTGGTGAGCGCCACGGCCGTAATGCGTCCCGGCAGCCCGTAGCCCGCGATACCGGCAGGGGAGACCGTGAGCTGGCAGCCAGGGCCCGCAGTATCGGGCTCGACATTCGCACTGCCACCCAGAGCGTACGCCGCCGCAGCCGCGCCGGCGTGCTCGGACTCGGTCGTCACATTGTCTGCTAGGTCGTGTACGTGCAGCACGTTGCCGCAGGCAAAGATGCCCGGCACGCCCGTTTGCAGGCTCTGGTCCACTACGGCGCCGCGCGTGCGTGGGTCCAGCTCCACGCCCGCGGCAACCGAAAGCTCGTTCTCGGGAATCAGGCCCACCGAGAGCAGCAGAGTGTCGCACGGAACGACGCGCTCGGTCCCCGGAATGGGCGCCAGATGCTCATCGACCTGGCTCACTTCGACGGCCTCCACGCGGTCGTGCCCGATCACGCGCGTGACCGTGGTAGACAGATGCAGCGGAATGCCAAAGTCGTCCAGGCAGTTCTTGACGTTGCGGCGCAGGCCGTTGGCGTAGGGCATGAGCTCGTACACGCCCTCGACCGAAATTCCCTCGAGCGTGCAGCGGCGCGCCATGATCAGCCCGATGTCGCCCGAGCCTAAAATGACGGCGCGCGAGCCGGGTTTGAGGTTCTCGATATTGATGTATCGCTGCGCCAGGCCGGCCGTAAACACGCCGGCGGGTCGGCTGCCGGGAATCTTGATCTCGCTGCGGGTACGCTCGCGGCAACCCATGGCAAGGACGACCGCACGCCCGGTGAGCTGCAGCATACCGGTGGGGCTCATGAGCGTGACGGTGTGGAGTGCGGCGTCTTTCGTGGACGCGCCCGAATCAATTCCAAGCACCATGCTGTCCAAGAACAGCGCAATGTTGGTCGTGCGCACCTGGTCGATAAAGCGCTGTGCATACTCGGGGCCGGTGAGCTCCTGCTTAAAGTGCGATAGGCCAAAGCCGGGGTGGATGCACTGGCGCAGGATGCCTCCCAGATGCTGCTCGCGCTCCACGATGGCCACACGCGCGCCGGCCTTGTGCGCGGCAAGCGCGGCCGCCATGCCGGCAGGTCCGCCTCCTATGACGACCACGTCGAAGGCCTGCTTAGGTGCTGCCTCAACGGCATCGCTATCAATTGCGTTCGATTTGAATTCCGCCATCCTAGCGCACCCCCTTCAAAGGTCCCTCAACGAGCCACGAGCCAGTGTCCTCCAACAGCACCTCGCTGGGGTCGCAGCCCAGCTCGCGCGCTAGGATTGCCACCACGCGGCTCTGGCAAAAACCACTTTGGCGCCGACCCATGCCGGCGCGGCAGCGGCGCTTGACGCCCTCGACGGAAACCGCGCCCGGGCGGCGTCGGATCGCGGCCACAATCTCGGCCTCGGGCACCGTCTCGCAGCGGCAGACGATCTGCCCCCATGCAGGGTCGGACTCGATTAGCTCCTTCTTGCGCGCAAGCGGCGCACGGTCGAAGTCGTCCGGCGCGCGGCGAATCGGATCCCAATCGGCCCGCTCGCGCAAAGCGACGCCCGCCTCGCGCATCACGTGCTCCATGCGCTCGGCAATGGCCGGCGCGCTCGCCACGCCTGGCGACTGAATGCCTGCCGCCTGAAACAGCCCCGGAACCACGGCCGACTGCCCAATAAAGAAGTCGTTCGTTCCCTTAATGACCGGACGCCCGCCGGCAAACGCGCGCACCACGCGGCGCGTGTCCAGATCGGGAACCAGCTTGCGCGCTCCCGTCAGTAGCGCGTTCACATCGCTCGCATAAGTCTGTGTGTCGCCCGGCTCGCGCACGGCAGCGGTCGCGGTGATCACGGTGTTGCCGTGTACCGTGCCCGTGACGATAACGCCCTTGGACACCGGCGTGGGCACGGGGTAGAGCGGCATGAGCGCACGCGGCTCTTTGTCCAGCACCATAATGTTTCCCTGGCGCCAGACCATCTGGAACTCCTCGGCGCCGGCCATATGCGAGATGTCGGCGGCACCGTTGCCCGCGGCGTTGATCAGATAGCGGGAGTGCACATCGCCGGCAGGCGTCGCCAGCGTAAAGCGTGCAGCACCGTCGGTAGCCTCGCCGCCAGCAACCTCAATGGCCTCCACTGGCGCAGACCGCATAAACGTCACGCCGTTGGCGACTGCGTTCTCCAGCGCGGCGATGGCCACTTCAAATGGGTCAACGTAACCGGTCGAGGGACACCACAGCGCGCACGTCGCCTTGGCACTCGCACGCGGTTCCAGCTCGTGGATGCGCTCGGGGCCGATAATCGACAGCTCGGGCACGCCGTTGGCTAGGCCGTTGCTGCGCAGCTTCTCCAGGTGCGCACGGTCCTCGTCGTTAAAGCCCAGCACCATCGAGCCGGTGCGGCGGAACAAAAAGCCTAGCTCCTGGGCCCAGGTGCCATACAGCTCGCAGCCGCGGGCGTTGACCTGCGCCTTTACGGTGCCCGGTGCCGGATCGTAGCCGGTGTGCACCAGGCCGCCGTTGGCCTTCGACGCGCCTAGGGCGATGTCGTTGGCCGCCTCGACCACGCAAATGGACAAGTCATAGCGCGCGAGCTGCCGCGCAATGGCGCATCCGGTGATGCCCGCGCCCACAATCGCGATATCAAACGTTTCTGTCACGGTGCCTCCCAGACAAGTTGACAGGTTGTCAATAGAACTATCCTACGGTCTGCGCACCGCCTGCGCGACGGCAATGCGGCGAACAGCCCCACAACACCCGCCAACGGCAGGCGAGGCGAGACTCAAGACCATCGGTGACCTCGTCTGCCGCCACTGGTGTCAGGGGTTTATCTCGTTCTGTAACAGTAAGCAGAAGAACTGGGTTCCAGATGTTACGGATCGAGACGTTTGCCAGACGGCCCCTCCGTTTGTCTTTATCTGTAACAGTAAGAGGGGAAAATCGGTCCCATGTGTTACAGATTGAGATTTAAAGTCAGGGAGAGATTCTTCTGTCTCGATCTGTAACATCTGGGGACCGTTTTGGGGTCTAGATGTTACAGATTTAGATGAACCCATCAGTCGTTTTCGAATGTCTAAATCTGTAACAGTTAGACCTGTTTTTGCCGAGTTGTTGTTACAGATTGAGATATTGAGATTGGACGTTTTCCTTTGTCTTGATCTGTAACAGATGGAAGGGTTTCTGACCCCTAGATGTTACAAATCGAGATATTTAACGGAGGGTTCACTGTTCATCTTGATCTGTAACAGTAAGGACTGATTTTGGAGTCAAGTTGTTACAGATTGAGATGTTTGTGTCCGCGCCAGCCCCGTACCCAGCCTTGGTCCCATATAAACAAACCCCGTGGTAAACTTGACCGGACTGTAATTATTCCGAAAGGTACACCTCAATGTCCAAGTACATCTCCGAGCTCATGTCGCCGCAGCTTATGGGCGTCATCTATGCCTTTGTTGGCTTTATCATCGCCCTGTACGTGCTGTCGGTCGTCTATGTGTTCATCGACGCTCGCCGCCGCGGCGCCAGCGCCTACGTGGCATGGGGCATCATCGCCCTGATCCCGTTCGTGGGCCTCATCGCCTATCTGGTCCTGCGCCCGCATTCCTACGCGGCCGACCGCGAAGAGCAGGAGCTGGACATGGCCCTGCGCGAGCGCCAGCTTGCCCAGTACGGCACCTGCCCGCAGTGCGGCGCCCCCATCGAGAAGGACTTTGTCGTCTGCCCCGTGTGCGACACTCAGGTTCGCAACGTGTGCCCCAGCTGCCATCGCCCGCTCGACGCGCACTGGAAGGTATGCCCCTACTGCCGAACTCGCATCCAGTAACGCATCCATCGTCGGGCCGGCCGTAAGCCACGGGCGCCGCACGCGCGCCCCGCAGCCCCGCCCCCACACGATGAAGCATGCGTAGAAAATCGCCCGCCGTGCCATTAAGGTGCGGCGGGCGCTTGTATACCAAGGCAACCTGCCTATAATGATGCAAGTCAAAAACGCCGAGCGCATCGCACGCACTTGCATCAGGCATCCGAGAGGAGAAAACATACCCATGAAGGCACTCTACAATGACGGTTCGGTGGCCGAGCTCCCGCAGGACGAGGTCACGCACGTCATCCGTCACTCTGCCGCGCACATCATGGCGCAGGCCATCAAGCGCCTGTACCCCCAGGCCGACTTTGCCTACGGCCCCGCGACCGACAACGGCTTCTACTACGACGTCGACCTGCCCGAGGGCGTCAAGATCAGCGAGGACGACTTCCCCGCGATCGAGGCCGAGATGAAAAAGATCGTTAAGGAGAACCTCAAGTTCTCCGTGTACGAGAAGCCCCGCGCCGAGGCCATCGCCCTTATGGAGGAGCGCGGCGAGAAGTACAAGGTCGAGCACATCGGCGACCTGGACGACGACGCCCGCATCACCTTCTACCAGCAGGGCGACTACATCGACATGTGCGTCGGTCCCCACATCTGCTACACCAAGGCGCTGAAGGCCTTTAAGCTCACCGGTGTCTCGGGCGCCTACTGGAAGGGCGACAAGGACAACAAGATGCTCACCCGCATCAACGGCGTCGCCTTTGCCACCAAGGAAGAACTCGACGAGCACATGCACATGCTGGAGGAGGCCAAGAAGCGCGACCACCGCAAGATCGGCCGCGAGATGGACCTCTTTATGATGCGCGACGAGGCCCCCGGCTTCCCGTTCTTCCTGCCCAACGGCATGATCCTTAAGAACACGCTGTTGGACTACTGGCGCGAGATCCACCACAAGGCCGGCTACGTGGAGATCTCCACGCCGCTCATCATGAACAAGCAGCTTTGGAAGACCTCGGGCCACTGGGACCACTACAAGGACAACATGTACTCCACCGTCATCGACGACGAAGAGTACTGCATTAAGCCCATGAACTGCCCGGGCGGCGTGCTGGTGTACGCCTCCAAGCCGCACTCCTATCGCGAGCTGCCCATTCGCGCCGGCGAGATTGGCCTGGTGCACCGCCACGAACTGCGCGGCGCCCTGCACGGCCTGTTCCGCGTGCGCTGCTTTAACCAGGACGACGCCCACCTGTTTGTGCGTCCCGACCAGCTGACCGACGAGATCGTGGGCGTGGTCAACCTCATCGACTCCGTGTACCAGAAGTTTGGCTTTAAGTACCACGTTGAGCTTTCCACCCGCCCCGAGGACTCCATGGGTTCGGACGAGGACTGGGCTCGCGCCGAGGAGGGCCTGCGCACCGCTCTGGAGCAGCTGCACATGGACTACGAGGTCAACGAAGGCGACGGCGCCTTCTACGGCCCCAAGATTGACTTCCACCTGGAGGACTCGCTCGGTCGTACCTGGCAGTGCGGCACCGTCCAGCTCGACTTCCAGATGCCGCTCAACTTTGATCTGGAGTACGTGGACGCCGACGGCACCAAGAAGCGCCCCATCATGCTGCATCGCGTGTGCTTTGGCTCCATCGAGCGTTTCATCGGTATTCTGATTGAGCACTTTGCGGGCAAGTTCCCCACCTGGCTGGCTCCCGTGCAGGTTAAGGCGCTTCCCGTCTCCGAGAAGAGTCGCGACTACGCTCACGAGGTGTGCGCCAAGCTGGAGGAGGCCGGCATCCGCGTGGTCTGCGACGATCGCGACGAGAAGATCGGCTACAAGATTCGCGAGGCCCGCAGCATCGACCGCGTGCCCTACATGCTCATCCTGGGCGAGAAGGAGGTCGAGGCCGGCAACATTTCCGTCCGCGATCGCTCCAACGAGACTGTTCAGATGAGCGTTGACGAGTTTGTTGCCAAGGTGACCGAGGAGATCAAGACTCGCGCCTAGCACAAACAACACAAGAATTAATAAAGGCGATCGTCCTCGCGGGTGGTCGCCTTTTTTGTTGTCTATAGAAGAAAAGCCGCTGGTTAGAGCGGCTTTTTTGTTGTGCAAAAAGGTACAGGTTTTTATATCTTTCGACGGAGTTCATTATACGAGCAAACTGCTCGCGTTTTCCCAGATTGCACAAAATGCGCCGCGAATGGGCGCATCTCCATACGCCTCTACAAAAACCTGTACTTTTGCGACTGCGCCTAGCTGCGAGCGAGAAGCCTGTTCTTAACGCCCCTGCATCCGCGTGCGTCGCGGAGCTGGAGAAGGGGGCGAGAACATGGAACAGACGATGCGGCGCCAAGAGCAGCTGCCCGGCGCCTTTAACGGCGCCATCACCAACAGCCAGCATGGCCGCGTCCGCTGGTATCTGGTCCACACCCCCAACGGTAAAGAGCGCGAGACCTGCGAAAAGATCCGCCGCATTATCCCGCACGAGCTGATGCAGGACGCTTTTGTGATGCAAAAGGAGTTCTGGTTTAAGCGGGACGGCGTCTGGTCGCTCCAAACCAAACCCATGTACAAGGAATACTTCTTCGTCGCCACGCGCGATGCCGCCGCGCTCGACAAGGCTTTGGCCCAGTTGAGCTTTGGTTGCAGGATTGCCGGCAGCAGGGAGCGGGCCTATGCACCCATGCCGGACGATGCGCAGGACTGGTACCGCAGCGTGCTCGACGACGACGTGGTGGTGCGCAACAGCGTAGCCCGCATAGAAGACGGCGTGCTGCACATAGAGCAGGGACCCTTGGTGGGGCAAGAGACCCGTGTAAAGAAGATCGACCGTCATAAGCGTTGGTGCCTGGTAGACGTGGGCGAAGGTGACTCCGCTTTTAGGGAGCTGCTTCCGCTGGACGTGCCCAGTAAGACGTAAGGGGACGTCGCAATGGTAATTCATTCGCATTTTGAATTCATCGATTGGGAGATCCCTGGGAACAGGGACGTGGATTTGAACTTGACTACTAACGAAGCGACAAGGCAAAACGCGCCGGTGGTGAACTGCACCCCAAAACTTGGACGGAAAGCCTCCCATTTCTCGTGTCCAAGAAATGGGAGGCAGTTCATGGGAGCCGCGCTTGTTGCCCAGGCCATGGATCGGCGTAACGGCGCCGGTCGCTACCAGGCTATGCAGGCCGTGAAGGACTGGGACCGCACGCGCCTTGCCTACCGCACCGTCAAGCGCGCCTTCGACATCGTGTTCAGCGGCTGCGTGCTGGCCGTCATCGCCGTGCCGAGCATGGTGCTCGCCGCGGCCATCCGCCTGGAGAGCGAGGGCAACCCGTTCTACAGCCAGATCCGCGTGGGCCAGACCCACCGCGACGGCAGCCTGTCCACCTTCCGCATGTGGAAGTTCCGCTCCATGTATAAAGACGCCGACGAGCGCCTCGCCGAGCTCAAGGGGCAGAACGAGATCGCCGGCGCCATGTTCAAGATGAAGGACGACCCGCGCGTCACCAAGATCGGCAAGTTCATCCGCAAGCACTCCATCGACGAGTTCCCGCAGTTCCTGAACGTGTTCCTGGGCCAGATGTCCGTGGTGGGCCCGCGCCCGCCACTGCCCAACGAGGTCGCAGAGTACACAGAGTTCGATCTGCAGCGCCTGGCTGTGAAGCCCGGCATCACCGGCTGGTGGCAGGTGACGGAGCGCAACTCGACCGGGTTCGACGGCATGGTCCGACGAGACCTGGAGTACATCGCCAACCGAGGCGTCATCAGCGACCTTAAGATCGTCGTCCTCACGGTGATCGAGGTCATCACCGGCAAGGGTGCGTGCTAGATGCGTATCGCGATGATAGGACATAAGAGATACGGCTCCCGCGAGGGCGGCGTGGAGGTCGTCGTGACCGAGCTCGCCCGCCGCATGGCGGCGCTAGGCCACGAGGTCACCTGCTACGACCGCTCGGGCAGCGATGTCATGACCGGCGACGCCGCGGAGAGCCGCGAGCGCATGGTCGACGGCGTGCGCGTCGTTCCCGTAAAGACAATCGACAAGAAGGGGCTCGCCGCGCTGAGTTCCTCGTACTTCGCCACCCTGGCTGCCATCAAGGACAAGCCCAATGTGGTCCACTACCACGCCGAGGGCCCCTGTGTACCCCTTCCGCTGGCGAAGCATGCCGGTATCCGGACCGTCGCCACCATCCACGGCCTGGACTGGCAGCGCGCCAAGTGGGGCAGGCTCGCCAGCACCTACATCAAGATGGGGGAGAAGACCGCCGCCACCAAGGCCGACGGCCTCATCGTCCTGTCCAAATCGGCCCAGTCCTACTTCGAGGGCGCCTACGGTCGCACGGCGACGTTCATCCCCAACGGTATCGAGCCAAAGCAGCCGAGGCCGGTTAATCAGATAAAGGAGAAGTGGGGGCTCGATGCGGGCTCCTATCTGCTGTACCTGGGCAGGCTCGTCCCCGAGAAGCGCCCCGAGCTCCTGATCGAGGCCTTCAAGGAGCTCGATACGGACAAGAGGCTCGTCATCGCCGGCGGCGGTTCGGACACCTCCGAGTACGAGGCTTCGCTGCGCGAGGCTGCGCAGGACGACCCGCGCGTCCTCTTCACCGGGTTCGCCAACGGCGAGCCCTTGGAAGAGCTGTACTCCAATTGCTATGCCTACGTGCTGCCTTCCGACGTGGAGGGAATGCCCATGAGCCTGCTGGAGGCCATGGCATATGGGTGCCGCTGCGTGACGAGCGACATCCCCGAGTGCGCGGACGTCCTCGCGGGCAACGGCGTGACGTTCGAGAAGGGGAGTGCCGATTCCCTGCGGGCCGCGCTGCACGGCCTGCTTGCTGACGACGACCGCGGGAGAGTCCTCGGCGCCGCCGCCAAGGCGCACGTCGAGAAAACCTACAACTGGGACTCCGTCGTCGAGCGGACCCTTGCCGTCTACGGGGGTGATGTCCGATGAGGATTCTTCTCGTAAACAAGTTCCACTACCGCAAGGGCGGTGCGGAGACCTATTACCTCACCGTCGGATCCGAGCTTGAGCGCATGGGGTATGAGGTGGCCTATTTCTCGATGAGGCACCCTGACAACCTGTCCTGCGAGTGGGATAAGTATTTCGTGACGCAGCGCGAGTACAACAACGTCAAGAATCCGCTCAAGGCGGCGCGCGACGGCATGGCGCTGATTTATTCGCCAGAGGCGAAGCGCAACTTCCAGGCCCTCTGCGAGGAGTTCCGCCCCGATGACGTCCACCTCAACAACGTGCACAGGCAGATCACGCTATCCATTCTCGACGCCCCCTACCTGAGGGAGAACAAGGTCCCGGTCTTCTACACGGCCCACGATTACGTGACCGTCTGCCCCGGCTACCTCATGCTCGACGGCGGCGGGCGCGTCTGCGACGCATGCCTCGAGGACGGGCGCTACTGCCACTGCATCGAGCGTCGTTGCGTGAAGGGCTCGCGCGCGAAGAGCGCGCTGGCGGCGATGGAGGCGTCCTTCAACAGGGCCCATAAGTCAAACCGGCGGATCGACAGGGTAATCGCCCCCTCCAGGTTCATGCGCTCCAAGCTCATCGAGGGCGGCTGGCCCGAGGACAAGGTCGTCTTCCTGCAGAACTTCGCCGACGACGCGATTCTCGACCGCGCGGCGAATGCCGGGGCGGATGCGACTGACAGGGAGAACCCCTATCTCCTGTTCTTCGGGCGGCTCTCTGTCGAGAAGGGCGTCGACACGCTGTTGAGGGCCTTCGATGCCGCCTTGCTGAACCTTCCGCAGAACATGCGCTTGGTTGTAGTCGGCGACGGTCCGGATGCCGCCGATTTCAAGGCGCTCGCGTCTTCGTTGGGCTGTGCATCTCGCATCGAGTTCGCCGGCTATCAGACCGGTGGGGCACTGCAAGCGTATGTGGAGAGGGCGTCTCTCGCCATCGCGAGTTCGAGATGGCGAGAGAACATGCCGTACTCGATTGTGGAGGCTCTTGCTGCCGGCACGCCTGTCATCGGCACGAACATTGGCGGAATCCCTGAGTTGGTCGACGAAGGGAAAACTGGGTTCATTTGCGAGCCCGGGGGCGTCCAGTCGATGGCGGATGCCATCTCGCGCGGCACGAGCGCGTTCTTGGATCGGTCCGCTTACTCGATGCTGCAGCGCAACTGCCGCTCCTACGTCATGGAAAACTGCTCGCGCGAGAAGTTTATGAACGATCTCGTAAACCTATATAAGGAGTCAATCGATGGCTAACGGCCATAACAGCATCAAGAGAATCGTGCATCGCTCCTGCGAGGAGATTGGCGCAACGTTCCGAATCGCCAGGGCCACCTCGTGGCCCGAGGCGATCAACACGTTCCGGGCGAAGCTCGATATCCAGGTCATGAGCCGCAACGGGTACAAGGAACCGCCTGCGGTAAAGGAGCGGTTGCTGCGCAAGCACGAGACCGTTCTCAAATATCTCGAGAACCGCTTCGGCGATTTCTTCGAGTCATATGACTATGACGCACCGCTGCCCCCATCCGATCCCTTCCTCGAGGGGAAGATCTGGATGTGCTGGTGGCAGGGCGAGGAGAACGCCCCCGAGATTGTGAAGGCGTGCATCGACTCCGTGCGCCGCAACGCCGGCGGGCACGAGGTCATCGTCATCACGGACGAGAATCTGTCCGACTACGCTCATATCCCCGATTGGGTTCTCGAAAAGGTCCGTGCCGGCATCATGTCGCGTACGAATCTATCCGACCTACTGCGTCTCTCTTTGCTTGCTGAGCATGGTGGTATGTGGCTCGACGCTACTTTCTTCTGCGCCGGATCGCTGGATGAATATATGGATATGCCGCTTTGGTCCATCAAGAGGCCCGATTACCTGCACGCTTCGGTTGCATGCGGCATGTTTGCGGGATATTCTCTTGCCTGCAAAGAGGGTCAGCGGCATCCGTTCGTCGTGGCGAGAGACTTTTTCCTCGAGTATTGGCGCAATAGTGATCGGTTGATTGATTATCTGCTGGTCGATTACCTCATCGTCCTAGCTCAACGCCATGACCCCTCGGTCGCCGCCGCATTTGCGTCCATCGAACCAAATAATCCTCGTTGCGACGACTTTATTTCGATACTAGATAGGCCTTTCGATCAAAGTGCTTGGAGTGAGCTCCTTTTGGATACGAGCCTCTTTAAGCTCACGTGGAAACAAGAATTTCCAAAACAAACTGATGGCAGGCAAACGTATTACGGCAGGCTATTGGAAGGGGGATTGTCGTGAACAAAAAGAAAGTCCTGTTCGTCATGTCCTCAATGGACAATGGCGGTGCGGAGCGAGCGCTTCTCAACCTTCTGGAAGAGCTTCCGGAAACGCGCTACGACGTCAATCTTCTGCTTTTGAACCCCACCGGGCTTTTTATGGGGCAAATACCGTCAAAGGTAGCCGTACTTGAGACTCCGGCTATAGTACGCGATTGCTTCACATCGGTTCGTGGCCGTAAGGCTGGGGTATGGCGTCTAACGGCAGACGTTGTTTCCGGCATTGTCTCTCGCGATGAAGAGACTCGCCGCGGATTTCGTTGGAAATACTTCTTTTCTCCTGCTATAGATAAAATACCGGGTCATTACGACGTGGCTGTTTCATTTATTAATGGTCAAGTTCTCTACTTTGTCGATGAGAAGATTGAGGCCGATCGCAAGACAGTCTTTTATCACGGAGACTATCGCTCTGCCCGCTATTCGGAAAAATACGAGCGACCCTGCCTGGAACGCATGGATGGTATCTATGCCGTTTCCGATAAGTGCATCGACATCGTGCGCTCTGTTTTCCCTGAGATGGCATACAAGATGAAGAGTCTTCCGAACATTGTTTCTTCGGATGTAGTGCGACGCCGCGCGTCCGAGTTCATTCCGCCAGAGTACGATGCTGACGCGCCGAGAATCCTTACAGTGGCGCGCATCACTCGCGAGAAGGGTGTGGACACCGCCATCCGTGCGGCAGCCGAGCTCAAGCAGCGCGGCTGCTCGTTTCGCTGGTACGAGATGGGAAAGGGGCTTACTGGCGATTCCGAGCAGGCCGCTTGCGAAAAACTTGTTGAAGAGCTGGGTGTTGCGGACGTCTTCACGTTCTTGGGCGCCCGCGAGAACCCCTATCCCTACATCGCTAACTGCGACATCGTCGTGCAGCCGTCACGCTTCGAGGGAAAGTCAGTCGCCCTTGACGAGGCCAAGATTCTTACGAGGCCCATTGTTGCGACGGCGTACCCCACGGTCCATGACCAGTTGGGCGTCAAAGAGGGAATCATCGCTGGCACTGACGCGGTATCGCTCGCTGATGCCGTGCAAGGGCTGCTCGAAGATCCCTCTCGTTGTGAGGAGCTCAGCTTCTATCTCAAGTCGAATGAGTACGGGAATGCCGACCGCGTTGAAGACTATTTCCAGGCTTTAGAGGGCGAGCGGCAATGAGGGCGACGCTTAGCATGAAAAATTCAGCTACGAAGAAGCAGTGCGAGGCTGCCTGCCATTACTTGCTCATTTACCTTATGGTGGCTTTTGCTGATTCATTTCTGTACGACCGCATTCTCACGAACATTGTTATACCGGTGGTGGCCCTAATTGCTCTCATCGTTATGGCTAACAGGAAATATCAGCTTGTATATCCCATTTCGATATTAGCCTTGGGCTTTCTTGCCATGCTTTTCGTCCGGGTAAGCACAAACGCACTCGGGCCGACTGAGCTTTTGAGTTGGGTAGCGATGGTGGGAATTACCCTTATTGCAGTGATGTTTGATGTTTCGAGTTTTCTTATCCGCTTCATTAAACTAGCGGCTTTCCTCACTGGCTTCAGCCTGGTTGTCTATTTGATTTCTCAGGTTTTCCCGGGAGTTTGGGGTCACCTATCTCCGTTTTCATTTTTCTTGTCCTTTGGAGATACAACATGGTTGGACTCCGTGAACAGGATCGTCGTCAACTATCGGGCCGATGGGCTACTCCTGTACGTCGACCGAGGGTTCGACCACACGCGTAACGTTGGCATATTCAGAGAGCCTGCTGTTTACCAGATATTGCTCAATTCAGCTATCTTCGTGCTGCTCTTCATGAAGTCTAAGGAAATAGATAAGAAGACGCGTGCGCGGCTTTTGGCGCTGTTTGTGGCGGGTGTCCTCTCCACAAAATCCGCCACTGGCTACGCCACAACTCTCCTGGTCTTCTTTGCCTACTCTCTTTCCTCATTGAAGAAGGGCGATCGTGTTTCCGCAATTGCTCCGATCTTCTTCGGGTCCATATGCGTGTTCGTTTTCATCGCGTCTGCGATGGGGAGCTCGGCGTGGGCTACGGACTCCGTTCTCAGCCGCTTCATGAACGACGGAGGTATCTCCCTGGACGCATCAGGTGAGGCCCGGGTTGGAGCTGCTAATGCTGCGCTGGCTCTTATGCAGCGATATCCTTTTGGATGCGGCTATAACGTGTACGGGGCTGCCATTTCGACTGGTAACAGCGAGTTCGTTGGCGCCTGTTTACTTAAGGTGGCTGCCGTCTACGGTCCGATTATGGGCATTGCTATTCTCGTTTGGACCTGTTACCCCGTTTTTAAGTCTCGAGAGCTTGGACTCTCCGCTAAGTTGGCTTTCGCCGCCATGTATCTCATAGCGACTTACCTCGAGTGCGAGGTCTTTTACACCACGCTTATTTTCATTCCGATTTACCTGTACTGCAAAAACGTGGCCGAAACGTCTGTCCAGCCCATGCGCGCGGCCGCTTCTTCGTTTGGAGTCTCACGTGAAGCTCGCTAGCAACCTCGGCCGTAGCATGAGTCGGGCCATGGTCTACAAGGGCGTGTCCATGGTCCTCAGCCTCGTCTACGTCCCCATCGTCCTCAACTATCTCGGCGACTACAAATACGGTGTATGGGCGTCGATTCTGAGCATCCTCTCGTGGATCTCCTACTTCGACCTTGGCATCGGTAACGGCCTTCGCAATCGCCTTTCCGAGGCCATCGCCTCCGACTCGCCGCGCGTATCGCCGAAGGCCCTCGTGTCGAGCGCCTACGCCATTCTCTCAGGCGTCGTCGCCGTCGTCGCCGTCGCTTGCGGCATCGCCATTGCGTTCGTCGACTGGCCCGCCCTGCTTTCCGCCTGGGAGGTTAATGAGAGCCTGCTGTGCGTTGTGGAACTGAGCTTCCTCGGAATGTGCTTTAGTTTCGTCCTTACCCTATGCAATAGCGTCTACTATGCGCTTCAAAAGGCGCAGGTAGTAAACCTCATCTCGGTCTGCCAGCAGGCGGTCATGCTCTTGTCGGTCTGGCTGCTCTCGCTCACGGATTCCCGAAGCCTTACGGCGGTCGCGGTCTTTTACGTAGCTTCCAATATTTTGGTGTACGGCGCCTTCACGATCTACGTCTTCGCGAGGAACCGAGAACTCGCTCCGTCACCGCGCAGCTGCTCTCGTGCCGTGGCAAAGGACGTTGGTGGCCTAGGCATCATGTTCTTCATCACCCAGATCGCCACACTTGTCCTCTTCACTACCGATAACCTCATCGTCTCGAATCTCTTTGGGCCCGAGCAGGTGACGGTCTACACAACCGCCAACAAGGTGTTCACGGTACTCTCGTCCCTGTTTGCCGCGCTCGTCGTACCTCTATGGTCAAAGACTACCGTCGACTATGCACGTGGCGATATCGCTGAAATCAGGCGGACGCTCGGGAAGATGTACAGGCTGTTCGCTGTCGCGGTGGGCGGGGTCATCGTCATGGTGCTCGTCTTCAAGCCCCTCGTAAGTGTTTGGCTGGGGCGCGACCTCGGGTTCGATGACTCACTCATCGCCCTTATGGGTGTCTATGCGATCGTATATATGTGGAACACCATCTACTCCCAAGTCATCAACGGACTCACGCTCGTCAATTTCATGGTTGCGGTTGCCTGCTTACAGGCGGTGCTCAACATCCCCCTTTCGGTCTTCCTCGCCACGTCGTGCGGGCTCGGTGTGAACGGGGTTCTCCTTGGGACTATTGTCACCATGCTCATTAGCAGTTTGACGTACCCGGTTTACTCCAAGAAGGTCCTCGACCGTGCCGAGGAGTCCAACCGCGGGGTCGAATGACCGACTGGAAGGAAGGTGTCTAGTGTCAATCATTAAGAAGATGAAATATAAATTGTGGTGTCATTCGCACACGCCGGAGGAGTATGCGCGCCGTATCGGTGTGAACGCCGGTGACGATTTCCATATCTACGGCGAGGTCGTATGGTCCACCGAGCCCTGGTTAATAACGGTGGGTGACAACGTTCACATCACCGACGGCGTTCGCTTCGAGACGCACGACGGCGGGACCCTTCTATTTCGCAAGGACGTCCCCGATTTGGAGGTTACCCGCCCAATTGTTCTGGGCAGCAACGTCTACATCGGTAACTGCGCGATCGTGATGGGGGGAGTAACCATCGGGGACAACGTCGTTATCGGTGCTGGCGCGATAGTCACGAAGGATATCCCCAGCGACTCGGTCGCGGTCGGCATGCCGGCAAGGGTTATCGAGACGGCCGACGAATACTTGGAGAAATTGAAGGCCCGCTCGCTACACCTCGGGCACCTCGCTTGGGAGGAAAAGGACCTGGCTCTCAAGAGGCACTACGGCTACACGGGCAGCTCCCGCGGTATCTATGAGTTTATGTAAAGGATTGGGTATGACTATCAACACCACTGTATTCAAAGACAAGACCCTCATGATCACGGGCGGCACCGGCTCGTTCGGCAACACCGTGCTCAAGCACTTCATGA
>CATVTV010000003.1:0-147026 GCA_958347015.1 uncultured Collinsella sp. | reverse complement strand
TGTCTGGCGTTGCCAATACATCGACGTTGTCGGAGTAGTCATTGGGGACGTTCTTAAACGACTAGTCGTTGGGGACGTTCTTAAACGACTAGTCATTCAAGAACGTCCCCAATGACTACCCAATGGCTATTGCGAACATGGCTCGCATGACAGCCGTCTCTTTTATGTTTCCTTTAGCCGTCGCTGTCTAGGATGGGGGTTAGTCGATAGGAAGGGAGCACCGGGATGGACGATGCGAGCGAGCGCGCAATCGAAGAGGACATGCTCGATCAGTTCAACTACTTTGATGATGAGGACGAGGAGCTGATCGACCGTCGCGAGCCAGCGCCGCTTGATTCCTTTGATCTGGTCGATGAAGAGACTGATGAGGTTGAGGACGAATCAACGGAGCCCCCACAGTCTTCGCGCCTTAACTCGCTGCTTTCGAGAGCCCCCATGCACCACGGCGTTCGTGCCGGCGCGCTCCATATGAAAACTGACTGGCACCAGATCGTGACGGCAGGCGATGAACTTGCCGTCGATGCGCCGCTCACCGATAAATCATCCATCATCTGCCGCACCGGTATGCTTATGCTCGCGAGCGGAACGGGTGCCTGGCGTGTACGCGATACCATGAATCGTGTTGCTGACGTGCTCGGCGTCACCATCCACGTCGACCTGAGTCTCCTATCGTTTGAGTGCACCTGCATCGAAGATGGTCACTGCTTTAATGAGGTTGTCAGCTTGCCCACAACGGGCGTCAATACCCATCGCATTTGGATGATGGAGAGTTTCCTCAAGGAAATCGAGACCTATGGTCGTCGCTTCACGGTGCACGAGTATCACGAGATGCTCAAGACCGTTGAGAGTTCAAAACCTGATTACGCGCCTTGGCAACAGGGCCTTGCGGCGGCCTGCGCCTGTGGCGCCTTTGTCTTTTTGCTCGGCGGCGGTCCTATTGAGATGGCATGCGCGTTCGTGGGCGCGGGTGTCGGCAACTTTGCCCGCTCCCATATTCTCAAGCAAGGCCTTGGTCAGTTCAGCGCGCTGACGACCGGTGTTGCGCTCGCTTGCGTTTCGTATCTGCTGGCATTGCTCGGCCTTGGCCAGGTCATACCGGGGGCAATGTCGCACCAAGAAGGCTATATCGGCGCCATGCTCTTTGTGATTCCCGGCTTTCCGCTCATTACGGCAGGCCTTGACATCGCTAAGCTCGACATGCGAAGCGGCATCGAGCGCCTTTCATATGCCGTATCGATTATTGTGATGGCGACCCTCGTAGGCTGGATGGTTGCCGAGTGTGTTGGCCTGGCGCCGGACGACTTTGCCCCACTGGGCCTTTCGCCGCTTGCTCTTACGCTCCTGCGCGTGGTGATGAGCTTCGTTGGCGTATTCGGCTTCTCGGTGATGTTCAACAGCCCGGTAAAGATGGCCGCGGCGGCAGGGCTCATCGGCGCCGTGTCCAATACCCTGCGTCTGACCCTTGTCGATGCGCCGACGATGATTCCCTTCCTGGGCCTCAGCACGGGAATGCCTCCCGAGGCAGCAGCGTTTATCGGCGCGCTGGTATCGGGTCTGCTGGCAAGCTTGGCCGAAGTCAAGCTCACCTACCCGCGCATCGCCCTCACGGTGCCTTCGATTGTCATTATGGTGCCCGGTCTGTATCTCTATCGCTCTATGTATTACATGTGCACCTTCGACACAGTCAATATGCTCGGCTGGTTTGTGCGCGCAGTGCTCATCGTAGCGTTTCTGCCCGTTGGGCTGGGTGTGGCGCGTACGCTCACCGACCCTCGCTGGCGCCACACCAGCTAATTGGTGCAAGGGGGACAGGTTACTTTGCACCAAATGAGTTGCGGTGAAATAGGGACTGAATTGCTGCTTAAAGGGTCAAAATAGTCCGTATTCCACCGCAACTTAGGGGGTCGGGGGATTATCGGTGCCCCGTATCTCCACAAACTCAACGCTTACGAAGCCCGTGCTGTTCATGGTAGGGTGAAGCCATCACATAAGTAGTCGCAGACGCGTTCATGAGCGGGCGAGACGAACAGCCTGGTTGCCAGGTGGGTTTGCCTCGCCCGCTTTTTTGCGCGCCCGCGCCGATGGAAAGGAACCCTACCTGTATGCCTACCAATAAACGCGAGTCTCTGATCTTTACGTTCATCATGTGTTTCTGCATGGTGCTTTGGATGAGCATCTATAACGTTGCGCTTCAGTACGGCGAGTTCAACGGCAAAATCATCGCCGAGGCCTGGCTCGGCTTTCCACTCGCCTACATTTTCGCGATGTGCTGCGACTGGTTCATCGCAAGCCCGATGGCCAAGGGATTTGCTTTTACGCATCTCGTGACCCCGGGCAAGAGCTCGCCGCTCGCCATGACGCTCGCCGTCAGCTCCTGCATGGTCGTTCCCATGGTCATCATCATGTCGCTGTACGGTGCCTGCGAGGGTCTGACGCACATGCCCGGCGGCATCCTTGCGAACCTGTATTCCGTGCCCGCGATCTGGATGATCAACATCCCGCATAATTTTGTGATGGCGCTGCCGTGGAACCTTTTGGTAGCCGGTCCGATTTCCTACTTCGTCTTCCGTCGCGCCTTCCCTGTGGGGACGGTTTTCGAGGAGGAGCATGCCGAGCTCTTGGAGCAGGCTATGGCTTCTGAGTGCGAGTAGCTCGCTTAGGGACCTGCTGAGCGCGGGCGACTTGCTTGGTTGGAGCCCTAAGCGTGGATAGCTCTCTCGGCGACATCGCCGGCGTGAGCGGTGCGCATGACCGGAGGGCCCGTGCTGCTCCGTTGCCCGACGTGCTAGCGCGCAGAACAATCTGTTGGTGCATTCGGCGGCTGCTGAAGCGTTTCGGCAGCCGCTTTTTATACGGAGTTTAAATACAACAGTCTGTTGTATTACGTAGAGTGGTATATCTCTAGCAGGAAAAATGCGAGAGACGGAGCATTATGGCGTTGCTAGTAGGACTGGACGTAGGGTCGACGACGACCAAAGTTTACGCGATGCACGAGGATATGACCGAGGCGTGGTGGGGATATCGCCGCCACGGGGCGTGTCAGACAGCGAGCGTGCGCGCCATGCTCGGCGAGCTCGCCGAGCGCTTTCCCCATGAGTCGCTGCGCGTTGCGGTGACCGGCTCGGGTGCGCGCGATATCGCGACCGCGCTGGGCGCCTCGTACGTTCAGGAGGTGGTCGCCAACGCGCTCGCGATCAGCAGGTTCTATCCGCAGACGCGCTGCGCCATCGAGCTGGGCGGCCAAGACGCCAAGATGATCTTCTTCCGCACCAACGATAAGGGAGACATCGAGGTTGCCGACATGCGCATGAACGGCTCGTGCGCAGGCGGTACCGGTGCATTTATCGACGAGATGGCAAAGCTCATGGGGGTCGGCACCGAATCGGGCGAGTTCGAGCAGCTCGCAAGCCGGGGAACGACCGTCCACGAGGTCTCGGGCCGCTGCGGCGTGTACGCAAAGACCGATATCCAGCCGCTGCTCAACGAGGGCATTCCTACCACCGACCTGGCGCTTTCGGCGCTTCACGCGGTCGCCCGCCAAACGATCGGCGGTCTGGCCCAGGGTATCGACATCGAGCCGCCGGTAATCTTCGAGGGCGGTACGCTCGCCTACAACCCCACGCTGGTCCGCGTGTTCCGGGAGCAACTGAATCTATCGGACGATCAGGTTATCGTCCCGCGCGATCCGCAGATCATGGTCGCGCGCGGTGCCGCCCTGTCGCTGACCGACATGTTCGCATCGTCCCAACCGATCGACCTTCCCGACGCTTTTGTCCGGCTGGATAAGCTCGAGACGGTCGCGCCCGCAAGCGGGGAGGGACGTCTTGCCCAGCCCTTTTTTGCCACACCTGCCGAGCAGGCGGATTTTACGGCACGCCATGGCAAAGAGACGCCGGCAAAGGGTCCGGATGCGTATGCGCCCGGAGAGACGGTGCGTGTGGCGCTCGGTATCGATTCGGGGAGCACGACGACCAAGTTCGCCCTGGTCGATGAGGCGGGTGAGCTTGTCGATTCGTTCTACGCGTCTAATAACGGCAGACCGCTCGACGTCGCCCAACAGGGTCTTGTCAGCTTGAAAAACCGCTGGGAGACAGCGGGAGTCACGCTTGCGATCGATGCCGTGGGCACCACGGGATACGGCGAGGAGCTTTTCGCGCGCGCGTTCCACGCCGACTACCATACGGTCGAGACGGTCGCGCACGCCCGCGCCGCGTGCGCATGCGTTCCCGATGCGACCTTCGTGCTCGACATCGGCGGACAGGATATGAAGGCCATCTGGCTCAACCACGGCGTGCTGACCGATATCGTCGTCAACGAGGCGTGCTCTGCGGGCTGCGGCTCGTTCCTCGAGGGTTTTGCCAAAAACCTCGGAATAGCCGTTGAGGATATCGCGACCGAGGCATTTTCGTCCAAAGCCCCCGCCGTTCTCGGCAGCCGTTGCACGGTGTTCATGAACAGCAGCGTCGTTTCCGAGCAGCGGCGCGGTAAGGGTCCGGGCGACATCATGGCCGGTCTCTGCCGTTCGATTATCGAGAACGTGTTCACCAAGGTCATTCGCGTTTCAAATCTCAACCGTCTGGGCGACAAAGTCGTCGTCCAGGGCGGCACGTTCCGAAACGACGCGGTGCTGCGCGCATTCGAGCAGTATCTGGGCAAACCCGTCACGCGTGCGCCCCACCCGGGGCTGATGGGCGCTATCGGTATCGCCCTGCTCGCGCGCGAGGAATGCCGCAAGGGCGACGCCGGCACGTCGTTTATCGGGCTCGATGCCGTGGAGCGCTTCGAGCATCGCGAGTTCGGCGGCGTTACCTGCCGTCGGTGCAACAACCGCTGCCAGCGCGCGGTCGTGGCATTTGGCGACGGCTCGCTTTACGTCACGGGCAATCGCTGCCCGCGCGGCGGCGCCATCTCATGGGATGAGCTCGTGCGCGAGGTTCCCGCGGCGGAGGAGCTGCGTCCGCAGGGTGCTTGCGAGGCACAGGCGCCCGGCACGGGGCGCGACCGGACCGCGGCTGCCCCCAATCTCTTTGTCGACCGCGAGAAGCTGCTGTTCGAGTCGTACCCCACGGTTCCCGTCTGCGGGGGGCGCGATGTCACGATCGGCATTCCCCGTGTGCTCGAGTTCTGGGACACCATGCCGTTCTGGTCGACGTTCTTCAGCACGCTCGGCTTTAAGGTGCGCGTCTCGGGACGCAGCACCAAGGCGATGTACGAGCGCGGTCTGGCGCACGTCACATCCGACACCGTGTGCTTCCCGGCCAAGCTCGTCCACGGGCACATCCGCAATCTCGTCGACGCCGGCGTCGACCGCATCTTCATGCCCATCATCACGACGGTGCCCACCGAAAACACCGCCTCTACCAGCGAGTGGATGTGCGCCGTCGTAAAGGGATACCCCTACGTGATGCGCAATTCCGATAACCCGGAGGAGCGTTTCGGCGTTCCGTTCGATACGCCGCTGTTCCACTGGTACGACGAGGGCGACCGAAACCGCCAGCTCAAGGCGTGGTGCAAGGAGACCTTCGATATCGATGCCGACCTGGTTGCCAAGGCGACCGAGCAGGCGGACCGCGCGCAGCAGACGTTTGAGAACCAGCTGCAGCTGCGCGGCAGGCAAGTGCTCGAGAACGTGCGCGAGGACGGCGGCTACGCGGTGGTGATCGCTTCGCGCCCGTACCACAACGACCCGCTGGTCAACCACGGGCTGCCCAAGCTCTTCTCTGAGCGCGGCATCCCCGTGCTGACGCCCGATGCGGTGCCGGGGGTCTGCAACGTCGATCTTTCCAACAGCCGCATCGACATCGTGAACAACTACCATGCGCGCATGCTGTCGTGCGCGGTCATCGTCGCATCGACGCCCGAGCTCGAGCTCGTGCAGATGGGCAGCTTCGGCTGCGGCCACGATGCGTATCTCACCGACGAGATCGCGCGCATGATGGGCGAGATGGGCTCCAAGGTTCCGATGATGATCAAGCTCGATGAGAGCGACGTCGCCGGTCCCATGGGCATTCGCGTGCGTTCGTTTATCGAGTCGGTCAACCGTCGTCGCGCGGAGGAGCGTGCCGAGGGCGCCCGGGTGCACGCGGTCCATCCGCTCGACGACCCGTATAAGGTCAAGTACACCAAGCGCGACCGGCACGACAAGATCGCGCTGGTCCCCAACACCTCCCATGCGTTCTGCAGGCTCATGACCGCGGCGATGCGCAATCAGGGCGTGCGCGCCGAGGCCCTTGATATCGGGCGCGAGGATGCCATCCGCCTGGGCAAACGCTATGTGCACAACGACATCTGCTTCCCCGCGCAAATCGTGATCGGCGAGGCGCTCGCGGCACTCGAGAGCGGTAAGTACGACCCGCACGACGTCGCCGTGGTGACTGGCAAGTATATCGGCGACTGCCGCCTGACGCACTACATGCCCCTGCTGCGCCGCGCGCTCGACGACGCGGGATACGACTATGTCCCGGTGCTCACCAACGACGACGTCGATGCCCACAATGCGCATCCGGGCTTCAAGCTCGGCCTTGGCCCGAGCATCCAGATCGCCTACGGTCTTCCCATGATCGATGCCCTCGAGGCCATGCTTAGGCGCATCCGTCCCTACGAGCTCGAGAAGGGCGCGGCGGACGCTGCGTTCGACCGCGCGCTCGATGAGGTTATCGAGGGCATGGAGCGCTCCGGGCTGAGAGGCCAGGCGACGGGCTTCAAACGCGCGCTTGCGATCATGGACGCCGTTCCGTACGACCGCTCGAACCCGCATCCGACCGTTCTCATCGTGGGCGAGTACCTGCTCAATTTCCATCTCGGCGCCAACCACGAGATCGAGCGCTACCTCGAGGACAACGGGCTCGAGGTCATCGAGGCGCGCATGACCGACGTGATCCGCAAGACCTATTTCTACAAGCATGCGCAGTCGCGCGAGTTCCACGTCGACCTGTCGCTGCCCGAAAAGGCCTGGTACGCCACGGCGGACAACCTGTTCGAGCTCGCGCACGACCGTTGCGACCGCCTGGGCGCGGCGAGCCCGCTCTACGAGCCGCCGACGCGCATGCCCGAGCTCGTGCGCGCGAGCGATAAGATCCTGCACCATACGTTCGATGCGGGCGAGGGCGTGCTGATTCCGGCGGAGATCCTCGAGCACGCCAAGCGCGGCTGCCGCAACTTCGTGATCCTGCAGCCGTTCGGGTGTCTGCCCAACCATGTCGTGGGGCGCGGGCTCATCCATGCGCTCAAGGAGCAGTATCCCACGGCGCAGTTCCTGCCGCTCGACTACGATCCCGACGTGAGCTTCGCCAACGTGGAGAACCGTCTTCAGATGCTCATCATGAACGCCAAGGCGCAGGGGTGCGGTGAGGCGCATGGCGAGACCGCGTAAGGACGCCGATGCGCCCGATGCACGCACCCGTATCATCGAGGCGTTTTGGGAGCTCATCGAGAACAACAGCATCTTCGAGCTGTCGGTTGGCGAGGTGACCCGCGCCGCCCAGTGCAATCGCGGAACGTTTTACTACTATTTTCACGATTTCGATGAACTCGTCGCCATCGCCATAGCCCAGCTGCTGCAGGATAACGAGCTCATCACCGATGTCCTCTGGCATTTTTCGAGCGAGGGCGACCTTTCGGCGTTCGACCGGCGCGACGTCCGCTGCCTGCTGCGGCGCATCGTCATCACCATGAGGGCGGGTGCCGCCGAGCAGGTCGTGCAGGGCATCCATACGATCATCATCGACCGCGTGAGAGAGATCGTCCACCCCGACGGAGAAGAGCTCAAGGCAGATTCGAGCTTTGCGGTGGGCTTTCTGGTCTCGGGCATCATGGGCTTTGTGATGGCGGTCGGCTTTGCCCGGGAGGGCGGCGAGGAGATAGACCTCGAGCAGCTGGGGGACAGCGCGTGCGCGTACCTGAGGGCGGTCGCCATGCAGACGGTGGAAACGGTCGCGCAAGTCGAGGGCGTCGATACATCCGAGCTGCTCGAACGCGTCTCCAAGGAGGCCGATGCCTATCGCGCATCGCGTGCGACGAGTCCCGACGTGGTGAAAGACGCCTAGGGTTTCTCTTGCGGGGCGCCTGTCGCGCATCGCGCGGTGAGTCCCGCGATGCGGTCATAACCTGCATTCATGTGAGCCGGGTTTATAGATATTCCTCCAGCTGTTAACATAGACAACCTGTGGGTAAAGAGACAAAAGCGCCGCCGACGGGCGGGCGTTTTGATTTCGATGAACTCATGTAAGGAAACGAGCATGTTAGATAGATTTACCGATCGCGCGCGTAAGGTCATGTCCATGGCCAAGCAGGAGGCGCTCGATCTTCATTCAAATAAGGTGGGCACCGAGCACCTGCTGCTCGCGCTTGCCAAGGAGGACGAGGGCATTGCCGCCGAGGCGCTGCGTTCGCTCGACATCTCCTACGATGACATCATGGATACTCTCAAAGAGGTCCAGACCACGGTTCCCGAGCCCAGTGAGGAGACCGAGGCGGCCAAGCTCGCCTTTACGCCGCTCGTCATTAGCGTGATGGAGCGTTCGTTCCGCGTGGCGCGTGAGAACAACCAGACCTACGTGTCGACCGAGCACTTGCTGATCGGCATCGTCGAAGAGGGCAACGGCATGGCCATGGACATCCTCATGCGCCTGGGTGTGTCGTCCGCCTCCATCAAAAAGGCTATCGAGAAACTCACCGCCAAGGACCAGGACAAGAAGCGTCCGCTCGCCGGCGCCGGTGCCGGTCGTCCCGGTGCGGGCCTGCCGTTCTTTAGCGGCTCGGATGCCTCTCAGCAAAAGGGGAGTGGCACCGATACGCTTAAGCAGTTCGCGACCAACCTCACGCAGAAGGCGCGCGACGGCGAGCTCGACCCTGTAATCGGTCGCGAAAAGGAAGTCCAGCGTATGATGGAAATTCTTTCGCGCCGCACCAAGAACAACCCGCTCATTCTGGGCGACCCCGGCGTGGGCAAGACGGCCATCGTCGAGGGCCTGGCTCAGCAGATTGCAGCCGGCAACGTGCCCGAGAACCTCATGAACCAGAATATCTGGACGCTCGACCTGCCAGGCCTCGTTGCGGGTGCCAAGTATCGCGGCGAGTTTGAGGAGCGCCTCAAGAACGTGATCCAGGAGGCCACCGAAGCCGACGACGTCATCCTGTTTATCGACGAGATGCACACTATCATCGGTGCCGGTTCTGCCGAGGGCTCCATCGACGCGAGCTCCATGCTCAAGCCCGTGCTCGCGCGCGGTGCCTTCCAGATTATCGGCGCCACCACGGCCGAGGAATTCCGCAAGTACCTCACCAAGGACCCGGCCTTCGAGCGTCGCTTCCAGACCATCGATGTCGAGGAGCCGAGCGTCGAGGACACGGTCAAGATCCTGACCGCGCTCAAGCCGCGCTACGAGGAGCACCACCATGTGCGCTATACGCAGGGTGCTATCGAGGCCGCCGCGAACCTTTCCAACCGCTACATCCAGGATCGCTTCCTGCCCGATAAGGCTATCGACCTCATTGACGAGGCCGGTGCCCGCGCTCGCATCGCCGCGAATCGCGCGCCCGAGCCGGTGCGTGAGGCCGAGCATCGCGTGGAGGAGCTTAAGGCCGCCGCGCAGGAGGCCACCGAGAGCGACGACATGAACAAGGCCGCCGAGATCACTGAGCAGCAGAAGGCCGCCGAGATTGAGCTCGCCGAGGCCAAGGCCGCCTGGACCGCCGAGCTCGACGCCAGCCCGCTCACCATCGATGTCTCCCAGATCGCCGACATCGTGTCCGTGACTTCGGGCGTGCCGGTGTCTTCGCTTACCGAGAGCGAGAGCCGTCGCCTGCTGCAAGCCGAAAGCGTGCTCAAGACGCGCATCATCGGTCAGGATGAGGCTGTCGAGGCAGTTGCCAAGGCCGTGCGCCGCAGCCGCTCGCCGCTCAAGGATCCGCGTCGCCCCGGCGGCAGCTTTATCTTCCTGGGTCCCACCGGCACGGGCAAGACCGAGCTCGCCAAGACGCTCGCCGAGTACCTCTTTGGCAACAAGGATGCGCTCATCAGCTTCGACATGTCCGAGTTCGGTAGCGAGTTCGAGGTCTCCAAGCTCATCGGTAGCCCTCCGGGTTACGTCGGTCACGACGAGGGTGGCCAGCTCACCAAGGCCGTTCGTCGCCATCCGTACTCGGTCGTGCTGTTCGACGAGATCGAGAAGGCGCACCCCGATATCTTCAACATCTTGCTGCAGGTGCTGGAGGAGGGTCGTCTGACCGATAGCCAGGGCAAGACGGTCGACTTCCGCAACACCGTGATCATCATGACGTCTAACGTGGGCGCCCGCGAGATTGCGCAGGATGCAAGCGTTGGCTTTGGCACCACCGGCGAGCAGGGCCTCACCTCGAGTGAGATCCGCGGCCGCGCGATGGGCGAGCTCAAGCGCCTGTTCCGCCCTGAGCTGCTCAACCGTATCGACGACATTGTGGTGTTCCAGAAGCTCTCGGGCGAGAATCTCACCAAGATCGCGCACCTGCTGGTGGACGATCTGCGTCAGCGTTTGATTGCCAACGGTATGAACATCAAGCTCACCGATGCGGCCTATGACAAGATCGTGGCCGAGGGTACCGACCTCACCAACGGTGCGCGTCCGCTGCGCCGTGCTATTCAAAAGCTCATCGAGGACCCGCTGTCCGAGGAGCTTCTGGCCGGCGAGTGGGGCGAGGGCGATACCGTCCTGTGCGACGTGGCCGATGGCAAGTTTGTCTTTGGCCACGGCACGGGCGAGATCCCGGCACCGCGTCCGGCGGGCACGCTCGGTGGCGATACCGCCCCGGCGGCACCGCACACCGGCAACGCCGCGCCCGTGAGCGGCGGCGTGACCTCGGGCCCCGGCGGCATGATGCAAGCCGGTTCCGGCGCGCTGTAGGGATTAAACATACCTTGTATAACGGGGGCGTTTCCGATAAGGAGGCGCCCCCGTTTCTATTGAAATGTGCTTCAATCTGCCGTGCTATACTAAAATTGAGACTCAGTATAGCAAAGGAGTTGATATGCCTACATCAATACTCGACACGCGGCCAGTTCAGATGAACGTGCGTATAGATCGCCAGCTCAAAGAGGCAGGAGACGCCGTACTGACTCATATTGGCATGACGCCGTCACAAGCTGTGAGGGAGCTGTGGCAGTACTTGACCGAGAACGGTCATATGCCCGTCGCAAAAAAGAATGATGACGAAGTCCTGCCTGACGACATACGATCGAAGGCGAGTTCGTCCCGCGTCTCGGAAGGGGCTGCGTTAATTTCGAATTTTTATGAGCGGTTCTCGATTCAGAGGCCGAGCCCCGATGAAGCCTTTGATTACGACGAGTTATACGATCAAATGATGATCGAGAGATTCAGCGATTGGATCGAATTATGAGCGGCGTCGGAACGAAACGTGTGCTCAAGCTGTTGATCGACACGAACGTCTGGCTAGATTACTTTCTCGCTCGTACGAATGCGACCAGGCCGATAGTCGAGCTCCTTTCTCGCGCGGCGGAAGCGGAGGATATCGTCCTCTTCTCGTCCTCCCTGTCTGTCAAAGACGTCTATTACATTCTGGGAAGGACGATGAAGGCCGACGCCCGCCGTGAGGGGGCTCTCACTCCCGAAGCCATCGCCGGTGCCGACGAGACAGCGTGGGCGTGCGTTCGCCTGATTCGGCAAAAGTCGATTATTGCCTCGGTCGGTGCAGACGAGGTCTTCGACTCCTTTGTGTTCAAGTATCATCACAACGACTTTGAGGACGACCTGATGCTGGGCGTCGCCAATCGCATTGATGCCGATTACGTCGTGACAGAGGACAAAAATCTCATCAAACATACCAATGGTGTATGCATTAATGTTCAACAGGCGTTGAAGTTGGTTGAAGGGTCCAACGTCCCTTCGGCACGGCCCGTCTAACATGCTTTATCTTGATAAAGTGGCGTTTCCTCGCCGTTAGCCGATGATGCGAGGGCGCTCGGCGTTTTCGACTGGTTTATGCACGCAAAGTCTGGGAATATACAAGTCGCATGTCTTACTGTCTAACCAGTTGCGCCAAGGAGGCACCATGGACTACAAGATTACCGGCTACGAGCCCGCCCAGCTGTTCCATTTCTTTGAGGAGGTCAGCGCGATCCCCCGTGGGTCTGGCAACGAGAAGGGCATCAGCGATTTCCTGGTCGCGTTTGCCAAGGAGCGCGGTCTCGATGTGTATCAGGACGAGGTCTACAACGTTATCATTCGCAAGCCCGCATCTGCCGGTGCCGAGAATGCCCCGACCGTGATGCTGCAGGGCCACATCGACATGGTGTGCGACAAGCTGGGCTCCGTTGAGCACGACTTTACGACTGATGGTATCGACCTGGTCGTCAAGGACGGCGTCCTCACCGCTAACGGCACCACTCTGGGCGCCGACAACGGTATTGCCGTCGCTCTGATGCTCACTGTTCTCGATGACGATTCGATCGTTCACCCCGCCCTCGAGTGCGTATTCACCACCGACGAGGAGACTGGCCTGGTCGGCGCCGAGACGCTCGACAAGTCCCAGATTAGCGCCCGCACCATGATTAACCTTGACTCCGAGGAAGAGGGCGTTGCTACCGTCAGCTGCGCCGGCGGTGTCGTCGTTACCTACACCTGCCCCATCGTGCGCGAGCACAAGACCGGTAGCACCCTCACGCTCGACATCTCCGGCCTGCTGGGCGGCCACTCCGGCAGCGATATCAACCTGGAGCGCGGCAACGGCAACCTCATCATGGCCCGCATCATCGACCGCCTGATGGTTGCCGGCGAGCCCGCCATCGTTAGCTTTAACGGCGGCACCAAGGACAACGCCATCAACCGTGAGTGCAAGGCTGTTCTGGTCTACGCCGACCACGCTGCCGCCGAGGCCGCGGCCCAGATCGCAAAGGGCATCATCGCCGACGTTACTGCCGAGCTCGAGGTCTTCGACCCCGGCTTTACCTGCACGGTTGAGATTGCCGACAACACTGAGGTCGAGGCCATGGACGAGAAGTCCGCACTTGCCCTTATTCGCGCTCTGCGTCTTGCCCCCAACGGTGTGATCCGCCGCAACGTCGCCACCGACGGCTCCGTCGAGGTTTCCTCCAACATCGGCGTGGTTGCCACCTCTGACGACCAGGTCAAGATCATGCTGTCCCCGCGCTCCTCGATCACCTCGCTGCAGAACGAGTTCAAGGACCGCCTGCAGACGCTGGCCGATGTCCTGGGATTCGACGCCAAGTTTGAGTTCGAGTATCCCGGCTGGAGCTATGCCGAGCATTCGCCGGTCCGCGACATCTTTGTCGAGAGCTATCGCGAGCTCTTTGGCTCCGAGCTACGAATCGAGTCCATTCACGCCGGCCTTGAGTGCGGTCTGTTTGCCGAGGCCCTGCACGGCCTGGATGCCATCGCCGTGGGCCCGACGCTCTCCGATGTCCACACCCCGGACGAGAGCATGGAGCTCGCTTCTGCCGAGCGCTTCTACGAGCTGCTCATCGACGTCCTCAAGCGCCTCGCTGCGTAAAGGTTGCGCTAACGGCAGTCCGAGCCACGTGCTAGCGGATTGCAAATGACATTACGAGAGGGGGCACCCGGTCTTTGCGACAGGTGCCCCCTCTCTTCTTTTGGGAAATGGGAAATTGCGGGCGTCTAGCCCATATCCGCCTTGATGAGGTCGAGGGTGCGCTGGCAGTTTTCGCGGACGGGGCCGAGCATATGCTCGCGCAGGTCCGCCATGCCGGGCAGGTCGGCGTATTCGTCCATGACCTCTTCCATGCAAATGGGTACCTCGTAGGCGAGGTCCATCATGGTCGCAAAGCAAAACTTCTCGGATAGCCCGGCATCGGTGAGCGCCGCCTCCAGCGCGGGGTCGCCCATACCGTGGTATCGGCGAATTGCGTTGGGTCCGATGCGCCCCACACGGTTCTCGCCGCCAACGCTCATGGCGAGGCGCGCTTTTCGCCGCATACGTTCGTATGCTAAGCCCGATGCGGCATCGTACATGGGTGCGAGCGCCGCGTTTGTGCCTTTGCCAAGGATGAGCGAGTAGTTTTTAGCGTGTGCGTCAGGCGCTCCGATAATGGCGTTATAGAACAACATATAGGTAAAAAGCACAAGATTCATGTGGTGGGGGACTGTGTTAATCAGTCGTTCTTGGATGTCTCGTGTAGTTGGTCCTCCGTCGGCGGTGTATTTCTGGCTTGGCAATACACCGAGCGCCTGGCAAAAGTCCTCCTGATGCAGCCTTTCGATATTTCCGCTGCTATTGACCATTCTGTCGTACCGTTCAACGACGAGCGCGGCTTCGTCTTCAAATGTGCAATAGGAGGCGTTGGCAGTTGGAATGCCAACACGCCGAGCCGTTTTCATGCAGACGAATTCGTTTAAGGCCTGATGTTTGAACCCAGCGACACCATTTTTGAAGATATGGGTAGTGGGGGATGACCCTAGACATTCGCACCATTGGCCATCATGCCAAGCTAGTGCAAATTTGCCTTGATTGCCGCCCAGGGACCAGCTTTCGTTGGAGCCCATCCATGTCTCTCTTTCGTCATCGCGAATTGCTTTGAGCTTGTGAGCGATTTGAGAATTGGTAAGCGGGCGGTATGCCGAGACCCTGCCGCGGGCGGCGTCTAATTGATCGGCTTGACAAAACTGAACGGCCCCCGCGCAGTCAAGACCGATATGGCACAAGAGGGCGACGGGGTTGTTGGATGCAACATCATGATCGGTGGCAATAGCGCGACGCTGCTCTTGACTGTCGGGCAAAAGGCCAAATAGGAACGGGCGGACGATGTTATGGCCATACGTGCGATTGGAAAGCGGCATTGTTAGCGATAACGGTGCTCCGCGATAGGTTGGGGCGTATGCAAAGCTGCAGAGTCCATGCTCGTCTTGCCGGAGAGTGCCGGCGATTTCGCCACAAATGAGGGTCGCGAGTTCCATCTCTGCCATTTATTTCACAACCTTGCAGCCAAAGGAGAGGTTTGAAGTGCCGGAAAGGCCTTGCTCGGCTGCGATTTGGGCCAGCAAGGCACCATAGGAAGATGGCGTTCCTTGTCGAGTGGGTCGTCTGCCTACGCTTGGCTTTGGCAGGGTATTCGAGTTCGCGATAGGGAGGTTCACTATCGTCGTCGGATGTTCGGAGGGCGATGCGATGGAGTCGTTATCGCTTTGCGCGAAGAGACCTATGCCGAGTGCGTTAAAGACGGTCAGCAACTTGTCGAGCCGAATACCCGTGGCATCTCCCAGCTCGAGCGATGCGAGCAGGCGCTCCGAAACACCGGCCTTTTTAGCGAGGACGGCACGGGTGATCCCTTGCGCCTCGCGTGCCCGGCGCACGTAGACGCCAGCTTGGCGTGGTGTGGTGATGGGAAGGGTATCCACGGCGATCTCCTAACGTGCAGACTTTTGCATATCAGTATGACATGCAAAAGTCTGCATGAAAAGGCCTCATGCAAAACTCTGCATGAGGCCTCTATGTTGACGTTGAGCTTATGAGAGGCGTTTTTTATATCGCGAGAATCCCCAGATGCTCAAGCAAAATCTTAAGCCCAATGAGGATGAGCACGACGCCACCCACGATGGTGGCGGGTTTTTCGTAGCGCGCGCCAAAGGTGTGGCCGATCGCCACGCCGGCGACGGAGAAGATAAACGTTGTGATGCCGATAAGCGATACAGCGGGCACGATGTCGACCGAGAGTGCCGCAAACGAGATGCCCACGGCTAGGGCGTCGATTGAGGTGGCAATGGCGAGGATCAGGTACTCGCCCAGGTCAATCTTTTCGGCATCCTTGCCGTCGCCTTCATCCTCGTCCTCGGTAAAGGCCTCCCACAGCATTTTGCCGCCGATAAAGGCCAAAAGGATAAAGGCGATCCAGTGGTCGATGGGGCCGATGATGCCCATAAACTGACTGCCAAGCGCCCATCCGATTACGGGCATGCCGGCCTGAAAGCCGCCAAAGAACAGGCCGAGCACTACGGCGACCTTAAGGTTGATCTTTTTCATGCCGAGACCCTTGCAGATGGAAACGGCAAAGGCGTCCATCGAAAGGCCAACGGCGAGCAGCACGAGCTCGGCGAGTCCCATAGTCTGGCTCCCTCTCTGCGGGCGAACCCGCGTGTACTTCTGGCAGGGGAGCAACAAAAAAGACCCGTGGCGTACGCGTTGCGCGCACAGCCACGAGTCTCGTTCATTAAGGCAAGCCAGGCCGCATCGGCCAGTGTGTTGACTTACCGCGCCACCGGAGGCGAATCCGGTCACGCGACTACTCCCTCATTCATGTGAATACCGATGTTACCACATAAGCAGCCCATTTGGGTTGGGCTCTCAGCTGTGTTCGCTCATTCTGTAAGCATCGGATTTCGCAAGCGCCGCGGGGACAAACCGTGAGAAACTATTTAGCGTTTATGGAGCGTATACGATGGGAGCGATGCCTTGGATAAGAACGAGCTGCAAAAGCGTATGGAACAGGCCATCCGCCTGACGGCACCTGGTCAGCCGATCCGCACCGCCCTCGACATGATCATCGCCGGTCACCTGGGCGCCCTTATCTGCGTCGGCGACACCGAAAACGTGCTCGCTGCCGGTAATGACGGCTTCCCGCTCAACATTTCGTTCACCTCGAACCGTCTGTTCGAGCTCTCCAAGATGGACGGTGCCATCGTCATCGACGGCGACCTCACCCAGATCCTGCGCGCCAACTTCCACCTCAATCCCGACCCCTCGCTTGCCACGAGCGAGACGGGCATGCGTCACCGCACCGCCGCTCGCATGTCGGTGCTCACCGATGCCATCGTGATCTCGGTCTCGGCTCGTCGTGCCGTCGTTAACGTGTACGTTCACGGCAAGAGCTACGAGATCCAGCCCGTCACCACCATCATGAGCTCGGTCAACCAGCTCGTCGCCACGCTCCAGACCACCCGTCAGTCGCTCGACCGCTCCCTGCTGCGCCTGACGGCACTCGAGCTGGACGACTACGTCACGCTCGCCGACATCACTGGCATCTTCTCGAGCTTCGAGATCATGCAGCAGGCAAAGACCGAGCTTAAGGATTGCATCGTCAAGCTGGGCAACCAGGGCAAGCTCGTGCAGATGCAGCTCGAGCAGCTCGCCGGCTCCAGCATGGATACCGAGTACGACCTGATGATTCGCGACTATGCAAGTGATTCTTCCGAGGCTAATGCCGAGAAGATTCGTGCAGAGCTCGCTCGCATGACGCCTAAGGACCTGTCCGACCCGCAACACGTGGCGGCAGTTCTGGGCTATGACGACCTGGACGAGGACTCCGTCATGACGCCGCTGGGCCTGCGCACGCTTTCGCGTGTGTCCGTCGTGCGCGACGGCGTGGCCGAGAAGATCGTCGACGAGTACGGCTCGCTGCAGGAGCTCATGGACGACATCAGCGAGGATCCGGAGCGCCTAGGCGACTTTGGCGTCAACAACCCTGCCATTCTTGCGGACTCGTTGTACCGCATGAAGGGCACCAAACAGGGGAACGCATAATGGCGCCCGTATGCGCCGTGGTCGTTGCCGGTGGCAGCGGCCAGCGCTTTGGAAATCCCGGCGGCAAGCAGCTCGTTAACGTGGCGGGCCGTCCGCTCATGAGCTGGTCCATCCGCGCGTTCGATCGTAGCGACAAGGTCGGCCACATCGTGGTGGTGTGCCCTGCCGAGCGCCGTGCCGAGATGCGCCGCCTGGCCATCGACCCGTTTGACTATGACACGCCCATCAGCTTTGCCGATGCCGGCGCGACCCGCCAGGATTCCACCCGTGCCGGCGTGCATGCGGTTCCGGCGGGTTTCGAATATGTCGCCATCCACGATGGTGCTCGTCCGCTCATTACGACCGAGGCCATCGACCACGCTATCGACGTGCTCATGGGTGACCGCTCGCTCGACGGTGTCGTGTGCGGTCAGCCCGCGATCGACACGCTCAAGATCGTCGACGGCGATAATATCGTCGAGACGCCGCCGCGCGAGCTCTATTGGGCCGCGCAGACGCCGCAGATTTTTAGCGTCGACGCCATGAAGCGCGCTCACGCCGCTGCTATCGCCGAGGGTTTTATCGGTACCGACGATTCATCGCTGGTCGAGCGCATGGGTGGGTGCGTCCGCTGCGTCCAGAGCCCACGCGACAACCTTAAGGTGACGGTGCCCGAGGACCTGCGTCCCGTAACCGCGATTCTGCTCGGTCGCATGGCCGAGGGAGAGGACCTTCCCCATGTTCAGTAACCTGCGCATTGGCCACGGCTACGACGTCCACCGTTTGGTGGAGGGGCGTCGATGTATCATCGGCGGGGTCGACATTCCCTACGAGCGCGGCCTGCTGGGCCACTCGGATGCCGATGTGCTCGCGCACGCCTTGGCCGATGCCATTCTGGGCGCCTGCCGCGGGGGAGATATCGGCAAGCTATTCCCCGACACCGATCCTGCCTACGAGGGTGCTGATTCGATGGTGCTGCTCGCCCGCGTGATGGACTATGCGCGCGAGCTGGGCTTTGAGTTTGTCGATGCCGACTGCACCATTGCCTGTCAGCAACCCAAGATCACCCCGCACCGCGATGCCATGCGCGCCAACCTTGCCCATGCCCTGGGCGTTGACGTCGAAAACGTGGGCGTCGCCGCCACCACGACCGAAAAGCTCGGTTGGGAAGGCCAGGGCGAGGGAATCGGCGCCTGGGCCGTCTGCCTGCTACAGAAAACCGTTAAGGAGTAACGAATGCGTATCTACAACAGCGCTACCCATAAAAAGGAAGAGTTCCAGCCCATCGAGTCCGGCAAGGTCCGCATGTACGTGTGCGGCCCCACGGTCTACGACAACATCCACATCGGCAATGCCCGCACGTTCATCAGCTTTGACGTGATTCGTCGCTGGCTCATCGCGAGCGGCTACGAGGTCACGTTCGCCCAGAACCTCACCGATGTCGACGACAAGATCATCAAGCGCGCCAACGAGCAGGGCCGCACGGCTGCCGAGGTCGCAACGGAGTTTTCCGACAAGTTCATCGGCGTCATGCGCGCCGCCAACGTGCTCGATCCCGATGTGCGTCCCCGCGCCACCAAGGAAATCGGCCCCATGATCGCCATGATCAAGACGCTTATCGAGCAGGGCCACGCTTACGCAGCCGATAACGGCGATGTGTACTTTGCCGTGCGCAGCGATCCCAACTATGGTCAGGTCTCGGGCCGTAACATCGACGACCTTATGGTTGGCGCGCGCATCGAGGAGAACGAGGACAAGAACGACCCGCTCGACTTTGCCCTGTGGAAGGCCGCCAAGCCGGGCGAGCCCAGCTGGCCGAGCCCCTGGGGCGAGGGCCGTCCCGGTTGGCACACCGAGTGTGCCGCCATGGTGCACCGCTACCTGGGCACTCCGATTGACATCCACGGCGGCGGCTCCGACCTTGCTTTCCCGCATCACGAGAACGAGTGCGCCCAGGCCACCTGCGCCTGGTACCAGGGCTTCTCCAACACCTGGATGCACACGGGCATGCTGCTGGTAGACGGCGAGAAGATGTCCAAGTCGCTCGGCAACTTCTTTACGCTGGCCGAGGTCCTCGAGCAGCACTCCGCTGCCGCCCTGCGCCTGCTGATGCTGCAGACGAGCTATCGCTCGCCGCTCGACTTTTCTTGGGAGCGCCTGGAGGGTGCCGAGAACTCGCTCACGCGTATCGCCGGTACGGTCGAGAACCTGCGCTGGGCCGCGAACCATGCGACGGCCGATGCCGATGTGGCTGCCGCCGAGGCATTTGCCGCCAAGGCCGCTGAGACTCGTGCTGCCTTTAAGGAGTGCATGGACGACGACTTTAACACCGCTGGTGCCATGGGTGCTGTCTTTGGCTTTGTGACCGAGTGCAACCAGTACCTGGAGCAGGCGGGCGACGCTGCCGCCAAGGCCGCCGCGCTTGCCGCCGCCGACACGCTGGCCGAGCTGCTCGATACGCTTGGCGTTGAGCTCCCCGAGCCCAAGGTCGAGTTGCCGCTGGGCCTGCTGGGCGTTGCCGCCGGTTTGGTTGCCTACACGGGTGACGACGTGGACGAGGCCGCTGCCAAGATTCTCGAGGCCCGCGCCGAGGCCCGCGCCGCCAAGAACTGGGATCTGGCCGACGCCATCCGCGACCAGCTCAAGGATCTGGGCCTGACGATCGAGGATACTGCCGCTGGCACTCGTATTAAGAGTCTCTAGTATTTGTCGACCGTTCGAGGTGCGGCAGATTGCCTTGAAAGAGGAGGGCATAGACCTGGTGGTCATGCCCGACGATTGAAAGGCAAGGTGCCGTGGCTCGGACGGTCGATTCTTGTCCGTTATCTATTTAAGGAGGCCGTTTTATGGCCGACAATCGCAAGCGTGCACCGCGTGGAGGCAAGCAGGCTGCTTCTGGCTCGCGTCCGGGTCGCCGCAACGACCGCGCTGCCGCTCCCAAGGGCCAGCGCGATCGTACCCAGGCCGCACGTCCGCAGCGCGATCGCAACCGCGATGCTGTCCAGGTTCCCAAGGGCGAGTTTATCGAAGGTCGCCGTGCCGCCGCCGAGGCGCTGCGTACCGGCTTTCCCGTCAAGTGCGCGCTCATCGCTGAGGGCGGGGAGCGCGATGCCGCCTTGTCGCGCCTGGTCGACGACCTCAACGCCGCGGGCGTCCGCATTAAGTATGTGCCGCGCGCGCAGCTCGATGCGCTGTCGAGTCATGGCGCTCACCAGGGCATTGCGCTCGAGGTTGGTAACTTCCCCTATGCTGATGTTGCCGATATCCTCGACCGTGCGGGCGACGGTCCGGCGCTCGTCGTTGTGCTCGACCATGTGACCGACGACGGCAACTTTGGCGCCATCGTGCGCTCCGCCGAGGTTGTGGGCGCGGCCGGTGTCATCATTGCCAACAAGCGCGCTGCCGGCGTGACCGTTGGCAGCTACAAGACTTCCGCCGGCGCCGTCATGCATCTGCCTATCGCGCAGGTTCCCAATATCGCCCGTGCACTCGACGACCTCAAGGCCGCTGGCTTTTGGGTGGGCGGTGCCTCCGAGCACGCCGAGGGCAGCTGCTGGGATGCTCCCTTCGAGGGCCGCGTGGCGCTCGTCATGGGCTCCGAGGGCGACGGCATCTCGCGCCTGGTGCTCGAGAAATGCGACTTTTTGACCAAGCTTCCCCAGCGCGGCATGACCGAGAGCCTCAACGTGGCCCAGGCGACCACCGCACTGTGCTTTGAGTGGCTGCGCCGCAATGCCGGCGAGTTCATGGGGGAGGAGTAGCGCATGTCCAAGAAGAACCGCGCCAAGTCCAAGGCCAAGCGCTTTGGCGAGGGCTCGGCCAAGCCGATTGTTTCGGCCGCGACCTATGGCGTGGGCGGCAATGCGTTTGCGCAGGCCATCGCCGATCCGGTCTCGACGGTGCACTCCAGTAAGCCCGAGCTGCTGGTGGTCGACGGCTACAACGTGATCCACTGCACGCCGCGTTACGAAAAGCTCGTGTACGACCATTCCGACGATCCGTATTCCAGCGACGTTCACGATATGGCGCGCACTGCCCTCATCAACGACGTCGCCGCCTTTGCCCAGGGCCGCTACGAGGCCGTGATCGTGTTCGACGGCGCGGGCAATATCTCCAACGAGCGCCCCAACCTGCCGGCCCGTGGCGTGCGCATCGAGTTTTCGCCGACGGGCGTCTCGGCCGATACCGTGGTGCAGAAGCTCTGCATCGAGGCGCGCGAGGAAGGCCGCGCGTGCTCCGTGGTGTCGAGCGACGGCACGATTCAGGCCGTCGTCATGGGCAAGGGTGTCACGCGCATATCGAGCCGCATGCTGGTGGACGAGATCAAACAGATCGATAACGACGTTCACGAGGCAGAGGAAGCTCCGCAGATCAAGATGACCCTGGGCAGTCGCCTAAGTCCCGATGCGCTGGCCAAGCTCAAGGCGTTGCGCGGGAGGTAGGGGATTGTCCATAGAGACCCGTTTCCCAATTGGCCAGCCCGTTGATTTGTAATCAATGGGCTGCGGGCTTACCGTCGCCAAAACGAATAGTTTTTGGTTCTGGCGAACAGATAAAACTATTCGTTCTGACGAAGGGTTTTGAGATGTGGTCGGTCAAAGGGTCTGTTGCGCCTCGTCCGCAATTCCTTTATTCTTAACTGGCTTCGCGTGAAAGCGCCAAGTGTGCCAGTGTGGCGCAACGGTAGCGCAACTGATTTGTAATCAGTGGGTTGCAGGTTCGATTCCTGTCACTGGCTCCATGAGAGTTTCGGGCTCTGTTCCTTATGGGACAGGGCCCGTTTCTTTTTAGGTGGTGTGCCATTGGGTCAGCGCCCATTCCGTTTTCGGTTTGTCTCAATCTGTAACACGAAGAGGCTGAAAACCCTCCTTATAGTTACAGATTGAGACAATGCCAAGGGATGGCCGATAACATCTCAATCTGTAACACGAAGAGGCCGAAAACCGTTCTAGCTGTTACAGAATGAGACGTAAGCTGGGGTCTCTGCGAAACATCTCGATCTGTAACAGATAGGGGAGAAAATGTTCTCTAAATGTTACAGATTGAGACAAAGGCCGGACCGGTCCCAGTCATCCTGGTCGAGCGAGGATTTCCGGACATACGAGCGTGGAAAATCTCCTGCTAAGTGAATGAGCGTGGATAATCTCCCACTTTGGGCTCGAAGCCACGCAAAAAGCGGGAGATTATCCACGCTCGATTCTGTCTGGGAAGCCCGATATCGACCTATATATAGGTGCAAATGAGTCGATATCAAAGTTCGATCCTGATGGTGTACTCCACTACGCAAAAGTGTTCCCTCGGGAAATGTCACCGCTATATGCAAATTCACCGTCCTCCATATCCAAACTCAGCAAAACCGCAGGTCAAAGGTATGTAGATACGCCCGGCACCGTGTATCTAGAGGTTTTCGTTGACAGCCCCCAAGGTGGCATCGTATTATCTTCTTCGTTCGCGGGGGCGGCGGTCCAAAAGACCAAAGGACCTGCGGATACTTGAACGATTGGGAGTTTGCCCGAGTGGTTAATGGGGACGGGCTGTAAACCCGTTGGCTCTGCCTACATAGGTTCGAATCCTATAGCTCCCACCCGTCAAGTGCCTGTATAGCTCAGTCGGTAGAGCACTTCGTTGGTAACGAAGAGGTCACCAGTTCAAGTCTGGTTGCAGGCTCCATCCGGCGGTGTAGCTCAGTTGGTTAGAGCACACGGTTCATACCCGTGGCGTCACTGGTTCGAATCCAGTCACCGCTACCATAGGTAACACGGTGGCTTCTCAATAGTATGTTGAGAGGCCACTATGGTATAAAGGCAAAGTCCCGTCCGGGGACGACCTGTTAAGAGGAGGGCTTTATGGCCAAAGAGAAGTTTGAGCGCACTAAGCCGCATGTTAACATCGGCACCATTGGTCACGTCGACCACGGCAAGACCACGCTGACCGCTGCCATCACCAAGGTTCTCTCCGAGACCGAGGGCTGCAAGGCTGACTTCACTGCGTTCGAGAACATCGACAAGGCTCCCGAGGAGCGCGAGCGCGGCATTACGATTTCCGTCTCCCACGTCGAGTACGAGACCGCTGCCCGTCACTACGCTCACGTTGACTGCCCGGGCCACGCTGACTACGTCAAGAACATGATCTCCGGTGCTGCTCAGATGGACGGCGCTATCCTGGTCATCGCCGCTACCGACGGCCCCATGGCTCAGACCCGCGAGCACATCCTGCTCGCCCGTCAGGTCGGCGTTCCCTACATCGTCGTCTTCCTGAACAAGTGCGACATGGTCGACGATGACGAGCTCATCGACCTCGTCGAGATGGAGACGCGTGAGCTCCTCTCCGAGTACGATTTCCCCGGCGACGACATCCCCGTCATCCGTGGTTCCGCTCTGGGCGCTCTCGAGGGCGACGCCAAGTGGATGGACGCCATTCGCGAGCTCATGAAGGCCGTCGACGAGTACATCCCGACGCCTGCTCGTAACAACGACCTCCCGTTCCTGATGGCCGTTGAGGACGTTATGACCATCTCCGGCCGTGGTACCGTTGCTACCGGCCGTGTCGAGCGCGGTGAGCTCAAGCTCAACGAGCCCGTCGAGATCGTCGGCATCAAGGATACCCAGAACACCGTCGTTACCGGTATCGAGATGTTCCGTAAGTCCATGGACTTCTGCGAGGCTGGCGACAACGTCGGTCTGCTGCTCCGCGGCATCAAGCGCGAGGACATCGAGCGCGGCCAGGTTCTCTGCAAGCCCGGTTCGGTTACCCCGCACACCAAGTTCACCGGCGAGATCTACGTTCTGACCAAGGAGGAGGGCGGCCGTCACACCCCGTTCTTCGATGGTTATCGTCCTCAGTTCTACTTCCGTACCACCGACGTTACCGGTACGGTCAAGCTCCCCGAGGGCACCGAGATGGCTATGCCTGGTGACCACATCACCATCGAGGGCGACCTCATCCACCCGATCGCCATGGAGGAGGGCCTGCGCTTCGCTATCCGCGAGGGTGGTCACACCGTTGGTTCGGGCATCGTCTCCACGATCATTGAGTAAATTAGCTCTTTGATATAGCTGACTTAGAGAACCCGGCACTTATATGGGTGCCGGGTTCTTTTCTGCAATGGATATTGAGCCGTTGCTGGTGTCGAGAGGATCGATTATGGTCCTGGGTGCACCGTCGATTAGATCTCGTTGGCTCCATTGATGTGTTCCAAATATGAATGGGTTCACCGAGAACCAATTGATTCGAGGTTTTCGTTGACAGCACTTACGTAGAGCTGATAAAGTATCAACTCGTGCCCGTACGGGGCGGAAATGAAAGGTTCAGGATACATGCGTACTCTAGTTACTCTTGCGTGCACTGAGTGCAAGCGCCGCAACTATACGACCACCAAGAACAAGTCGACCATGCCTGATCGTATGGAGATCAAGAAGTATTGCCCCTGGTGCCGTCACCACACGCTGCACAAAGAGACTCGCTAGTCTCTAGTCACATACGCCAGTAGTTCAATTGGTAGAGCATCGGTCTCCAAAACCGAGTGTTGAGGGTTCGAGTCCTTCCTGGCGTGCCAGTCATTATTCCGTAAGCTCCCAATTGGGGGCTTACGGTTTACTCATGTATAAGCGCATTGCGCGGAGGTAACCCAAATGGCCAACAAGAAGAACAAGAAGAAGGCTCAGCAGCAGGTGCCTGCCAACAACGCTGCCGCCAACTCCAAGGTTGAGGCCAAGAAGGCCGTTGCCAAGAAGAACGAGAAGGCTGCGAAGTCCAAGAAGAACGAGAAGCCTGGTTTCTTCGCCCGCACCAAGAAGTATTTCGCTTCGGTCAAGTCCGAGATGAAGCGTGTCACGTGGCCCGATAAGAAGGAGCTCGTGAACTACTCGGTCGTCGTTTGCGCTTCTCTGATCGTCGTCGGCGTCGTCATCGCTCTGCTCGATGCTGGCTTTGGCGAGGCTCTTGCTCTGTTCTCTGGATTGAGGGGCTAAACCATGTCTAAGCGTTGGTACGTCGTTCACACTTACTCTGGATACGAGAACCGCGTTAAGTCCGATCTCGAGCATCGCATCGAGACTATGGGCATGCAGGACCGTATCTTTGATATCGAGATTCCTATGGAGCGTGTCACCGAGATTAAAGAGGGTGGCAAGCGTGAGACCAAGGATTCCAAGATCTTCCCGGGTTATGTCCTGGTCCGCATGGAGATGGATGACGATGCTTGGACGTGTGTTCGTAACACGCCTGGCGTTACCGGTTTCCTGGGCGGCAACGGCAAGCCCGCTCCGCTTTCCCGCGACGAGTACAACAAGATGACTCGTCGTCCCGGTAAGGGCGATTCGCCCAAGCGCACCTCGGTTGATATTGAGGTCGGCACGTCCGTCCGCGTCACCGATGGTCCGCTTACCGACTTTGATGGCAAGGTCTCCGAGGTTAACACCGAGGCTGGCAAGCTCAAGGTTACGCTGATGATCTTTGGCCGCGAGACGCCGGTCGAGCTCGACTTTAACCAGGTCGCTGTCATCGCTTAAGTTTTCGTCCGTTCGCGCGAGCGTGCTTCTTCTGTGACTGCTCATCTCAGGAGTGCTTCTAACACGTGCGTGCTTACGATATAGCAAGTACTTCACACTCGTGATTCGAAAGGAATGACCATGGCTGAGAAGAAGGTTGCCAACGTCATTAAGCTCCAGATTCCTGCTGGTGCCGCTAACCCCGCTCCTCCCGTCGGCCCCGCCCTGGGCGCTGCTGGCGTGAACATCATGCAGTTCTGCCAGGCATTTAACGCCGAGACGCAGGACAAGAAGGGCGACATCATCCCCGTTGAGATCTCTGTCTACGAGGATAAGTCCTTCTCCTTCATCACCAAGACCCCGCCGGCGGCTCACCTCATCAAGAAGGAGCTGAACCTCAAGTCTGGTTCCGCTAAGCCCCAGGCCGACAAGGTCGGTCAGCTCTCCCAGGAGCAGCTCACCAAGATCGCCGAGATCAAGATGCCTGACCTCAATGCCAACGACATTGACGCCGCCAAGAAGATCATCGCCGGTACCGCCCGCTCCATGGGCGTCACCATCGCTGAGTAGCGATTTCTTTAGGTAATGACGGGTGCCCCGACCGAGGCGCCCGTTATATGTGTGCAATAGGGCACACGATACGATGTGGGAGGGCTCACGCCCGTTTAACCACAGGAGGTAATGCACATGGCTAAGCATGGTAAGAGCTATAACGCCGCTGCCGAGAAGATCGACCGCGCCACGCTCTACACCCCCCTTCAGGCTGCCAAGCTCATCAAGGAGCTCGACACCGCCAAGTTCGACGAGACCGTCGAGGCCCACTTCCGTCTGGGCATCGATACTCGTAAGGCTGACCAGAACATCCGTGGTTCCATCTCTCTGCCCCACGGCACCGGCAAGACCGTTCGTGTTGCCGTCTTCGCCGAGGGCGAGAAGGCTCGCGAGGCCGAGGCTGCCGGCGCCGACATCATCGGTTCCGACGAGCTCGTCGCCCAGATCCAGAAGGGCGAGATCAACTTCGACGCCGCTATCGCTACGCCGAACATGATGGCCAAGGTTGGCCGCATCGGTAAGATCCTTGGTCCCCGTGGCCTCATGCCGAACCCCAAGCTCGGCACCGTGACTATGGACGTCGCCAAGATGGTCTCCGAGCTCAAGGCCGGCCGCGTTGAGTACCGCGCCGACCGTTACGGCATCTGCCACGTGCCCCTGGGCAAGAAGTCCTTCTCTGAGCAGCAGCTCGTCGAGAACTACGCTGCCCTGTACACCGAGATTCTGCGCGTCAAGCCCTCTTCTGCTAAGGGTAAGTACGTCAAGTCTATCTCCGTGTCTTCCACCATGGGCCCTGGCGTCAAGGTCGATCCCGCTGTCCAGCGTGACTTCCTGGCTGAGTAACTAACAGTTACTGCCTGAGCAAAGCAAGCATTGCTAAAGAAACCCGGTTCTGCCTCGTGCAGGACCGGGTTTCTTGCTATCTCGGGCCAAAACCACCACAACGGGGACAGGCACCTTTGTGGTGGCTTGGGCACTTTGGCGTCAATGTTATGGCATCGCAGCGAGCCGGTTCCAAGTGCCCCAGGTCGCCCCGAAAGAGGAGCGATGCGTACTTTGGTACGCGAGCGACGGCTTGAGGGGCGAGATGGGGTGCTTGGGGCCGGCGCAGCGTCAAGCCTTAAAGGTGGTTACCAGGGTGTTCTGGCGGTTGAGGACTCGATGGCCTCGTGGCGCTTGAGCTCGCGGCGCATAGTTTGCGAATTGAGCCAAGCTGCCTGCCAGCCACGGATGGGGTAGCGCGCCTCGTCCAGCTCAAACTGCGTATAACCGCAGGCGTTGATGATCGTCGTCCCGCACGTGTGTTGCCGCTCACGTTGAAAATCGTGGCCATAGCATTGGTGCACATGCCCGTGCACCATGTAGTCGGCCCCCCAGGACTCAAGCGCCGTGTTAAAGCATTCGAATCCTCGATGCGGCAGATCATCCAGATCGCCCACGCCGGCGGCGGGCGCGTGAGTGAGCAGGATGTCGCAGCCGCCGACCATCCTCACTTTGCGGGAGAGCTTGCGCATGCGCTTGGTCATCTCGCGCTCGGTATACATGTTGGCACCGTCTCGGTAGCGCATGGAGCCGCCAAGCCCCGCAATGCGGACGCCGCGGTACACGTAGACGGCGTCTTCGACACAGATGCAGCCACCCGGTGCATGACGTGAATAGCGGTCATCGTGGTTGCCGCGCACGTAGATGAGCGGTTTGTTGATGACGGTGACCAAAAACTCAAGATAATCCGGGTCCAGATCGCCGGCGGACAAAATCAGGTCGACACCCTCAAAGCGTTCCTTGCGAAAGCATTCCCAAAGGCATCGTTCCTCGGTATCGGCTACGGCAAGGATCTTCATAGGGCGCGGACTTTCGGCTCATCGTTGGGCTGTGGAATGGCGCCTACCACGTTGTCGGCCAGCCAGTTCATCTCGACGATTTGCGTGCTTGGCAGTGGGGGAAAGCCCTCGATCTGCACCACGCCGCTCTGACTGTGGAGCTCACCGCCAAACGGATTGATGGAGCCCTCGACGATGCCGTTGCGGAGTAGCTGCACCAGTTTGCGCGTCTGATAGGGCAGGCCCGGCGCGTAGCGAATGTCGATAACGCCCGAGCTCATGCCGCACCAGTAGTTGACGGCGCGAACCTGGTTGGCGTCACTGGTCTCATCCCAGGTGCCATGCAGCAGGCTTCGCACGATAAGCTCGTAGTATCGGCCCCAGTTCCATACCGGCATGGCGATGCCGACGACCTTGCCATCGACCAGGCGGTGGAGTCCGTAGGCCGTAGGGTCCTCCAGCGACTTGGACATGTCAGCGCCGGTCATGACGCTCACGCCTTCGCGGCACATGGCCTCGGCAAGACCGCCGGCGGGCACATCGCCCCAGGTGAGGATTACCTGCGCGCGGGGGTCGAGCAGCGAGGCGCCAATCGCAAAGGCGTTGATCTCGCTAAGTGCGCCCGACGCAAAGACCGACGCGTGGTAGCCAATGCGATGGTTGTCCGCCATGCTGGCGGCAAGGGCGCCCAGGAGGAATTTAGCCTCGTACATCTTTCCAAAATACGAACGGACGCTTTGGTGGGGAAGGCCGATAGAGCAGTTGAGGAACCGAACCTGGGGATACTCAACGGCAGCCCTGAGCGTATATTCCATCAGGCGGTGCGAGGTCGAGAAGATGACGTTAGCACCATGTTTGACAGCCGTTTCCACGGCGGCGTAGAACACGTCCGGATCGTGGCAGTCCTCGAATGCCTCGGTGCGCACGATGCCGCCAAAGTGCTCGTCGAGATACTGACGCCCTTGGTCGTGCAAGCTGTCCCAGCTCGACGATGCACAGGGGAATTCATGGATAAAGGCGATGCGCAGAGGGTTGGCCGCCGAATAAACGGTCTTGCCCATAAAGAAGTTGAACACGCCGGAGGTGGACTTGGCGGGCGCCTCTTCCTCATCGACGCTCGGTGCCTCGACAAGATCGACCTTGTCCTCGTCATTTTTGCCGGCAATGACCAACTCGCGCCACATCTTGCACAGGCGGTTTACGACGATATCCGTCGGCGTATCCAGCAGGCGGTCCTGGTTGTACACATTGAGGTAGACGAGCATGGCGTCGGCGGGCGTAATGTCCAGGTGGTCGCCGCCCGCGCGAAGGTAGGCACGCTTAAAGAGTAGGAAGGTGTGGCGCAGGTAGTCGACCTTTTTCTGTGGCCACTTTTCGATAAGGTTCTGACCGAGCATCTTGGCGAGCGTCTCGTAGCTTCCCTCACGCGAGAACTCGATCTCGTATAGGGGACAGACGCGCCAAAACGCGCAGAATTCACCGTACAGGCGGCTTTCGACGGAGTTCCATTTGCCGGGGTAGAGACGGGTGACCTTGGCCGAAACCGTCGGGGCGTCCAGGAATTTGAGGACGCTGACGCGCTTGTTGCCTTCCTGGACATAGAACCGATGCATGAACTCGGTGACGATGATGGGGTCGCGATAGCCCTCGGTCACCTGGATGTCGTAGAGGTTGGACCACTTGCGGGCGAACTCGGTGTTAAACGGCAGCAGGGGCATAAAGTTACACGAAAAGGCAGACTGACGGCCTTTGGTGACCGTGCCGACGACCATTTCGAGCGGAATGTCCCTCAGACCGACGCTCTCTCGCTGGCCTAAGGGGAGCTGGGAAACGAGGCCGTCGAGGTCCGTAAGGTACGGGTGCTCGCTTTGGCTGATGGCGCGACGGCGTCCCTGCTCGCCGCGCTTGCGTGCTTGACGATAGGCCTCTTCCATGGTGTCTACTCCCTTAGTCGTTTAAACAACGATATAACCATGGTACCACGATGCAAAACCACCACAAAGGTGCCTGTCCCCTTTGTGGTGGTTTTAGGCGATGATGGGGGCGATGGCGCGGATGCAGGCGTCGGCTGCCGTAAAGGTGGTGCTGTCGTCACTGACGATAAAGATGATCTTGCCCTTGATGCCAAAGTCGCCGATCTCGCTAAAGAGAACATACGGCTCCTTGTCAAAGCCCGAGATGGGAAGCACGGCGGCCTTGGTAGCGTCGGTGAGCTCATCTGCCAGCGCGTCCAGTGAAGCCCACTTGGACGTGTCCTTGACCGCGACGGGCACGGCAACGCGCCCAAAGGGCATCAAATACACGAGCGTGTTCTTGGAGATGTTGGAGTTGGGGACGATGATGGTCTGCCCGGAGGCGTCCTCGATGGTCGTGTGGCGCCAGGTGATGTCCTGGACCACGCCCGACACGCCGCCGACCTCGATATTGTCGCCGGGCTTGATGATGCCCATAAAGGTCACCTGCATGCCACCGATAAGGTTTGACAGCGTGTCCTGAAAGCCGAGCGAGATGGCGATGCCGCCGACGCCAAGAGCGGCGACGAGGGCGTTTGCGTTAATGCCAAAGCAGTTGTCGAGGATAAAGCTGCCGCCAATCATCCAGATGATGGCGCGCGCGATGTTGATGAAGATGCTCGATGAAGGGAGTGGGTTATCGTCGCGGCTAAGCAGGTGGTGCAGGGTCTTGGACGCGACCTTGGCGGCAACGGCGGTGCCGATGGCCAAGATACCTGCCCAGATGATGTTGTGGACCCATCGTTGTGTAAAGAAATGAAGAATTGGCTCAAACAATTCCATGTAGGGAAACCTCCTCATGATCGTTCAACCATGATACCCACCAAAAAGCCCGTCCGATCACATCGGACGGGCTTCTGTGCTTGATATAAGGTCTGCACGGCGGGGCTGCAAGGCCCGGCGGTGTAGCTTAGCGGCGGCGCTTCCAGATAATGCCGAGCATGATGACGATGATGCCGCCAATGAGGCATGCGCCGACCACGGCCAGCGTACGGTCTCCCGTTGCGGCAAGCTTGCCGGTGGTCTTCTTGGTGGTGGCCTGCGTGGTCGTCGTGTCCGTCTTAGGTGAGGGCTTAGGCGTCGGGGCCGGTGTAGGCGTGGGGTCCACGGCTGCGGAGCCGAAGCTGATGGTGCCGGCGAGTCCGGCCATCTTGTTCTCCCAGCCATTCTGTCCAATCAGTGCCCTCAGCGCTGACTCGCAGGTGCCCCACTCGGTGTGCTTGGTGGCGTTTGCGAAGGTGGGGAAGTCGGTCGTGTTGGTGATAATGTAGTTGTTGGTGGCGACGGTATAGGTCTTGGCGGGGTCGAACGTGCTGCCGTCTTTGGTGAGCGTGGCACTCACGATGCGCTTGCCTTCAGACTGCGTCCAGTCGATTTTTACGTTGATGCCGCCAAAGGAAAGAACGCTGCCGGAGTCGTTGGGCCACTTGTACATGTCCTGGGCTTCCTGCTCGGTGTGGCCGGCTGCGACGTAGGCTTGCTGAAGTTCGTAGCTGTCATTGCATTTGTCGCTAATTTCCAACGAGTGCTCAAGCGCTGCGAGGAAGTCCGCGCCGGTCATGGTCCAGGTCTCCAAGGTGTTGCCGTAGGGCGAGATGGCGATGACGTTGCCGGCGGTCACGTTGCCCGCCGCGATGCCGCCGCGGATGCCGCCCGCGTTTTCGATAGCGAGGTCCGCGCCCGTCAAATTAAGATAAGAACCGCAGATCACATGTCCGATGGTCTGGGCTTTAGCGGTGTCGCCTGCTTCGCTGGGGCGGAAATCGGTAGTGCGCACCATCTCCCAGCCATGTGTACCCGCCGCGTCCTCGCCATAGAAATAGTTGGCGGTGGATGTGCCGAGTACCTTGTTCGATTCGATTTCAAAGGCGTCGTCGAGCGGCTTGATTTTGTTGTTGCGGACCTCATCAAGGATGTTCTGGTTGTTGGGGTCTGCCAAAAGGTCGTCGACGTCCTTGACGGCGTAGAGTGTCTCAGCGCTGTCGCCTGCGGAGACCGTCACTATGTCGTCGTTGGTGCTTTCGGTACCCTTGGTGTCGCACTCATAGGGAATGGAAAGCAGACCAACTTCGGCAAAGGCGCTGCCCGCCTCGACGACGCGGACCGGCTTGCCATCGGCCCCCGTTACGTTCTCGTTTAAGTTGATGTGCTCGTGGCCTGCGACCAGGGCATCGACGCCATTGAGCTGTGCGGCAAAGGCCTTGGCGTTGAGCGTATGTGCGATACAAACGACAACGTTGCAGCCCTCATCCTCGCGCAGTCGCTTGGCCTCGGCATTGATGGCGTCCGCCGCACCCGAGAACGACGTGCCCTCGACCAGGTCCGCGCGCAGCGAGGAGCCCAGCGACTCATCCATGGCTCCGATGACGCCGACCTTAATCTTGTAGTTAAACGTGGAACTGTCCTCGTCGTCCTTCCAAGTGCGGTTGAGCGTCTTGGTGATGCTCGAGCTCCATACGCCGTTCGAAGACGTTGCATTCGCACAGAGCATGGCGAAGGGCGTGCCGGTGGTGCTGTAGCCGGTCATGGTGCGGAGCTTGTCCGCGCCGTAGCTCCAGTCGTGGTTGCCCGGTGTGGTCGCGTCGTAGCCGTTCGCATAAAAGGTGTCCATGAGCTCGGCGATGCTCTTGCCCTCGCTCATGGTGGCAAAGGACTGCCCGTGGAAGGTATCGCCTGCATCGAGCAGAAAGTCGGGGGCGTTGTTCTGGGCGCTATAGAGAACCGCCAGTCCGTCAAAGCCGACAGTGCCGGTGCCCTTGCTTGCGTTGTAGCTGTACTTGTAGCTGCCGTGGATATCGTTGGTGTGCATGACGGTCACGGTGCCATAGATCGCTTGGGGCAGATCGCTCGCAAGGGCGAGGCTGGGTGCGCCAGTGAGCACGCCGGCAAGCAGCGCGGCGGTTAACGCAAGGCGGGGGACGAATCTTTTCATGGCAGTCTCCTTAGTCCTTAACAAAAACCACCACAAAGGTGCCTGTCCCCTTTGTGGTGGTTTTCTAGGTCGTTAGCTCAGCAGCATGCGGTCGTTGGCGAGCTCGCCGCCCGAGACCTCCTCGAACTTCTGCAGCAGGTCGGCCACGGTGAGCGACTTTTTCTCGTCGCCGGCCACGTCGTAGATCACATGGCCCTCGTGCATCATGATCAGACGGTTGCCCAGACGGATGGCGTCGTTCATGTTATGCGTGACCATGAGCGTGGTCAGGTGGTTCTCGTCGACGATCTCCTCGGTCAGGTTGAGCACCTTAGAGGCCGTCTTGGGGTCGAGGGCCGCCGTGTGCTCGTCGAGCAGCAGCAGGCGCGGCTTGGTGAGCGTGGCCATCAGCAGGGTGAGTGCCTGGCGCTGGCCACCCGAGAGCAGGCCGACCTTGGCGTTGAGGCGTGTGTCCAGGCCAAGGTCCAGGCGCTTGAGCAGCTCAACGTACTCATCCTTCTCGGCCTTGGTGACGCCCCACGAAAGACCGCGACGCTGGCCGCGGCGCTTGGCGAGGGCTAGATTCTCGGCAATTTGCATGTCGGCTGCGGTGCCGCGCATGGGGTCCTGGAACACACGGCCCAGGTACTTGGCGCGCTGCGACTCGCTCAGACGCGAGATATCGGTGCCGTCGAGCTTGATAACGCCCGAATCGAGCGGATACACGCCGGCGATCATGTTGAGCAGCGTGGACTTGCCGGCGCCGTTGCCGCCAATCACGGTTACAAAGTCGCCGTCGTTAAGGGTGAGGTCGACGCCGGTGAGTGCGCGCTTCTCGGTGACGGTGCCCTTGTTAAAGGTCTTTTTGACGTGCGAGAGCTTAAGCATCTGCCTCATCCCCCTTCGTGTAGGAGCTGCGGAGCTTATAGCGCTCCCAAACCACGGGCACGCACAGGGCCACGGCAACGATCACGGCGGAGAGCAGCTTCATGTCGTTGGCGTCCATGCCCAGCTGCAGCACGATGGCGCGAATGAGGAAGTACACCACGGAGCCAAAGACGGCAGAGGCAAGACGGACGCTAAACTGCGTCAGACCGCCGGGCAGCAGGCGGCCGAGCACCTCGCCGATAACAATGGCGGCAAGACCGATAACGATGGCGCCGGTGCCCATGCCAATGTCAGCGTACTTCTGGCTCTGGCAGATGAGCGCACCCGAAAGGCCGATAAGGGCGTTGGAGAGCACGAGGGCGATCATCTTGGTGGAGTTGGTGTTGACGCCCAAGGCGCGGATCATGTACTCGTTGTTGCCGGTGGCGCGCAGTGCCGAGCCGATTTCGGTGCCAAAGAACCAGTACAGGATGGCGACGATGGCCACGGCCAGCACAATGCCCAGGATAATGGCAACAGTGGACTGCGGCAGGCCCGTCATGTGGCTGACGGATGAGAAGATGGTGCCCTTGGCAAGGATGGGCGTGTTGGATTTGCCCATGATGCGCAGGTTGATGGACCACAGACTGATCTGCGTAAGGATTCCGGCGAGGATTGCAGGAATCTCAAAAACGGTGGTCAAGATGCCCGTGACAGCGCCGGCGATGGCGCCGGCGCACATGCCGGCCAGCACGGCGAGCAGCGGGTCGACGTTATTGTTGACGATGAGCACGGCGCAAACACAGCCGCCGAGGGCAAAGCTGCCGTCGCAGGTCATATCGGGGATGTCGAGCAGGCGGAACGTGATAAACACGCCGAGCACCATGATGCCCCAGAGGACGCCCTGCGAAACGGCGCCCTGCAATGCAATGAGCATGCTTCATACCTCCTAGGATAGGGTGGACACGTGATTTTCCATAATAGCGGTAACACTGCATAAAAGAGCTGCGGCCGGATGTTTTGTCTCATCCGTAACAAGCAGGGCGAACGCCGGTCTTTAGCGTTCGCCCCAATGACTCAGATATTGAATAACGCAGCCGTGGCGCGCGTGCGGGCCCTAGACGCGTCACCGCGCATGGCGCTATTCGTCCAGAGCGGAGAGGTCGATGCCCAGGGCCTCGGCCATCTCGTCGTTCTTGACGACGACCAGGTCCTTGCTCGAGAGGTGCTTGATCGGCATATCCTCGGGCTTGGCCTCGCCCTTCAGGATCTTGACGGCCATCTCGCCCGCGGCGTAGCCCAGGTCCTCATAGTTGATGGAGAGGGTGAACAGACCGCCGGCCTTGCACATGCCCTCCTCGCCGGTAACGAAGGGGAGCTTATTCTCCTTGCAGATCTGGCCGACCTGCGAGGCACCCGCGGCGATGGTGTTGTCGGTGGGGGAGTACAGCGCGTCGACCTTGCCCACGGCAGACTCGACGACGGACTGAATCTCGTTGGAGCTCGAGACGGTGAAGTCAGTGTACTCGAGGCCCAGCTTGTCGAGCTCCTTCTTGGCGGCCTTGATTTGGACGTCGGAGTTGGACTCGGCGGTGCAGTAGAGCAGGCCGACCTTCTTAACGTCGGGCAAGACCTTCTGCATCATCTCGAGCTGCTCGGCGACCGGGGTGAGGTCGGAAGCGCCCGTGACGTTGGTGCCGGGCTTGTCGTTGTCCTGGACCAGGCCGGAAGCGGCGTAGTCGGTGATGGCACAGCCCACGATGGGGATGTCGGCCGTGGCGCCGGCGGCAGCCTGCGCGGCGGGCGTAGCGATGGCATAGATCAGGTCGACGCCGTCGCCTACGAACTTGTCGGCAATGGACTTACACGTGGACTGGTCGTTCTGGGCGTTCTTCTGGTCGATCTTGACCTTGAGACCGCTCTTCTTGATGGCCTTGACGAAGCCGTCGTTGGCGGCATCGAGCGCGGAGTGCTCGGTGAGCTGCAGAACGCCGATGGTGTAGTCGGAACCGGCGGCAGCGGAGCCGGAACCAGAGTTGCCGCCGCATCCGGCGAGCGGAGCGAGCGCGAGCAGGCCAGCGGAGACAAGAAGGCTCCTGCGGCTGATGGTGATGTCCTTCATATCATTACCCCCAGTATAAAAATGGCTGGAAACACTGCACTAGGAAAAAGTGCAAGTGGGACTATAGTAACGCCAGTGTCCATTTTTACAATAACCTGGCGGGTTTTTTAATACTGAACTGGATGGGCGGTGCTGAGGAACGACGGACGGTAACGGGGCTTACGCTGCGGGTGCGGTGCTGTCTTCTTCGTCTAGCGCGGCAAAGAGTTTCTTGCCGTCGAGCAAACGCGTGCTGACGTTTCTCATGCGGCTGGCCTCAACGGTGCGCAGGGTGTCGTCGGCGCCTCGGGTGTCGTAGACCGTTCCCAGCAGATACGAGACGCCATCGCGCTGCCTGATGGCAAAGGGCCGGACCGTCATCCGCACCACCTCGATTTCGCCTCGGGTCAGGACGTTTGTGATATCAAAGCTGACGGTTGTTCCATGGTCGATGGCCTGTTCGATGAGCTCGCACGTGTCGATACGCTTGGCGTGCGGACGCGTTGTCTTGACGGGCGCGTCGTTGGCGGCCGGTGCCGGTTCGGGCATATCGAGATAGTCGCGAACATCGGCGCTCGCCATGGCGACCAGGTGCTGCGCCATGCTCTTTCGAATGGCTATGGGCGTCGACCGGTTGCGCATGACCATGCCGTGGAGCCGTATGATCTCTTCGTCAGCAAGCGGGCGGGTGAGGAGCCGATAGCCCACGCCGCGCTTATAGTCGATTTCGTATCCGGCGTGACGAAGTGCAGATATCGAGGTATAGATGCTGCGGCGTGCCGCCGAGATGGGCATGCGGGCGGGGTCGTCGGGATGGGCGAGGAGCTCGACCAGCTCGTCGGAAAGCAGTGCCTTGTCCTCGCCGGTGTTCTCGCTCAAGAGCTGCAGGATGCGTACGGCGCGATAGGCTGCCATCGAGGCGGAGCCCCTGGTCGTGGTCTCGTAGTTTTCAACAACGGCTTCGGTCATAGCGCCCACGTCCTTTCCGTTTTTGGTGATGGCAGATCAGAGCCTAGGGTGCGGAGCCTGGCCAAGGACGCGTGACGCCTTGGACGGTTGATGGTTGCCGGCAAACGGCGGGTCGAGTTTTCAACAACCCTGCCTAACTGACCAAAACCTTGCCAAAAGCTTGACGGACACTGTTGAAAAAGCGCCCCTCGGCTTGCCGAGAGGCGCTGGCGCGATGTGCTGCAATGCGCTGAGTGCGCTGTGGAGATTAGAAGTCGGCGTTGCCCACGGTGCGCGGGTGCGGCAGGACGTCGCGGATGTTGCCCACGCCGGTCAGATACATGACCAAGCGCTCGAAGCCCAGACCGTAGCCGGCGTGCTTGCAAGAACCGTAGCGGCGCAGGTCAAGGTAGTACTTGTACTGCTCGGGATTCATGCCCAGGTCCTTGATGCGGGCCTCGAGCAGATCCAGGCGCTCCTCGCGCTGGGAGCCGCCGATAATCTCGCCGATACCGGGAACCAGGCAGTCGGCGGCGGCGACGGTCTTGCCGTCCTCGTTCATGCGCATGTAGAACGCCTTGATCTCGGCCGGGTAGTCGGTTACGAAGGTCGGGCGCTTAAAGTGCTCCTCGGTCAGGAAACGCTCGTGCTCGGTTTGCAGGTCGATGCCCCAGCTCACGGGATAGTCAAACTTGTGACCGGCGGCGACGGCCTGCTCCAGGATTTCAACGGCCTCGGTATAGGTGACGCGGGCAAAGTCGGAGTTGGCGACATGGTCCAGGCGCTCAAGCAGACCCTTGTCCACAAACTTGTTGAGCATGTTGAGCTCGTCGGGGCAGGTGGCCATAACGTCCTTAAGGACGTACTTGAGCATAGCCTCGGCGTTATCCATGTAGTCGTTGAGGTCGGCAAATGCCATCTCGGGCTCAATCATCCAAAACTCGGCGGCGTGGCGCGTGGTGTTGGAGTTTTCGGCGCGGAAGGTGGGGCCAAAGGTGTACACGTCGCCAAAGGCCATGGCGAAGTTCTCGGCATTGAGCTGGCCGGACACAGTGAGGCTCGCATGCTTGCCAAAGAAGTCCTGGCTCCAGTCGACCTCGCCGGACTCGGTGAGGGGCGGGTTTTTGGGGTCGAGCGTGGTCACGCGGAACATCTCGCCGGCGCCCTCGCAGTCACTCGTGGTGATGATGGGGGTGTTGACGTAGACAAAGCCCTGCTCTTGGAAGAAGCGATGGATAGCGGCAGCCGCGACAGAGCGGATGCGGAACACGGCGCGGAACAGGTTGGTGCGCGGGCGCAGGTGCTGCTGGGTGCGCAGGAACTCGACGGTTGCGCGCTTCTTCTGCAGCGGGTAATCCGGAGCGCTGACGCCCTCGACCTCGATGGAGGTGGCGGAAAGCTCGAAGGGCTGGGGCGCATCGGGGGTCAGCTTAACGGTGCCGGTGCAAATGAGTGCGGCCGAGACGTTTTGGTGGGCGATCTCGTCGTAGTTGTCGAGCGCCTCGCGGTTCATGACGACCTGCAGGTCGCGGAAGCAGCTGCCGTCGTTGAGCGTAACGAAGCCAAAGTTCTTCATGTCGCGGACGGACTTGACCCAGCCGGCAACGGTGACGGTCTGGCCACCGAGTGACTCGGCATCGGCATAGAGCTGCGCGATTTTGGTGCGGTTCACGTATCCTCCCATAACGGTTGTACGGATTATTTCCAAACAGTTAACCATTCTAACCCGCGAGTGGGGGCGTAGCAAAACGTCAGGTGTGATGTATGGGCGTGGCGTGGGCACCGCGCAAGCGCCGATTTTGCGTTGCCTAGTGCCCGCAGATGGCTTGGCGTATGAGGGCAGCGTAGGTGTCGATTCCCGCCTGGGTGAGGTGTGTGCCGTCGTCGACAAGGTATTCGCTGTGGCCCTCTGAGGCACCGTTCCAGTCGATGACGCCGGCGTTGTCGTTTTGGGCGCAGACGTCACGAATCATCTGGTTATTGCGGTCCTGTAGCTCGAGCGGTACACGCACGGTCACAAAGTAGATGGGCTTGCCGCCCACGGCATTAATCACGTCCTGCACCTGTTGAGGGTCGCGGATGAGGCCGTTGGTGCCAAGCGCGCAGATGACCACGCTTGGATCGTAGTTGGCGATGTCCTGCGCGTAGACATCCTGGAAGGTGTAGAACTGGCGGCTCACCACGCCGTCGATGTACGCGTTGGGAAGCACCGCCTGAATGCCAGGTTGGGCACCTGCGGTGACCGAGTCGCCGATCATGAGTACGCGGGCGTCGCAGGTTCCGGTCGCCTCGTCGTAGGTAAAGCTCTTCCAGTCAAGGTTCTTGGGGACCTTTTCGGCGATAGGTCCCTCTTTGGGTTTTTGCTTGGTGGCGTCGTTGGATGCGGTGTCGCTGGGCTGGGAATCTTTGCCGGATGCGGGCTCGGCGCCCTTGTCGTTGGCTCCGTTGTCCTGGGCGGAGGTCGCGTTCTGGGCAAGCTCGGGACGGAGTTGCTCGGCGCGGGCGGTGGCGATGCCTGCCCAGTCAAGCGGCGCGAAGGCAAGTGCGGCGACGCATACGGCGCCAAGCGCGGGGAGCACCATGGCGGGCGCGAGGACGTGCTTTCTTGCCGTGCTGTCCTGTTGGGCCGGCTTGCGGGACCAAGGACGTTCGACGAGGCGATAGAAAACCTCGGCTACCGCAAGGATCAGTACAAGCTGTAATACCTGCTCCCACCAGGCGATGCGGGTAGTGCGGGTTGCGGGGTTCATAAGAAGCAGTAGGGGATAGTGCACCAGATAGACCGAGAACGAGCGCTGGCCCAGCCAGACGAGCGGCTTGACCGACAACAGACGACGCACGATGCACTCCGTATTCTGCACGCAGATGATGAGGAGTCCAGTGGCGAGGGCAAACAGCAAAAAGCCGCCGCGGTAGAGCCAAGCGCTCTCTCCGGTCAGCATGAGTGCGCCGGCTATAACGGCAACGAGCCACGCGAGAGAAATCGCGTTGACCTTTGAGATGCCCTTGTTGGCTCCGGGGGTATGGATGTCACCGCTCAGCATCTCGCGCAGGCGCGGCGCTGCGATGGCGGCTAAGGCTCCGCATAGAAGCTCGGAGGCGCGGGCGTCGGTTCCGTAGTAGACGCGCGATGTGTCGGCGGTGGGATCAAACATGAGGACCATGGCTGCCGTCGATGCAAGCGCGAATGCGATCGTGATGCCGATAGCGGTGTTGCGCGACCTGGTTTTGCTGCACAGCGCCATAAGGATGACCGGCCATACCAGATAGAACTGCATGATGACAGCGCAGAACCACAAGTGCGTGAGCGGCGAGGGGAGCCCCGCGGCGGCGAAATACGAGACGTTGCGGAAGATGTAGAACCAGTTGCTCAAAAAGAGTGCCGATGGCAGGGCGTCCTGCTGCACCTTAGGGAGTAGGCTCGGGGCCGCGATGTAGGTGGCGACGGCGGTAAGCGCGATGGTCACGACGATCGGCGGCATCATGCGCGCAATGCGGCGGCAGATATAGCGCGGGTACGAGAATCCGTCGCGTGCCGTGGCCCGCATAATGCTTTTGGTGGCGAGATAGCCACTCAGCGTAAAGAAGAGTGTAACGCCCAAAAAACCGCCGGTCAGGCGGCTGGGGCGAAGGTGATATAGGACGACGCCGGCGATGGCGAGGGCGCGGAGCCCGTCGAGCGCGACGATGCGTTGGTTGCGTTGAGGCGCGGCATGTGCGGCGCCCGTGGGTGTGTTTTGCATCGATCTTCCTCCAATGTCGACCTAGCAGTCTAGCGCTCTGCGCGGACAAAGGAAGGGGGTTCGTGCGGTTGAACAACATGCCGCGGGGCGATGCCTCGCTACGCAAAAGCCGCACCTGCGTTGATGCTCAGCTGCCTATGTAGAAATGTTTCAGAACCTCTACATAGGCAAAAACAACAACACAGATGCGGCAAAGATGCACAGGTGGTTGAGTCTTTATGCGACGGCGGTCTGCTACTTGGTCTTGGCCACCAGCAGCGGGTCGCCGAGCTTGACGAGCGGGTTGCCACCGATAAGCGTGCCGGACTCGCCGACATGGTCGATGCTCTTGAGGCGGTCGAGCTCAGAGACGATGACGGTCACGATGTCCTCGTGGCCGGCGGCCTTGATAGCGTCGCGGTCGAAGCTGATGAGCGGCTGGCCGGCCTTGACCGTGTCACCCATCTCGACAAAGCGGGCAAAACCCTTGCCATTCATTTCCACGGTGCCCAGGCCAACATGGATGAACACGCGCAGGCCGTCCTCGGTGATCATGCCGATGGAGTGGTTGGTGACGGTGGTGGCGCCGATGCGGCCGTTGGCGGGCGCGTAGATGGTGCCGGTAATGGGTTCGATGCCGTAGCCCTGACCGAGCATGCCCGAGGCGATGGTCTCGTCGGGAACCTCACTCAGATTGACGAGCACGCCGTTGACGGGAGCGTAGATGACGCCTTCGCGGGTGGCGAAGCTTGCTGCGGGCGGAACGGACGCCTCGCCCGACGAAGTGAACGTGGACTTGAGCGAATCGAGCAGACCCATAGATGCCTCCAACGTATCAGGCGCGCATGTTGCACGCGTGTGGTTTGCCGGAAACGTTTCGTACGTGTTTCCCAGCACGGTCAGCGCCCCTATTTTACGCTGCCTAACGATACCTCTGAACAGCGATTTTGTGATATATCAGTTGAAGGCCAACTTATTGCGGGGGTGTTTCTGCGCCGCGGGCTCAAGTGGGGTACGCTAAGGTGCGAAAAACGAGTGCGCACGAATCGCACGGAGGGAGCACCTATGATTATTGAGAACCATGCGCTGTGGGGCGAGGAGCCGACCGAGGATTATCCGGCGACGTTTACGTATCTGGGTGCCGAGCCGTTGCCCGACAAGCCCAATGGCCGCCGTCCCGCGGTAATCATCTGCGGCGGAGGCGGGTTTACGCATATCGCTCCGCACGAGCAGGACCCGGTGGCGTTTGCATTTTTGGACCGCGGCTACCAGGCCTTTGTGCTCAACTATGTGACGAGCGCCACAGGCGACGTGAGCTTTCCGCACCCGCAGGCGGACCTCGCCAAGATGGTCGCTACCGTGCGCGCCAGCGCCGACGAGTGGCATGTCGATCCCAAGCGCGTGTGCATCGTGGGTTTCTCGGCGGGCGGCATGATCTGCGCCTCGTTGGCAACGCAGTGGAAGACCGGACCCTTCGCGGGCCTTGCCGGGGCTCGTCCGGAGGATATTCGTCCCGACGCCGTGGTGCTGGGCTATCCGTTGCTCGACCTTGCCTATGTGCGCGATATGCAGACGCGCGACCCGCGCATCGACCTGCGCGTGCCCAAGACGGGTGGCAAGACGGGGCGCGATTTGCTCAACGACTATCTGTCGATGGTGACGGGCGGCGAGGCGACCGATGAGCACCTGACCGACATTTGCCCTACCACGCACGTTACGCGCCAGATGCCCCCGACCTTTGTGTGGGGCGTTTCGGACGACAAGACGGCGCCGGTCGCGCAGGTCTACCCGTTTGCGCAGCGCATGGCCGAGGAGGGCGTTGCATGCGAGATGCACGTCTTTGACCAGGGCGGTCACGGCCTTTCGCTCGGCAACGCCAATACCGCGGTCGACAACGAGGACAAGCAGGTTTCTGTCCGTCCCTGGATTCGCCTAGCCTTCCGCTTCCTGGAGCGCCATCTGTAAGAGGACGGGCATCCCCTCAATAACTTGCGGTGAAATAGCTCCTATTTAAGGCCTCAACCGGCCCAAGCAGGAACTATTCCACCGCAACTTTGTTTTTGATGCCCCGCCCGGAAACTGCGTCCCTGTTTTGCCCTCGAAGGCGGGACGCAGTTTCCCATAGGGCCTCGACTGGGAAAGTGCGCCCCGTTTCGGGCGGGGATTCCGGGTTGCATTTTCCGCAAGAGGCTTGTTTGGGAAACCATATACCGTTTCGAGCCAGAATTCTGGGACGCAGTTTCCCCGAGAGGCCCCATCGGGAAACGGTATCCCGGAATTCGCCCGGATGGTGGGATGCGCTTTCCTGAAGGGCGCCGTTTGGGAAACTGTGACCCGTGATCCACCGGGGACGGAGGAAAGCGGACCATTTTGGGTGGCGGCGGTCGGCTATTTCAGCGTAATGCAGGATGCGAGGAGATCGCAGTACGTTTCTCCCGTGAAATCATAATTGATCCCAAGCGGGCGGTATCCATCCTGGACATATCCCCAGTAAGGTCCGCCGGACAGCACTACAGTCTTGCCCGATGACGTCTTTCCAATCGTCTTAGAGAAGGCGGTCTCTGCGCCGTGCGGCGATCCATCGGTTGCGTATACCGTAAAGTTCGCTTTCGAGGCAACATCTTGCGCTGTAACGTCATTGGCGGTAAGGGTGTCGGACGTCGTTTTGAATTCCAACCAATCCATGGGGAACCAGTCGGGGAGGACCATCGTAAAGTAGTCGGTCTCAAACGTCCTTGCCCGCCTCGCCTCCTCGGCCTTCCGGGCCTCTTCCTCCGCCTGTCGCCTTGCCTCCTCCTCGGCCTGCTTGGCTGCCACGGCGTCGTCGCGGCGCTTGGTCGCGGCGGTCGCGAGCGCATCGGCGTCAATATTGAAGCCGGCCTTCTTGGCGCCCTCGTCCTCCTCGGCGTACTTCTTTGCCGCGGCGATCTGGTCGTCGGTCACTTTGGCAGCCTCGACCGGCTCCAGCGCCACGTCGCCCGCGTCGACGGTCTTCTTCTCGGCAGTCTTCTCGCCCAGCTTGATGTCGAGCTTGTCGGCGGGGACGGCGTAGATCGTGCCGTCGGCGGCGATGGGGGAGGCGGCGACCTCTACCTCGTAGCTGCCGCGGCGGAGCTCGACGCCCCTTCCGTCGCTGTCAACGTAGCGCACGGCGTCGACCTTCTTGCCGCGCTCCTCCTTGCCCGTAATATGAACCGGCAGCCTGCTCGCGCCTGCCGAGGTGTCCCAGCCCTGGGCCGAGACGCTAAAGCGCACGGCGTGCTTCGCCGCGAGCGCCTCCTGCTCGGCCGCCTTCCGTGCCTGCTCAGGGGCGTAGATGCCGAAGTAGTAGCCAGCGCCGCCGCCCGCAGCGAGCAATGCGATCACGACGGCGGCGATCAGGAGGGACCTCTTTGGGCGCTTGGCCTTCGCCGGCGCCGGTGTAGTCGGCTGCGACTCGGCTGCCGGGGCGGATTGAAAGCCGCCCTGCGATTCGGCCGGTGCTTCACATTCGGCGGCGATGGGCTCTCCGCACACGGGGCAGAACCTGGTCCCGTCCTCGACCTTCGACCCGCAATTTCGGCAGAACATGTGCAGACTCCCCTCGATCGGCGCCCGCGCGAATACCGGGCGCATCCTCATCCGCCTCTATCCTATGCGCGGACTTGCGCCCTTTGTTGCGCAACATTGCCGGGCTCTCGTCCGGGGAAGCCGTATCCCGTTCCGAGCGCCGATTCCGGGACGCGCTTTCCGCTATAGACCTCAACCGGAAAGCGCATCCCGTTTTGACGCTTCAGAGTGGGACGCAGTTTCCCCGAGGGGCCCCATCGGGAAATCGGAGACCGGAATTCGCCTGAGTAGTGGGATACAGTTTCCGCAGCAGGCCCGTCTGGGAAACCACGGCCCAGAATTCCCCTTGCGCCGATCTGTCGATTGAACATCGTTGTGTGTTCGCGCTATCATGCATGATTACAATTGGTTAGCCATGGCAAACGGTTAGCCATGGTAAACAAAATGCAACGCCTTGTGGGCGCCGGGGGAGGAACACGGACGTGAAGCTCGATACGCTCGAGATTGGAAAGGACGCCGTTGTCGCATCGGTGACATCGGACGACCAGGCACTCCGACAACATATTTTGGACATGGGCCTAACACCGGGCACCGAAGTCACCATGATGAAGTACGCCCCCATGGGCGACCCGCTCGAGATTCGCCTGCGTGGCTACGAGTTGACGCTGCGCAAGGACGATTCCGCACGGATTGAGCTCGTGGGTGTTCACGACACCGATACGGGTCCGCGCGCTAACGCCGCAATCGGCACGACGGAGCACCCGGCACTCGGCGAGGGCGCGTATTCTCCCCGTGCGGCAAAAACGGCCGTGCCCGAGGGCGCGCCGCTGCATTTTGCCCTCGCTGGCAACCAAAACTGCGGCAAAACCACGCTGTTCAACCAACTGACAGGCTCCAACCAACACGTCGGTAACTTTCCCGGCGTGACGGTCGACCGCAAGGATGGCACTATTCGTAACCACCCCGAGGCGAGCGTTACCGACCTGCCTGGCATCTATTCGCTGTCGCCGTACACGGGCGAGGAGATCGTGAGCCGCCGGTTCATCCTTGATGAGCACCCCGACGCCATCATCGACATCATCGACGCCACCAATATCGAACGCAACCTGTACCTAACGCTGCAGCTTATGGAGCTCGATCGCCCCATGGTCATCGCGCTCAACATGATGGACGAGGTGACGACCAACGGCGGTGCCATTGATGTCAACCTGCTCGAGAGTCTGCTGGGCGTGCCGGTCGTTCCCATTAGCGCCGCACGCAACGAGGGTATCGGCGAGCTGGTGGACCATGCCCTGCATGTGGCGCGGTTCCGCGAACGCCCCGGCCGCTTGGACTTTTGCGCGCCCGACGGTCCGGACGGCGGCGCGCTGCATCGCTGCATTCACGGCATCGCCAACCTTATCGAGGACCATGCCGCGACGGCGCACATTCCCGTGCGTTTTGCGGCGACCAAGCTGGTTGAGGGCGACGAGCTGGTGACCGAGGCGCTTCACCTGGATCGCAACGAACTTGACGCCATCGAGCACATCATTACCCAGATGGAGGGCGAGGCCGGCACCGACCGCCTGTCTGCGCTGGCCGATATGCGCTTTAGCTTTATCGGCGACGTGTGTGGGCGCTGTGTCGTCAAGCCGCACGAGAGCCGCGAGCACGTGCGCTCCGTCAAGATCGACCGCATTCTGACGGGTCGCTATACGGCCATTCCGGCGTTTCTGCTGATCATGGGTCTCGTCTTTTGGCTGACGTTTGGCGTGATCGGCGCGGCGTTGCAGGGACTCATGGAGGACGGCATCGCTGCCATCATCGCCTCGGCCGATGCGGGCCTCAAGGCGTTCGGCACCAACGACGTGGTGCGCTCACTGGCTGTCGACGGCGTGCTTACGGGTGTGGGCAGCGTGCTGACCTTCCTGCCGATTATTGTCGTGCTCTTCTTGTTCCTCTCCATTCTGGAGGACTCGGGCTACATGGCGCGCGTGGCCTTTGTTATGGATAAGGTGCTGCGTCGCTTTGGCCTGTCGGGCCGCAGCTTTGTGCCTATGCTCGTCGGTTTTGGCTGCACCGTGCCGGCTATCATGTCGACCCGTACGCTCCCATCCGAGCACGACCGCAAGATGACGGTCATGCTCACGCCGTTCATGAGCTGTTCGGCCAAGTTGCCGGTCTACGGCCTGCTGTGCGGGGCGTTTTTCCCGCAGGCGACGGTCCCCGCCATGGTCTCGCTCTATCTGATTGGCATTGCGGTTGGCTGTATCGCGGCTTTGGTGCTCAACCGCACGGCATTTAAGGGCGACCCAGTGCCGTTTATCATGGAGCTCCCCAACTACCGCCTGCCGAGCGTCAAGACGACGGTGATGCTGGCATGGGATAAGGCCAAGGATTTTATTACCAAGGCCTTTACCATTATCTTTGCCGCTACGGTGGTCATCTGGTTCCTTCAGACGTTCGATATCCGCTTTAATGTGGTCGCCGATCAGTCGCAAAGCCTGCTTGCGGGCCTCGGCAGCATCATCGCGCCGGCGCTGGCGCCGCTTGGCTTTGGCGATTGGCGCGCATCCACGGCGCTCGTCACCGGACTTATCGCCAAGGAGAGTGTCATCTCGACCCTCACCGTGCTTTTGGGCGCGACCTCGCCCGCGGCACTGTCGACCATGTTTTCGCCGTTTACCGCCTATGTGTTCCTGGTCTTTACGTTGCTGTATCCGCCCTGCGTGGCGGCCATCGGCGCCGTCAGGAGCGAGTTGGGCGCACGCTACGCCGTTGCCGTGTTCGCGTTTCAGGTGGTAGTCGCCTGGATCGTGGCGTTTGTCGTGCATTCGGCGGGCATATTGCTGGGGTTGGCTTAGTTATTTATTGACGGCGCAACCTCTGTGTATCGAATTGTTTCGGTCCCGTGTCCGTTACTGACGGATGCGGGACCGTTGCTATATAATCGCCTCCGCTCAAAATGATTGGAGATGTTATATATGAGTCAGGCAAGGCAAGACGGCATCACGCTCAGGCAGTGGCTCCCACTCGTCGGGCTCACCTGCTGTGCGTTCGTGTTCAACACGTCGGAGTTTATGCCCATCGGCCTTTTGACTGATATCGCCGCGTCGTTCTCGCTCACCGAGGCCCAGGCGGGCATCATGATCTCGGTCTATGCCTGGGGCGTCATGCTGCTGTCGTTGCCGCTCATGGTGTTCGCTTCGCGTTTCGAGTTTAAGCGGATGCTGCTGGGCGTGCTTGCCATGTTCTCGCTCGGTCAGTTCCTGTCCGCTGTGGCGCCGACCTATCCCATCCTGGTCTGCGCGCGCCTGGTGGTCGCTTGCGCACATGCCGTGTTCTGGTCAGTCGCCTCGATTATGGCCTCGCGCCTGGTCGACACTCGCCACGGCGCGCTCGCCATCAGCATGATCGCTACGGGCTCGTCCATCGCGCAGATCTTTGGCCTGCCTCTCGGTCGCGCTATTGGCTTGGCCGTGGGCTGGCGCATGACGTTTGCCGTGGTCGGGGGCCTCTCAGCCATCGCGGCCGTCTACCAGGCAGCGGTGTTCCCGGCCATGCCGGCGGGTGAGCGCTTTACCGTCAAACAGCTGCCCGAGCTGCTCAAGAACCCGCTCCTCATCGCGCTCTACGCAGTCACGGTCTTCATGGCGACCGGCTATTACGCAAGCTACAGCTATATCGAGCCTTTCCTGGCTCAGGTCGCCCATGTCGACGCAAGCGCTATCACCATGACGCTGACGGCGTTCGGCTGCTCCGGTCTGCTCGGAAGCTGGCTGTTCGGCCGCCTGTTCGATGGGCATCGCTTCCCGTTCTTGGCTATCACGCTCTCCGGCGTGCCGGTGGCCCTGCTGCTCATGGGGCCGGCCGCATCGTCGCTCGTGACAGTGCTTGCCGTCTGCGCACTGTGCGGTTGCTGCGCCACGGCCTTTAACGTGGCGTTTCAGGCCGAGCTCATCAAGCACACGCCGGCGGACTCGTCGGCCGTCGCCATGTCGATCTTCTCGGGCCTGTTTAACCTGGGAATCGGCACGGGTACCGCGATCGGCGGAGCCGTGGTTTCGGGTCCCGGTATCGCCTGGATTGGCTGCGCGGGTGGCGCAATCGCCGCCGTGGGTGTCATCCTCGCCATCACGGTAATGTTCCCGGCCATTCGCCGCGCAAAGCCCGTTGCCTAATCACGTTTCCTCATCAGTTGCGGTGGAATAGTTCCTGTTTAAGGCCTCTGAAGGCCCAAGCAGGAACTATTCCACCGCAACTTATTTTGGGGAAGAGGATACAAGCCGGGCATACAATGGATGTCGTTGTGTTGAGCTTACCGGGAGGTTGCTATGTGGGCATACGAGACGACGTTCTATCAGATCTATCCGCTGGGCTTTTGCGGAGCTCCGCGCGAAAACGCCGCGCCCGTTGCCGAGGATGAGCTCGCCCAGGCTGCCGGCGCCGCACCCAACCCCGATGCTCCCATTATGAAAATCGCCCAATGGGCCGACTACCTGCAGGGACTCGGTATTGGCGCCGTGCTGATCAATCCTCCACTCGAGTCTGATAGCCACGGTTACGACACGCGCAGCCTGCGCCATATCGACCGCCGCCTGGGTGGGGATGCCGACTTTGCCGCCGTATGCGACACGCTGCATGCCCATGGCATCCGCGTGGTGCTCGATGCCGTTTTCAACCACGTCGGTCGCGGCTTTTGGGCCTTCCGCGATGTGCAGGAGCGTAAGTGGGACTCGCCCTACAAGGATTGGTTCCACGTCAGCTTTGACGGCGACTCCTGCTATGGCGATGGCTTTTGGTATGAGGGCTGGGAAGGCCATTTTGAGCTTGTGAAGCTCAACCTGCAAAATCCCGCCGTGGTCGATTACCTGCTTGAGTCCGTGCGTCGCTGGGCCGAGGTCTTTGGCGTCGACGGCCTGCGCTTGGACGTTGCCTATATGCTCGACCGCGACTTCATGCGCCGCCTGCACGCCTTTACCCGTGAGCTCAAGCCCGACTTTGTGCTGATCGGCGAGACGCTCCACGGCGACTACAACCAGATCGTCAACGACGAGATGCTCGACTCCTGCACCAACTACGAGTGCTACAAGGGCCTGTACTCCAGCTTTAACTTGGTCAACATGTTCGAGATTGCCCACTCGCTGCATCGCCAGTTTGGCGGTGACCCGTGGTGCATTTATCGCGGCAAGCATCTGCTGTCGTTTGTCGACAACCACGATGTGCCGCGCCTGGCGAGCATCCTGACGGACAAGTCCTGCCTACGCCCCGCCTACGGCATGCTCTTTGGTATGCCGGGTATCCCATGCGTCTACTATGGCAGTGAGTGGGGAATTGCCGGCGAAAAGGGCGGCCCCGATGGCGATTGGGCGCTGCGTCCTGCGCTCGATGAGCCTGCGCCCAACGAGCTGACGGCATTTGTCAAGCGGCTCGCGCACCTGCGCTCGGCAAACGACGCGGCGGCCCGTGCCCTCAACTACGGTGCCTATCGCAATGTGGTGATCCAGAACAAGCGGCTACTGTTCGAGCGCGCTTGCGACGATGCGACGGTGCTCGTGGCGGTCAATGCCGTGAACGAGCCCTATACCTTTGGAGCCGGCGAACTCAACGGCTCCTTCGTCGACCTGCTTGCCGACGAGGCGCCCACGGTCGAGCTTACGGGTACCCTCGAGCTTGCACCCTATGAGGTGCGCTATCTGCTGAGGGCCTAGCTCGTGGCCGCGCCGGACGAGGGCTATCAACATATTGAGCATGGGTTTGAACCCGTGTTCGACGAGCACTCGCGCGTTTTGGTGTTGGGCTCGTTTCCCTCGGTGCTCTCGCGTGCCAATGCCTTCTACTACGGCAATCCGCAGAACCGCTTTTGGCGCGTGATGGCCGCGTGCCTTGGCGTGCCCGTGCCGCCCAACGAGGGCGACCCTTTGGCAGGCAGCGAGCCTGCGACACTCGACGTCTCGATTGCCGCCAAGCGATCCATGCTGCTGAACGGCGACGTGGCCCTGTGGGACGTGATCGAGAGCTGTGACATCAAGGGCTCAAGCGACGCGAGCATCAAAAACGTCGTTCCGGCACATATCGAGCGTATTACCGGCGCAGCTCCCATTGAGCAGGTGATATGCAACGGTGGTACAGCTGGTCGGCTCTACAAACGCTATCTACAAGAACGCACCGGGCTGCCCGCCATCGTTCTGCCCTCGACAAGTCCCGCCAATGCGGCGTGGCGTCTGGAACGCCTTGTTGAACGCTGGCGCGAGGCCGTTGATTGGCGGGTTTCTTCGATTTAGCTGTTTGAGTGCTTGGCAAGGTGCTTCATAGACACGCGCCAGATCGGCGCGGGCAGCTCAGGCTTGGCGTAAATCATGCCATCGGTGTCGACGCCACCCGCTGCGGCGCCACCGAGTCGCTGTGCGCGCTCAACGGAACACCCCATGCGAACGGCGCCCACGAGCTTGTCCATGGCCTCCGAAAACGGTCGGCGCAAAAGTCCCATGCGCGGAGAATGACGAAGCGCCGCGAAGCCGCTGCCGGCACAGATGACAACGCCGCCACACCACAATTGGTTATGGCGCTCGCATGCCTTGTGCAGGCGAGCGGCGGTCCCATGCGCCTGCTCAGCGCCCTCTTGTGCGGCTCGAATCACGGCATAGACACGCGTTCCCGTACCGCCAAAGCGCTCAAGCGTCTGCTCGATGCCTGTTAGCGTCTCATCGTCAGCCACATCTTCAACAGCGAATACAATGCCGTCTACAACGCTGCCGGCATTATCCGCCTCCAAATCGATCGGGCGGGGGAGCGCGGTACCGGAAAGCTGAGCATAGGCGGCGATGGCATCCTGCAGGTCCCAGAGCAAAAACTCAAGATCGGCGCTCTCGGGAATACTGACAAACGCGATGTTATGCAGTGCTTTTGGTACATCGCCGCGCGCGGTCGTCTCCATGCCGCCTCCTTTCCGGTTGGTTTCCGTTTAGGTTACACCGTCTGGTGGCGCTCCGCCGCGCTATCCTAGTGCAACCCTTACGAAAGGAACCCCATGCGTCTGCCCATGAATACCTCGCTTGCCACGCTCAAGCCCTCCGGCATCCGCCGGATCAACGCGCTCGCCGCCCAGCATCCGGGATGCATTGCGCTTGCGCTCGGCGAGCCCGATTTTCCCACGCCCGACGTGATTAGCGCCGAGGTGACGGCCTCGCTCGACCGCGGTGACACGCATTATCCGCCCAACAACGGTCGCCCCGCCCTGCGCGAGGCGCTGTCCGCATATATGGGCGACGCGGGCCTGGCGTTTTCCGCCGACGAGGTCATCCTGACCGACGGCGCGACCGAGGCCCTGTCGGCTACGTTTATGGCCATGCTCAACCCCGGCGACGAGGTCATTATCCCCACGCCGGCCTTTGGCCTGTACGAGAGCATCGTCGTGGCCAACCACGCCCAGGCGGTCTTTTTGGATACGGAGCCTGCGCAATTCCAGATTGACGAAAACGCACTTCGTGCTTGCGTGACACCGGCGACCAAGGCCATCGTTATCTGCTCGCCCAACAATCCCACGGGCTGCATTCTTAACGCGGCATCGCTCGACGCCGTGGCGCGCGTGGCGGAGCAGGCGGGCATCTACGTAGTCTGCGACGACGTATACAACCGTCTGGTCTATGTGGATGGCTACGAGCGCTTTGCCCAGCGCCACCCAGAGCTACGCGAGCAGACGGTCGTCATCGAGAGCTTCTCCAAGCCCTGGGCTATGACTGGCTGGCGCCTGGGCTGGCTCGCAGCGGCAAGCCCCGTCATCGCCGAGATCGCAAAGGCCCACCAGTATTTAGTATCGAGTACTGTCTCCTTCGAAATGGATGCCGCAGCCCGAGCCCTCACCGTCGACCCCACCCCCATGCTCGAAGTCTACCGAGCCCGCCGCGAACGAGTGCTCGCAGCCTTAGACGCCATGGGCCTCGACGTAGTTGAACCGGCAGGAGCCTTCTACACCTTCCCGAGCATCAAAAAGTTCGACCTAACCAGCGAAGACTTCTGCATCAAAGCCATCAAAGAAGCAAACGTAGCCCTAGTCCCCGGAAACTGCTTCGGAACCGAAGGCCACATCCGCCTAAGCTACTGCGTCTCCGACCAAAATCTGGACGAAGGCCTAAATCGCCTGTCCACCTTCATTTCAACCTTATAACCCAACGGGACGCAACACATCAGCCTACCGACCCAAGCATTATGAGTGGGGCGCGCCGGCCAACGGACACGAGGATTCGCAGCAAAGGCAACGTAGCTCCGGCCGGGAGGGGCAGGGCGAGTTTTCCGTAGATTCCGCACGAGCCGAAGGCCACTTAATGTGGCCTTCGTGCGAGCCCAGGACTTGACCGAGCGGAAAACTCGCCCTGCCCCTCCCGGCCGGAGCGTATGCAGGGTTTGTGTACGAATCCTCGCGCCCGTTGACCGACGCCGGGGTCCCCGCCATAATACTTTCGGTTCACGCACGAATCCGCTGCCAGAGACAGCCGGTGCAAACGGGCATCGCCCGCGAGCTTAATGGGATATCCCGCCAGCCGAGGTGGTCGAGTAGATATGTCTTCTCGCCCCCGTCGCTCATGCAGCGCGGGGGCTTTCTTTTTGGACATGCCCCCGTCACGTCCTTGTGGCGGACCGTGCCCGGAAAGAATTCGAGGAGGTGTAATTCATGCCCCAGCAGTACAAAATCGACAAGGTTGCAGAGATCGAGTCCCGTATCGCCGAGAACGCCGGTCTGTTCGTCGTCAACTACAACGGTCTGACGGTTAAGCAGGCTCAGGAGCTGCGTCATCAGCTTCGCGAGTGCGGCGCCGAGATGAAGGTCTACAAGAACAACCTGGTCAAGATCGCTCTCAAGAACCAGGAGCAGCCCGAGCTCGACGAGATCCTCGCCGGCCCCGTCGCTTATGTGTTCTACGAGTCCGAGCCGGTCGAGGCCGCTAAGGCCCTTAAGGACTTCTCCGCTCAGTCCAAGGGAGTCCTTGAGATCAAGGGCGGTATCTCCGACGGCAAGGCCGTTTCCGCTGATGATGTTAAGGCTATCGCCGAGCTGCCCACCAAGGATCAGCTTCTCGGCCAGATCGCCGGTCTCATCTCCGGTTTCGCTCGCGACATCGCTGTCTGCGTCAACGGCGTTTCCTCTGGTCTCGCTCGTTCGATCCAGCAGGTCTCCGAGCAGAAGGCAGCCTAGTCGCTGTTTTCACCCGCGGCGGCAACGCCGCACCCCTGGCGCATTCGCGCCGTGTTTTAACTGATCTCCGTGCATTCGCACGGAAACCGAAAGGACTTAGAAATGGCTAAGCTTACCACCGATGAGATCATCGATGCTCTTAAGGAAATGACCCTTCTCGAGGCTTCCGAGCTCGTCAAGGCTATCGAGGACACCTTCGGCGTTTCCGCCGCTGCTCCTGCCGCTGTTGTCGCCGCTCCCGCTGCTGGCGCTGCTGAGGCCGAGGAGAAGACCGAGTTTGACGTCGTGCTCGAGGGCTTCGGCGACAACAAGATCCAGGTCATCAAGGCCGTCCGTGAGCTCACCAACCTTGGCCTGAAGGAGGCCAAGGAGGTCGTCGAGGGCGCTCCCAGGGCTGTTCTCGAGGGTGCCAAGAAGGAGGACGCCGAGGCTGCCAAGGAGAAGCTCGAGGCTGCTGGCGCTGCTGTCACCCTCAAGTAATCAGGCTCTCTCGCTAGATTTCTTTGCAGACGGGGTTCGCATTGCGAGCCCCGTCTTTTTGTTACGAGTTCTCATTCCCATTGCTCGGCACGCAGAACACTGCTGTCTTCGCCGTGCCAGTCCCGTTACCGCTGGGGCGTAAAATTGCACCATTCGAGCAATAATTTGCGTTGACCTGCTGAAGAATTGCGTTTGCCTTACGGCGACGTATGTCTCCGGCGGTAAGATACTTCGGTATCGCAATTTGGTCTGCGGCCGCCGTGCCGCACGCACAGGGCGCATTCTGCGCCTGCGAAAGGATCCTTGAATAACATGAAGGCAATCATCCCCGCCGCCGGTCTTGGCACGCGTTTTCTGCCTGGCACCAAGTGCACGCCCAAAGAGATGCTGCCGGTACTCGACAAGCCGGTCATCCAGTATGTCGTTGAGGAGGCGCTCGACCCCGAGGAGGTCGACGACGCCATCATCGTTACCTCTCCCGGTAAGCCCGAGCTGCTGAGCTACTTCCAGCCCGACCGTTCGCTCGAGAACCTGCTGCGCGAGCGCGGTAAGGATGCTTACGCCGATGCCGTCGCCCACGCTGGCGGTATGCCGGTCGATTTCCGCTATCAGTACGAGCCCAAGGGCCTCGGTCACGCCATTCGCTCTGCCGCCGATGCTGTGGCAGGGGAGAACTTCCTGGTTCTTCTGGGCGACTACGTTGTGCCCAACCGTGACATCTGCGACAAGATGCTTGCTGTCTCCAAGGAGCACGGTGGCGCTTCGGTTATCGCCGTCGCTGCTTGCTCGCCCGAGGAAGTCAGCCGCTACGGCGTTATCGCCGGCGAGCGCGTCGGTTCGCTCGAGGGCGCCGAGGGCGTTGCCGATGCCGAGCCGGGCGCTGTCTGGCGCATCGGCGGTCTGGTCGAGAAGCCTGCTCCCGAGGCGGCTCCTTCCAACCTGTACATCGTCGGTCGCTACCTGCTGAGCCCGCTGGTCATGGACCTGCTCGCCGATCAGCAGGCCGGCAAGGGCGGCGAGATTCAGCTCACCGACGCCATGGCCCGCTCGCTCGACCGCGAGGCCATGTACGCTGTCGTTATCGACCCGCTGTCGGGCTACGACACCGGCACCCCGTCTGGCTGGATGGCCACCAACGCTCTCATGGCCGCAAGCGATCCTCGCTTTGCCAGCGCCTTCTGGGACGCCATCGACGAGCGCGGCGGCTTGATGCGCAAATAAGCCTTCGGGCATCGACATTTACGGGTGCGGACTTCGGTCTGCACCCATTTTTTATGCGCGCCGCGGCTTGGCTCCGGAAAGTGCGACCCACAATTTGCTCGAATTCTGGGATGCGCTTTCCGGTTGGGGCCCCTAACGGAAAGCGCGACCCGGAATATCGGCTCAGAACGGGATATGCTTTCCCAAACAGGGTTCAACCGGAAACTGCGTCCCAGTTTGAGGCCTCAAAACGGGACGCAGTTTCCGCCTGATCAACCCTTGCCGCCATTCCGCCGTTCAGTGGTGCGCATCGGCGGTTTCGTTCACAGAAAATATATGAACAGGTGTTCGATATATGCCTATCTACCTGCGTGTTTTCTGTCGAAAAACTTTGCTACTCCAAAAACTCAATCGCGTCAAGGCTTTTCTTGCCCAACGGTCGGTACCTGATAAACTATTAGGTTGCGATAACTGGCGAAGCCATGCCTCGCCAACCCACCGAGCATTTCCGTGAAGGAGGAAAAACCTGGTGACCTACGCATACACTGCCACTGAGCGCAAGCGCGTCAGCTTCGGGAAAATCCCGGAGGCCATGGAGCTCCCCAACCTTATCTCTGTTCAAAGGGAATCCTTTGAGCGTTTTAAGGACGAGGGCCTTCGTGAGGCGTTCAAGGAATCCAGCCCCATCCAGAGCCAGAACCATGTTCTCGAGGTTACCTTCGGCGAGCATCAGTTCGGCGACCCCGCGCACACCGTCGAGGAGTGCCGCGAGAAGGATATGACCTATCAGGCTCCGCTTCTGACCGACGTCCGTCTCACCAACAAGGAGACCGGCGAGATCAAGGAGCAGCTCGTCTTCATGGGCGACTTCCCCATGATGACCGATCAGGGCACCTTCATCATCAACGGTACCGAGCGTATCGTCGTCTCGCAGCTCGTCCGCTCCCCGGGCGTGTACTACAGCTCCGAGATGGATTCGGGCAAGCAGATCTACAAGGCCCAGATCATCCCGTCCCGCGGTGCCTGGCTCGAGTTTGAGGTCGACAAGCGCGACCAGCTCATGGTCTCCATCGACCGTAAGCGCAAGCAGAGCGCCACGATGTTCCTGCGTGCCCTTGGCATCGCCGTCACCAATGACGACATCATCGAGCTGCTCGGCAACTCCGATGTGATCAAGCGCACCCTCGAGCGCGACACCGCCCTCACCCGCGAGGACGCCCTCATCGAGATCTACCGTCGCCTGCGCCCGGGCGAGCCTCCCACCGTGGACGCTTCCCGCAGCCTGCTCGAGGGCCTGCTCTTTAACCCGCAGCGCTACGATCTGGCCCGCGTCGGTCGTTACAAGGTCAACAAGAAGCTCAACCTCACCACCGAGGAAGAGGTCACGGTGCTCACCGACGAGGATATCGTCGCGACGCTGCGCTACCTCCTGTCCCTCGCTGCCGGCGAGCAGGGCTTCAAGGTCGACGACATCGACCACTTCGGCAACCGCCGCATCCGTACCGTCGGCGAGCTCGTCGCCAACCAGTTCCGTATCGGCATGAGCCGTATGGAGCGCGTCGTCCGTGAGCGCATGAGCTCCCAGGATATCGACGAGATCACCCCGCAGTCGCTCATCAACATCCGCCCGATCGTGGCCTCCATCAAGGAGTTCTTCGGTTCCTCGCAGCTCTCGCAGTTCATGGACCAGGCGAACCCCCTGACCGGTCTGACCCACAAGCGCCGTCTGTCCGCACTCGGCCCTGGCGGTCTTGCCGGCCACAAGTCCGGCTCCAGTCGCCGCACCAACGTGCCGACGGCCGTCCGCGACGTTCACAACTCGCACTACAGCCGCATGTGCCCGATCGAGACCCCCGAAGGCCCCAACATCGGCCTGATCGGCTCGCTCGCCCTCTACGCCCGCGTCAACGAGTATGGCTTCATCGAGGCCCCGTTCCGTCGCGTCGAGAACGGTGTTGCCACCGATCAAATCGACTGGATGACCGCTGACGAGGAAGAGAAGCACGTCATCGCGCCGGCCAACACGCCGCTCGATCCCAAGACCAACGAGTTCATCACGACCGATGCCGAGGGCAAGATCGTCCGTCCGCACACCGTGATCGCCCGTACCCGCGACTTCGACGGCTCCTTCGGCGCTCCCGCCGACGTGCCCGTCGAGGACGTCGACTACATGGACGTCTCGCCGCGTCAGATGCTCTCCGTCGCAGCCACGCTGATCCCGTTCCTTGAGCACGACGACGCCAAGCGTACGCTGATGGGCGCTAACATGCAGCGCCAGGCCGTGCCGCTGGTTCACCCCGCCGCTCCCTATGTCGGTACCGGCATGGAGCGTCGCGCCGCTCTGGACTCCGGCGAGGTCACCCTGGCCAAGAACGCCGGCGAGGTCATCTTTGCCGACGCCGCCAAGATCATCGTCAAGCATGCCGGCGGCATGGACGAGTATCACCTGGCCAAGTACCAGCGCTCCAACCAGTCCACTTGCATCAACCACCGTCCGCTCGTTCGCGTCGGTGACACCGTTGAGCAGGGCGAGCCTCTGGCCGACGGTCCTTCGACCGATCACGGCGAGCTCGCACTGGGCCAGAACCTCACCGTGGCCTACATGCCGTGGGAAGGATTTAACTACGAGGACGGTATCGTCGTGTCCGAGCGCCTGGTGGCCGAGGACCTGCTGACGACCATCAACATCACCCGTCACGAGATCGACGCCCGCGACACCAAGCTCGGTCCCGAGGAGATCACCCGCGAGATCCCGAACCTCTCCGAGGACATGCTTGCCAACCTCGACGAGGACGGCATCATCCGCATCGGCGCCGAGGTCGGCCCTGGCGACATCCTGGTCGGCAAGGTCACGCCTAAGGGCGAGAGCGCTCTGACCGCCGAGGAGCGCCTGCTGCGTGCCATCTTCGGTGCCAAGGCCCACGATGTCCGCGACACCTCCCTTAAGATGCCTCACGGCGCTTACGGCCGCGTCATCGACGTCGTCCGCTTTAGCCGCGAGAACGGCGACGACCTGGCCCCCGGCGTCAACGAGCAGGTGCGCGTCTACGTCGCCCAGCGCCGTAAGATCCAGCAGGGCGATAAGATCGCCGGCCGCCACGGCAACAAGGGTGTTATTTGTAACGTTTTGCCGGTCGAGGACATGCCCTACATGGCTGACGGTACCCCGATCGACGTTATCCTCAACCCGCTGGGCGTTCCTTCGCGTATGAACGTCGGCCAGCTGCTCGAGTGCCACCTTGGCTGGGCTGCTGCGTGCGGTTGGGATACCGAGCAGGCCGACTCCGACAAGTACGTCCCCGGTCCGTTCTTCACCGCGACGCCCGTCTTCGACGGCGCCAAGGAGGACGAGATCGTCGAGGTCATCCGTCGCGCCAACAAGAACATGCTCAACAAGGCCACCGCTGCCTTTGGCGATCACATGCGTCCCGAGTTCGTCACCCAGCTTGACGAGCGCGGCAAGACCCGTCTGTTCGACGGCCGCACCGGCGAGGAGTTCCGCGAACCCATTACCGTGGGTACGTCCTACATCCTTAAGCTCGGCCACATGGTCGACGACAAGATCCACGCCCGTTCGACCGGCCCTTACAGCCTGGTTACCCAGCAGCCTCTGGGCGGCAAGGCCCAGTTCGGCGGCCAGCGCTTCGGCGAGATGGAAGTTTGGGCACTGTACGCTTACGGTGCTTCCAACGTCCTGCAGGAGATCCTGACCGTCAAGTCCGACGATACCGTGGGCCGCGTCAAGACCTACGAGTCCATCGTCAAGGGCGAGAACGTCCCGGTCCCGGGTATCCCCGAGTCCTTCAAGGTTCTCGTCAAGGAGATTCGCTCCCTCGCACTGGACATCGAGCCCATGCACGATGCCGACGAGGACGCCTCCGCCCCTGTGACCGCCGAGGAGACCTCTGCTCTCGACGACCTGGCAGCGCTCGCCGGCGTTGACACCGACGTCGAGGCCCAGGATGCCGAGACCGCCGAGGCGCCCGAGGCTGTCGCCGCCACGACCACTGATAAGGAGTAGTTGACTGTGGCAGATTTCGAAGCTACTGATTTTGACTCGGTAAAGATCTCCCTTGCCTCCGCCGACCAGATCCGTTCCTGGTCGCACGGTGAGGTCAAGAAGCCGGAGACCATCAATTACCGTACCCTCAAGCCCGAGAAGGACGGCCTGTTCTGCGAGAAGATCTTCGGTCCCGCCAAGGACTGGGAGTGCTCCTGCGGCAAGTACAAGGGCATCCGCTTTAAGGGCATCGTCTGCGAGCGCTGCGGCGTCGAGGTCACCTCGGCCAAGGTGCGTCGCGACCGCATGGGCCACATCGAGCTCGCCGCTCCCGTGTCCCACATCTGGTACTTCAAGAGCCCCACGAGTTTCCCGATGAGCCGTATGCTCGACATCAAGTCCAAGGACCTCGAGAAGGTTCTGTACTTTGCCAGCTACATCATCACCGAGGTCGACTACGAGGCTCGCGAGGCCGACGCCGACGACCTGCGCGAGGAGCTCGCCGCCGATCTGGAAGAGATCGATGCCGAGTGCGCCCGCCAGATCGAGTCCCTCAAGGAGCAGGGCAACCCCGAGAACTTTGACGAGTTCTCCGACGAGGAGCCGCTGACCCCCGAGGAGATCGCCTCCGGCATCGTCGACATCGAGGAAGAGTGCAAGGACGAGAAGCAGCTCCGCACGGACGCCTTCAACGCCTTCATGAAGCTCAGCGAGCGCGACCTCATTTCCGATGAGCCGCTGTTCCGCGAGATGACTCGCTACTACTCCATGTACTTCAAGGGTGGCATGGGTGCCGAGGCCGTTCGCGACCTGCTCGCTGCCATCGATCTCCCCTCCGAGGCCGAGAAGCTCAAGGCCATCATCGCCGACGAGGACTCCCAGAAGCAGAAGCGCGAGAAGGCCGTTAAGCGCCTCGAGGTCGTTGACGCCTTCCTGAAGGGCGGCAACAGCCCCGCGAACATGATCCTGGATGTCATCCCGGTCATTCCGCCTGATCTGCGCCCGATGGTCCAGCTCGACGGCGGCCGCTTCGCCGCGTCCGACCTCAACGACCTGTATCGTCGCGTGATCAACCGTAACAACCGACTCAAGCGCCTGCTCGACCTGGACGCCCCTGCGATCATCGTGAACAACGAGAAGCGCATGCTCCAGGAGTCCGTGGACGCCCTGTTCGACAACGGCCGTCGTGGTCGCCCGGTCTCTGGCCGTGGCGGTCGCCCGCTCAAGTCGCTCGCCGAGGCCCTCAAGGGCAAGCAGGGTCGCTTCCGTCAGAACCTGCTGGGCAAGCGTGTCGACTACTCCGGCCGTTCGGTAATCGTTACCGACCCCAAGCTGCTGCTGCACCAGTGCGGTCTGCCCAAGACCATGGCGCTGGAGCTCTTCAAGCCCTTCGTCATGAAGCGCCTGGTCGAGCTTGGCAAGGTCGAGAACATCAAGGGCGCCAAGCGCGCTATCGACCGCGGTGCCACCTTTGTGTGGGACATCCTCGAAGAGGTCATCGACGGCCGCGTCGTGCTGCTCAACCGTGCACCGACCCTGCACCGTCTGTCCATCCAGGCCTTTGAGCCGGTGCTGGTCGAGGGCAAGGCTATCCACCTGCATCCGCTGGTCTGCTCGCCCTTCAACGCCGACTTCGACGGCGACCAGATGTCTGTCCACGTGCCGCTGTCCAGCCAGGCTCAGGCCGAGGCCCGCGTGCTCATGCTCTCTGCGAACAACCTGCGCTCGCCGGCATCCGGCAAGCCGGTCAACATCCCTTCGCAGGACATGATCATCGGTGTGTACTACCTCACCCAGGTTCGCGAGGGTCTGCCGGGCGAGAACCACGTGTTCTCGAGCTTTGACGACGCGCTGCACGCCTATGACTGCCGCTCCGAGGTCGACATGCAGGCCAAGATCCAGGTCCGCGTGTCCGCTGCCGATGCCAACGTCATCAACGAGGACGGCACCCGTATCTTCCGCGTCAAGAACGGCAAGAACGAGTTCGTCGACTACGACGTCACCGGCAACAAGACCGCGCGCTTCGAGACCTCTATCGGCCGCATCATCTTCAACCGCCAGTGCCTGCCCGAAGACTATGAGTTCATGAACTACAAGATGGTCAAGGGCGACGTGGCCAAGCTGGTTGCGGACTGCTGCGATCGTTACCCCGAGGCCAAGGTCGGCCCGATCCTCGACGCCATCAAGTACTCCGGCTTCCACTACGCTACCCGCGCCGGCCTCACCATCTCGGTGTGGGACGCTCTTATCCCTGCCGAGAAGCAGGAGCTGCTCGACCGCGCCCAGGCCAACGTCGACCAGATCAACGAGTACTTCGAGGAAGGCTTCATCAACGAGACGGAGCGCCACATCGAAGTCGTTAACGAGTGGACCGCTTGTACCGATAAGGTTGCAGCGCTCATGCTCGACATGTTCGACGAGGAGAACCCGCTTTACATGATGGCCGACTCCGGCGCCCGTGGTTCTAAGACCCAGCTGCGTCAGCTCGGCGGCATGCGTGGCCTGATGGCAGACATGTCCGGCGAGACGATCGACCTTCCCATTAAGGCGAACTTCCGCGAGGGTCTGCTGCCGCTCGAGTACTTCATTTCGACCTACGGCGCCCGTAAGGGCCTGGTCGATACTGCATCCCACACCTCGGACTCTGGTTACCTGACCCGTCGTCTGGTCGACGTGGCCCAGGACGTCATCGTCCGCGAGGAGGACTGCGGTACGCACGAGGGCGTTACCTACAACCTCATCATCCCCGGCACCACCGACCTCAACACCGACCTCGTCGGCCGTTGCTTCATCGAGGACGTCGTTGCCCCCGATGGCACCGTGCTCTTTGAGCAGGACGGCTACATCGAGAAGCTCGCCGACATCCAGAAGATGGTTGATGCGGGCCTTAAGAAGGTCAAGCTTCGCGCGCTGCTCACCTGCCGCTCCAAGTACGGCGTGTGCCAGAAGTGCTACGGCTGGGATCTTTCCACCCGTCGTCCGGTCGCCATCGGTACTGCCGTCGGCATTATTGCCGCTCAGTCCATCGGCGAGCCCGGTACGCAGCTTACGATGCGTACCATTCACTCCGGCGGCGTCGCTGGCGTCGACGATATTACGCAGGGTCTGCCTACGGTCAGCCGTATGTTCGATATCGTCGGCAACGTCAACGAGAAGATTCTGGGTCGCGAGGCCGAGCTGGCTCCGTACTCCGGTCACCTCTCGATCAAGCCCGAGAAGTCCGAGTACGTGCTGACGCTCACCGACTCCGAGGATCACACCCGTGTCCTCGACGAGCGTCGCGTTCCCGCATCGGTGCGCTTTATGCCCGAGATCGAGGACGGCTGCGAGGTTCGCGCCGGCGACCAGATCACCAAGGGCTTCGTCAACTTCCGCAACCTGCGCAAGCTGACCGACATCGAGTCGACGATGCACACCTTTGTCGAGAGCGTCAAGGACGTCTACACCAGCCAGGGCGTCGACCTGAACGACAAGCACATCGAGGTGCTCGCACGTCAGATGCTGCGTCGCGTTCAGATCACCAACCCCGGCGACTCCAAGTACCTGCTTGGTCAGTACGTCGACCGCTACGAGTTCGCCGATGAGGTCGAGCGCGTTGCCCGTCTGGGCGGTCAGGCTCCCGTGGCCGAGCCCGTCATCCTGGGTACGCTCAAGGTCGCGTCCAACATCGACTCCTGGCTGTCGAGCGCTTCGTTCATCCGTACCGCCGGCGTCCTTACCGAGGCTGCCATCGAGGGCAAGGTCGACCACCTGCTCGACCTTAAGTCCAACGTCATCGTCGGTAAGAAGATCCCGGCTGGTACTGGCCTCAAGCCGTACGCCAACGCCAAGCTGACGTATCGCACGGCCGACGGCTATGTCGACATCGACGGTCCGGCTTCGCCCAACGCCAAGTCGCTGCCCGAGTGGGCTCCGGTGGAGCTCAAGGACCTGGACGAACAGCTCCCGCAGCAGCTCGACTGGGCCGGTTATGACGAGTTCGGTGGTGCTGACGGTTCGTTCACCCGCAACGGCCACACCATCTCCGCCGAGAAGGCTCGCCTGTACCTGTTCGACGACCTGGGCGTGTCGCAGCGCTGGACCAACAAGTTCAGCGAGGTCGGCATCGAGACGGTCGGCGACCTGGTCGGCAAGTCCGAGGAGGATCTGCTGCGCATCGATGGCATCGGTGCCAAGGCGATCGAGGAGCTCCGTGACGGCCTGGAGGCCCACGACCTGCTCTACATCCTCGAGAACAACGACGACGTTGCCGACGAGGAAGACCTCTCGCAGCTGCTGCAGATGGTCTTTAGCCCCGACGGTCCGGACGATATCCTGCTGGGCACCTCCGCCGCGCCGACGCATCACGCCGACGCCGACGAGGAGCTCCTGGGCGCCCCGATCGACGACAAGAAGGCTCCCGCCAACGGTGCCATCAACGAGGACATGGCGTCCCTCGACGAGCTGCTCAACCAGCTCGTGGACACCGACGACGCCGAAGAGGCCAAGGACAACGACGAGGAGTAATTTCCTAGTACGTTAACCGTCCTTCCAAAGACCCGCTTCCCAACAGGGGAGCGGGTCTTTTTTGTTGAAGAAAACCTGCCAAAAAGGGACAGGTTTATTTTGGTAGGTTATTCATGCTTGAATTTGAAACATTTCGTTCGGTCAAAGCGTATCTATGGTGAGGGCCTCATCAAGAATCATTAACGTCACCGGGAGGTGATTATGGAAGAACAAGCTTTTAGACAGGCGGTCGAAGATCACCGGGATGTCGTGTTTCGAATCGCATTGACGTACCTGCGCGATCGCGCCGATGCCGACGATGTTGCACAAGACGTCTTTCTTAAGTTGCTCAAAAGCGATACGCATTTTGAAAGCTGGGAGCATCTTCGTCGATGGCTTATCCGGGTCACGATCAATGAATGCAAATCTCTCTTTCGAAAGCCGTGGAGACGCGTGGAGGATATTGAAAGTCTGACCGATTCGCTTTCGGCGGCGCAGGATGAGACCAAGGCGGTCTTGTCAGACGTTATGCGACTTCCGGAGCGATTCCGTGTTCCCATCGTGCTCTATTACTATCTGGGCTTTTCGACCTCAGAGATTGCCGAGTTACTGCATGTGCCAGCCGCGACCGTTCGAACGCGTTTAGCTCGTGGTCGATCGAAGCTCAAATTCATCCTAGAGGAGGGCGACCGTGAAATCCAATCAAATCAAGCAGGCCTTCGAGTCCATCCAAGCCGATAGCGATCTTGCCGACCGTGTTATTGATGCTGCGGCTGGAAAGCCGCTTCGTCGAAAGGGTCACGCGAAACCTCTGTATGTTGCCGTAATCGGATGTCTTGCCGGAGTGTTGGCGACCGGAGGGGTCGCCTACGCCGTTGTCAATTCCAGCTATTTTGCCTCAGCCTGGGGAAACCACGGCAATGGGGATTCCATTAACTGGACCAACGGTGGCTCATCGGGGACTAAATATACCTACACCAGAGAGTTTGGTGATGGCATCGCGCCCCAAAGCCTGGAGGGTGCAGTCCAGGAGGTTAATCTGTCCGTCGAGGGTAACGGCTATACGCTTGATATCCATGAGATGGCTATTGACCAAAACGGCTGCGGAGCCGTGACGTTTACGTTGTCCAATCCAAATGGCGTTAACTACTACAAGCCGGCAGCAGAGACAGGCGAACTTGTTCTCTATGGTGAAGAAGAACAAGGCATCGGTACACCCAGCATGAACTTCGGCGAGGAATGGGCTGACACACGCTGCACCATTGATAAGGACACATCAAGCGATACTGTCATTAATGGCACGATGTACTTTGCTTCTATGGATCGCGAGCGAGGTTTTCAACATGCGGTCACCTGGAATATCTCGTGGACCGAGGGCGAAGGCGAGGATGCGAAGCCGTTCGAGGCATCGACGCCCGAGTTTAGCGTTGGAGCGTACGTCGATACAAAGGAACTCCGCTCCGATGACTCGCCTCTCGAGATTAGCCCGTTTTCCATCCAGACACACATCGATGATCTGGGCATTGACGCAGTCACGAAGAAGTTGACGGTTACCTACAAGGATGGATCGGAGCAGATTATCGAAGATGACGACGCAGGGGCGTTCAACTTATATTTTTCTTATACGCGCAATAGCGGAGAGAACATCTGGGTGCCAACGAAGCTGATCGATGTCGACCAAGTGGTCTCAGTAACGCTTGAGGGCACACGCTGCACTTCAACAGGGGGCACCGAAACGACGGAACCCTTCACCATCGTCTATTCGTAAGATTTGGGACCGCTTCCTACTGGGGGAAGCGGTCCATTTTGCGTTAAATGGGCGGTTAAAGCGAGCGCTATTCGTCTGAATTTCGGAAGTATGCGGCAAAATCCTGATAGGCCGACCACGCCGTATATGCTCAAGCGCCCTACCTGCGGGTTTGTTATCGTAAAACCCTCGTGTGCTCAGCAAGATCAAAATTTGCCGCATACTTCCGAAAACGCCGCCGATTTCCATGCGACAGATGAGAGCAGATCACCGCTGGAGCGCAGCGTTTCTCCAGATAAAACCGACCAAAATAAACCTGTCCCTTTTTGGCAGGGAACGTTGCCCCAACGAGCACGTCGGATCCCCGGCCCGGGCGGCCCGCTGTTTAAGTTTGTCGCGAGTTCCGCACGCAAAGGAAAGCACTTAATGTGCTTTCCGTCTTGCGCAGGACTGTAGAGCAGCAAACTTAAACAGCGGGCCGCCCGGGCCGGGGATCCACCATCGCGCACAGGAGGGGATTCCTTTTGTGTAGGGTTTGCGGAAATGTGCCTATTTTGGGATACGCCCGGCGGCGTGGTCTGTTGACGGCACAGCTAACGCCACGTATCCTATCGAACTGCGTGTTTCGTAGGGGGATGCTGACCCCTCGATTCAAGCCGTTGCACTTTACAGAAAGCTGGAATCATTCGAGAAGGAGTACGCTTTGCCTACTATTAACCAGCTGGTTCGCCAGGGCCGTCGTTCCGTGCCCAAGAAGTCCAAGAACGCTGCTCTGCAGCACAACTCCCAGAAGCGCGGCGTGTGCACCCGCGTCTTCACCACGAGCCCCAAGAAGCCGAACTCGGCTCTTCGTAAGGTTGCCCGTGTTCGCCTTGTCAACGGCATCGAAGTTACTGCTTACATCCCGGGTGAGGGCCACAACCTGCAGGAGCACTCCATCGTGCTCGTCCGCGGCGGTCGTGTCCGTGACCTCCCTGGTGTCCGTTATCACGTCATCCGTGGCGCCTACGACGCTGCTCCGGTCCAGAACCGTATGCAGGCCCGTTCCAAGTACGGTGCTAAGCGCCCCAAGGCTAAATAAGCCAGATAACGTTTTGATACTTTCGCCGTGTGCCGCCTAAGCGCCGCACGGTAGACACTTAAGGAGATTTCACATGCCGCGTCGTGCAGCAGCTAATCGTCGTGAGGTTCAGCCTGACGCCGTTTACAACAACCGCCTGGTGACTCAGCTCATCAACAAGGTCCTTCTTGACGGCAAGAAGGCCACCGCTGAGCGCATCGTTTACACCGCTTTCGAGATCGTTGCCGAGAAGTCCGAGGGTGGCGACGCTCTCGCTACCTTCAAGAAGGCTATGGACAACGTCAAGCCCACGCTCGAGGTTAAGCCCAAGCGTGTCGGTGGCGCTACCTATCAGGTCCCGATGGAGGTCAACTCCCGTCGTTCCACCGCTCTGGGTATCCGCTGGATCGTCAACTTCTCCCGCGCTCGCAAGGAGAAGACCATGGCCGAGCGTCTCGCTAACGAGATCCTCGACGCTTCCAACGGCCTGGGCGCTTCCGTCAAGAAGCGTGAGGACGTCTTCAAGATGGCCGAGGCCAACCGCGCGTTCTCTCACTATCGTTGGTAAGTTAAGGTAAGGAACTAACATGGCTAAGCCTAAGTACAAGCTTTCCGATACCCGTAACATCGGCATCATGGCCCACATCGATGCCGGTAAGACCACCACGACCGAGCGTATTCTTTACTACACCGGTAAGACCCACAAGATTGGTGAGGTCCATGAGGGCGCTGCCACCATGGACTGGATGGTTCAGGAGCAGGAGCGCGGCGTAACCATTACCTCCGCTGCTACCACGTGCTTCTGGAAGAAGGACGGTACCGACTACCGCATCCAGATCATCGACACCCCGGGCCACGTTGACTTCACCGCCGAGGTCGAGCGCTGCCTGCGCGTCCTCGATGGCGCTGTCGCCGTCTTCGACGCCGTTGCCGGCGTTCAGCCCCAGTCTGAGACCGTTTGGCGTCAGGCTTCTACCTTCAACGTCCCCCGCATCGCCTTCATCAACAAGTATGACCGCGTGGGCGCTGACTTCTTCAACGCTATCGAGACCATGAAGGATCGTCTCGACGCCAACGCTGTGGCCGCTCAGGTCCCGATGGGCGCCGAGGACAACTTCTGGGGCGTCATCGACCTCGTCACCATGACCGCATGGGACTTCAAGGCCGACGACAAGGGCATGACCTACCCCGAGCCGATGGACGAGATCCCGGCTGAGTTCGCCGACATCGCTGCCACCAAGCGCGAGGAGCTCCTCGACGCTGCTGCCAGCTTTGACGATGAGCTCATGGAGAAGATCCTCATGGAGGAGGACTTCACCGTCGAGGAGCTCAAGGCTGCTCTGCGCAAGGGCGTTCTGGCCAACGAGCTCAACCTCGTCTTCGTGGGTTCCGCCTACAAGAACAAGGGCGTTCAGGAGCTGCTCGACGCTGTCGTCGACTACCTGCCCAGCCCGCTTGACGTTGAGGCCGTCACCGGTACCGATCCGGACACCGGCGAGGAGATCCAGCGTCATCCTTCCTTCGACGAGCCCTTCTCCGGCCTGGTCTTCAAGATCATGACCGACCCGTTCGTCGGTAAGCTCACCTACGTCCGCGTTTACTCCGGCCGCGCCGAGTCCGGCTCCTACGTTGTCAACGCTTCCAACGGTCAGCGCGAGCGCCTCGGCCGCATCCTCGAGATGAACGCTGCCGAGCGTATCGACCGTGACGACGCTGCCGCCGGCGACATCGTCGCTTGCGTCGGCTTTAAGAACTCCACCACCGGTGACACCCTGTGCGCCGAGGGTAAGGAGATCGTCCTCGAGAAGATCGAGTTCGCTAAGCCCGTTATCGACGTTGCCATCGAGCCCAAGACCAAGGCTGAGCAGGACAAGATGTCCCTGGCTCTGACCAAGCTCGCCGAGGAGGACCCGACCTTCCAGGTGTCCACCAACCACGAGACCGGCCAGACCATCATCGCCGGCATGGGCGAGCTGCACCTCGAGATCATCGTCGACCGTCTGCTCCGCGAGTTCAAGGTTGACGCTAACGTTGGTAAGCCCCAGGTTGCCTACCGCGAGACCGCTGGTCACGACGTCGAGAAGGCTGAGGGCAAGTTCGTCCGTCAGTCCGGTGGTCGCGGTCAGTACGGCCACGCCGTCATCAAGCTCGAAAAGATGGAGGAGGGCTTCGGCTACGAGTTCGTCAACGCTATCGTCGGCGGCGTCGTGCCCAAGGAGTACATCCCGTCCATTGACAAGGGCATCCAGGAGGCCCTGAACACCGGTGTTATCGCCGGCTTCCCGGTCCTCGACGTTAAGGTCACCCTGTTCGACGGTTCTTACCACGAGGTCGACTCCTCCGAGGCCGCCTTCAAGATTGCCGGTTCCATGGCTATCAAGGACGCTCTCAAGAAGTCCGACCCGCAGCTGCTCGAGCCGATCATGGCTGTCGAGGTCGAGACCCCCGAGCAGTACATGGGCGACGTTATGGGCAACCTCTCCGGTCGCCGCGGCAAGATCGAGGGCATGGAGGATCGCAAGAACAGCAAGCTCATCCGTGCCAAGGTGCCGCTGGGCGAGATGTTCGGTTACGCTACCGACCTTCGCTCCCAGACCCAGGGCCGTGCATCTTACACGATGCAGTTCGACTCCTATGAGCCCGCGCCCAAGTCCATCGTGGACGAGGTCATGAGCAAGAACGCCTAAGTTCGAGCTCCCTGTTACGTAATCCGCGAGAACATCTCTCGCACTCTTTGGAGGTTTAAGTTGGCTACCCAGAAGATCCGCATTCGCCTCAAGGGCTATGATCACGAGGTCGTCGATCAGTCCGCGAAGCTCATCGTCGAGACCGCTCAGAAGACCGGCGCTCGCGTTTCCGGTCCTGTCCCCCTGCCCACCGAGCGCAACCTGTACACGGTTATCCGCTCGCCGCACGTGAACAAGGACTCCCGTGAGCAGTTCGAGATGCGCACCCACAAGCGCCTCATCGACATCCTCGACCCCACCTCGGGCACTGTTGATTCGCTCATGCGTCTCGACCTCCCCGCTGGCGTCGACATCGACATCAAGCTCTAAGCGATATCGCTCATAGCTTACAGAGCCCCGCTGTCATAACGGCAGCGGGGCTCTTTTGTTTTGAATGGTGGCCTTGGGGCCCAGGTAATGCGGCCGAATGGGTGGCTATGGCGCCTTATTTACCCATGGGACGCAGCGATGCCTCCTCAAAATGGAAGGATCGTAAGTCCCCTTCCGTCTCGATGCACGCTCGACCAAAGGCATCGACCGTTTGAAAGATGCCTCGCGCCAGCTCGTTCCCAGCGGGGGAGCGGGCGATAACGTGCTCCCCAATCCAATTGAGGTGAGCGATATATTCGCTGTGGACGGGCGCGAGCGGTCCGGCGTCTTCTTCCATGGCGTTGAGACGCTCTGCCCACGCATCTACAGCGTCTATTACTGCGTGATAGACCTCATCGAGGAGCGCATCGACGGTGGGAACATTCTTGTTGAGGTCTGAGAGGCCAATTGCCGCCAGGCCGCCATCGGGCACCTCCGAAGGCACATAGTTCACATTGACGCCAATGCCGCAGACGGCAAAAGGTTTGCCTTCGTTATCGCGCGCGGCTTCGAACAGAATGCCGCCGAGTTTGCGCCCTCGCGCGACGAGGTCGTTGGGCCATTTGAGGCCGATCTCGTTAGCAAGACCTTGCGCCTCGAGTGCCTCGAGCACCGCTAGGCCGCTGACGGCAGCAAGACCAGAGTACTTGGCGGGATTAACATGTGGACGTAGGACAATCGAGAGCAACAGGTTGCCGGCGGTTGAATCCCACTTGTGGCCGCGTCGGCCACGTCCTGCCGTTTGCGCGCGGGCGGCAAGTCCCGTGCCGTGCGGCGCTCCTTGTTTTCCTGCTTCGAGCAGGTCATCGTTGGTCGATCCGGTTACGTCGACTATCGTTAATTGGGCATCCATAGCGGCTGCTACCTCCTTAATGAATAAGTGAATAACGCGATGGTGTCGAGAGACAGACACAATGTGAAGCCTTTGTCGCATTTGGACAATTTAATGTTAACACGTCAACAACGACTGAAATGCGCTATCCTCTCTTGGTCGATGTAAACACGTCAACAACTCAAAGGAGGTTAGTGATGGGTTTCACGATTCTTGGAACAGGCTCGGCGCTTCCTGCGCGCACTGTTTCCAATGACGAGCTGTCCGAGTTCCTCGATACCTCGGATGAGTGGATTTTTACCCGAACGGGGATCAAGAGTCGCCATGTGTGCACCACCGAGTCACTCGACGACCTTGCCGTGGCAGCGAGCGAGCAAGCGCTCCAGACGTCCGGAATCGATGCGAGCCAGCTGGATCTTATCGTCTGCTCGACGACGACGGGTGACCACCTTGTTCCCGCTGAGGCGTGCGCCGTTGCTGAGCGCCTGGGCGCCACATGTCCAGCCTTCGACGTTTCGGCGGCTTGTGCCGGCTTCGTATTTGCGCTCGATGTCGCCGAGGGCTATATCGCCCGCGGTCGCGCCAAGCACGTGCTGGTCGTTGCCGCCGAGCAGATGACGCGCGCGCTCGATTGGACCGACCGTGCCACGTGCGTGCTCTTTGGCGATGGCGCGGGTGCTGCGGTCATAGAGGCTGGGGGAGAGAATCCCCTTGCTGTTGAGCTTTCGACGGCGCCCGACGTCGAAACACTGCGCGTCCCCGGATTGGCGGGCTCCTCGCCGTATAAGACGGCGCAGGACTGCGAAAGCGTGCTTTCCATGAATGGCCGTCGCGTCTTCAAGTTTGGCGTCAATGCCATCTGCGACACGGTCAACAAGCTTGCCTGCGACGCGAGCATCGCGGTCGAGGACATCGACCACTTTGTATTCCATCAGGCTAACGAACGAATCTTGAGCCAGGCGGTCAAGCGCTTAGGTGTGCCGGACGACCATGTGGTCCGGACGTTGCGTGAAACTGGCAACATCTCGAGCGCCTGTATTCCGCTTGCTCTCGATCGACTGGCAAATACCGGCGCGCTGCACGCGGGCGACACCATCGCCCTGGTCGGATTTGGCGCCGGCTTGGATGTAGGTGGCTATCTACTTCGCTGGAAGTAGTTGCACATAGGAAATGAAAACGCCCCTGGGGCACAAACAAAGGAGAACTACCATGGCAGATCAGAAGACCTTCGAGCGCGTTTGCGACGTTATCCGCGAGACCGCTGGCCTTGACGATGTCGAGATGAAGCCCGAGTCCACGCTCGAGGAGATTGGCCTCGACAGCCTGGGTACCGTCGAGATCCTCGTTGCCGTCGAGGATGAGTTTGGCATTGAGCTCGATACCGAGGAGAACCCCAAGACGGTCGGCGAGTTCGTCGATACGGTCGAGGCGGCATTGGAGAAGTAGTGATGCTCAAGTCTCCTCTCTGCGATCTGTTCGGCATCGAAAAACCCGTGTTCCAGGGTGGCATGGCCTGGATTGCCGATGCCTCGCTGGCATCTGCCGTGTCCGAGGCAGGCGGCTTAGGGATTATCGCGGCCATGAATGCCGACGCAAACTGGCTGCGCGATCAGATTCACGAGCTGCGCGCCAAGACGGATAAGCCCTTTGGCGTCAACGTTATGCTCATGAGCCCGTTTGTCGACGAGGTCGCACAAGTGGTGATTGATGAGCGGGTGCCCGTTGTGGTGACCGGCGCCGGCAATCCCACCAAGTACATGAAGGCCTGGAACGATGCAGGCATCAAGGTTATTCCCGTCGTGGCTTCGGTGGCGCTGGCGCGTCTCGTGGCGCGTCGCGGAGCCACTGCCGTGGTTGCCGAGGGCACCGAATCAGGCGGCCATATTGGCGAGACCTCGACGATGGCACTTGTCCCGCAGGTTGTCGATGCGGTCGATATTCCCGTGGTTGCGGCTGGCGGCATCGCCGATGGCCGCGGTGTGGCGGCCGCCTTTATGCTCGGCGCTGCCGGCGTCCAGGTGGGAACACGCTTTCTGGTCGCAAACGAGTGCACCGTATCCGAACAGTACAAAGAGCTGGTGCTCAAGGCGGGCGACACGTCGACGCGTGCGACCGGTCGTTCGACGGGACATCCGGTTCGCGCCCTCAAGAGCCCCTTCACCAACGCGTATGCCAAGAACGAGGCGGCGGGCGCAAGCCCCGAGGAGCTCGGGGCCATGGGCACGGGCGCGCTTCGTAAAGCCGCAAAGGACGGTAATTACGAAGAGGGTTCGTATTTGTGCGGACAGATTGCCGGTATGGTCAACGAACGCCAGAGCGCACGCGAAATCGTCGACGATCTGGTCGATGGCGCCGAGCATGTCCTGAAGGGTGCGTCCGCATGGGTAGCGTAGCGTTTCTGTTTGCCGGTCAGGGTGCCCAGCATCCCGCGATGGGCGTCGACCTCATCGAAGCATCACCGGCGGCTGCCGAGGTGTTCGCCATTGCCGATGAGGTACGCCCGGGGACCAGCGAGCAGTGCCGGAGCGCCTCGAAAGAGGAGCTCTCGCAGACCGAGAACACGCAGCCTTGCGTGTTCGTGCACGACTTGGCTGCCGCCGTCGCCCTGCGCGAGCGCGGCGTGGTGCCTGCCGCCTGTGCGGGATTCTCGCTGGGCGAGGTCGCCGCGCTCACCTTTGCGGGGGCATTCGATACGCGAGCGGGCTTTGAGCTCGTGTGTGAGCGCGCGGCGCTTATGGCCACGGCGGCCGAGCGTCACCCCGGCGGCATGCGCGCCGTCATCAAGCTCGATGCAGCGCAAGTTGAGGGCCTGGCAAAACAGGCCGGCGAGGACTGCTGGCCGGTCAACTACAACAGTTCCCAGCAGACGGTTGTGGCCGGAGCGCCCGATGCGTTGCAGACCCTCGACGTCCTGGTAAAAGAGGCTGGCGGTCGTGCCATGAAGGTCGCGGTGTCGGGTGCATTCCATAGCCCCTATATGGCCGAGGCGACCTGTGGCCTTGCTGCATATATCGAGGACGGTCACGCGCCGTCCCCGTTGCTCATTCCTGTTATGGCAAATATGACGGCGGCACCTTATCCGGCCGACCCACAGGCGGCATCGGAGGTGCTGGCCAACCAGGTGAGTCATGCCGTGCGCTGGGTCGACACGCTGCATGCTCTGCAGGATCAAGGCATCGACACGTTTATTGAGGTCGGCCCCGGCAAAACGCTGTCCGGCTTGGTCAAGCGTACGTTGAGCGACGTTCGTGTGTATTCGTGCGAAACGGCCGAACAGGTCGCAGCTATTGCCGACGAGCTCGCATAGCCCACAGGGCAGTAACCCGAAAGGAACGACATGGGCAACTTGAACAACGTCGCGCTCGAGCGCGACGGATCGCGTCGCGTGGCGCTTGTCACGGGCGGCTCGCGCGGCATCGGTCGCGCTTGTGCCGTGGGCCTGGCGGAGGACGGCTTTGATATCGCCGTCGTCTATGCCGGTAGCGCAGATGCGGCGCGCGAGACGTGCGAAGCCTGTGAGGCGGCTGTCGCCACGGCGCGCGCATATCAATGTGACGTGGCCGACCCCGCCGCCGTCAACACTTGCGTGGAGACGGTCCTCAACGACTTTGGCTCCATTTGGGCGCTCGTCAACAACGCCGGTATCACGCGCGACGGCCTGCTCATGCGTATGAGTGACGATGCCTTCGACCGCGTGCTCGATGTCAATCTCAAGGGCACGTTCAATACGACGCGCGCGCTCACCAAGACCTTTATGCGCCAGCACGGCGGTTGCGTCATCAACATGAGCTCGGTTGTGGGCCTGATGGGCAATGCCGGGCAGGCCAACTATGCAGCCTCCAAGGCGGGCGTCATCGGTCTGACCAAGGCGGTAGCGCGCGAGCTTGCGTCCCGCGGTGTACGAGTGAACGCGGTCGCCCCCGGGTTTGTCGAGACCGATATGACGGCAAAGCTTTCGGAGAAGGTTCGCGCGGCAACCGAGGAGCAGATTCCCCTAAAGCGCATGGCGCGCCCCGAGGAAGTGGCCGGCGTGGTGCGCTTTTTGGCGAGTGATGCGGCTGCCTACATTACGGGCGAGGTCGTGCGCGTCGACGGCGGAATGGCGATGTAGAAACTAGGGCCGAACAACGGCTTGGATGAGGAGACCATGATGGAACAGAGAGTTGCAATCACCGGTATCGGTGCCGTATCGCCGCTCGGTAACACGGCGCTTGCTACCTGGGCGGCCATGTGCGCCGGCACGTGCGGCATCGGCCCGATCACGCACTTCGATACCGATGCGTTTGCCGTTAAGGTGGCGGCCGAGGTCAAGGGTTTTGACGGCAACGAGTACTTTGGCAAGCGTGACGCCAAGCACCTGGACCCCTGCGTTCAGTTTGCCCTGGCAGCGTCGGACGAGGCCATGCACGATGCGGGCTTTGATGTCGAGGGCGCCATCGATCGCGAGCGCCTGGGCGTCTACGTGGGTTCGGGCGTGGGCGGCATGCAGACACTCGTCGACAACGTCCACACGATTGCCGACCGTGGGCCCCGTCGCGCATCGCCCTATATGATCGCGATGATGATCCCCAATATGGCTTCGGGCAATATCGCAATCCGCCATAAGGCAAAGGGCCCGACCTTGCCCGTGGTGACCGCCTGCGCGACCTCGGCCCATGCCGTGGGCGAGGCGTTCCGCGCCATCAAGCATGGCTATGCCGATGCGATTCTCGCCGGCGGTGCCGAGGCCGCAATCATCCCCGATGCCGTTGCGGGCTTTACATCCTGTCGTGCTCTCACCACTAATCCTGACCCGTCGACGGCTTGCCGCCCGTTCGATGCAGACCGCGACGGCTTTGTGATGGGCGAGGGCGCCTGCGTGCTGGTTCTCGAGAGCATGGAGCATGCGCAGGCGCGCGGTGCGCACATTTATGCCGAGGTCGTGGGTTACGGCAACACCGATGATGCCTATCACATCACGAGCCCCGATCCCGAGGCTGCCGGCATCGCCCGTGCGATATCGCTGGCGGTGGCCGAGGGCGACGTTAAGCCTTCCGAGGGCCTCTACATCAACGCTCACGGCACCTCGACCAAGCTCAACGATTCGTCCGAGACGGCGGGCATTAAGCGTGCGCTCGGCGAGGACGCGGCACGCGCCGCGCACGTCTCGTCGACCAAGTCGATGACCGGCCACATGATCGGTGCTACGGGCGCCATCGAGGTCATGGCCTGTGCCATGGCGCTCGAGCAGGGCGTGGTGCCCCCGACCATTAACTACCACACGCCCGATCCCGTCTGCGATCTTGATTACACGCCTAATCGAGCGGTTCGCGCCGACCTTACCTGGGCGCTTTCGACCAATCTGGGCTTTGGCGGACACAATGCCGCCATCGCGCTGCGTAGATATGCAAGGAGCTAGAGCATGGATTCCAAAAGACTTGCCGAGATAGCCGATGTCATGGAGGACCGCGGCCTCACGCGCGTGCGCGTTGAGGAGCCCGATGGCACCGCGGTCGAGCTCGAGCGCGCGAGCGCCGCACAGCCGGTTGCCGTGCCCATGCCTATGCCGGGTGCCATGGCCGCTCCAGTTGCAGCTCCCACAGTCGCGCCTGCCGCGCCGGAGCTCGCCGCGCAGGCGCCTGCCGCCACACCGGAGCCTAAGGGCACCGAGGTGACCGCTCCCATGGTCGGCGTTTTCTATGCTGCCCCGGCGCCGGGCGACGAACCGTTTGTGCGCGTGGGCTCCAAGGTCAAGGCCGGCGAGACCCTCTGCATCATCGAGGCCATGAAGGTTCTCAACGAGGTGACGGCAGAGGCGGATGGCGAGGTGCTCGAGATCTGCGTGGCCGACGGCGACCTCGTGGAGTTTGGCAGCTGCCTCATGAGGATCGGATAGGTGATATCCATGAACAAAGAAGAGCTCAAGAAGCTGTTGCCGCATCGTGAGCCGATGCTTTTGCTCGACAAAGCCGAGCTAGTGGGCGACGAGGCCCACGGCAAGATCACGATTACGGGCGACGAGTACTTTTTGCAGGGGCATTTTCCGGGAAACCCGGTCGTCCCCGGCGTGATCCAGTGCGAGATGCTCGCCCAGAACTGCTGCGTGCTGCTGATGGGCGATGAGGAGGCGCGCGGTGCGACGCCGTTCTACACGAGTCTGGACAAGGTGCGCTTTAAGCGTCCGGTGCGCCCAGGTGACACGGTGGATCTGGTGTGCTCCATCACGCGTGCGCGCGGGCCGTTCCGGTTTGCGACGGGCACCGCGAGCGTCAACGGTGAGGTTTGCTGCCGCGCCGATATGTCTTTTGCACTCATGCACGAAAGTTAAGGAAGGCTTCATGTTCGACAAAGTGCTCATCGCCAACCGAGGCGAAGTCGCGGTCCGTGTTATCCGCGCGTGCCGCGATATGGGCATCAAGACCGTCGCCGTCTACTCCACGGCCGATGCGGACGCGCTGCACGTGCAGCTTGCCGACGAGGCGTATTGCATCGGCGGCCCGCGTCTTGCCGAGAGCTACCTCAACGACGATGCCGTGCTCACCTGTGCCGTAAAGTCAGGAGCTAAGGCAATTCATCCCGGCTATGGCTTTTTCTCCGAGAAGGCGAGCTTCGTGCGAGACTGCGACAAGTATGGCCTGGCGTTTGTCGGTCCTTCGGCCGAGGTGATCGACAGCATGGGCGACAAGGACGCCGCACGTCGAACGGCTGCTGCGGCGGGCGTGCCCATCGTGCCGGGTTGCGATCTGCTCAAAAGTCCCGAGGAGGCGACGGCCGAGGCCGAGCGCATTGGCTGCCCCGTGCTTATTAAGGCGCGTGCCGGCGGTGGCGGCCGCGGCATTCGCAAGGTCGAGCGCGTGGAAGATGCGGCAAAGGCGTTTATCGAGGCGCGTGCCGAGGGCGAGGCCGTTTTTGGCGACGGCGAGTGCTACATGGAGAAGTTTGTCGCGCCGGCGCACCATGTTGAGGTGCAGATTATGGCCGATAAGCAGGGCCATGTGTTTTCGCTCGGCGAGCGCGAGTGCTCGGTGCAGCGCCGCAACCAAAAGCTGATCGAGGAGAGCCCCGCGCCGTGCCTCGACGGACACGACGACATTCGTGCTCGCATGCACAAGGCAGCGCGTGACCTGGCTCGTGCCGTCGGCTACGAAGGAGCCGGTACCATCGAGTTCCTGTATTCGGACGACGGCAATTTCTACTTTATGGAAATGAACACGCGCCTGCAGGTGGAGCATCCGGTTACGGAGTTTGTGACCGATACCGACCTGGTCAAGTGGCAGCTGCGTGTGGCAGCCGGCCAGCCTCTGCCCTTTGAGCAGGAGGACATGCCGGTCCGCAACCACGCCATGGAGTGCCGCATCAATGCCGAAACGCCGGACTTTCTGCCATCATGCGGAACGGTCACCGCGTTGCGTGTGCCGGGTGGTCCGCGCGTGCGCTGGGATTCCGCCATGTTTACCGGTGCGAACGTTCCGCCGTACTACGACTCCATGCTCGGCAAGCTCATCGTGTGTGCGCCCACGCGTGACGGCGCCATTCGCAAGATGCGCTCGGCCCTGGGCGAGCTCGTGATTGAGGGCGTGAGCGAAAACAGCGAGCTTCAGCTCGACGTGCTGGCAAACGACGAGTTCTTGTCGGGCATGTATCACACCGATCTGATGGGGCATCTCTATGCTGATGAATAGAAAAGCGAAGACGGTTAACGTCCTCGAGGGGCCGATAACCGAGTCGTGCGCCGAGTTTCCCGCGCGCCACGTGTTTATCAAGTGCCCGGAGTGCCGCCGCGTGATCGATGAGGCACGCCTGCACGACAATCTCGAGGTCTGCCCTCGTTGCGGCAAACACTTTCGCGTGAGCGGTCGCGCGCGCATGCGCATGACGGTCGACGAGGGCACGTTTGAGGAATGGGATGCCAATCTGGCGTCGGAGGACTTCCTCTCGTTTCCCGGCTATGCCGACAAGCTCAAGAGCGTAAGCGAGCGTTCGGGCGAGCGCGATGCCGTTGTGTGCGGCAGGGGCAAAATCTGCGGTTGCGATACCGCACTCTTCTTTATGGACGCCAACTTTATGATGGGCTCGATGGGTTCCGTGGTGGGCGAGAAGATCTGTCGCACATTTGAGCACGCGACCGAGCTGGGATTGCCGGTTGTCGGCTTTACCGTTTCGGGCGGTGCGCGCATGCAAGAGGGCGTGACATCGCTTATGCAGATGGCCAAGATTTCTGCGGCGGTTAGGCGCCACAGCGAGGCGGGCGGCCTGTATATCACGGTGCTCACTGACCCCACGACCGGAGGCGTAACCGCGAGCTTTGCCATGGAGGGCGACATTATCCTGGTCGAGCCCGATGCCCTGACGGCATTTGCCGGCCCGCGCGTGATCGAGCAGAACATGCACAAGCGCCTGCCCAAGGGATTCCAGCGCTCCGAGTTTTTGCTGGAGCACGGCTTTTGCGATGCCGTTGTTCCGCGCGGCGAGATTGCGCTCACGGTAGGCGAGCTGTTGGCGCTGCACGAAGGGCATGCGCCCAGCCTGGGGGCACCGCATGAGATCGTGCATACGGGTCGTCGCGGCAAAAAGCTCGGTCACCTGTTTAAGCGCTCGGCGGCACCAAAAACCGCGCTCGAGATTGTCAAGCAGACCCGCTCGGCAGATCGCGCCACGGCGGGTGAGATGATCTCGCTGGGCCTGGATGGATTTGTGGAGCTGCACGGCGACCGTTACTTTGGCGACGACGCCGCTGTGGTGGCTGGCATTGGCTGGAAAGACGGACGCCCCGTAACGGTCATCGCCATCGAGCGCGGCACCACGACCAAAGAGCGTATGCGCCGCAACTTTGGCATGGCGCATCCCGAGGGCTACCGCAAAGCACGTCGCCTGATGCGCCAAGCCGAAAAGTTTGGTCGACCGGTTCTGTGCCTAGTCGATACTTCGGGCGCGTTTTGCGGCATCGGTGCCGAGGAGCGCGGCCAGGGCGAGGCGATTGCCCAGAATCTCATGGAGATGAGCGGCCTTAAGACGCCGATTGTCTCGGTGGTGACAGGCGAGGGCGGCTCTGGTGGCGCGCTGGCGCTGTCCGTGGCCGACCGCATCCTGATGCTCTCGAGTTCGGCCTATTCGGTCGTGAGCCCCGAGGCCTGTGCGTCGATCCTGTGGAAGGATACCGAGCGCGCGAATGAGGCCGCCGAGGCGCTGAAGCTCACGGCTCCCGATCTGTTGGCGCTCGGCATCATCGACGGCATTGTCGACGATAGGGGCCTGTCGCATGAGGAGATCGCCGGCGCCGTCATGTCCTCGGCATTTGATGCCTTCGATACGCTTGGGCGGCTCGACGACGCGACCCTCACAAACCTCCGCTACGAAAAGTACCGCGCAATCGGTCGGTACCGCACGATGTAACAAAGGGACAGTCCGCATGTCACATTGGGAAAGGGTTCCTGTGTCACAAGTTTCTAACACCTCGTTTACAACGACGGTCTCATCAAACGCCATGGCCGTGGTGGACTATCTGTCCAAAAGCATGATGTCGGCGCTGCCGTTTATTGTCTGCGCGGCGTTGTTCCGCACCGTCGCCGTCATTATGGGCGAAGGCATGCTGGGCCTGTGGTCTGCCGATTCCGAAATCTATCGCCTGTTCTACAGTTGGCTCTATAACGCCGGTTACTACTTTTTGCCCATTTATCTTGGTTGGGCGGCCGCCCGCCAGCTCGGTTGCTCGGAGCAGCTGGGCATGATGCTGGGCGGCGTATTGATTGCGCCCGATCTGCTTAAGCTCGTCGATGCCGCATCGACGACGGGGGCATCGATGACTTCCGTGTATGGCCTGCTTCCCGCGCCGGTCAACGATTACACGACGACTGTTATTCCGATTCTCATCTCGGTACCCGTGCTTTGGCAAGTGGAGTGTTTCTTTCAGCGCGTTATCCCTAAGGCCGTGGCGTTTTCGTTTGTTCCGTTTGCGACCATGCTTGTTATGGTTCCGGTTTCGCTGTGTATTACGGCGCCGGCGGGCAGCTATTTGGGCATGCTGTTGGGCCAGCTTATGTTTATGCTTGGCAATTCCGGTGGCATCGTGTCGCTGTTCACGCTCATGGGGCTTGCCGCGGGCTGGGAGTTCCTTAAGATCGCGGGTGTCAGCAACGTTGTCCTATCGCTCGCCTATGCGCAGTTTATGAGTGTGGGAACGGATTCGTGCATCCTGATCGCCGCGACGATGGCAACGTTTGCCGTTTGGGGCATGCCCTTCGGCGCGTCGCTCCGCGTTGCGGATAAGGACGAGAAGACGCTCATGCTGGGCTATTCAATCTCGGGTGTTCTTGGCGGCGTAAGCGAGCCGGCGCTGTACGGTTGCGGCTTTAAATATGGCAGGTGCCTGACGTGCATGGCCATTGGCGGCGCCGTCGGAGGCCTTGTTGCGGCCGTGGGCCACGTTACGGCCTATACCATCGGCATGACGAATGTCCTCATGGTCATTGGCTTTGCCACGGGCGGCATTTCGAACCTTCTGTGGTGCTGCGTTGCCGGTGGCACGGCATTTGCGGTGTCTGCGGCGCTGAGCTACTGCTTTGGCGTGGTGCCGGCGAAGGGGCGGGCGACGGGGGACGGAGCCGATTCGCTCGAAACCTCGAAGAGCGCTGCTGAAGCAAGCGCATAAACCTGTGCGACAAAAGGACGATTCCATTGTCATGTTCCAAGGCCGTGGCCCGTGTGGGTCGCGGCTTTTTGTATCTGGGGGACAAAGTGGCTACACTACAATCCGTTTGAGCAATAGATATATAGGTAGTACCGTGGGGGCGGATGTAGATGGTCGAGTGGATTGTTAAGCGCGCACAGGGTGACCGTGCGCGCGTGGGTACGTTGACGGGCGTGGTGTGTATTGTCGCCAATGTGGCTCTATGCGCTGCAAAGGGTGCAATTGGCGTGCTGTCGGGATCGGTTTCGATTGTGGCGGACGCTATGAACAACCTGTCCGACGCAAGCTCAAACATCGTGAGCGTGCTGGGCTTTAAGCTGGCGAGCAAGCCGGCCGACCCCGAGCATCCTTACGGCCACGGTCGCTACGAGTATCTCTCGGGTCTGGTCGTGGCGGCACTCGTGCTGCTGATTGGCGTTGAGCTGGTGAAGTCCTCGGTCGAGCGCGTCATCCACCCCGAACCTGTCGAGTTCTCGCTTGCCCTGGTGGCAGTTCTAGTGCTTTCGATGGTCGTTAAGCTGTGGATGGCGGCCCTCAACCAAAAGCTCGGCGATCGCATTGAGTCCGAGACGCTGCGTGCGACCGCGCAGGATTCCAAGAACGATGTTCTTGCCACGGGCGCCGTACTGGCGTGCGCAATTGTTTCGCAGGTGACGGGCATCAACCTTGACGCTTGGGTCGGCCTTGCCGTTGGTGCCTATATTGGCTGGAGCGGCTTTGAACTCATCCAGGATACGGTGAGCCCGCTTTTGGGCCAGACGCCCGATCCTAAGCTGGTCAAGCATATTCGAGACAAGATCATGAGCTACCCCGGCGTTTTGGGCGTTCACGATCTGATGGTTCACGACTACGGCCCGGGCAGGAAGTTCGCAAGCGCACACGCCGAGATGGCAGCCGAGGCCAGCCCGCTAGAAAGTCACGACACGCTCGATAACATCGAGCAGGCGTTTAGGAACGAAGACGGCATGATTGTCACGCTCCATTACGACCCCATCGTGACCGACGACCCCAAGGTGGCGAGCATGCGTTTACGCATTAACGCAATGGCTCAGGAGATCGATAGTCGCCTCTCGATTCATGACCTGCGCTGTGTGCCGGGTCCTACGCACACCAACGTGATCTTCGACTGCGTGCGTCCCTCGGATCTGCAGATGAGTGCCGAAGACTTAAAGCACGCGCTGGCACAACGTGTCGAATCGGAATACCCCAGGTCGATTGCCAAGATTACGATCGACGAAGACTACGTAGGCCATACCCACGAGTAGGGCTGCGCCGGTAAAGCAAGTTATACAGAAGGGGAGAGCATGAAGCGTCTATATCTACTTCGTCATGGCCAGACGGAATTCAACGTCAAAAAGCTCGTCCAGGGTCGCTGCGATTCACCGCTCACCGATTTGGGCCGTCAGCAAGCCGGGATGGCAGCCGCATGGCTCAAAGCCCACAACGTCGTCCCCGACAAAGTGGCCTCATCACCCTTAGGCCGAGCCATGGATACAGCTCAGCTCGTCGCATGCGAGCTCCTCGGCCCGGACGCGGCAGTCGAGCCCTGCGAAGGCATCATCGAGCGCTGCTATGGAACCTTCGAGGAAGGTCCCCACGACGCATTGCCTACCGATGTCTGGGATCCCGGCGAGGATTTGGTCCCCTTCGGAGGAGAAGGAAGCCAGGCACTGCAAGAGCGCATGGTAGACACCCTCACCAATCTCATGGGCGCCGAGGGCATAGAAACCCTTCTAGCAGTAAGCCACGGCAGCGCCAGCCGCCAATTCATCAAGGCTGCAGCTCCAGAGGGCTTCGAGCTCCCAACAAAACTCCCCAACTGTGCCATCATGATCTTTGATTTCGATGAGGCAAAGCCACAAGCAGAAGGCGAGCCAATGCAATGCAAGTTCACCCTCCAGCAAATAGTGGACCCCCAACAAAGAAATTAGCTGAGCGAGCAGAGTTAAGCAGACATCAACGTGTCGTCTCCCGAGCTTGGCAGAGGGGCGGCGAAATATATTAAGTTTGTCGCGAGTTCCGCACGCAAAGGAAAGCACTCAATGTGCTTTCCGTCTTGCGCAGGACTGTAGAGCAGCAAACTTAATATATTTCGCCGCCCCTCTGCCAAGCCCAGGCAACTCCACGCACTTTACCTGCGTAAACAATGTGAGTGAAATATGAATCTCGATGGATACGCCCGCAGCCGTGTATACTAAACAGCTGTGTGAAACCAGGGGAGTATTCTGGCTGGACAAAATGCCTGCTTAATAGGGTTGTCAGGTAGTCCGGACGCAATACAAGGCTGGGGAGCACGTCGTGTAAGTAGTGGTCCTCTAGGGGCGTACGCTCGGTGGTGTACGCATTGTCCCAAGACCACGCGAGAGTTGGGATCATATCTTGATCAGCATGATTCTCGGCCGCAAGATTGGCATGACCCAGGTTTGGGACGAGGACGACAACGTCGTTCCCGTCACGGTCATCCAGGCTGGCCCCTGCGCTGTCTCGCAGGTTAAAACTCAGGCAACCGACGGCTATGACGCCGTCCAGATCGGTTTCGGCGACATCAAGGCCAAGAACGTGAACAAGCCCATGGCTGGTCACTTCGCCAAGGCCGGCGTCGAGCCTGTCCGCTTCCTTCGTGAGGTCCGCGTCGAGAACGGCGAGGAGCACAAGGTCGGCGAGGTCGTCACCGTCGCTGATTTCGCTGATGTCGAGAAGGTCGACGTCATCGGTACCTCCAAGGGTAAGGGCTTCCAGGGTCGCATCAAGCGCTGGGGTCAGCGCCGCGGTCCTATGACGCATGGTTCTCACTTCCAGCGTCACCCCGGTTCTATCGGTCAGTGCGCCTATCCTGCGCGCGTCCTCAAGGGCGTCAAGATGGCCGGTCACATGGGTAACGAGCGCGTTACCGTCAAGAACCTTTCCGTTGTCCGCATCGATGCCGAGCAGAACCTCATCTTGGTCAAGGGCGCTGTCCCGGGTGCCAAGAATGGTCTCGTCGCCATCCGTATGGCCTAAGGGCCCAGCCCATTTAGCCCAGCGTCATACCAAGGAGAACACTTAAATGGCAAAGTTTGAAGTAAAGAACAGCGAGGGCAAGAAGGTCGCCGAGGCCGAGCTCGCCGCTGAGGTGTACGGCATCGAGCCGAACATCCACGTTATGCACCACATCGTCAAGTGCCAGATGGCCTCTTGGCGTCAGGGCACCCAGTCTGCTAAGGGTCGCTCTGAGGTTTCCGGTGGCGGCAAGAAGCCTTGGCGTCAGAAGGGCACCGGCCGTGCCCGCCAGGGTTCCATCCGTGCTGCTCAGTGGCGTCACGGTGGCGTTGTCTTCGCCCCCAAGCCCCGTTCCTACGCTAAGCGTATGAACAACAAGGAGGTCAAGCTGGCTATGCGCTCCGCGCTGTCCGCCAAGCTGGCCGATGGCGAGCTCGTGCTCGTCGACGACTACGGCTTCGAGAAGCCTTCCACCAAGGCTGCCGTTGCCATGCTCAAGGCTCTCGGCCTTGAGGGCAAGCGTCTGACCATCATCGTTCGCGATGAGGACGTCAACGCCTACCTGTCGTTCCGCAACATTCCCAAGACGTTCATCATCACCGCTGACGAGGCCAACACCTACGATCTCGTCAACAACAACGCTGTGCTGATGCCCGCCGACATCGCCGCTCACTTCGGGGAGGTGCTTGCATAAATGACCGCCCACGAGATCATCATCCGTCCGATCGTGTCCGAGCGTTCCTTCTCCGGCATGGAGCTGAACAAGTACACGTTCGAGGTCGCCAAGGATGCTAACAAGTATCAGATCAAGGACGCTGTCGAGGAGATCTTCGGCGTCAAGGTCGTTCGCGTGAACACCCTGACGGTCAAGCCCAAGACCAAGCGCGTGCGCTATGTCGCCGGCAAGACCCGTTCTTGGAAGAAAGCCATCGTCACGCTGGCCGAGGGCGACACCATCGAGGTCTTTGGCAACCAGGCCTAAGACTCGCTGCTGTTGAGTGAGCTCATGCCTCCCAAATAGGGGAGGCGAGAGCTCAAGGTTTTGGGCGTATAAAATGGACACGCCCGGAACCGTGTATACGTCCGGTGTCATCGCACCCGAGGCAGAACCTCGTATCCCTGTCTGCGATGGCTAACGGATTCCTATTGAAAGGGATTGTAATGGCTGTAAAGCACCTTAAGCCGACCTCCGCTGGTAGGCGTTGGCAGACGATCTCCGACTTCTCCGAGATCACCTGCACCAAGCCCGAGAAGTCTCTTCTCGAGCCCCTGCCCAAGAAGGCCGGTCGTAACAACAACGGCCGCATCACCACCCGCCACCAGGGCGGCGGCGTGAAGCGTCGTTACCGCGTGATCGACTTCAAGCGCAACAAGGACGGCGTGCCCGCCAAGGTTGCCACGATCGAGTACGATCCGAACCGTTCCGCTCGCATCGCTCTGCTGCACTACGCTGACGGTGAGAAGCGCTACATCCTGGCCCCCAAGGGTCTCGAGGTCGGTCAGACCATCATGTCCGGTTCTGACGCCGACATCAAGCCGGGCAACGCTCTGCCCCTCGCCGACATCCCCGTCGGTACGCTCATCCACGCCGTCGAGTTCCAGCCGGGCAAGGGCGCTGCTATCGCCCGTTCCGCCGGTAACTCCTGCCAGCTGATGGGTAAGGAGGGCAAGTACGCTATCGTCCGTATGCCTTCCTCCGAGATGCGCCGCATCCTCGTTACCTGCCGCGCCACCGTCGGTGAGGTCGGCAACGCCGATCACTCCAACATCGTCATCGGCAAGGCCGGCCGTAAGCGTCACATGAACGTGCGCCCGACCGTCCGCGGTACCGTCATGAACCCTGTCGACCACCCGCACGGCGGTGGCGAGGGCAAGAACCACACCTCTGGTCGTCCCTCCGTTACCCCCTGGGGTAAGCCGACGAAGGGCCTTCGTACGCGCAAGAAGAAGAAGGTCTCGAACCAGCACATCATTCGTCGCCGTAAGAAGTAATTTCGGATACCGAGTTTTAGGAGAAAGCACTTATGAGCAGAAGTCTCAAAAAGGGCCCGTTCGTGGAGACTCGCCTTCTCTCGCGTATCACCGCGATGAACGAGGCTGGCAAGAAGGACGTCGTGAAGACCTGGTCCCGCGCGTCCACCATCTTCCCCGAGATGGTTGGTCACACCATCGCCGTCCACGACGGCCGCAAGCATGTGCCCGTGTATGTTACCGAGTCCATGGTTGGTCACAAGCTCGGCGAGTTCGCGCCGACTCGTACGTTCCGTGGCCACAAGGCCAAATAGGGGGTTAACCGTAAATGGCAACTAAGTCTATTGAAACTGAGGCCACCGAGGTTCGCGCCGTCGCTAAGTACGTGCGTGTTTCCCCCAGCAAGGCCCGCCTGGTGGTCGATCTGATCCGCCGCAAGCCTGTCGCTCAGGCCTTCGACATCCTCCACTTCTGCGACCGCGCCGTCGCCGTGGATGTCGAGAAGGTTCTCCGTTCCGCCGTTGCGAACGCCGAGAACAACAACGGTCTGCGTGCCGACAACCTGGTTGTCGCCGCTGCCTATGTTGACGAGGGTCCGACGCTTAAGCGCATCCGTCCCCGCGCCAAGGGTTCCGCTTCTCGCATTCTGAAGCGTACTTCCCACATCACCGTCGTCGTTGCTCCTCGAAAGGAGGCGTAAAGCTGTATGGGTCAGAAAGTCTACCCCACCGGCTTCCGTCTTGGCATCACCGAGAACTGGCGCTCCCGCTGGTTCGCAGAGAAGGATTACGCTAAGACCCTCGGTAACGATCTCGAGATCCGCAAGTACCTCGAGAAGCGTCTTTCCCGCGCAGCTGTCTCCCGTGTCGAGATCGAGCGCGCTGGCGACAAGGTGAAGGTCATCATCCTCACCGCTCGCCCCGGCGTTGTCATCGGTAAGAAGGGTGCCGAGATCGATACCCTCCGCACCGAGCTCGAGAAGGTCGCTGGCGTCTCCAAGGGCCAGCTCTCCGTCGACGTTGTCGAGATCAAGCGCCCCGAGCTCGACGCCAACCTCGTTGCTCAGTCTATCGCCGAGCAGCTCGAGGGCCGCGTTGCCTTCCGTCGCGCTATGCGCAAGGCTGTCCAGTCCGCCCGCAAGGCCGGCGCTAAGGGCATCCGTATCCAGTGCTCCGGTCGTCTCGGCGGTGCCGAGATGGGCCGTCGTGAGTGGTACCGCGAGGGTCGCGTGCCTCTGCACACCCTCCGTGCCAAGATCGACTACGGCACGGCTGTCGCCAGCACCACCATGGGCGCTTGCGGCGTGAAGGTCTGGATCTACCTGGGCGAGAAGCTCCCGGGCCAGCCTGTTCCCAACCCTGCACTCGAGGGCTCTTCCCGTCCTCGTCGTCGTAACTCCGAGAGGAGGGGTCAGTAGTGCTTGCCCCTAAGCGTATTCTTCACCGCAAGGTGCAGCGTGGCTCCATGAAGGGCCAGGCCAAGGGTAATACCGAGCTGCATTTCGGCGAGTTTGGTATCCAGGCTCTCGAGGCCCATTGGATCACCAACCGTCAGATCGAGGCCGCTCGTATTGCCATGACCCGCTACATGAAGCGTGGCGGTCGTGTCTACATCACGATCTTCCCCGATAAGCCCATCACCAAGAAGCCTGCCGAGACTCGCATGGGTTCTGGTAAGGGTAACCCCGAGGAGTGGGTGGCCGTCGTCAAGCCCGGCCGCATCATGTTCGAGGTCAAGGGCGTGCCCGAGGAGGTCGCTCGCGAGGCTCTGCGTCTTGCACAGCACAAGCTTCCCATCAAGACCAAGATTGTTGCTGCCAAGAACGCTGAGCAGCGCATCGAGAAGGAGATGGCTGAGGAGGCCGCTCTCGAGGCCAAGTGGGCTGCTGAGGACGCCGCCGCCGCCAAGGAGGAGAACTAATGAAGCCCGCAGAGATTCGTGAGCTCTCGGACGCTCAGCTCGTTGAGAAGCTGAAGGAAATGCGCGCCGAGCTCTTTAACCTTCGTTTCCAGATGGCCACCAGCCAGCTGGACAACACCGCTCGCGTCAACACCGTGAAGAAGGACATCGCTCGCGTCCTCACGGAGCAGCGCGCCCGTGAGATCGCAGCGGAGAAGTCCGCTGTCGCCGAGTAGGACCTAAGGAGAGAACATGACTGATTCGCGTAACTCGCGTAAGGTCCGTACGGGTGTCGTTACCTCCGTCTCCGGTGCCAAGACCATTGTTGTCACCATCACCGAGCGCAAGCGTCACCCCAAGTACGGCAAGATGATGACCAGCTCCAAGAAGCTGCACGCTCACGACGAGGAGTGCACGGCTGGCGTGGGCGACACCGTCCGCGTTATGGAGACCCGTCCTATGTCCAAGATGAAGCGTTGGCGCCTCATCGAGGTCGTCGAGCGCGCTAAATAAGCATTCGCTCTTACGACTTGTACGTTTCCGAAGATGTGCGTATGCCTGGCTTGCATACCACAGGCCGTATAAAGGCAGCGCACCTCTCTTCGGTTCTTAGTTCGGAGGAACATCTACCATGATTCAGATGCAAACCATGCTGAACGTCGCCGACAACTCCGGCGCTCGCAAGATTCGCTGCATCAAGGTGCTTGGCGGTTCCAAGCGTCGTTATGCAGGCATCGGCGATGTGTTCATCGGTGCTGTCCAGGAGGCTACCCCTGGCGCCAACGTCAAGAAGAAGGACGTTGTCCGTTGCGTCGTCGTTCGCACCGTTAAGGAGATCCGCCGCAAGGATGGCTCCTACATTCGCTTTGATGAGAACGCCTGCGTTGTCATCAACAACGATGGTTCGCCCGTCGGCACCCGTATCTTCGGGCCTGTCGCTCGCGAGCTTCGTGACAAAAAGTACATGAAGATCGTCTCGCTCGCTCCCGAGACCCTGTAGTTAGGGGAGATATATGTATATCAAGAAGGGCGATAAGGTCCAGGTTCTCTCTGGTAAGGATCGCGGCAAGCAGGGCGTTGTCCTGCGTGCTCTCCCCGCCGAGAACAAGGTCGTTGTCGAGGGCGTTTCGGTCGTCAAGAAGGCCGTCAAGCCCAACGCTGCCAACCAGCAGGGCGGCATCGTTTCGCAGGAGGCTCCTATCGACGTCTCCAACGTCAATCTCGTCTGCCCCGAGTGCGGTAAGGTTACCCGCGTCGGTCACGAGAAGGACGGCAAGAACAAGCTGCGCGTCTGCAAGAAGTGCGGCCACAAGTTCTAAGCTGCCCGCAACAGTTAAGTTGCTAGCAAAGGCCCGGATGCCAAGGCACCCGGGCCTTTTTCTATCCCCACTCATTGGGGACAGACTTAAATGAGTAGTCGTTGGGGACGTTCTTAAACGGCTAGTTGACGGGGACAGCCTTGCCACTAAAGCGTCACATGGGGACAGTCCCTTCAAGTGCCGGCAGCTGGGTATAGTCCCTATGTGCCGGTAGTTCGGGGCGGTTCATTGATACCTGATGCCTTCTCAGAGGGGTGGAGTAATACAGCCCGCTCTCTCTTAGGCTTTGGTGTTCCGCCTCTTTATGTTTCGTAAGAATCGTCGTATGCGCATTTACGCGCGGAGTCTTGCGCGATAATGCGCATAGCCGCGCAAACATCTGCTAACTATGGTTAAATAATGACCGATAAACAAATAAACACGCAAATACAAGCAAATGCGCGCGTAATCGTGCGAATATAAGGCTGTTGGAAATGAAGAACCTTCGATGACTCAGGAGGCACATGATGGCAGATTCCAAACAGGCTCCGCTCGACGCCGAGACAGCCGCAAAGGCGGCGTTTGCCTCGGTCCAGGATCAGCCGTTCCCCGATGATATCTTTACGGCACCCGAGCTTCGCTGGGCTGTGGTCGGTTGCGGCGTTATCGCCAACCAGATGGCCCAGTCTCTCGCCCTTGCCGGCCGCAAGCTCGCGGGTGTCGCCAACCGTACGCTGTCCAAGGCCCAGGCTTTTGCCGAGCAGTATGGCGTCGAGAAGGTGTACGAAACGGTTGAGGACCTCTATGCCGATCCGGACATCGACGCCGTCTATATCACCACGCCGCACAACACGCATATCACCTATCTGCGTGCCGCGCTCGCCGCCAGCAAGCACGTGCTCTGTGAGAAGGCCATTACCCTTAACTCTGCCGAGCTCGACGAGGCCCGTGCCATCGCCGACGAGCACAACGTGGTCCTTATGGACGCCACCACGGTGCTCCACATGCCGCTATATCAGGAGCTGCGCCGTCGCATGGACGCGGGAGACTTTGGCCGCATGAACCTTGCCCAGCTCAACTTTGGCAGCTATAAGGAGTACGGCGACCTGACCAATCGTTTCTACAACCGTAGTCTTGCCGGCGGCGCCATGCTCGACATTGGCGTGTATGCGCTCTCCGTCATGCGCCTGTTTATGGCCAGCCAACCCGCCGAGGTCGTGTCTCTGGGCAACACCTGTGAGACCGGTGTCGACGTTGCGGGCGGCATTGTCTGCCGTAACGCCGAGCAGCAGCTGGGCGTGGTGAGTCTTACGCTCCACTCCAAGCAGCCCAAACGCTCGGTCATCAGTTTCGATAAGTGCTATATCGAGGTCAACGAGTATCCGCGCGCCGACCATGCGACCATCGTGTGGACTGCGGACGGTCACCGTGAGGAGGTCCACGCTGGCACCGAAGCCTACGCACTGTGCTACGAGATGGCCGACCTGGAGAAGGCCGTTGCCGGCGATGATTCGAAGCGCGAGCTGCTGGATTATGCTTCTGATGTTATGGAGCTTATGACCAAGCTTCGCGCCGACTGGGGAGTCGTGTACCCCGAGGAGGAGTAAGCGATGCTTGCGGAAGATAGGCTCAACGCAATCGTGTCGATGGTGCAGCAGGCCGGCTCGGTTACCGTACCGGAGCTTGCTGAAGCCCTGGGCGTGACACCGTCCACCATTCGGCGCGACTTGCAGACGCTCGACCGCGCACACCGTATCGCCAAGGTGCACGGAGGCGCGACGAGTCTGGAGCGCGCGCACGTGACGCGCGACCTGACGATCAACGAGCGCAGCGATCTCCATAACGATGACAAGGAGCGCATCTGCGCCCGTGCTGCGGCCCTGGTGGAGCCCGATAGCTTTGTGTATATCGATTCGGGCTCCACGACCCTCAAGCTCATCGAGCATCTTCCGCATCTCGACGGCGTCACCTATGTGACCGATTCTGTGCTCCATGCTCAGCATCTCGCCCTGCGCGGTATGCGCACCGTGGTGCTGGGCGGCGAACTCAAGCCCGAGACCGAGGCGCTCGTTGGCCCCGATGCTTTGGCAACCCTGGACCGCTATAACTTCAACTGCGGCTTTTGGGGTTCCAATGGCATCGCCGCCGAGCAAGGTCTCACCACACCGGATATCGAGGAAGCACAGGTCAAGCGTATCTCGATGCGCCATACCGCCAAACGCTTCGTAATCTCGGACGCCAGCAAATTTGGCATGGTGGCGCCCGTCAAGTTTGCGGACTTCCGCGACGCAACGATCATCACTGCGGGCGAGGTACCCGCCAAGTACCAGTCGATGGACAACGTCATCACGGTCTAGCGATGGGACAAGGCCAAAACCACCACAAAGGTGCCTGTCCCCATTGTGGTGGTTAGTAACGAAAACCGATTAGTTTTCTCAATAGAAAAGCGGCAACGTCCATCACGGGCGTTGCCGCTTTCGTTGTCTGCCGGTTTGTCTAAGTCTGTAACAACTGGACTGTCAAAAGTGGGTTAGATGTTACAGATTGAGATACTTCCGAACCGCGCCGTCCCTTTGTCTCGATCTGTAACATCTGGGACCGATTTTGCCGAGTTATTGTTACAGATTGAGATTTTCCCTTAAGGGGGATTCGAAAGTCTCGATCTGTAACAGATAGACCGGAAAAAGGGTTCTAACTGTTACGGATCGAGACGTTTTGGGACCGCGGCTGAGCCATTGCGGCAAAACCACCACAAAGGTGCCTGTCCCCATTGTGGTGGTTTAGGGCTCCCAGGGGCAGGGGGCTTCGATGTGGATGTGCTCGCCGGTTACGGGATGCGTGAAGGACACGCTGTGGGCGTGAAGCATGAGGCCACAAGGACGCGGCGTGCCGTACAGGTCGTCGCCAACCAGGGGATGACGCTCGCTCGCCAGATGCACACGGATTTGGTGTTTGCGGCCGGTGAGCAACTCGACATCGATATACGAGCGCGCGGGCAGGCCACGACGGCTCTTAAGACGTTTGAGCACCTTCACGCGAGTTTGAGACGGCTTGCCGCTGGCGCCGACGCGCATCTTTCGGCTGTCGTGACGGTCGCGGGCGATGGGCTTGTCGATGAGCTTCTCGTTCCAGTCGATCTTGCCCTCGGCCAGCGCCAGATAGTGCTTTTCGAAGGCGTGGTCGATCACCATCTGGTCAAAGGCGGGCTGCGTCTGTTTGTCGAGCGAAAACAGCACCACGCCGGTGGTGTCACGGTCCAGGCGATTGAGCGGCTGCATGTCGGTCGCGGCAAAGCCGTCGCCCATCGCCAGCAGCAGGTCGCTGGCGTAGTCGGTGAGCGTGCGCTCGCCGGTGCCGTCGCCGTGGACGATCATGCCGGCGGGCTTGTCGATGGCCATAAGCCAGGCGTCGCAGTAGAGGACTTGAGGTTCTTCGTTCACGTGTAAGCCTTTCGGTTAGCTAATTCCCACAAACATGCAGCCCGAAGTCGCCCCGCGCAAGCGGGCGGCGGGCTTGCGGCCGGCTTGAGCTGCCTCGACGGCGCGACGGACGCGAGCGACGGCACGGGCGATCTCATCCGTCTCGAGCAGCGTTCCGTCCACCATGAGACGACGCACGCCGGCATCGAGCAGCTGAGGAACCTGAGGCGTGAGGTCGATGGGGTAGGCGTCGTACAGGCGTGAGCGGCCGTGGATGTCGGTACGCACCGGCATGACCTTTCCGTCGATATTCTTGAGCGAGAGCTTGCGGGCACGCAGGCGGCAGTTGGCGCAATCGTGGATGCAGCCGTTGGCAACCTGCAGAATGCAATGCTCGCTTGTCATGACGCGCGGGCGGCCAAAGACGGTGATGCCCAGAGCCGCGGGCGCGGCGGCGCCGAGCGAGACAATCTCGTCGAGCGTGATCTCGGGCGAGAGCCAAAACGCACCGGCTCCGCGCCCGGCAAGCGCCTCCATGCAGGGCGTGTTGTGCACCGGCAGGCAAGAGCGAATCTCGGCCGTGGCGCCAACCTGGGCGGCCAGGGCAAGCTCAGAGATGTTGCCAATAGCGACCGTGGCGCCGGCAACAACCCACGGGTCGACGCGTACGTGGTCAACGGCGCGGCAGACCTCGTCGAGCACGGGTACGATGCCCTGCTCAAATGCATCGGCGGGGGAGAGCTCGGCCGCATCGAGCGCGTCGGTGGTCATGTAGATGCGCGTTACACCCTCGGCGCGAGCGGCCTCGGCGGCCTCGAGCGAGGTGACGGTGGCGCAGATCTGCGGCTCATCGCGGTAGTGCTCGGGCGCGGGGCGGGAATCACTGGTTACAATCGCCGGCAGCTCGAGCGTGCGGGCACGCTTCGCGTACGGTGCCAGAATGGCCTCCTCGAGCGCCTTGCAAGCGGCTGTGCGCACCTTATGTACGGCGGAGAAGCCCATGCCGCAGCCCTCATCGAGCGTCACATCAAAGCTCGCAGCCTCAAAGGGCGAGGAACCCATGCGACCGACGTGCTCCACCAGATCGGCTGCCTCGACGGCGCGAGTCTTGGCGGCCTCGACGGTAAAGCCGGTGGCGGTGGCGGTGAGCGCGGGGTCGTCGCAGCAGGTGAGCGTCACGGTAAACGGCTCGCCCAGACGCGCCACGACGGTTACATCAACGACGCGGCGGCGCAGTACATCGCGCTTGAGCGCGGCGCCGGCGGCGTCGATGGCGCGCTGGCTTCGAATCACGCGCACGCGGCAGCCCTCGGGCATGCTGCGAGGCACGCGGCACTCGATGATGTCGCCGGCAGCGGCATCATCGGCGGCAATGGTGGTCAGGAACTGGTCGAACTCATCGTCGTGGCGAAGCTCCAGCAGGTCGCCCTTGCCCACGGGCTCAAACAGCTCAATGCGGGCGATGGCGGCGCGGCGACGGCGGTCGTCGGGCTTGAGGCCGCGCACATCGCGGTTGGCCGGGCGGCTGCCCAGCACCGTGCCCACAATCTGGCCGCGGTTGTTGGAGCGCTCGTAACTCATCATCTCGTCGCCCGAGGTGCCGTCCTGATAGGCGTGCGTAAAGTCGCGGTTAAAGCAGCGCTTGAGTTGGCGCTGGCGAGCGGCGTCCTTGTCCTTATCTACGGCGACCCCGGCCAGCATGTCGTCGATCTGATGACGATACACATCAACGATGGAGTACACGTAATCGGGCGCCTTCATGCGGCCCTCGAGCTTGAGCGATGCGGCGCCGGCGTCATACAGACGGCGAACAAGCTGCGACGTGTTGGTGTCGCGCGGGCACAGCGCGCGCCCGCGACCGGCGGGGGAGAGCGAGCGGCCGTTCTCGTCGATCAGCTCGTAAGGCAGGCGACAGGGCTGAGCGCACATGCCGCGGTTGGCCGAGCGGCCCGCCATGGCAAAGCTCGACAGCAGGCACAGACCCGAGTAGCAAAAGCAGATGGCACCGTGGCTAAAGACCTCGAGGTCGACATCGGGCGCGGCGTTGTGAATGGCGGCGATCTCGTCGATGGAGAGCTCGCGCGAGAGAGTCACGCGGTCGGCGCCCTGCTCGCGGCACCAGATAGTTCCGCGGTCGTCGTGGATGTTCGCCTGGGTCGAGATATGCGTCTCGATGCCGGGCATGGTGCGCTTGACTTCAAAGAACAGGCCCCAGTCCTGGATGATGAAGGCGTCGGCGCCCAGCGTGGAGCAGCGATGGATGAGTTGCAGCGCATCGCCCATCTCGGATTGCTTGATGACGATGTTGACCGTGACGTAGACGCGCGATCCGGCTAGATGTGCGGCGCGGCAGGCTTGCTCAAAGGCCTCGTCGGTAAAGTTGGTGGCCTTGCGGCGGGCGTTAAAGCTGCCCATGCCGCAGTAGATGGCATCTGCCCCGGCGGCGAGCGCGGCGGCAAAGGGCTCCGGGCCTCCGGCGGGGGCCAAAAGCTCGGGCCTGCGGTTAGTGGTTCGGCTGGCGGTTGCGGTCATATCCTGCCTTTCAAAATGCTCAGATATTCAAAAGTATAGTGGCGTCGCTGCGGTGGGCGACGCCCGCAGCCTAAGCAGGACAAAGTCTTCAGCAGCTTGGACTGGCTGCTCCACATGAGAACCGTTCAGCGGTTCGGGGAAACCGTTGGGCGATAAAATATTCTCGCAATGTGATAATAATCTTGCATCGCGCGGAAACCTTGAGTACTATCCCAATCAAGCGCGGTGTTCAGACCGAACTGTGCCTCCCGGTGTGAACACCGCGCTCACACTCTCTCAATTGATCGTAAGGAGAAAAACATGAGCAAGACCGTCGTGTCTTCCGATAACGCACCCGCAGCCATCGGCCCGTATTCCCCCGGTATCCAGGCCGGCAACATGGTGTTCCTGTCCGGTCAGCTGGGCATCGATCCCGCGACTGGCAAGATGCCCGAGGGCGTCGAGGCCCAGGCCAAGCAGTCTCTCGCCAACGTCGAGGCCCTGCTGACCGCTGCCGGCGCTACCTTTGCCGATGTCGTCAAGACCACGGTCTACCTGGCCGACATCGCCGACTTCGCCGCCGTGAACGAGATCTACGCCTCCAAGTTCGAGGCCCCATTCCCCGCGCGCAGCGCCTTCCAGGTTGCCGCCCTTCCGGCTGGCGGTCTGGTCGAGATCGAGGTCGTCGCCGCTCTCTAAGGCGTTGGCCACAACTAAACATGACATGCAAAAAGACCCTGCAGCGCGTGCGAGCTGCAGGGTCTTTTGTCACGTGACGGATCGCTTGTGGAGCCGCGCTCCATTTTGCTCGTTAGCCCTCCTTGCGGACTTTTTGCAGGTAGCGGTAGACGCTGGGCTCCGAGATGCCCAGCGCGGTGGCGGCGCAGGCCACGGCGCCCTTGAGCATGAACACCCCGTTGCCGTTGAGGTGGCGAATGACGTCCACGCGGTCGCTCTGACCAAGCGACGCTATATCCAGCCCGCGCGCGCTCAGCAACTCGGCAATGCTGCGGTCGATGAGCTCCTGTGTGGACTCCGAAAGGCTTTCGACCTCGATAGGGGCGGGCTCCGTGCGCGTCGGCGCCGCGTCGAAGCACGCCATGAGCTGCTGCGCCATGGCGTTGATGGAGCGTACGGTCGAGAGGTCGGTGTTGACGCAGAGCATACCGACGATCTCGTCATTCTCGCGGATAAAGTATGTCGCTGACTCCAACGTCTTGCCTCCGGCGCCGCGGCCCTCGTAGCCCGTAATAAACGGCAGGTCGCGATACTTGGCGTCGTGCATGATCTTGAGTGCCAGATCGGTGGCGGGACCGCCGACCTTGCGGCCGCTCACGATGCCGTTGCGAATATCGACGATGGCGTGGTCGGGATCCGAGAAATCGTGCAGCACGATTTCGCTGTTTTTGCCGAGTATCTGCTCCAGAAAATCGACCATCGGCAAAAAGCGACGTACGGTCTCGTTCACGGGCAACTCCTTTGGTTGAAATCGGAAATGTTCATAACAATTTTTTATCATGGTAACACGCCGCTCATCATCTCGTATATCCGCAGGTACATGACGTAATAGAGACGAACGGTAGGAATTTGGCGGTAAACGGTTGACCAAAAGAAAAGTTAGATGTTATTTTGAACAGACACATTCCTGACCTGCGGAAATGCATTGTCTCAGCTGAAGAATAGTCTGATAACAAAAAATTATTATTGAGAATGAGAATCATCTTTAATACGATATGCAACGAAGGCACAACCTCAACCCCGCACTGCGTCACAATAGAGCGTTAGATGCGAAAACAACTACTTCGAGGATTGGTGGTCAAATGACCCAGGAGACGGTTACGAACGGCACTGAAGCCCTGTTCACTCGCGAAGGCATGCCTCCCGTTAAGGAAATGATCCCGTGTGCCCTTCAGCACGTACTGGCATCGTTTGCCGGCATCATTACCCCGGCGGTCATCATGGCCGGCGTCTACGGCTTTAATAGCCAGCAGAGCACCGACATCATCCAGGTCGCCCTCATTCTTTCGGCGATCGATACGGCCCTTCAGGCCTTCGCTCCCTTCCGTCGCATCGGCGGCGGCCTGCCCATCGTCATGGGCGTTTCGTTCGCGTTCCTGCCGGCCCTGCAGGCCATGGGTGCCTCGGGCTTTAGCTTTGGTGCGCTGCTGGGTGGCGAGATCGTCGGCGGCGCCGTCGCGGTCCTCTTTGGTCTGGCCTACAGCAAGATCAAGTGGCTGTTCCCGCCCGTCGTGACCGGTACGGTCATCTTCTCCATCGGCGTTTCGCTGTATCCCACGGCCGTCAAGTATATGGCCGGCGGTATGGGTACGCCGCTGTGGGGCACCCCGCAGGCCTGGTGCGTCGCTCTTATCACCTTCGCCGTGGTCTTTGCGCTCGCCAACTTTGGCAAGGGCACGCTCAAGCTGGGATCCGTGTTCTTTGGCATGATCGTTGGCATGATCGTCTCCATCCCCTTTGGCATGATCGACTTCTCCAGCGTCGCCACCGCTCAGGTCTTCGCTCTTCCCAAGCTCATGCCCTACGCGCTCGAGTTTGATCCCGAGGTCTGCATTACCCTCGCCGTCGTGTTCCCCATGGTTGCCATCCAGGTTATCGGTGACGTCTCCGCCGCCTGCCTGGGCTCCATCGACCGTATGCCCACCGAGCGCGAGCTCTCCGGCGCTATCGTGTCCCAGGGCCTCACCTCTATGGTCGGCGGTCTGCTGGGCGGTCTTCCCACCAGCGCCCTTGGCCAGAACGTGGGCATCATCTGCTCCAACAAGGTCGTCAACAAGTGGGTCTTTGTGATCATCGCGGCCGTCTTTGCCATCGCCGGTCTGTTCCCGCAGCTCTCTGCCGTCCTTTCCGCTATCCCGCAGCCCGTCATCGGCGGCGCGACCGTCGGCGTCTTTGGCACCATCACCATGAACGGCGTGCGCATGTTCACCCGCGAGGGCCTCACGCAGCGCACTACCACTATCGTCGGCACCTCCGTCGTCTTTGGCCTGGGTATCTGGATGGCCAGCGGTTGCCTTGCCGGCGAGGGTATGCCCGCCTGGGTGTCCACCGTCATCGGCTCCAATGCCGTAACCCCCACCGCCATCATGGCCATCGTCCTTAACCTGATCCTTCCGCAGACGCCGGTCGTGGCTCAGCACATCGATGCTGCCAAGGACGCTGCCGTGGATCTGGTCTTGCCCGAGAGCAAGAAGTAAGCAATTCGGTGCTATTCGTCGGCGGACGCATCGCCTCGTCCGCCGACGTCATGCGGCGCCAAGCCGCACTTCAAAGGGTTTGCCCCTTTGGTGAAGCGTTGACGGGAGAGGGCCCGTTTCCGGTGTAGGCCGGCGCTTCGCACTCCGCCATGCCAGAGGTGTCAAACCCCGCCTCTGATGTTGAAGGGAGCATTCATGCTTCTGGTCGCTAACGGTTCCGTTTTTACCCGCAACGCTCAGACCCCGTTTATTCCAAACGGTGCGGTCGCCATTGACGGAGATACGATCATCGAAGTGGGCCCCGAGTGCGAGCTCAAGGCCAAGTACCCGGATGCCGAGTACGTCGACGCCCGGGGCAACCTCATCATGCCCGGACTCATCAACTGCCACACCCACATCTACTCGGGTCTGGCCCGCGGCCTTGCCATTAAGGGCTGCAACCCCACCAACTTCCTGGAGAATCTTGAGCAGCAGTGGTGGAAGATCGACGACAACCTGACGCTCGACGGCACCAAGGCCAGCGCCTATGCCACGATCCTGGACTCCATCCGCGACGGCGTCACCACGATCTTCGATCACCACGCGAGCTTCTGCGAGATCCCGGGAAGCCTCTTTACCATTAAGGATGCAGCTCAGGAGCTGGGCATGCGTTCGTGCCTGTGCTACGAGGTCTCCGATCGCCGCGGCCAGGAAAAATGCGACCAGGCCATTGCCGAGAACGCCGAGTTTGCCCAGTGGGCCGCCAAGGAGCGTCGCGATAACGACAACCACATGATCGCCGCCATGTTTGGCGGTCACGCCACCTTTACGCTGTCGGACGAGACCATGGACAAGATGGCCGAGGCCAACAACGGCCTGACCGGTTTCCACATCCACGTGTGCGAGGGCATGAACGACGTGTGGGACTCCCGCCTCAACCGCGGCGGTATCAGCCCCGTCGAGCGCCTGCTGCAGCACAACCTGCTCGGTCCCGACACCATGCTCGGCCACTGCATCCACGTGACGCCTGCCGAGATGGATATCGTCAAGGAGTCCGGCACTTGGCTGGTCAACAACCCCGAATCCAATATGGGCAACGCCGTGGGCTGCGCCCCCGTGCTCGAGTTCTTCCGTCGTGGCATCCCCGTGTGCATGGGCACCGACGCCTACACCCACGATATGCTCGAGAGCCTTAAGGTCTTCCTGATCATTCAGCGTCACAACGCCGCCATGCCCAACGTGGGCTGGTGTGAGGCCATGACCATGCTGTTCGAGAACAACGCCAAGATGGCGAGCAAGTACTTCGATCGCAAGCTCGGTGTGCTCGAGGCCGGCGCTGCCGCCGACGTTATCGTTATGGACTACAAGCCCTTTACGCCGCTGAGCGAGGAGAACATCGACGGCCACATGCTCTTTGGCATGATGGGCAAAAACTGCCGCACCACCATTATCAACGGCCGCGTCCTGTACAAGGATCGCGAGTTCGTTGGGATTGATGAGGACAAGATCAACGCGTGGACCATGGCTGAGTCCAAGAAGCTCTGGAGCACGCTCAACGATCGCACCTACTAATTCACAAGTAGATTCACGCGCGTCGGATGTTTCGCCGCATCCGACGCGCGTATAGGCGACCTCCGCGGGGTCGCCGGCGCTGTGCTAGCGCTACACCGTATTTGCGCCCGTCGCGCGGTCTCGCCGGGCGTTACAGAGAGGAGCTCATTATGAGCGACATCATGAGGCCGATCCCGTTTTCGCAGCTGATGAACTGGATCATCGAGGAGCACAAGACCCAGGGCGCCGTCTTTGGCGTGCGCAAGATGGTCACGACCAACCAGGAGGGCGCGCTTCCCATTTTTGACGAGCGCATCGAGACTCCGTTTGGCCCGGCCGCCGGTCCCAATACGCAGCTTGCCCAAAACATCGTGGCATCCTACGTGGCCGGTTCCCGCTTCTTTGAGCTCAAGACCGTTCAGGTTATGGACGGCGAGGAGCTCTCCAAGTGCGTCAACAAGCCCTGCATTGTGGCGCAGGACGAGTGCTACAACTGCGAGTGGTCGACCGAGCTCGAGGTTCCGCAGGCTTTTGCCGAGTACGTGAAGGCATGGTTTGCCTGCCACCTGATCGCTCGCGAGTACGGCCTGGGCAGCCCGGACGGTTTTGTCTTTAACATGTCCGTGGGCTATGACCTCGAGGGTATCAAGAGCCCCAAGGTCGACGCCTACATCGAGGGCATGAAGGACGCCAGCGGCTCCGAGGTTTGGAACGAGTGCCGCACGTGGGCGCTCGCTAACCTTGACAAGTTTGAGCATGTCGACGCCGCATTTGTCGAATCCATCCCGGCGCGCGTCTCCAACTCCATTACCGAGTCCACGCTGCATGGCTGCCCGCCGGCGGAGATCGAGCGCATCGCGACCTATCTGATCACCGAGAAGGGCCTCAACACCTACATCAAGTGCAACCCCACGCTACTGGGCTATGAGTTTGCCCGCCAGCGTCTGAACGAGCTGGGCTTTGACTACATCGTCTTCGATGACACGCACTTCCGCGAGGACCTGCAGTGGGCCGATGCCGTGCCTATGTTCGAGCGCCTGATTGCCCTGTGCGCCGAGCGCGGCCTGGAGTTTGGCGTCAAGCTGACCAATACCTTCCCCGTCGACGTGACGAGGAACGAGCTGCCTTCCACCGAGATGTACATGTCCGGCCGTTCGCTGTTCTCGCTGACCATCGAGGCCGCCCGTCGCATTACCGAGCAGTTCGATGGCAAGCTGCGCATCAGCTACTCCGGCGGTGCCACGGTCTACAACATCCGCGCCCTGTATGACGCCGGCATTTGGCCCGTTACCCTGGCGACCGACGTGCTCAAGCCCGGTGGCTACGAGCGCTTTAGCCAGATGGCCGGCGAGTTTACCGACCTGGATGGCAAGCCGTTCGCGGGCGTCTCTCTCGAGGCCGTGACCGCGATCCAGTCCGACTCGCTCACCAACCCGCTCTACAAGAAGCCGCTGCGCCCGCTGCCCGACCGCAAGGTCGCCGGCAAGAGCCCGCTTAACGACTGCTTTACCACGCCGTGCCGCACGAGCTGCCCCATCCAGCAGGATATTCCCGCCTATCTGGCGGCCGTTGACGAGGGCCGCTACGAGGACGCACTCAACATCATCATCGAGCGCAACGCCCTGCCGTTCATTACCGGCACCATCTGCCCGCATCCCTGCGGCCGTGCCTGCGAGCGTGCGTTCTACGAGCCCGAGGGCGCCCAGATTCGCGCCAGCAAGCTCAAGGCCGCCCGCGAGGCCATGACCGCCGTGCTGCCCAAGCTGCGCGCCCAGGCCATCGCAAACGACGGCGAGCGCAACGTTGCCGTTATCGGCGGCGGCCCGGCCGGCCTGGCGACGGCGTTCTTCCTGACGCGTGCCGGCGTGCCCGTCACCATCTTTGAGGCCCGCGATTCGCTCGGTGGCGTGGTCCGTCACGTGATTCCCGAGTTCCGCATTGCGAGCGACGATATCTCCCACGATGCCGAGCTCTGCCTAGCCTTTGGCGCCAAGGTGCAGCTCAACGCCCGCGTGGAGTCCATTGACGAGCTCAAAGCCCGGGGCTTTACCGACGTGGTCGTGGCCACCGGTGCCTGGATGCCCGGCTCTGCAGGCTTGGGCGAGGGCGCCGAGCTCGACGTGCTGGAGTTCCTCGAGGCCGCCAAGAAGGGCGAGAAGCTCGAGCTGGGCGAGGACGTCGTGGTCATTGGCGCCGGCAACACCGCCATGGACGCGGCCCGTGTGGCCAAGCGCCTGGCCGGCGTGAAGAACGTGCGCCTGGTCTACCGCCGCACCAAGAAGCAGATGCCCGCTGACGAGGAAGAGCTTGATCTTGCTCTTGCCGACGGCGTTGAGTTCTGCGAGCTGCTGGCACCCAAGGCGCTCAACGGTGCCGTGCTGACCTGCGACGTTATGGAGCTTGGCGAGCCGGATGCAAGCGGCCGTCGCAGCCCCGTCGCCACGGGCGAGACCGTCGAGCTTTCCGCCACCACGGTGATCTGCGCCGTGGGCGAGGGCATCGATGCCAGCCTGTACGATGCCGCGGGCGTCGAGCACGACCGTCGCGGCCGCCTTGCCGCCACCTCCACCGGCGTCGAGGGCGTTTGGGCTGCAGGTGACTGCCGTCGCGGTCCTGCTACCGTGGTCGAGGCTATTGCCGACGCCGCCGAGGTCGCCCGTGCCATCGCCGGTGTGGACTTTAACAAGTACGCCGACTGCAACGAGCAGGCCGGTCGCGAGGACACCTGCTACGAGCGCAAGGGGTCGCTGTGCCGCGACAAGCGCAACTGCACCAAGACTCGCTGCCTGGGCTGCGGCTCGGTGTGCGAGGTCTGCTGCGACGTGTGCCCCAACCGCGCCAACGTTGCCATTAAGGTGCCGGGTCTCGCCAAGCATCAGGTCGTCCACGTCGATGGCATGTGCAACGAGTGCGGCAACTGCGCCGTGTTCTGTCCCTACCAGGAGGGTCGTCCCTACAAGGACAAGCTCACCCTGTTCTGGAGCGAGCAGGACATGGAGAACTCCGAGAACGAGGGCTTCCTGGCTGTGGACGAGGACCACTTTAAGGTCCGCGTCGCCGGCACGGTCCGCACCGTCTCGGTCGATGCCGTCAACACCGGTCTTCCCGAGGCCGTCCGCCTGACCATCAGGGCTGTGCGCGACAACTATTCGTACCTTCTTAAGAAATAGGCGAGTCTCTTATGGCCAAATCCATTCAACATAACGTGGCCTACGTTGCCTGCGGAAGTGGTTGTGCCTCCGCAGGCGGCGACGCCCGCTGCAGCGAAGGCTGCATTGGCTGTGGCGCCTGCGTCACGGCCTGCCCCCACGGCGCCATTGCGCTGGTCGATGGCATCGCCCGCGTAGATCGCTCCAAGTGCACGGGCTGTGGCCTGTGCGGCATGGCGTGCCCGCAGCGCGTGATTGCCTTCGTTCCCGGCTACCAGAACATTCTGGTGCGCTGCAACAACACCGATAAGGGCGCCATTGCGCGCAAGATCTGCGACACGAGCTGCATCGGTTGCGGTATGTGCGCCAAAAAGTGCCCTGCCGGCGCTATCCGCATCGAGGACAACTGCGCCCATATCGACGGTGCGGATTGCCTGTCGTGCGGCATGTGCGCCGTCGTCTGCCCGCATGGCGCCATCCACGACCGCACCGGCATCGCCGCCGGCGTGTAGAAGGGAATCACCATGGCACAGGAATTCACTTTTACCGTTAACGGTGTCGAGCGCACAACGACTCAGAATAAGCCGCTGCTGCGCTACCTGCGCGACGACCTGCACATTCACTCCGCCAAGGATGGCTGCTCCGAGGGCGCCTGCGGTACCTGCACCATCCATGTGGACGGTGCGGCTGTGAAGGCGTGCGTGCTGACCACCGCTCTTGCCGCCGGTCGCAACATCGTGACCGTCGAGGGCCTGCCCGAGGACGTGCGCGAGGCCTTTGTGTACGCCTTTGGCGCCGTGGGCGCCGTGCAGTGCGGTTTTTGCATCCCCGGCATGGTCATGGCGGGTGCAGCGCTCATCGCCGAGGACCCCGAGCCCACCGAGGAGCAGATCAAGTACGCCATTCGCGGTAACGTCTGCCGCTGCACCGGCTACAAAAAGATTATCGAGGGCATCTCGCTGGCCGCTGCGGTGCTCCGCGGCGAAAAGCAGATCGACGAGGACCTGGAGCGCGGCGACGACTACGGCGTGGGCAAGCGCGCCTTCCGTATCGACGTGCGCAAGAAGGTGCTCGGCGAGGGCAAGTATCCCGACGACATCGACGAGCTCGATCAGCCGGGCCTGACCTATGCCAGCGCCGTGCGCTCCAAGTATCCGCGCGCCCGCGTGCTCTCCATCGACACCTCCAAGGCCGAGGCCCTGCCCGGTGTGGTGGGCATCCTGCGCGCCGAGGACGTGCCGGTCAACCAGGTCGGCCACCTTATCCAGGACTGGGACGTCATAATCGCTCAGGGCGATATCACCCGCTGCGTGGGCGATGCCATCGTGCTGGTGGTCGCCGAGGACGAGGCGACGCTCGAGAAGGCCAAGAAGCTCGTAAAGATTGACTACGAGCCGCTGGAGCCCGTGCGCAACATTGTCGAGGCCAGGGCCGCCGACGCCCCGCGCCTGCATGACAGCTTCTTTGCCTTTGGCAACACAGTGGAGCTCAAGGACAACGTGTGCCAGAGCCGTCATGTGACGCGCGGCGACGCCGCCAAGGCGCTGGCCGAAAGCGCGTTCACCGTGACGCAGCGCTTTACCACGCCCTTTACCGAGCATGCCTTCTTGGAGCCCGAGTGCGCTGTCGCCTTCCCGTACAAGAACGGCGTCAAGGTGCAGTCGACCGACCAGGGTGCCTACGACACGCGCAAAGAGTGCGCCCATATGTTTGGCTGGGATAGCGAGCCCGAGCGCGTGGTCGTCGAGACCATGCTCGTGGGCGGCGGCTTTGGCGGTAAGGAGGACGTGTCCATCCAGCATCTGGCCGCGCTCGCCGCATATAAGTTTCAGCGTCCTGTGAAGTGCAAGCTCACGCGTGCCGAGTCGCTCGCTTTCCATCCCAAGCGCCATGCCATGGACGGCACCTTTACGCTGGGTTGCGACGCCGAGGGCAACTTTACCGGCCTGGACTGCGAGATCAACTTCGATACCGGCGCCTACGCTTCGCTGTGCGGCCCGGTGCTCGAGCGCGCCTGCACGCATGCCGTCGGCCCCTACAAGTACCAGAACACCGACATTCGCGGTTTTGGCTACTACACCAACAATCCGCCCGCCGGTGCGTACCGTGGCTTTGGCGTCTGCCAGTCCGAGTTTGCGCTCGAGAGCTTGATTGACCTGCTGGCAGAGAAGGTCGGCCTGGATCCGTGGGAGATTCGCTACCGCAACGCCATCGAGCCGGGCGAGGTTTTGCCCAACGGCCAGATTGCCGACTGCTCCACGGCGCTGAAGGAGACGCTGCTCGAGGTCAAGGATGCCTACTATGCGCATCCCGGACACGCCGGTATCGCCTGCGCCATGAAGAACGCCGGCGTGGGCGTTGGCCTGCCCGATGCCGGCCGCTGCAAGATTCGCGTCGAGAACGGCGTGGCCGTGGTCTATGCCGCCACATCCGACATCGGCCAGGGCTGCAACACCGTCTTTTTGCAGGACGTTGCCGAGGCATGCGGTCTGCCGCTTCGCTACATTGCCAACGGCGAGTGCTCCACCGAGAACGCTCCCGACTCCGGCACCACGTCTGGCTCGCGTCAGACGGTCGTGACCGGCGAGGCCGTGCGCGGTGCCGCCTTCCTGCTGCGCGATGCCATGCTTGACATCGAGGCCGGCAAGTCTGCGCCCGCCGCTCCCGTGAATGCGCATGGCGACGGCGTCAAGATCGAGTACGACGACGGTCGCGCCTATCAGCTGCACACGCAGGAGCTCGTCGCCGGCCAGGGTATGCATCCTCAGGATCCCGCGGCCGCCATCAAGGCGCTCGAAGGATGCGAGTTTGGCTACGTGTACCTGGAGCCGACCGACAAGCTGGGTGCGGATGTTCCCAACCCCAAGAGCCACATCTGCTACGGCTTTGCCACGCATGTGGTTATTTTGGACGACGACGGCCGCGTGAGCGAGGTCTATGCCGCGCACGATTCCGGCAAGGTGGTCAACCCCATCTCCATCCAGGGTCAGATCGAAGGTGGCGTACTCATGGGTATGGGCTATGCGCTTACCGAGGACTGGCCGCTCAAGGACTGTGTACCCCAGGCAAGGTACGGTACGCTCGGACTGTTCCGTGCGCCCGAGATTCCGGATATCCACGCCATTTACGTGGAGAAGGACGAGCTACTGCCTGTGGCATATGGCGGCAAGGGCATCGGCGAGATCGCAACGATCCCCACGGCGCCCGCCGTACAGAACGCCTATCGCGCATTTGACGGCAAGCTGCGTCCGGATCTGCCCATGGTGGATACGCCCTACAGCCGCGCCCGCAACCGCGGGTAGGGTAGGGCGCGGACGGCCATTGCTGACGAGCTGTTCGCGCTCAACATCAACTACATACGCTGCGCCTTTGGCCCCGGCTCCATCGCGAGCCGGGGCCCTTTGTTTGGAGTGGAAACTGCGTCCCGGATTTGGCGCTCAGAACGGGACACGCTTTCCGGATGGGACGCTTGGCGGAAACTACGGCCCAGTTTTTGGCTCCAGAACGGGATGCATTTTCCGGAACGGTCCACGTGCGGCGGTGTACCGCCCCTTTCGTGTGCGCCGCTTGTCGAATTACGTTATAGCTAGCTATATTATAGGAAGGTATAATATAGCTAGCTATAACGTAAAGGAAGGATGGTCTATGTTTGTCGGAAGAACAGCGGAAATGTCCGAGCTCAATCGACTGTATGGCACGGACTCCTTTGAGATGCCTGTGATTTACGGCCGCCGTCGTGTGGGTAAAACGCGCCTTATCACAGAGTTCATCCAAGGCAAGAAGGCTATTTACTTTCAAGCTCGTCGTACCAATGCGGAGGCAAACCTGCACGGCTTTAGCCAGGCGATACTTGCAGGCTCGGTTGGTGCTGCAGGCGTGTCGTTTCGTAGTTTTGACGAGGCGTTCGATGCATTGGTCACCATGGCTCGAACGGAGCGTTTGATTGTCGTGATTGACGAGTATCCCTATCTCGCCCAATCGAATCCCGAGATCAGCTCGTTGCTGCAAGACAAGATCGACCACTTATACAAAGAGACCAGGCTAATGCTGATCCTATGCGGCTCGTCTCTTTCGTTTATGGAGGAACAGGTGTTGGGCTACGAGAGCCCACTATACGGTAGGCGTACGGCCCAGTTTAAGATCATGCCGCTCGATTTTACGACGACCCTCGGGTTGTGGCAGAGCATGGGTCGCGAAGACGCTGCAGTTTGCTATGGCATGACAGGTGGCATTCCTGCATATATCGAGAAAGTCGATCCTGCCGCACCGCTCAAGGACAACATCAAACGCCTTTTTCTTACTCCTACGGGCTATCTCTTTGAGGAGCCGAGTAACCTGCTATTGCAGGAGTGCCGCAATCCCGAGCAATATGATGCGATCGTGCAAGCAATTGCCCAGGGGCGCTCGAAGATCTCGGAGATTGCGAGCTCTACGGGAATCCCTGCGAGCAACGTAAAGAGCTATGTGGATAAGCTGGCGTCGCTTGGGATTGTCGAGCGCGAGCTGCCCCTAAACGAGACGAGCAATAAGCGAGCCGTGTATCTGCTGAGCGATCAGATGTTTAGGTTCTGGTACAAGTTTGTTCCGCAGAACATCGGGCTGATTCAAAACGATATGGCCGAGATGGCGTATGAGCGCATTGAGCCGCACGTATCGGATTACATGGGTACGGTCTTTGAGCTTATATGCAGACAATACGTGTACGAACTCGCGCGGGCGGGCCAGCTTGATGTGGTTTCGGCAAGCGTTGGGCGCTGGTGGGGGACGGATAATCGCACGCATACGCAGGAAGAAATCGACTTGATTGTTGACGATGGCGAGGGCACTGCGCTGTTTGCGGAATGCAAATGGCGCAATGAACCGGTGGGCGAAGACGTGCTGCAAAAGCTCGTGCATCGAAGCGAGCTCTTTAGGCGGCAGCACAAAAGCTATGCGATCTTCTCGAAGCGAGGCTTTACGCAAGGATGTCAGGAAGCTGCGGCGAGCAGGGGAGATGCCAAGCTGATTTCGTTTGCCGAGATGTGCGAGCGGAGATAACCAAGCACGCTCTGATGTGATGCTCGGAATGGGTCGCGCTAAGGATGCCAAGCGTAAAACCTTCAATGAAAATGGCGTAAAAACTACATCTGTCATGGCGTAAAAACTACATTGAAAGTAGCGTAAAATCAGCATTGAGAATGGCGTAATTTCGCATATCGCGTGATAGAGAGGGACGGCCGTCTATGGATGCACCAAAGAGATTGACCCAAAAGGGATATAGGCCCCGGCTCATAGAGGAGCGCCTCGACACCCTTATGCGGGCGTTTGGCTGTGTGGAGATCAACGGCCCCAAATGGTGCGGCAAGACCTGGACGGCGCTCTCTCGCTCGGCGAGCGTCTCCAGGCTCGATGAGCCTGCGCAGCGTGCGGCGGCAGAGGTCGACCCAAGCCTGGCGCTCATCGGCGATGCGCCACACCTGGTCGATGAATGGCAGGAGGTGCCCGAGGTTTGGGATGCCGCCCGGCGTTTCGTGGACGCGAGCGGCAACGAACGGGGGACACTTTTGCTCACGGGCTCGACCGCGCTCAAAAGCGAGGAGCGCAGCCATGTTCGTCATTCCGGCACGGGTAGGATCGCCCGTCTGTCAATGCGCCCCATGGCCCTGTGTGAGTCGGGCGACGGCGAGCCGCTCGTGTCACTGGCAAGCCTCTTTAAGGGCGAGGATTTTGCCCCTCAGCGTCGCGAGAGCACGGTGGATGACGTCGCCCGCTGGTGCTGCAGGGGCGGTTGGCCTGCAAATCTTGGGCTTTCGGAAGATCTTGCGCGAGAGACGGCAAGCCAGTACGTGCACTCGGTGCTCGACGTCAACGTGCTGGACGAGGGCATGTCGTCCGAGCTTGCACACGGCCTTTTGCGAGCTCTTGCCATGAACGAGAGCCAGGCTGTCACGTACAAGACGCTCGTAAAGGATGCCTCGTACGGTGAGGCGGGCCCCGACGAGAGGACCATCGCTGCGTACTTGGACCTCTTCAACAGGCTCAAGCTGACCGAGGACCTCTGCGGATGGGAGCCGCCCATGCGCTCGAAGGCCCGCGTTCGCGTGCGCCCCAAGCGCTACTTCTGTGACCCGTCACTTGCGGCGGCGTTGCTGGGGGCTACCCCTGAGCGGCTGCTTGGCGATATGCAAACGCTGGGGATGCTCTTTGAGAATCTCGTCCTGCGCGACGTGCGCGTGTTCCTTTCCACCTACGGCGGTGTCGACAACAGTGTCCATTATTTCCGAGATGAGAAGGGCCTTGAGGTCGATCTGATCGTTGAGCACGACGGGCGCTGGGGAGCCATCGAGGTCAAGCTGAGTGATGCGAAAGCAGACGATGGAGCGAGAAATCTCAAGGCGCTGGAGAGGAAAGTGCTCTCCAATCCTGCCGCCCAGAATGCCGCGCCGGCGTTTTTGGCGGTCGTGGTTGGAAAGGGGAGTATTGCCTACACACGCGACGACGGCGTGGCGGTGATTCCCATGGCGGCACTTGGGGCGTAGTGGTTTTGCGGGCGTGCCGTGCTTCCTTTACCGAAAATCCATTTGGTAAACCAGATGCTCGCGGATAGAATAAAGTTGACGGCAGCCCAAGGGTGATAGCTGGGCAGCGCTGTTGCTTGGTCAAGAGGTCAGTGCCTTAATGGCAGCGACTTGTTATGCTTCGAATGCTGCTTGAGTGCCTCGGAAAGTTCGATAAGCGCCGTGAAGAGCGAGACCAAAGCAACCAAGAGCTCTACGAGCTCTGATGGGCCCGGGATGACCGCTGATTCAAGTCACCGGGCCCAAATCTTTTTCATGCATTTGAATAGAGCGGGCGATTCTCTTGGGGCCGTCTGCATGGCGTGCGACCAGCGCATGGTATTGCGCCCCGCTTTCATGTCCGCACGGGCGTCTATCCTTACGGCAATGTAGCCGCCTATATAGCAAGCGGCAGGCAACGGAGAAAGGCCATAACCGTGTCAGCTGAAAAGACGCCGGGTATCTCGGCTATCGATGCGACGAACTTTGCGCGCCAGATTGTGCTGGACTTTGAGTTTGCGCCGGTGCCAAAACAGCGCCAGCGACGTGGGCTGCGCAATGAGATTATCGAGGTCGGCGCCGTCAAGCTCGATTACCACGGCAACGTTATGGGCGAGTTCTCGCAGTTTGTGCAGACGGAATTTACCGAAGGCGTTGCGTTTCCCGTCCGCGAGCTCACAGGGATATCGGCCGTGGACACCGCGATGGCCGACCCGCTCTACATGGTGATCAAAAGGCTCAGCGATTGGATCGGTCGCTACTCCGCCCAGGTGGTTTGCTGGAGCGGAGCGGATCGTCGACAGCTTTTGACCGAGTGCCAGGCAAAGCACATCGACCTTTCCGCATTTCCTACGGACTGGGCCGACCTGCAGGCGTTTTACACCTCGATCATGGACGTGGGCAGCTACGGGTGCGTCTCTTTGGGTGACGCGGCAACGTGGTTTGACATCGAGTTCGACGAGTCGACGTGCCACGCCCACAGTGCCCTAGCCGATGCCCGCGTGACCGCCAAACTACTCAAACAAGTGATGAACGGGGACTATCACGTGAGTCCGCACGCCCAGGAGATCCGCCAGCGATGGGGGATGGGCGAGTGCGTTCAAACACGCCTTTCCAGCAAGTGCCCTGAGCTGAGTGATCTGCTGCTGAAGCTGAAGGCAGAGGGGAGATAGGGGGCGTTAGCTGTCTGCGTGGCGCGTGCCTGTCGTGTATCGCTACTCTTCCTGCTGCTCGGCAGGCAGGATGTAGACGTTCTCGGCGTCCACGGCGATTTGCGTGGGGCGGTTGTAGAGGGTGTCGATCTCCATTATGCTCTGCCTGAACGGCGCGACGTCGGGCGTCTTTGCCTGGTGGAGCTTCTCGATGAGTTTCTCGGATTGCTCGTCGTTGAACCTGCCGATGTCCTCTCCTGCACCCTCAAGCGCCTCGTCTATGGGCGTGAACTCGCCGATGGGCGTCGCCGCGATGACGCGACCGAGCATCTTGCCAGCGGACGCGATGCCGCCCAGAAGTGCCACGTCGATAGTGTCGGCAGCGCTTGCCTCGAGTGCGTCGTAACACTCGGTGTAGAGCTCGCGGTACGCAAGCGAGTCCGCTTCGATTTTTGCGGCAGTGTCTGCGAGCTTTGCGGGCTCGAAGTTCTGGGTGAGCATGGGCTCGAGGAACAGCGAGAACGCGTGGATATAGGTGGCGAGCTGGTAGTCCTTGAGATAGTCGAGAACCTGGTCGAGACGCCTTTTCACGTCGTCTCGCACCTCGATGAACCCTTTCTTTTTCAGGTCCGCCTGCGCCTGCGAGCGGAAGAGTTCCATGTCACGCGTGGACGCGTGCTCGATGTCGAGCACCTTCATATGGGCGTTGGCCATGTAGGTGGCGTCGCCGCAGTTGAAGCTGTAACCGTTGAGGATATCTGCGAGCGTCTTGAGATCGCCACGCATGTTGGCCTTGTCGCGCTGACGCATGTACTCGAACATTTCGTCGACGGACTCCTGGATGGAGTCGAGCTTTTGGTTTATCTGCGCGATTGCGGCTGCCATGAACAACGACGTTGGATCGTAAGGCACCTGCGTGACGCTTGTGGCGATGTCGCCCTCGACTACGTGGAGGCGCGCCTGCCCGAAACCCTTGGCCGCATCGCGGTAGGACCCCATGAGGCCGCTGCCGTCCTTGAACGATTGAAGTATCGATGGGTCAAGCGGATTGCCAAACTTGTCGGTTGGCCGGAGCAGCATAGGCACACTCACCGTATTGGTGACGGTGCGGAATGTCGAGGGAAGTGAGGCGAGCGCTATGCCGAGCTGGGGGACTCGTTCGAGCGGGAGCTTGATGGCGCCGGAGACGTCCGCCCGCTCCTGAGTGAGCGCGAGGTGGATTTTGGTGGATGCGAGTTGTTTTGCCACGAGTTCCTCTCGGCCGTCATCCGCCGAGGGTTTGGTCTCGTTGTCTGCCATAGCGTGCTCCTTGCTTACGTTGATAGTCGTGGGCATTATCTCACCGTTGAGCGGCCTGCTGGGACGGGACGGACTAGTGGCGGTTCGAGGACGATTAGTGGACGAAGCACGTCAGCCTTGCTGGCTTTCCTACGGACTGGGCCGACCTGCGGGCGTTTTATACCTCGATCATGGACGTGGGCAGCCACGGGTGTGTCTCTTTGAGTGACGCGGCGACGTGGTTTGGCATCGAGTTCGACGAGTCGACGGGTCACGCCCACAGCGCCCTAGCCGATGCGCGCGTGACCGCTAAGTTGCTCAAGCAGGTAATGGACGGGGGCTACCACGTGAGCCCGCGTGCCCAGGAAGTCCGCCAGCGGTGGGGGATGGGCGAGCGAGCCCAGACACGCCTTTCCAGCAAGTGCCCCGAGCTGAGCGATCTGCTGCTGCAGCTGAAGTTGGAGGGGAGGTAAGGAGATGTGCTGAGAACGGTGGTCGAGTGTTGGATATACCTTGGCATCAAGGCCAATTTGATAGATCAACGCATGCAGATAGGCTGCCTACCGATAGTCCCAGGAATGACCTTCGATTCAAGTCGCCAGGTTTCAAGCTGTATATCATTTGGAACATCTGAACGGCTGGCGGGCTTGGAGGGTTCACGGCTGTAGCATGCCGTGAGTGAGTTCGGCTCTCGCTTTAACTTGGGGCCTCGCTGATTTCTCATGCGTGACGTTTAGAATCTGATGCAAATTAAAGGCCGTATGCTCTTTTGCGGGACATGTTGTTGAACGACCGGCTTCATAAACCTGTAGCAGCTTCTCAGGGCAGATGAAAAGGGGCTAAAAACTGCTTATCTTGTTCGTGATATACGATGCTATTCTGCCAGGACTAACAACTTTCTCAAGGACGTTCCGGATCGCATTCGCGATTTGAGTTATCGACTGGACCTTGCAGACCTCGAGCGGGAGAGCTTGGATGAAACCCTCGGCAAAGTTTTGGGGCGGTAGCCACATTGCGGGCCCTTATTGTCTAACCTAGCTCGTCAAGCAGAGAGGGGTTTGCGTCTATATCCATGCCAAGGGCTTCTGCGACAGATTGCGCAACCGCAAAGGCCATCTTGGGAGGAACGGCGTTTCCAATTTGCCGATAGCGGGAGCATTGCGAACCATACCAAGGCATATCCCTCGGGAAGGTCTGTATGGTGGCGGCTTCCTGGACCGAGATGCGGCGAAGGCGAGGAGGAACGCTATCGGCTACTTTCCCGCCTTTCTGAAGCTCTTCGTGGTATTTCTCGACCCATTGGGTCGCTCCGGTTTCGAGCGTCTCTTGATCGACAATCGGCGTTCTGTTCCCGCCCATTGAGGCGGGAAGCGTCGGCGCGGGCTTGTCCATGTCCATCGGGCGGCCTTGGCCGTTGAACAGCATGCCTGCAAACGGCGACGGGCGGAGCACGGGGCTTTTTGCCGTAGTTACCTTCGCCTTGCAAGTCTGATCATTGCCCGGCTCGCCGAGAGGAGGCAGCCCGCGCAGGGCGTCGGCCACACCCACCCATTCCTTGACTGTCGGCTGCGGGTAGTTGTACTCGATGCAGGGGTCCTTGATCCCGACAAGGAACATGCGCTCTCTGGTCTGCGGGACGCCGTAATTGGCACTGTTCAGCACCTCAAGGTTGGTTTTGTAGCCAATCTCTTCCGCCTTCTTGCGGATGTCGGCAATAGTTCCAGCCCAGCGTTTGTTCTTGGCGAGTGCCTTGACGTTCTCCATCACGAACGCTTGGGGCTGGACCCTCTCGACCATGCCGAGGAAGTCGAAGACGTGACGCGAGCGGGGGTCGTTCGGGTCCATCTTCCCCGCGACCGAGAAGCCCTGACAGGGCGGTCCTCCAATGACTAGCTCCGCCGAACCCCTTCCGGGCAGTTCCTCAACCTCCCTAATATCTCCCGTGACTATCCTGTGGCTCAGTGTTTTGCCGGTCTTCTTCGAGATCGCGTCCATCGCGGCAGCGTAGGTTTTCATGGCGTCCGGGTTGATATCGTTCGCAAATACGGGGGTGAACCCGGCGGCGATGAAGCCGAGGTCGAGACCGCCCGCTCCCGAATAAAGGCTGACGAAACGCTTCATTAAAGCAATCCTCCTGAATGGTAGAGCTCATTCCAATATGGAATGAGCTCATGAGATGATATCATATACAAGCATGGGTTGCTGCCGGAAGGGGGCGTTTATGGAAGACTTCAATCTTTCTCTCGGGAGACTTATCGCTAAATGGCGGAGACGCTCCGGGATGTCACAGGCGGCGCTCGCTGAGGCAACGGGATGCCAGCAAGCGTCGATTTCGAAACTGGAAAGCGGCTCCAAGCGCATAACTGTCTCTGAGCTTTCTCAAGTGCTTTGTGCCTGCGGATTAACCTTCAGTGCGGTAAGCGACGATCTTGATGGCCTTATCGCTTATGAGCCTCAACCTTTATGGGAGCGTGTAAATGAGTAGCAGTGCAAACATTTCTGAAATATGCGAAGCGCTTCTGGCGGCGTCCCTGCCTATAGATCCGAACTCGATGGAAAGCGCCGCGATTCAGGTTGCGGACTATTACGAGAACGGCCCTGAGGAATCCAGGATTCCCGCCGAAGAGATCTCCGATCGCTTCGGCGAGATGTGGAGCTTTTGGCTTGAGAACTACGATAGTCCCTCAAAGGAATTGAAGGACGTCATTAGCGCCGCGGTTGGCGTCGACCATGGAATGGAAGAGCTCGCGAACGGCTACTTCAAGCTCGAAGAAAAACTCGAGGAGAAGCAGTTCATGGCAAGGAGTCATGCAATCGCTTTGATTGGCTGTGCTCCGCTCATTCGTACCCTTGTCGTGGAGCAACACCTCGGTCTCGATAGGATTAGAGGCATTCTTAACGTTCCTGCCGCAACTTTCGACGCCATCAATGCTGTAATCAGTTCTATCGGTATTGACCCGCCCTTCGGCTCTGAGAGGATAGCCGGAATACATGAAACTGACGTTTCAGACGTCGCCGCCCTGTTTGGTGATATCGAACCTGACGTCGCTGGAGAAACTTTCCGAGGCCTTCTCGGATCGTTCTCGAGATGCGATACGCTTGCCGACGATGTTATCGACTTGGGCCTCATTCCTTTTGAGCCGTACCAGTTTATGCTCTACTTTGAGTTGCTTACGCTTGAGATGGTTGACAGATTCCCCGGCAGGGCGATTTACGAATGCACGCCCCGTTCGAGCAATGTAAAGGCGCTTTGGAACTCCATGTATCATCCCACTCAGGAGAATCCATACCTCAACAACGCCAAGTCCGTCTATTCACTTGACGAAGCATGGGCCGAAACGAAACTCTCCCGGCAGACTGGGAACGGCTCGATTCTGCTTGCCGATGTCTTTAGCATTCTGGCAGAGTTGCCCTACACGACGAGAAGACGCGTTGCTCACATTATTCGTTGTTATTTGATTCTCATTGCCGATTCTCGTCAAACGAAGACGCCTTTGGAGCCGATCGGCGTCGATTCCATCAAGGCTTTTGTCAAGCGCGTGGGGATCTCAAACAGTTTAACCAAGGGCGTTCTCGATCAGAGGCTGGTAGATTTCCTTACCCGCTGCATTCATCCGGAAGAGGGCTGGTTCGCAAGGGGTCTCGGCTCTTCCGTGAACGAGACGAACGCTTCGGGGCGCAAATATGGCGATGTTGAATACTTGGACCTTTCAAATCGTGCACATATCGAGGCCTATGAGGCACACGGTGGCGGTCTGCGGGATGAGTACATTCAGGCGCACATTAACTCCCTGCATGAAACTGTGCGCTACCACGAGCACGAGGCGAAGTTGCGCAACGAACCCTACGACATGACCGTTAGAGTCACGTACGTTGCCCATGACGTTTCGAGACTGATTGACTTTCATGATGGATGCACAAAGGAAATCGAGGGCATTCCGTTCGAGTTTCGCTTTATGACGTACGTCGATTTGCTCAACGCTGCTGGCGGCATCGATGTCGTAATCGGAAATCTGGCGGATTTTAATGAGTTGATTCATCAGAGGATCTCTAGGCTTCCCGATGCGTATACGTTGAAGCGGCGCTATCAGGAGATTACTGGATTGGGATTATCCGAAAAGAATTAGTTGCTGGGGCCCGCGTTCCGAGCTGTGGTGGTTCGGAACGCGGGCCTCTCTGTGCTTCCATGTAGCATAAGCGCTCGGGTATCTGTGCTTATTTTGACGTGTTGGATCCATTGGAGATGGGTGCGATTTGTATTCAGCATCTCTTTACTGCTGCGCATCTAGCCGCGGCATCAATGAACTTCGCTAGCGCTTTCGGACTGTCAAAAGGCATACACAAGTGTCAGTCTTTTGACATCGCGTGGCCTGAGCGGCGGCGTGCAACGGCTGCACGCCGCCTGCGTCTGCCTACATCCCCGCAACCCCACGCGCGGCGCTCAACAGCTCGTACTCCCTCTGACTCCACTGGTGCAGCTCGGCCGCGCGTACGGCGTCGCGGCACAGATCCAGGAATACCTCGGCGCCCTCGCAGAAGCACTCGCGGGCAAAGATGCCCGACCCGCCCGCAACGCACGCGCCATCGGCAAACCGCTCCCAGCTAGACGGCTCACGCGAATCGTCACCGGACAGTTTGATCTGCAACACATGCGGGTCGCCGGCAACGCAGAACTCTTTCTCGAGCTTTTGCACCGTGAAGCGCATCTGGTGGGAGAGGCTGCTCTTGACCATGGCCGAGGCGTAGCCGTTCTGCTTGTCCAGAAGATGCATTCGTTTTGGCTTGGCTGCCAGGTTGTGGAAGTTGCGCTCGCTGCGCACAGAGAAATTGTTCATACGGACTCCTTTCATCGATGTTGGCAGGGCCACCGTGCCTCTTGGCCGGTTGGCGTCGGGATCGTGGAGCCAACTCTCTACCCCGACTCTGGATAAAACGCGCCCGCTCCTTGCGGGCAAGAGAAAGTCTATCAACGTGTACGGACAGAAACCAACGCCATCCGCGAAATGACGCGCGGATGGCGTTGGTTTCCCAAGTGATTATTCGGCTTTCATCCGGAAAAGTGTCGAAATCAGCCGTGTAAAAATCCGGAAAAGTGCCGAAATAGACACCTTTAAACTTCGGAAAAGTGTAGCTGGATGACAAAACAGCACTTAGAAGCTGGTGCTGGATGCGGGATCCTGCGGCCGCCTTCTGCCCTCGCTACTCGTCGTCCTCGTCGTTGGGGTCGCCCTTGAGGGTGTTGATGTCCAAGTACTGGTTGTCGTCCTCTTTTTGCTGTGTTGCCGATTCGGACGCGGTGGGGCCGCGGAACAGCTGGAATCCCTCAAACGCAATGACGCCGAGCAGGGCAATGATAATGGCGATAAAGGCAACCTTGACTGCCTGCGGAAATTTCGAGAAACGCAGCGCCTTTTCCTCGGCGTAATAATCGGCGAAGCGCTCTTCGCCCGTGCTTTTGGTATACGCCGGCGCGGACGCGGCCTCCGGGTCATATTCCGGTGCGGGCGTGGCAGCGTACGGATCGTTGAGATAATCGCTCGATGCGGTGCCATAATCCTCGGTCTCGATGCGACCGTTGCCAGCATAGCCATCGGAATAATCGGAATATGCCGCACCGCCCTCATAGTCCGCGGCGCTCGTGTTGGCGGCAAAAAGCGGGTTAACTGGAACGTCGAGCGCCGGCATGCCGGTAGAGGTCTCATCCAGATCGGCTGCAGCCCAGGAATCGTAGGCAACCTGATGGAAAACGGGCTCATCGAGCCTTGCGACCGGAGGCTTGCGTGCCGCAGGAACAGGCAACTGCTGGGCGCTGTACATAACGGTGCTGTCGGCCGATTTGCCCTGCGTCGCTGCAGCGAGAAATGCCGCCGTCTCGGACGGGTCGCTTGCGGGGCGGGGAGCGGGCGTGGGCGCCGAAGTGGGTGCGGGCGTAGGCGTGGGCGCCGAAGTGGGTGCGGGCGACTGCGCAGGAGTCGGCGCAGATGCGGGCTTAGGCGCAAGTGCGGGATTGGGACTTGACGGGCGAGCCCCGCCGCCCATGAGTTCGTCGGCGGTCCACGGGCGATCATCCATCACGTCGTCAAGGCTCAGTGAAAACAGGTCGTCTTCGCCCTCATCGAACATGCGGTGCACATGTCCACCAATTGCCGGAATCAATCCGCGACCGGTGCATGATGCCTTGCTCAACGCCATTCTGTTCCATCCTTTCGAAATACTAATGACATCGATTATATGGAACTTCTCAAGCGGCTCGGTCTTGGATTCGTGCTTTCCAGAACTCGCGCCCAAAAGGGGAGGGGCAATCCAGGCGAGTGCCTACTTGTCGCCGGCCGCCGCCTTGGCCTCATTGAGGTAGCTATAGAAGCTGTATTTGGAGATGCCAAAGAACTCGCAGGCGCGCTCGCTCGACTTGGAAATGAGGAAGGCGCCGCGACGGTCGAGGTAGCCAATGGCACGAATGCGCTCGTCTTTGGTCATGAGTGCCGCGGGCTTGCCCACAAACTGCTCGCACTCGTGCAGCAGGTCCTCGAGCAGGTCGCCGATGTTCTTGGTAATGGGCTCGGGCTCGGTATAGCCCGTGCCGCCGGTGCCGGTAAAGGCATCGAGCGAGCGCTCAAAAGCCTTCATGAGCGTAATGTCAAAGTTGATGCCCAAAATGCCGACGGGCTTGCCCTCGTCGTTGCGGATAAAGATGGTCGAGGACTTGAGCAGCTTGCCATCGGTGGTTTTAGTGAGGTATGGCTCGCGGTCGTGTACGTCGGTGGCGCCCTCGTGCATGGACTCAAACACGATATGGCTGGGGCCGTCACCCAGTTTGCGCCCGCTGACGTGGCCGTTTTCGATCACTACGATGGAGTGGTCCACGTCCTCGGTCTCCAGATCGTGGACGACGACTTCGCAGTTGGGGCCAAATTGGAGCGCCAGACCGTGTGCGAGGCGCTTGTAAAACTCAATCTGTGCGGGGGTCATGGGTACCTTCCTAAAAATTAGTTTGGGCTCACTGTGCCATAAACCACACATGACCGCAAACAAATCCATCAACAAGGCAATTCATGACCGTTCGGCGGCGAAAAGGTACCGATTACGGCAACAAACAATTTGTTAGGTTTTCCAATCAAAAAGTGTGATAGAACAGTGCTAACAAACTTTTTGTTTGGCATCCACATAAAAGTTCAGTCGCATGAATGGGAATGGGCTGAAACGCGTATGCGGGGGCCGGCAAGAGAGGACTTAAGGAGTTCACCGTATGGCCGATAAGATCCAGTGGGCGGGCAACACGATGCCCAAGAGCGATGATAAGCACTTGGGAATCATGAGCCTCGACCACGTGAAGAAGGCCCGTGCCTTCCACCAGTCGTTCCCCCAGTACACCGTCACTCCGCTTGCCCGCCTGGATGGCCAGGCCGCGCGCCTGGGCCTGTCCAACCTGTGCGTTAAGGACGAGAGCTATCGCTTTGGCCTCAACGCCTTTAAGGTTCTGGGCGGCTCGTTTGCCATGGCCAACTACATTGCCGACGAGACCGGCAAGGACGTTGCCGAGTGCACCTTCGATTACCTGACCTCCGATCAGCTTGCCAAGGACTTTGGCCAGGCTACATTCTTTACCGCCACCGACGGCAACCATGGTCGTGGCGTGGCATGGGCTGCCAACAAACTGGGCCAGAAGGCCGTCGTGCACATGCCCAAGGGTTCTACCAAGCCCCGCTTCGATAACATCGCCGCCGAGGGCGCCACGGTGACCATCGAAGAGGTCAACTACGACGAGTGCGTGCGCATGGCCGCCGCCGAGGCCGATGCCTGCGAGCGCGGCGTCATCGTTCAGGACACCGCTTGGGAGGGCTACGAGAAGATTCCGTCCTGGATCATGGAGGGTTACGGCACCATGGCCTCCGAGGCCGCCGAGCAGCTGCGCGAGATGGCCATCAACCGCCCGACGCACGTGTTTGTCCAGGCTGGCGTGGGTTCGCTCGCCGGCGCCGTGGTGGGCTATTTCACCAACCTGTATCCCGATAACCCGCCCACCTTCGTCGTGGTTGAGTGCGCGCCTGCCGCCTGCCTGTACAAGGGCGCTGCCGCCGGCGACGGTGACCCGCGCATCGTGGACGGCGACATGCCCTCCATCATGGCCGGTCTGTGCTGCGGTGAGCCCAACATCCTGGGCTGGGATATCCTGCGCAACCACGCCACCGCCTTCGTGTCCTGCCCCGACTGGGTCACCGCTCGCGGCATGCGCACCCTGGGCGCTCCCGAGAAGGGCGACCCGCGCGTCATCTCCGGCGAGTCCGGCGCTGTGACCACCGGTCTGGTCGAGACTCTCATGCTCGATCCCGAGTACGCCGAGCTCAAGGAACTCATCGGCCTGGACAAGACGAGCTCCGTGCTCTGCTTCTCCACGGAAGGTGACACGGATCCCGACCAGTATCGCCGTATTGTTTGGGAAGGCGAATATCCCACTTGCTAATACTGGGCGGAATAAATAGGTATCGCTCCGCCACCTCACAGGTAGATTCCTTCGTTTGAAAGGTTATGAACAATGGCTAAAGAACTCGATTTCGACGCTATCAAGGCTGCTGCTGAGTCCCATCGTGCTGATATGACTCGCTTCCTGCGCGCTATGATCTCCCATCCCTCTGAGTCCTGCGAGGAGGGTGAGGTTGTTGCCTGCATCAAGGCCGAGATGGAGAGCCTTGGTTATGACGAGGTCAAGGTCGACGGCCTGGGCAACGTCATGGGCTTTATGGGCGAGGGCGACAAGATCATCGCCATCGACTCCCACATCGACACCGTCGGCATCGGCAACATCGAGAACTGGGATGCCGATCCCTATGAGGGCTACGAGACCGACGAGATCATCTACGGCCGCGGCGGCTCCGACCAGGAGGGCGGCATGGCTTCTGCTACCTACGCTGCCAAGATGATGAAGGACATGGGCCTCATCCCCGAGGGCTACAAGATCATGGTCGTCGGCACCGTCCAGGAAGAGGACTGCGACGGCATGTGCTGGCAGTACATCTACAACAAGGATGGCATTAAGCCCGAGTTCGTCATTTCCACCGAGCCCACCGACGGCGGCATCTATCGCGGTCACCGCGGCCGCATGGAGATTCGCGTCGACGTTCACGGTACCTCCTGCCACGGCTCCGCTCCCGACCGCGGCGACAACGCCATCTACAAGATGGCCGACATCATCGCCGACGTCCGCGCCCTCAACAACAACGGCTGCGACGAGTCGACCGACATCAAGGGTCTCGTCAAGATGCTCGACCCCAAGTACAATCCCGAGCACTTCGAGGATGCCCGCTTCCTGGGCCGCGGCACCTGCACCGTCAGCCAGATCTTCTACACCAGCCCCAGCCGCTGCGCCGTGGCTGACTCCTGCGCCATCTCCATCGACCGTCGCATGACCGCCGGCGAGACCTGGGAGTCCTGCCTGGACGAGATCCGCAACCTGCCGGCAGCCAAGAAGTACGGTGACGACGTGAAGGTCTCCATGTACATGTACGACCGTCCGTCCTGGACCGGCGAGGTCTACGAGACCGAGGCTTACTTCCCCACGTGGATCAACAAGGAGACCGCTCCGCACGTCAAGGCCCTCGTCGACGCCCACAAGGCCATGTTTGGTGACGAGCGCATCGGCTGCGAGCCCAGCATGGACAAGCGCACCGGTCGCCCGCTGTGCGACAAGTGGACCTTCTCCACGAACTGCGTCTCCATCCAGGGCCGTTACGGCATCCCCTGCGTGGGCTTTGGCCCGGGTGCCGAGTCTCAGGCTCACGCCCCCAACGAGGTCACCTACAAGGATGACCTGGTCACCGCTGCCGCGATGTACGTGGCTGCCCTGAACCTCTACGATCCGAGCCAGGCCGATGGCGACGCCACCGTGTTCCGCGCCGGTCTGACCAACAACAAGATCGATTAGTCCCATTCCTCGATTTTGTTGAGCCGGGGGCCGCTCGTGTCCCCGGCGCTCCCTGTTGACTTGGGGCCCGCGGTCGTTATCTCCCATGCTTCCTCAACGGTGGCGGGTCCTCGTCATGGTGCTCTGCATGTTCTAGCCACACGCGCATGCCGGAGCACATCTACTCATTGCGATCGTTTCTTCTTTAGAAAGGACATTTCCATGGACGCTAAGTTTACCGAGCTCGTCGAGCAGCTGAACGGCCTCGATTTTAAGGGCATGTACGGCAGCGACTTCCTGCACACCTGGGACAAGACCACCGATGAGCTCAAGGCTCTCTACATCGTCGCCGACGCCCTGCGCGAGCTGCGTGAGAACAACGTTTCGTCCAAGATCTTCGACTCGGGCCTGGCCGTCTCCCTGTTCCGCGACAACTCCACCCGTACGCGTTTCTCTTTCTCTAAGGCCGCCAACCTGCTCGGCCTTGAGCTGCAGGACCTGGACGAGAAGAAGTCCCAGATCGCCCACGGCGAGACCGTCCGCGAGACCGCTACCATGATCTCCTTCATGGCCGACGTCATCGGCATCCGCGATGACATGTACATCGGCAAGGGCGATGCCTACATGGCCGAGGTCTCCGAGTCCGTGCAGCAGGCCTACGAGGATGGCGTTCTGGATCACCGTCCCACGCTCATCTCTCTGCAGTCCGATTCCGACCACCCCACGCAGTCCTCTGCCGACATGCTCTACCTCATCAACGAGTTTGGCGGCCTCGAGAACCTCAAGGGCAAGAAGGTTGCCGTCACCTGGGCCTATTCGCCCTCTTACGGCAAGCCGCTGTCCTGCCCGCAGTCGCTGATCAGCCTGCTGCCCCGCTTTGGCATGGACGTCACCCTGGCCCACCCCGAGGGCTACGACCTCATGCCCGAGGTCGTCGAGCGCGCCAAGGGCTATGCCGCCGAGTCCGGCACCACCTTTAAGCGGGTCAACACCATGGCCGAGGCCTTCGAGGGCGCCGACATCGTGATCCCCAAGAGCTGGGCTCCGTTTGCCGCCATGGAGAAGCGTACCAATCTGTACGCCGAGGGTGACGACGCCGGCATCGCAGCGCTCGAGAAGGAGCTGCTCGCCCAGAACGCCACCCATCAGGACTGGTGCTCCACGACCGAGCTCATGGAGAAGACCGCCAACGGCCAGGACACCATCTTTATGCACCCGCTGCCCGCCGACATCTCCGGTGTCTCCTGCGAGCACGGTGAGGTTAACGCCGACGTCTTCGACATGCACCGCGTGGGCATGTACAAGGAGGCCAGCTACAAGCCGTACGCCATCGCTGCCATGATGTTCCTGCAGAAGGTTGCCGATCCCGCCGCTACCCTCAAGGCCCTCGACGAGCGCAACACCGCCCGTTGGTTCCAGGCCTAAAGCTGGGCTGAGGTAAACCATGTAAAGGGGGCGCTCTGCCAACCGGCGGGGTGCCCCCTTTTTTGCATCGGGGGCATGCGGGATAAGCGCTTTCGATGTAGATGCCCCGCGGCGCGAGTTATGGGTACGATGGTTTCAGAGGAGGTATCGCCATGAAACTCGGTTGCGTCATTATGGCTTCGGGCGAGGGCAAGCGGTTTGGCTCTAACAAGATGCTCGCCGATATCTATGGCGAGCCGCTGATTGCCCGGACCATCGATTCGGTTCCCCGGGGCTTTGACGTCGTGGTTTCGACGCGTTGGCCCGAGGTCGCCCAGATTTGCGAGGACAAGCATTGTTCGTGCGTGCTGCACGATGGTGAGCTGCGCAGCGAAAGCGTCCGTGCGGGCCTTTCGTGGGGGGTCGAACGCAACTGGAAAGGCTGCCTCTTTTTGCCTGGCGACCAGCCGCTTGTGAGCGCGGATTCTTTTGAGGCCATGGTTCGTGCATTTGACGAGCGTGGCCGCAAGCATCCGGTGCGTCTTGCGTGCAACGGGGAGCCTTCGAGCCCGGTGCTCTTTCCGGCGGAACTGTTCGATGCGCTCATGCGTCTTGAGGGCAAGGACGGCGGCGGTTCGATCCTCAAGGACCGTATTGACGTGGTGCTGGTCGAGACGCGTGCCTACGAGCTGTGGGACGTCGATACCGCCAAGGGACAGCGACGCATAACGGAGCATATCGCCGCCTGCTCGTATTTTGATCGCGTGGCCAACAGCATCAATCAATAAGGAGCAATTATGATCATCATCAAAAACGGCGCGCTCGTGACGCCCCAGGGGCTTCGCCGCGCCGATCTTGCCATGGATGGCGATAAGATCGTGCGGATCGCCGCGGCGATCGAGCCGGCCGAGGGCGATACCGTCGAGGACGCCGCGGGCTGCTGGGTGTTTCCCGGCTTTATCGACGGCCACACGCACATGCAGTGCTGGACCGGCATGGATTGGACAGCCGATAGCTTTGAGACCGGCACGCGCGCGGCTGCCTGCGGCGGCACGACGACCATCGTGGACTACGCGACGGCCGATCGCGGCGTGACCATGCCCGATGCCTTGGCCGAGTGGCATCGCCGCGCCGACGGAACCTGCACGGCTAACTACGCCTTTCATATGGCACTCGCCGAGTGGAACGAGCGCAATCGCGCCGACCTTTCGGCCATGCGCGAGGCGGGCGTATCGTCGTTTAAGACTTACTTTGCCTACGACCACCTGCTCTTGGACGATGCCGAGACACTCGAGGTGCTCGAGGAGCTCAAGCGTATTGGCGGCATGCTGTGCGTGCATTGCGAGAACGGCACGCTGGTGAATGAGCTGCAGAAGCGCGTGTTTGAGCAGGGTATCCACGGGCCCGAGGGCCACGCGCTCAGCCGTCCGGACGTGTGCGAGGCCGAGGCAGTGAGCCGTCTGCTATATCTGGCGCACCTGGCCGGCGACGCACCGGTCAACGTGGTGCACCTTTCGACCAAGCTGGGGCTCGAGGCCATTCGTGCCGCCAAGGCGCGCGGGCAGAAGAATATCTATGTCGAGACCTGCCCTCAGTATCTGATGCTCGACGATACGTGCTATTTGGAGCAGGGCGAGGACGGCTTTGCGGGCGCCAAATATGTGATGAGCCCGCCGCTGCGCCATGCGGGTGACCGTGCGGCACTGCGCGAGGCGCTTGTGGCCGGCGAGATCGATACCATCGCCACCGACCACTGCAGCTTTAACCTACACGGGCAAAAGGACCGCGGGCGCGACGACTTCCGTGCGATTCCCAACGGCGGGCCCGGCGTGGAGCATCGTCCCGTCGCGATTGCCACGAGCTTTGAGGGACAGCTGGGCCCCGAGGACCTCTGCCGCCTGATGAGCGAGAACCCGGCGCGCGTGTTTGGCATGTACCCGCGCAAGGGCTGTCTTGCCGAGGGCTCCGATGCCGACGTGTGCGTGTGGGATCCCCAGGTGCGCTGGACGATTAGTGCCGCGACGCAGCATCAGGCCGTGGACTACACGCCACTCGAGGGTTTTGAGGCACATGGCCGCGCCAAGGCTGTGTTTGTGAACGGCGTGCTGGCTGCGCGCGACGGCGAGCCCACCGGAGCCCAACCCGGCCGCTACGTCCCCCGCTAGCAGGAAGATCACCGGATTCCCCTCCGCAGTTGCGGTGGAATAGTTCCTGTTTAGCTGCCAAATAGGCCGTTTTAGGAACTATTTCACCGCAACTTATAGGTCTGCTGGGGCGGCGCCGGCTATTTGAGGCTGGTGGCGACGACGGAGCGGTCGAGGACTGCCTCGAAGCGATCTGCCATCGTTGGGCCGGCAAGCGTGTCGACTTGGTTGAGCATGATGCGGGCATTGTTGAGGTTCAGCATCCGCAGCTCGGCATTGAGCACCTGGGCGACGCGCTCTGGGGTGGCAGTGTCGGTGGGCTTGCAGCCGCAGCGCTCGCAGAAGAGCTCGGGGCGGTGGACGGCTTCGTTGATGGGCTTGCCGAGCCCCGAGGCGCCGACGATCCAGACAACGTTTGCCGTGCCGGCGGGAATTACCGGCTCCCAGGCGGCGTGCGCCTTGAGCGGGAGCCGCTTGCTGCCGTCCGCCTCGGCCAGGACGTAGTCAAAGCGCTGCGCCAGCTGGTCGAGCGGCTCGGCAGGGGAGGAGAGCTTGCCCGTCTGGGGGTCCAAGACGCCTGCCTGGCAGATGCTTCCCCGCACAAGCCCCGCGCAGGCCTCGCAGGTGCAGCCTGAGGCGTGTGGGGCGCCCGGCTTCCAAGGCGCGGCGTCCAGGCGACGATTCGACCCGTCCCATGGCACGCCGGCAACGGGAAGCATATGCGTGGTGGTGCAGAGGAGCACGCGGCCGCCAGCGCGCATGAGCTCAAGACCCAGCGTTTTGAGCAACGTCGACTTGCCGCCGCTGCCGATAATCGCGGTAATGCCCGGCTCGATCCTGAGTGCCGAGGCAAGATTGCCGCTAACCGTTTCCATCTGTTCACCGCCGTATAATACTGTGATAATAAATAATCATCAGAGTAGCGGTCGAACCGCTTTTGCTCTGCTCAAACCGTAGCACAGGGAGGTGCCCCGGGAATGCTCGTTTATGTTCGCGGCGCCGGCGATATCGCCACGGGTGTCGCCGCTCGCTTGGTGCGCGCCGGCGTGTCGGTCGTTATGGCCGATATCGCGGTTCCCACGTGCATCCGCCGCACAATCAGTTTTTGCGAGGCTATTCGCCTGGGCGAGGTCCAGGTCGAGGGCATTCGCGCTCGCTTGGCGCAGACGCCGGCAGAGGCGCTCGAGATTACCCAAGCGGGGGATGTTGCCGTCGTGGTGGACCCTCAGGCCAAGATGCTCGATGAGCTTAAACCCGCGGCTGTGGTCGACGCGATTTTGGCCAAGCGCAACCTGGGCACCACGCGCGACATGGCGCCTACCGTCATCGCCGTGGGGCCGGGCTTTACCGCGCCGGTTGACTGCGATGCCGTGGTCGAGACCATGCGCGGGCATTTCCTGGGCCGTGTCATTACCCAAGGTTCACCCCAGCCCAACACGGGCGTGCCGGGCATTATCGCTGGCTATGGCAAAGAGCGTGTTATCCACAGCCCCGCCGCCGGCGTGTTTCGGTCCGACCGCGCAATCGGCGACATCGTGCGCGCCGGAGACGTGATTGGCTACGCGGGCGATACGCCCATGCGCACGCAGATCGATGGCTGTCTGCGCGGGCTTTTGGCGAACGGCGTGCAGGTGACCGAGGGCTTTAAATGCGCCGATGTCGATCCGCGCGGCGATGCCAGCTATATCAACTACATTTCGGACAAGGCGACGTCGGTCGGCGGCGGCGTGCTCGAGGCACTCGCTATGCTCACCGATATCTTTAGAGGATAGAAGGCGGCAATGGAAAAGCTCGATGTTGTGAATGCGGCGCTTGCCGCCCTGCGTGCTGGCGAGACGTGCGAGCTCGTGGTCGTGGCCGGCACGGCGGGGTCGTCGCCGCGCGGCGTGGGCGCCTGGATGGCCGTCTTTGCCGACGGCAGCCAGGCGGGCACTATCGGCGGCGGCAAGATTGAGCTCTTTGCGCTGGATGAGGCGCGCGAACTCCTGAGCGCGGGACAGTCGCGTCTGGTCCGCTACACCATGGGCGGCGAGAACTCCGATACCGGCATGATCTGCGGCGGAGCCATTTGCCTGTGCTATCTGCATCTGGATGCGACCCAGGCACCGTTGTTCCAGGAAATTGCCGACGTCTTGGTCTATCGGCGCATCGGCGACTTCGTCATCGACTTTGAGCCGTTTATCGCGAGCGCGCTCGAGGGCGATGTGGCCGAGTACCATGGCGAGGCATCGCGCCATACCATTGCGGGCTGCCCCGGGCTTTCACTGGTGGAGGAGGGGAGTAACGTCACCTACACCAACGCTGCCTCTGAGATTCCCGCGCCGCACATCGAGACGCTCTGCCCCGAGGGCCTGACCTACATCTTTGGCTGCGGACACGTGGGCGCCGCGACGGCGCGCGTGCTCACGGCGGCGGGCTTTGCCGTCGTGGCCTGCGATGACCGCCCCGGCACGTTGACGCCCGAATGGGTGCCCGGTGTCTACGATCGTCGCCTGGTCGATTACAAGAACCTGAGCGAGCTGTGTCCCATCGGTCCGCGCGACTTGGTGGTCGTCGCCACGGCGGGTCACAAGTCCGATATCGACGTGGTGATTCAGGCCATGCGTGCCAAGCCTGCCTATCTGGGCTGTCTGGGTTCGCGCCGCAAGACGGCCTTTGTGCGTGCCCGCCTGGAGCAGGAAGGTTTTACGCAGGACCAGATCGACGAGCTGCACCTTCCGATCGGCGTTGCCATCGAGGCCGAGGACCCCAAGGAGATCGCCATCTCCATCGCCGCCGAGATGATCCACCTGCGCCGCACCAAACTCGTCCCCCGCAAGCGCTAATCGGATCCCCACCAATAAGTTGCGGTGAAATACGGACTGTTTAAGCCTGTTAGGCCGCCAAACAGTCCCTATTTCACCGCAACTGCTTTTTGGGACCCATTTGTGCGGGGGAGTTGTGGAGTTGTGCAGGCAGACGAGGTTTTTCTGGAAATACGCTCCCGATGCGCGTATAGTACCGATTGTTTTGTCGGCTCCTGCTGCGTCGAGTCCAAACCGCAAAATGCCATGAGCGGCGCGGATGCAGCCAGGAGGCACGAGGACAACCCATCGTGGCCACGCCCCGTGCTTAAAACCCCAAGAAGGAGTGAACAATGGCAGAAGAGAAGTATGTGCCGCGTCTGAAGACCAAGTACAACAACGAGGTCAAGCAGCAGCTTCAGGACAAGTTCCAGTACGAGAACGTCATGATGATCCCCAAGTTTGAGAAGATCGTCGTGAACATGGGTGTCGGCGAGGCCGCTACCGATTCCAAGGCCATCGACGGTGCCGTGCGCGACCTGCGCGCCATCACCGGCCAGCAGCCGATGATCACCCGTGCCCGCAAGTCCATCGCTACCTTCCGCCTGCGCGCCGGTATGCCGATCGGCTGCAAGGTTACCCTGCGTGGCGACCGTATGTGGGAGTTCTTCGATCGTCTGACCTCCGTCGCGATCCCCCGTATCCGCGACTTCCGCGGCATCTCCGCCAAGAGCTTCGACGGCCGTGGTAACTTCTCCATGGGCGTCACCGAGCAGCTCATCTTCCCCGAGATCGACTTCGACTCCGTCGATCACCAGCGTGGTATGGACATCACTTTCGTGACCACCGCCAACACCGATGAGGAGGCCAAGGCCCTTCTGGACGCCTTCGGTTTCCCGTTCAAGAAATAGGTTCACCTGCCCTATAAGCGCCGTTCCCACAAGGGGGCGGCGCTTGGGGCGAACAATACTCTATGTGAGGAGGATATAAGTGGCTAAGACATCGATGATCGTCAAGTGCAATCGCAAGCAGAAGTTCTCTACTCGTGAGTACACGCGCTGCCAGCGCTGCGGCCGTCCGCACTCTGTGTACCGCAAGTTCGGCCTGTGCCGTGTCTGCTTCCGTGAGCTTGCACTCAAGGGCGAGCTTCCCGGCGTTAAGAAGGCCAGCTGGTAAGTCACTACCAGCGTTTCAAGCATCCGTTTGGAACAGGGAAAACGCGCTAAAAAGGCTTTGCCGTTAAGGGCGGTGAAGAACCAAGAGCACGTGTTCATCAAGAACGAAGGAGAATCTGTATGAACCTTACAGACCCGATCGCAGATATGCTTACGCGCATCCGTAACGCTAACTCTGTGAACAAGGCCACGGTCTCCATGCCGAGCAGCAAGAAGCTCGTCGAGATCGCTCGTGTTCTGCACGAGGAGGGCTACATCGAGGGCTACGATGTCGAGGACACCGTTCCCCAGAAGACTCTGCACATCACGCTTAAGTATGGTCCCAAGAAGGCTAAGGTCATCAACGGCATCCGCCGCATTTCCAAGCCGGGCCTGCGTAAGTACACCGGCGTTGCCGACATGCCCCGCGTCCGCGGTGGCCTTGGTACCGCCATTATTTCCACCAGCCATGGCGTCATGACCGACCGCGATGCTCGCAAGCACAACGTCGGCGGCGAGATCATCGCTTACGTCTGGTAATTCGCTCGGTAGGTAGAAGGAAAGGAGATCACCGTGTCTCGTATCGGTAATAAGCCTGTCCAGATTCCCGCCGGAGTCGAAGTGGCAGTCAACGGCAACAACGTTGTCGTCAAGGGCCCCAAGGGCCAGCTCGAGCTCGATGTCTTTGAGAAGCTCGCTATCAACGTCGAGGACAATGTTCTCACCGTTTCCCGTCCCGACGACGAGCGTGAGACCCGTGCCCGCCACGGCCTCACCCGCGCCCTCATCCACAACATGGTTGTTGGCGTTTCCGAGGGCTTCGAGAAGAAGCTCGAGCTCGCCGGCGTCGGTTACCGCGTGCAGCAGAAGGGCAAGAACCTCGAGTTCTCCCTGGGCTTCTCGCACCCCGTGATCGTCGAGGCTCCCGAGGGCATCACCTTCGAGGTTCCCGACAACACCCACGTGAACGTCAAGGGTATCAACAAGCAGCAGGTCGGTCAGATCGCCGCTGAGATCCGCGGCCATCGTCCTCCCGAGCCCTACAAGGGCAAGGGTATCCACTACGTTGGCGAGCACATCCGCCGCAAGCTGGGTAAGGCCGCCAAGTAGTCGTAACCGACTCACTCGCATAAGACCAGCACCCCGTCAGGTGCTGGCAAGATCAACCTTTTTAGGAGTTTACGTATGAACAAGCATAAGGCGAAGCTGGAAGGCCTCAAGCGTCGTCAGCGTCGTGTTCGCGGCAAGGTCTCGGGTACCTCCGAGCGTCCGCGTCTTCGCGTGACCCGTACTAACGCCAACATCTATGCCCAGATCATCGACGACAGCAAGGGCTCCAGCCTGACGCTCGTCTCTGCCTCGACCCTCGAGGCCGAGTTCAAGGGCACCCACACCTCGAACAAGGAGGCTGCGGAGAAGGTCGGTCAGCTCGTTGGCAAGCGCGCCATCGAGGCCGGCATCACCAAGGTCGCCTTCGATCGCGGTGGCCGTATCTACCATGGCCGCGTCAAGGCCCTCGCCGACGGTGCTCGTGCCGCCGGTCTCGAGTTCTAGGAGGTATGTAGCACATGGCTCGTAATCAGAAGCAGCAGCGCGAGGCCTCCGAGTTCGAGGAGCGCGTCGTTTACATCAACCGCGTGTCGAAGACCGTCAAGGGTGGTCGTCGCATGAGCCTCGTCGCTCTCGTCGTCGTTGGCGACGGCAAGGGCAACGTCGGCGTTGGCATGGGCAAGTCCGCTGAGGTGCCCATGGCCATCTCCAAGGCATCTCTCGATGCCAAGAAGAACATGTTCCACGTGCCGGTGACCGAGCAGGGCACCATCCCGCACGAGGTTCTCGGCCACTTTGGTGCCGGCCGCATCATCATCAAGCCCGCTGTCGAGGGTACCGGCGTTATCGCCGGCGGCGCTGTGCGTCCCCTCTTTGAGCTTGCTGGCATCAAGAACGTCCTGTCCAAGTCCCTCGGTACCGACAACGGCCTCAACATCATCAAGGCTGCCGTCGAGGGCCTCAAGGAGCTCTCCAGCCCTGAGGACGTCGCGGCTCGCCGTGGCCTGACGGTCTCCGAGATGTTCGTCGGTAAGGAGAACTAAGCATGGCTGACACCATCAAGATCAAGCAGGTCCGCAGCACCAACGGTTGCAAGCAGGACCAGGTCCGTACTGTCCGTGCCCTCGGTCTCCACAGGATCCGCGAGGTTCGCGAGATTGCTGACAACGAGTCCGTCCGCGGCATGATCTTCAAGGTCAAGCACCTTGTCGAGATTGTAGAGGAGTAGCAAATGCAGCTTCACGATCTTACTCCCGCGCCCGGTTCCACCAAGAACCGCAAGCGCGTCGGCCGTGGCAATTCTTCGGGTCACGGCACCACTTCTGGCCGCGGTCAGAAGGGCCAGGGTTCCCGCTCTGGTGGCACCAAGGGTGCCGGCTTCGAGGGTGGCCAGACTCCGCTGGCTATGCGCCTGCCCAAGCTTCCGGGCTTCCGTAACCCCCGTCGTATCGAGTACACCGCTGTTAACGTTGAGCGTCTCGAGCGTAAGTTCGAGGACGGCGCTGTGATCGACGGTGCCGCTCTTAAGGCCGCTCGCATCACCAAGAGCGAGTTCGAGCCCGTCAAGGTGCTCGGCAATGGTGAGCTCACCAAGAAGTTCACGGTCAAGGTCGACAAGGTCAGCGCTTCTGCGCAGGCCAAGATCGAGGCCGCCGGCGGAAAGGTCGAGCTGCCGTGCTAAATGGTCTTAAGAATGCTTTCCGCATCAAAGAATTGCGCGAAAAGATTCTTTTTACCATAGCTATGCTCGTCGTGTACCGCATTGGTGCGCACGTTCCTGTGCCCGGCATTCCCTTCCAGGGGATGCTGGGCCTTTTCTCGACCGATAACAATTCGGTCGCCGCAGGTGCTATGGCCCTCCTGAATCTTTTCTCTGGCGGCGCGTTGAGCTATGTGTCGGTGTTTTCGCTGGGCATCATGCCTTACATCACCAGCTCGATCATCCTCCAGATGCTCCAGGCCGTCGTGCCTTCCCTGCATGAGCTTGCTCGCGAGGGCGAGGTCGGTCAGACCAAGATTACGCAGTATTCGCGTTACCTCACCCTGGCTCTGGCAATCCTCAACTCCGTTGGTTACCTCTTCCTCTTTAAGAGCTTCGGCATCAGCTTCAATGGCGCTGGCGCTCCCGAGATCATCTTCGACCTCATGATCGTCGGCACGCTCACTGCGGGCGCCATGCTGATCATGTGGATTGGTGAGCTCATCACCCAGCGCGGTATCGGCAATGGCATGTCGCTGATCATCTTCGCGAACATCATGGCCGGTCTGCCGCAGGCTATCTTCTCCAGCACCGAGGGCAATGCCGGTGGCATCATCACCATGGTGATCATCTGCGCCATCATCCTGCTGGTTATCCCGTTGATTGTTTTCCTTGAGCGCGGCCAGCGCCGCATCCCGGTCTCCTACGCTAAGCGCGTCGTGGGCCGTCGCATGATGGGTGGCCAGACCACCTACCTGCCCATCAAGGTCAACACCGCGGGCGTCGTGCCGATCATCTTCGCTTCGGCGCTGCTGTACTTCCCGGCCCAGATTGCCGTGTTCTTCCCCGGCATCGGCTGGATCCAGGCAGTTGCCTCCGCGCTTTCGACCGGTTGGCTCAACTGGGTGCTTAACGTTGTCCTCATCGTGTTCTTCGCGTACTTCTACACCTCCATGGTGTTCAACCCCGATGACACGGCCGACAACCTTAAGAAGCAGGGCGGCTTTATTCCGGGCGTCCGTCCGGGCAGGGCTACCGCGGCCTACATCAAGAACGCGCTCAACAAGATTACGCTTCCCAGCGCTGTCTTTTTGGCGCTCATCGCCATCGTGCCTTCGATCATCTTCTCTTTCACGGGTAACCATCTGATCCAGGCATTTGGCGGCACGTCCATCCTCATCATGGTCGGCGTCGTGCTCGACACGGTCGATAAGCTCGAAGGCCAGATCAAGATGTATGATTACGATGGATTCTTTAAATAGGCTAGAGGAGGATTGCTCATGAACCTCGTATTGCTCGGAGCTCCGGGTGCCGGTAAGGGCACCGTCGCACAGGAGCTCGTCGCCGAGTTCGGCGTCGCTCACATTTCCACGGGCGACCTGCTGCGTGCTGCCGTCAAGGGTGGCACTGAGCTTGGTATTCAGGCTAAGAAGTACATGGACGCCGGCGAGCTCGTTCCCGACCAGCTCGTGATCGACCTTGTCAAGGAGCGCCTTGCCGCCGATGACGCCCAGCAGGGCTTCATCCTCGACGGCTTCCCGCGCAACACCGCCCAGGCTGTGACGCTCGATTCCGAGCTCTCCGCCATGGGTCGCGAGATTGACTGCGCCCTTCTGGTCGACGTGGCCCCCGAGGTCATCATCGACCGTCTGTCTTCGCGTCGCACCTGCCGCGCCTGCGGTTACACCGGCACCGCTGCCGATGCTACCTGCCCCAAGTGTGGTGGCGAGATGTATCAGCGCGACGACGACAAGCCCGAGACCATCAAGAACCGTCTCGACGTCTACGAGAAGTCCACGAGCCCGCTCGTCGACTACTATCGTGGCCAGGGTCTGCTCAAGTCGGTCAACGGTGACCAGGCTCGCGAGACCGTGTACGGGGATGTCAAAGAGGCTCTCGGTCTATGATCAAGATTAAGTCTGCGACGCAAATCGAGCAGATGAAGAAGGCAGGAGCGCTATCTAAGATGGCGCTCCGCCACGTTGGAGCCATGGTTCGCCCTGGTGTTTCGACCTTTGAGCTTGATCAGCTTGCGGAGCAGATTATCCGCATGCATGGTGGCACCCCGGCCTTTAAAGGTTACGGCGGGTTTCCCGGTACCATCTGTGCATCGATTAACGATGCCGTGGTGCATGGTATTCCCAACCCCGACATGATTCTGCGCGATGGCGATATCATCTCCATCGATACGGGAGCTGTTGTCGACGGTTGGGTCGGCGATAACGCTTGGACGTTTTTCGTCGGTACCCCCACGCCCGAGGCCAAGGCCCTGTGCGAGGTTACGCGCGATTGCCTTAAGGCTGCCATCGAGCAGGCTGTTCCCGGTAATCATATTGGGGACATTGGCTATGCCGTCCAGTCTCTCGCCGAGTCTCACGGCTATGGCGTGCTTCGCGATTATGTGGGGCACGGTATCGGCCATGTGATGCACGAGGACCCCAACGTTCCAAATTACGGAAAGAAGGGGAGGGGCGTTCGTCTCCAGGCCGGTATGGCCATTGCCATCGAGCCGATGGTCACGATGGGATCCAATCATGTGAGCACAGGCTCCGATGGTTGGATCGTCACGACTAACGACCATCTGCCCGCCGCGCACTACGAGAACACCGTCGCCATTACCGATGACGGTCCGGTGATTCTTACCACCGATGCGCAAGGATCCTGGTGTTCGCTCCAGGGCGGAGAAATGTAACAAGTTTCACTTAGTTGTGGAGCCATTACGAAGATATTACGATACGTGCACGCGTATTGTAGAATACTCAATCGCTGTCGTTTTCTAGAGAAAGATGATTGCTTGTGAAGAAGGAAGACGCAATTGAGCTCGAGGGTACGGTAAAGGAGCCGCTGCCCAACGCCATGTTTAAGGTTGAGCTCGAGAACGGTCATTCGGTTCTGTGCAACATTTCTGGCAAGATCCGAATGAATTACATCCGCATTCTCCCCGGTGACAGGGTTGTCGTGGAGCTTTCCCCGTACGACCTGACCCGCGGTCGCATCACCTATCGCTATAAATAGCGACACACATACACGCTCTTTTCCGACTGCAGGCTTAGCTCAACCTACGGTCGGTTTGCGTGTGAAGACCAGCCATAGTTTTAAACGCCTGCGGCTGGGCGAGTAGATAGTAGGGAAGTAGTTTGAGCGCTACCGAAAGGAAGAACGATGAAGGTACGTCCTTCGGTCAAGAAGATGTGCGATAAGTGCAAAATCATTAGGCGCCATGGCAAGGTCCTCGTCATTTGCGAGAACCCCCGTCATAAGCAGCGTCAGGGTTAAGAGAGGAGACTACGTTGGCCCGTATTAATGGTGTCGACCTCCCGCGTGAGAAGCGCGTTGAGATCGGTCTGACCTACATTTACGGCATCGGCCGCACCACTGCGACGAAGATTTGCGTCGAGTGCAACGTTAACGTGGATACGCGCGTTAAGGACCTCACCGAGGATGAGGTTAACGCCATCCGCGATTATATCGACAAGAACCAGATCATGGTTGAGGGCGACCTCCGCCGTGAGCGCAACCAGAACGTCAAGCGCCTTATGGACATCGGCTGCAACCGCGGCCTTCGTCACCGCAAGGGCCTCCCGGTCCGCGGCCAGCGCACCCACACTAACGCTCGTACCCGCAAGGGCCCGAAGCGTCAGATCGGTGCTAAGAAGAAGAAATAAGGAGCGCTAGATAGATGGCTACTGCTAAGAAGAACGTTCGCGCTGCCCGTCTGAAGCGCGCGGACCGTAAGAACATTTCCGTGGGCCAGGCTCACATTCGTTCTACGTTCAACAACACGATCGTTTCGATCACCGATCCCCAGGGCAACGTCATTTCCTGGAAGTCGGCTGGCCAGGTGGGCTTCAAGGGCTCCCGTAAGTCCACGCCGTTCGCTGCCCAGATGGCTGCCGAGGCTGCTGCCAAGCAGGCCATGGAGCACGGTATGAAGAAGGTTTCCGTCTTCGTCAAGGGCCCCGGCTCCGGTCGTGAGACCGCCATCCGCTCCCTCCAGGCTGCTGGCCTCGAGGTCTCGAGCATCCAGGACAAGACCCCCATCCCGCACAACGGCTGCCGCCCCAAGAAGCGTCGCCGCGTGTAACTGAAAGGATCGTATCAATATGGCAATCGACAGGACTCCTGTTCTTAAGCGCTGCCGTCAGCTCGGGATCGATCCCGCTGAGCTCGGTTATAGCAGCAAGAAGGAATCTATCCGTCAGCCCAAGCGCCGTCGCAAGGAATCTGAGTACGGCATGCAGCTGCGCGAGAAGCAGAAGGTCAAGTTCATCTATGGCGTTCTGGAGAAGCAGTTCCACGGCTACTTCAACAAGGCCCGTAAGATGAACGGCGTCACCGGTGAGAACCTCATGATCATCCTTGAGTCTCGCCTCGACAACGTCGTCTTCCGTCTTGGCTTCGCCCGCACCCGCAAAGAGGCTCGTCAGTCCGTCCGTCACGGTCACTTCACCGTGAACGGCAAGCGCGTGGACATCCCGTCCTACCGCGTCAAGGCCGGCGACGTCGTCGCTGTCGGCGAGAAGTTCCGTGACCTCCTCCCCATCAAGGAGGCTCTGATTTCCTCCGAGCGTTTCGAGGTCCCTGGCTGGCTCGAGGTCGATATCGAGAAGCTGTCTGGTAACGTGCTCGCTCTGCCGACGCGTGAGCAGATCAGCGGTGATATCAACGAGCAGCTCATCGTCGAGCTCTACTCTAAGTAGTCCATCCGGGCTGCTGAGGCTGGAGGTAATACATGTCAGAATTCATTAGGCCTCAGGTTCAGGTCGAAGAGATTAACGAGACGTCTGCTCGTGTCTCCGTTGAGCCGCTCGAGCGTGGCTACGGCGATACGCTGGGTAACTCCCTTCGTCGCGTTCTTCTGTCCTCGCTCGAGGGTGCCGCCGTCGAGGCTATTCAGATCGATGGCGCGCAGCACGAGTTTATGACCATCCCTAACATGGTCGAGGATGTCACCGACATCGTCCTGAATGTCAAGGGTCTTGTCTTCAGGGCTCTCGGCACGACCGACGAGGCGACCGCCACCATTTCGGTTGACGGCCCCTGTGAGGTCACCGGTGCGGACTTCTTTATTCCGTCCGAGTTTGAGCTGGTCAACCCCGAGCAGCACATCGCTACGCTCACCGAGGGTGGCCATCTCACCATGAGCATGCGCATCGGCTATGGCCGCGGCTATGTCTCTGGCGAGGCTAACAAGCGCGACAACGATCCCATCGGTGTGATCCACGTCGACTCGCTTTACTCGCCGGTGTCCCGTTGCGCCAAGCTCGTTGAGGCTTGCCGTGTCGGTCAGCACACCGACTACGACCGCCTTGTCCTCGAGATCGAGACCAACGGCTCCATCGCCCCGCGCGACGCCGTGGTCCAGGCTGCCAATATCATCAACCAGCATATGGCTGCCTTTATGAACCTTGCCGAGACCCCCGAGGTCGAGGAGGAGGCTTCGATTTTCGCTCCCGAGGTCACCAACGACAACGCCGAGCTGGACAAGCAGATCGAGGATCTGGACCTTTCCGTCCGTTCCTACAACTGCCTTAAGCGCGCCAGCATTCACTCGGTCCGTCAGCTCGTTGAGTTCTCGGAGAACGATCTGCTTAACATCCGTAACTTCGGTGTTAAGTCGATCGAGGAAGTGAAGGACAAGCTTGAGTCCATGGGCCTGAGCCTGAAGGCTTAATGCTTCGCATATTTGAGGAGAAACTAGACCATGCGTCACAACGTTAAGAAGGGCCTGAAGCTCGGCACCGATGCGAGCCACACCAAGGCCATGAAGAAGAGCCTGGCCAAGGCCCTCTTCGAGAACGACCGCATCAAGACCACCGAGACCCGCGCTAAGGCGCTGCGTTCGGTCGTCGATCCGATCATCACCTGGGCCAAGAAGGGCGACCTGCACTCTCGTCGTCTGGCCATCGCCAAGCTCGGCGATAAGCAGCTCGTTGCCGAGATTTTCGACAAGGCTGCTCAGGGTATGTGGCAGGACCGCAACGGCGGTTACACCCGCATCATGAAGCTCGGTAACCGTAAGGGCGACAACGCTCCTATCGTTATCATGGAGCTCGTCACCGAGCCTTGCACGCCTAAGGCCAAGAAGGCTGCTCCGGCCCCCAAGAAGGCCGCTGCTCCCAAGAAGGTCGAGGCTGTCGAGGAGACCGCTGCCGAGGAGACCGCTGAGTAGACAATCCGTCTGCATAGGCTATATTCGAGGGGTACGTTCGCGTACCCCTCTTTTTTTGTCGCGATACCGTTGATTGTTTGTTGGGAGCGCCCATGACCGCGCCGTCTGATTTCAATTCGATTCCAGAGCTTGATGCTACGCTCGTATTCCGCGTTGCCTATGACGGCTCGTCGTATAGCGGATTTGCCGAGCAGCCGGGCCAGATGACCGTTGCGGGCGAGTTGCGCCGCGCTATCGAGACGCTGCTGCGCCGCCCAATCGATCTGACGTGTGCGGGGCGTACCGATGCCGGTGTGCATGCGGTAGCGCAGTATATTAGCGTGCCCGTAACGGACGCTGAGCTGGCGTGTACGCGCCGTAGATGGCTGAGGGCTATGGATGCCCTCCTGCCTAAAGATATCGCCATAAACGAGGTCTACAAGGCCCGTAAGGGCTTTTCTGCGCGCTTTGACGCGCGGTCGCGTACGTATACGTACCGCATTGCCGATCGCGATGCACGCCCCGTGCTCTCGCGCGGTGCGGTGTGGTGGCATCGCTACCCCTTGGACGTCGAGGCTATGTCTGCGGCCTGTCCAGCGCTGCTGGGCGAACAGGACTTTAAGAGCTTTTGCAAGGTCGCCTCTTCCGTGGGCAAGCCCACGCACCGCTGCGTGATGCGTGCCGAGTTTGGCCACGAGGTCGCTTTTGGCGAGGATATCCTGACGTTTACCATCGAGGGCAACGCATTTTTACATTCGATGGTGCGCACTATTGTGGGCACGCTCGTGGAGATTGGCATGCATCGCCGCGATCCCCAGTGGATGCGCGAGGTCATTGATGCCTGCGACCGTACCGCTGCGGGTCCCACGGCGCCTGCCTGCGGCCTTACGTTTATGGGTGTGGATTACGGCCCCGACGAGCTTGTCGTGCTCGACTAGGGGAGTGCTCGGCGCGTCCGTACCTGGCACATACTATGTGTGAGCTGCGCGTGTGCAACATCTGTTCTTGGCGTGCAACATGTTAGGCGGCTCGTTGCTTTTATAGCTCGGGTGTACCATGAACTACGGTTTGATTTGGCGCTGTCGAGAGGACGGAAAACTTGGTTCGACGTGGTTCGCATCCGCGACTTTCGGTGATCCTTATTGTCGAGGGTTCGCCCAGCTATGCGATGCGCGCGCTCGAGAGCGTCCAGAACCAAGACCTCTATGACCTGCAAATTGTCGTGGTTTGTCGCGACGTTACGCCGGGCGTGCACCATTCGCTCGAAGTTGCCGCCGGCAGGGATATTCACATCGATTTGATTGACGTCGAGGATTCGGCGCACGGAGCATGTCTCAAGGCTGGTTTTGCCGCCTCGCGTGGATTGCAGATTGTTGCCATGAACGCCGACGAGTGGTTTGCCCCACAGTCTCTTTCCAAGATGGTCGATGTTGCGTGCGATGCTGCGGCAGACATGGTGATTCCCACGGCATCGCTCGACCGCTACGATGCTCATCGTGAGCGTCATTCGCGCGTGCTGGATGCCACCTCTCTTGCGATCGATGACCGTGCTTCTTTGGCGGCTGGTCTGCCTCAGATGATTTCCGGCGGCTTGATTGCCCAGACTTCCGGTGTGATGTACAGCCGCTCGTTGTTCGAGACGTGTTTGTCGCGCGGCCGTGCGCTTCGCTCGATTGGGTTTATGACATGTGCCCTTTCGCAGGCACAACGCATATCCGGGTGCGGTGGCGCCTGTTTCCATGCGGTGGCGCCACGGCTTACAGATGCTTTTGACCCCACATTGTTTGCCAAGCTGACCGATGACGCCCGGGCGCTCGACGAGCTTACTGATTCGCTCGTTGAGGCGGGCGGTGACACGCAGCTAAAGGTTGCGAGCCATTTGTTTTACTTCGCCGGGCTGGTCGCCTGCATCGAAAATTTGTGCTTGAGCCCGCATGGGGTTTCTTCAATCGAGGGTTCCGCTCGTATGCGTGATATGCTCGAGGCATCTCGAACTCGGCAGATGGCCGCGGCACTCAAGGATAACCATCGTGGGCTCGGCCTGTTGTTTGGACCGATTGCCAGTGCCAAGCCTGCACGTTGCGTGATGTATGCGCACCTGGCCGCTTTTTTTAACCGGACGGGCGTCAAAACTGCTTAAGACGGCTATGTTCGAAACAAACTTGCATGGAATTGTTTCGAAATGCGTTCTTATTCACAAATACCCTTAAATAGCGCTAAACTATACAATCACTGATTGATTGTCTCCGCCATCTATGGAGTGAGGTTTTGTATGGCTAAAAAACGCAATGGGCGCCAGGATGCCATTAGAGATATCGTGCGCAACAAGGATGTTCGCACGCAGCGCGTGCTGGTGGATGAGCTTCGTGCCATGGGTTTCGATTGCACGCAGGCAACCGTTTCGCGCGACATTGCCGATATGGGTCTGCGCAAGCTTCCCGAGGGTATCTATGTCCTGGCTGAGGACTTGCATCTGCAGCGTATGGTTTCCGAACTGGTAACGGGCGTTCTGCGCACCGACAACCTGGTTATGATCAAGGCTCAGCCCGGCACCGCTTCGGGCATTGCCGCTGCGGTCGATGCCGCCGAGCTGCCCGACGTGCTCGGCTCGCTCGCCGGTAACGACACCATCTTGGTTATCGCCCAGACCGCCGAGGATGGCGAGCGCCTGGAGGCCCTCATCAACAAGCTGAGTAACTCTCGTAAGTAGGCGAGGTGGCGCGTGAGGATAGCGCCGTACGAGCGCATATAGCGACTTTTATGGGGCGTCGACGATGGTCGGCGCCCTTTTTTATTGCCGTATCGTGTTGAGGCGCGTGCGAGGTTTCTCGTGACAAAAAGGCGCCCGAGCAGCTTTCGATCTACTCGGGCGCCTTTGATTGGCTATGGCTTGGTGTCTACTGACCCGTAGAGGGATCGGGCGTGGGCGTAGGCGTTGGAGTGGGGGAACCGCCCTCGCCGCCGCCTTCTCCACCGCTACCGTCGCCGCCGGTCGAGCCGCCGGTCGTTCCGGTGCCACCCGTGGTGTTGCCGCCCGTGGTGTTGCCGCCCGTGGTGTTGCCGCCCGTGGTCTCGGTGGTCGTGGTCGTAGTCGTGGTTGTGGTAGTCGTGGTCTCTTCCTCGTCTTTGTCCTCGGTGTCGCTTTCCGTCTTCTTGGTGTTGCTGGTGCCGTAGAACTTCCAGACGTTGTTGTTCTTGTACGTGGGGGCCGTTCCGGTCGGGAACTCCTCGCGCTCGGTGCCGGCCAAGACGGTGTCCATAAACTTTTTAAAGACGGGCAGGTTGGTTTGCGAGCCAAACAGATCGGCCCCGTACTTTTGGATGGGGATTTCGCCTGCGGAATAGCCGGTCCACAGCGCGCACGCCAGCTGCGGGGTATAGCCGCAGAACCACAGGTTGGTGTTGTCATCGGTAGTGCCGGTCTTGCCCGCATAGGGCTGTTTGACACTCAGGGCGCCGTCGACGCCCGTTCCGCTGCCCTGCATGACGCCGGTCAGGACATCGGTCACCGCCGCGGCCTCGCCCGCAGAGAGCACCTGCTTGGGGTTGTCGGTGTGCTGGTAGAGTACCGAGCCGGTGCGCGAATCGATCTCGGTAATGGCGATCGGCTGACGATAGTAACCGCCGTTGGCAAACGTGCCGTAGGCAGAGGCCATTTCGAGCGGCGAAATCGAACCAGGGCCGAGCGTCATGACGGGGACGTCCTCGATATTTCCATCGGAGGTGTCGATGCCAAGCTTTTTGACGAGCGAGAGGATCTTGTCGTTACCGATGGCGTCTGCCACCTGGATATACGCGGTGTTGGACGATACGGCCGTAGCCTGCTTGAGCGAGATGTTGCCATAGCTCGTGTTGGCGTAGTTTTGCACCTTGGTTGTGGTGCCCTTTACCGTAAGCGGCGAGTTGCAGTTGAGGGTGACGTTGGGATTCATGCCATTTTGAATGGCAGTGGCCAACGTAAAGGCCTTAAACGTGGAGCCCACGGGGCGCTTTGCCGTAGCGTGGTTCACATGATTCTCGTCGGCGTTGTAGTCGTAACCGCCCACCATGCACTTGATATAGCCGGTCTTGGGGTCGACAACGACCATGCCCATGTCCAGGCCGTCGAGCGAAAGCGTATCGAGTTGGGTGCGGACGGCGTCCTCAGCTACCTGCTGCATGGTCGGGTCGATGGTGGTCTTGACGGTCAGGCCGCCCTTAAAGAGCACGTCGGTGGAGAACTCTTGCTCCAGAAGCTTCTTAACATAGGCCACAAAGTAGGGCTGAGAGTAGACGTCGACACCGCTGCCCGAAATCTCGGTCACGTTGAGCGTGATGGGCTCGGCCTGGGCGGCATCGTGCTCCTCCTGGGTGATATGGCCCAAGCGCAGCATGTTGTCGAGGACCTTGTTGCGGCGGGAGAGCGCTAAGTCGGGGTTGACCGTGGGGTCGTACTGCGACGGCGAGTTGGGAAGGCCGATGAGCAGCGCGGCCTCGCTCAGGGTGAGGTCGGCGGCGCTCTTGGACAGATAGGTCTCGGCTGCGGCCTCGATGCCGTAGGCACCGTGGCCGTAATAGATGGTATTGAGGTACATCATGAGGATCTCGTCCTTGGAGTACATCTCCTCCATCTTGATGGCGATATAGGCCTCGCGCACCTTACGCTCGATGGTCGAATCGAACTGCTCCTCCTGCAGGATGGTGTTGCGTACCAGCTGCTGGGTGATGGTCGATGCGCCCTCGTGGCCACCGGAGGCGGTTGCCACGGCGGCACGCGCGATGCCCCACAGGTCGATACCGCCGTGCTCGTAGAAACGCTCGTCCTCAACGTCGACGGTGCCCTGCAGCACGTACGGAGAGACCTGGTCCTTGGTGACGGACTTGCGGTTTTGCGTGTAGAAGCTCGCGATCTTGTTGCCGTTGCAATCGACGATCTCGGTGGGTTCACTCACCAGATAGGCATTGGCGTCGGTATAGTCGGGCAGATCGGACAGCCAACGGTTGACGTTGCCGATCATGCCGATGCCAAACGCTACGCCCGCGATGAGCAAAAAGCCCAAGAACGAGAGCAGAATCATGGGCAGGGCGTGCGTCTTGGAACGACTGCGTCCCTGTCGTTGGCGAGGACCCATATATTGACCTCCAGGTATGTCGTGCCAGGCGGCGGGTGCGCCGCTGGGGCAGGATGGACATAAGTTATTACACGATAAACCAAACGAGGCGCGCGAGGCCTCGTGTATGCTGGATGACGGCATTTTTCAGAGTGAATGCATACCTTGGTAAGGAGTTTGCCGATGGCGAATCGGACGATGGGGCCGAGTGGACAATGCGATAACGAGCCGGGGGCTGCCGAGGCGGCGCTGCCCGAGCTGCTGGCGCCTGCCGGCGGACTCGATCAGATGCTCGCTGCCATTGCGGCGGGCGCCGATGCCGTCTATGCGGGCCTGGGCGGGTTTAACGCCCGCGTGAGCGCACGCGGCTTTACCGACGACGAGTTTTTGCGCGGCTGCGCCGTGGCGCATGCACACGGCGTGCGTGTATACGTGACACTCAACGTGTTTGTGTTCGATGACGAGTTGGCCGACGCGGTGGCGCTGGGGGCGCACGCGCATGAGTTGGGTGCCGATGCCTTGATCGTGGCGGATGCCGGTCTGGCCTGCGCATTGCGCTCGGCGATTCCCGGGGTCGAGATTCACCTGTCCACGCAGGCGGGCGTCCATAGCGAAGGCGCCGTGCGCCTGGCTGCCGACGAGCTCGGGGTCGAGCGCGTGACGACCGCCCGCGAGCTGGCGGTCGATGAGATTGCCGCCCTGTGTGCTACCGGCGTGCCTATCGAGGTGTTCTGCCACGGCGCGATTTGCATTGGATATTCGGGCGCCTGTGAGTTCTCTGCCCTGCGGCGTGGACGATCGGCGATGCGCGGCGACTGTACGCAGCCGTGTCGCTTGGCGTACGACCTGGTGGACGAGGCGGGGGAGAGCGTCGTTTCCGTGGAGGGCGATCGTCTGCTGTGCCCGCGCGACTATCTGGGCATTGCGCACCTGCCCGAGCTTGTTGGGGCTGGGGTGGCGTCGCTCAAGATAGAGGGGCGCATGAAAAACCCCGACTACGTGTTCAACGTGGTGCGGGTGTGGCGTCGCGCACTCGATATGTTGCGCGATGGCGCATGGGATGCCGCTGCCGTGTCGGCGCTCGAGCGCGAGCTGGGCAGGTCGTTCAACCGCGGGTTTACCGATGCATATCTGCGGGGGCGATCGGGTGCTGAGCTCATGAGCTTCGAGCGTGCGATTAACCAGGGTGTGCGCGTGGGCCACTTGGTCACTGTGGGTCACGAAGAGGTGACCGTCGAGCTCGATGCCGCCGTGGCCGCGGGCGACACGCTCGAGATCCGGTTCTATCCAGGTGCCGATGCACGCCCCGATGTGCCCAAGCGCTGGCCCCAGGTGCCCTGCCCGGGGGATGCAGCGGCGGGGGAGCGCGTCGTCGTGCACTGCAAGCGTAAGGTGGATGCGGGATGCGAGGTGTACCTGATTCGCAGCGCCGGCGTGTTGGAGCAGACGGCGATGGCGCTGGAGCACATGCGGGTCGAGGCGGACACGGTCGTACCCGTTGCGCGAGCCGTTGAGATACTGCCCTTTGAGGGCGCCGTGACTGTTGGCGAGGTGCCCGAGGCGGCGTTGACGGAGCCGATGGAAAAGGGGGCTTTCGCTCGCATGGTCTTTGCCTGGCAGCTGATGGATGCCGACCCGTGTGGCGAGCGCGATCTGTCCGATGCGACCGTGGTGCTCGACGAGGTCTGTCGCGCAGCCGATGCCTCGCGTACCCGCTCGCTTATGCGGCGTGCCGGGCGCGTCGTCTGCCGAAATCTGGGACAGGTGGCGATGGCGCGTGAGCTGGGCGTGGCGTTTGACGTTGCGGCACCGGTGTTTTGCGCGAACCGGGTTACGCTTGCCTGGCTACGCGGGCTCGGCGCGGGCCGTGTGTATTTGCCCGCCGAGCTTGTCGCCTACGACGCGGAGCGTGTTGCCGAGCTTGCTGCTTGCCCCGGTGTCTTGGGGGCTGTCGACGCCGACCGTCCCGAGCTCATGGTATGCGAGCACTGCTTGCTGACTGCCGAGGGCGTCTGCGCCACGGATGCGACGGGGCAGGTCCGTTGCCGTGACTGCTCGCGTCGTCAGCAGGCGCGCTTTTTGGTCGAACGTGACGGCACGCGTTTGCCGGTCGTTGTCGACGCGTGCGGCAGGACGAGGATTTTCCTGTCGTAGGTGTTCGGTCGCGCCGTTTTGGTTATTATTAGTGGGTTTATGAACTTCGAGCACCGCCGTATCCGGTGAGGGTGCTATAGCAAAAGGAGGATACCCAATGCTGTCTGTCGACGAGCAAATGCGTATCATCACCTCGGGCGCAGCGCAGATCGTCCCCGAGGCCGACCTTCGCAAGAAGCTTGAGAAGGGCGAGCCCCTCAACATCAAGCTCGGCGTCGATCCCACCAGCCCCGACCTGCACCTGGGCCATGCCGTGCCCCTGCGCAAGATGCGTCAGTTCCAGGACCTGGGCCACAAGGTCACCCTCATCATCGGTAACGGCACCGCACTGATCGGCGATCCTTCGGGCAAGAACTCCACCCGCCCGCAGCTTTCGCAGGAGCAGATCGAGGCCAACGCCGAGACCTACGTGAGCCAGGCCATGAAGATCCTAGATCCCGAGAAGACCACCATCGTGCACAACGGCGACTGGATCCTGTCGATGGATCTGGCCGGCCTGCTGCAGGTGTGCTCCAAGTTCACCGTCGCCCGCATCCTCGAGCGCGATGACTTTACCAAGCGCTACCAGTCCCAGACGCCGATCGCCCTGCACGAGTTCCTGTACCCCGTGATGCAGGCCTTCGACTCCGTTCAGATCAAGGCCGACGTGGAGATGGGCGGCACCGACCAGCTCTTCAACCTGCTCGCTGGTCGCGAGCTCATGGAGAAGATGGGCATGGAGCCGCAGATCGCGCTTACCATGCCGCTGCTCGAGGGCACCGATGGCGTGCGTAAGATGTCCAAGTCCTACGGCAACTACATCGGCCTGACCGATGCTCCCAAGGATATGTTCGGCAAGACCATGTCCATCCCCGATGAGATGATCGGCAAGTACTATCGTCTGGCCAGCTCGCTCACCCCGGCCGAGGTCGACAAGATCGACGCTGCCCTGGCCGACGGTTCCGCCGATCCCTATGAGCTCAAGCGCGCACTGGGCCGCGACCTGTGCGACACCTATCACGGCGCCGGTGCCGGTGATGAGGCTCAGGCCGAGTTCGACCGCGTGTTCAAGGAGGGCCAGCTTGCCGACTTCCCCGAGAAGCACGTTGAGCTGACCGTCAACGACGAGGGCCAGATCTACCTCGCAGGCCTGCTTAAGGACCTGGGCCTTTCGGCGAGCGCCGGCCAGGCCCGTCGCGACATTGACGGCGGCGGCGTCAAGATCAACGGCAAGGCCGTGGCTCCTAAGAGCTACAACATCGACCCCAGCGCCCTCAAGCTGGGCGATACCCTCTCCGTAGGCAAGCGCAAGGGCTTCAAGTTGGTTTAGTTACGCGGTTTTGCCAAACCGCGTAACGGCTCGACGCTGCGCGGGCCGCATTTGGACAATCTGACGTTCAACTTCAAGGGCGC
>CATVTV010000002.1:0-149168 GCA_958347015.1 uncultured Collinsella sp. | reverse complement strand
TGCGGCTGATCCGGTCCCACCGGGCCGCGCGGCAAGGAGATATATTGCCAGACCGCGAAGCGATGTGGGACGTCAATTCCACTCTTCACAAGTCCTACACAAAATATCGCTTCCTATATAAGCAATAGAAAGGCTGATGCAGAAATACTGCACGTATCAGATGATGACCCTTCGGTTAAGAGATATATAGAGATCGGTCACCTGTAAGTGTTTATCTACCCGCGCTTTTTGCTATGTAAACCAGCGCTCTCGATAAAAAAGAGGGAGTGCCGCGCACAGTGCGACACTCCCCTAGCGATTCAACAGAATCTATTAGGCCTCGAGAGCCTTCTTGGCAATGGCAGCCAGCTCGTTGAAGGACTCGATGTCCTCGTAAGCCATCTGAGCCAGGACCTTACGGTCGAGCTCGATGCCGGCAACCTTCAGGCCGTGCATGAACTGAGAGTAAGAGATGTCGTTCAGGCGAGCAGCAGCGTTGATACGGGTGATCCAGAGAGAACGGATCTCGCGCTTCTTGTTGCGGCGATCACGATACTGATACTGCAGGGAGTGCTGGACCTGCTCTTTAGCATGCTTGTAAGTACGCGAAGCGGCACCGTAGTAACCCTTCGCACGGTGCATAACGGTACGGCGCTTCTTCTTGGCGGCAACAGCGCGCTTAATACGTGCCATGTTCTATCAACTCCTAGACGGTAAAACGAAAAACGGGAACGCGAACTTAGGCGAGACGCGACTTGATGACCTTGCGGTCGGCAGCGGCGATCTCGGTCTCCTGACGGAAGCCACGCTTACGCTTGGTGGACTTCTTGCTCAGGATGTGGCTCTTAAAAGCCTTGGCGCGCATAAGCTTGCCGGTACCAGTCTTGCGGAAACGCTTCTTGGTGCCGCTGTGGGACTTCATCTTAGGCATGAAATACTCCTTAATCGGTTACAGAACACTAGTTACTTAGTATCGCTTGCCGCTTTATCCTCATCGAAGGCGCCCTTAATCGGGGCGAGCAGCATAAGCATGTTACGGCCTTCCATCTTAGGCTTGGACTCGACCGTAGCGTAAGGCTTGAGATCCTCGGCGAGACGCTCGAGAACGTTAAGACCCTGCTCCGGGTGAGCCATCTCACGGCCGCGGAACATGATGGTGATCTTAACGCGCGCGCCCTTCTTGAGGAAACGCAGAACGTGGCCCTTCTTGGTCTCGTAGTCGCCAACGTCGATCTTGGGTCGGAACTTCATTTCCTTGACCTCGACCTTGGACTGGTTCTTACGAGCGGCCTTGGCCTTCATGGCCTGCTGGTACTTGAACTTACCATAGTCCATGACCTTGCAGACCGGCGGCTCCGCGTTGGGAGCGATCTCGACCAGGTCGAGACCCTGATCGTCAGCGACGCGCTGGGCATCGCGAATGGCGAACAGGCCGAGCTGAGAGCCATCGACGCCAATCAAACGGCACGAAGATGCAGTGATCTCGTCGTTGATGCGGGTGTCATCAGACTTAGCTATTTTCCCTACCTCCATTCATAAAAAAATAACCCGGCGCTTCTTTGCAACCAGGTCGTACACATAGACATCCTCGGTATGAGGAAGGGAATCTAGGTTGTATGACCAGTCAGCTGCTCATTGGCGCCAAAAGGTGGGGACCCTCGGGTTCCTCTTTAGGGCATTGCGGGAACAACGCCTTGCGAATAATAACACGTACCGTGCGTTATCACATTACGTACACGAAAAAGGGGGCCCTGACCCCCTTGAAGCGCAGGTGCATGCATGGTGCCCCAGGCGAGACTCGAAGGGCCTTCGCTTCGCGAAGCCCCGGGCTTCGGGCGCACGGCGCCCTCGCCACGCTCCGCTACAAACAGGCCACAGGCCTGTTTGCTTAACGCTCCGCGCGCTCACGCGAGTTCGGCACGAAAAAGGGGGCCTTGACCCCCTTGAACGCTCACTTGCATGTATGGTGCCCGAGGCGAGACTCGAACTCGCACGTTGTTGCCAACGGTGGATTTTGAGTCCACTGCGTCTGCCAATTCCGCCACTCGGGCACGTAATGCGTGAGTTAGTTTATCACAGCTTTCTGTTGATTAGTCCGAAAATGGAACTTCGAGCATTTCGATAAGTTCAACCTTGCGCAACATCTCCCGCTGACGACATCCACGTCCGTTAACCGAGGCTTCGCCCATCTGGTTGTCATAGGGATCCTCGCGCATGCCGTCGAAAGCAGGCACAAATTCAGCCTGGAATCGATTGTTGGCCACCATACGCCACGGGTCGAGATTGCCAAAGTAGTGACGGCGACGCCACTCCTCCCCCATCCTGCGTGCCGAGGAACCAAACGATACGTCGGCGTTAAGCCACCCGGTCTGTGGCGTATAGAACTCAGCCCAGTCGTGCGGTCCCACCGAATCGGGCGCAACATACAGGCCGCTCTGCCAACGGGCAGGCACGCCCGCGATACGGCACATGGTGATAAACGTGAGCGCCATAACGCCGCAATCGCCGCGGAGCGAATGCGCACAGTCGTCGGCAATAGATCCCAAAAGCAGGTACGGTGGCTGATAGCGATAGTCGATATGCTGTGTTAGATAATCATAGATGGCGCGAGCGCGGTCGAGCGGATCGACGAGCCCGTCAATGATACGCGCCGTCAGTTGACGCAAATACGGCGTGAACGCAATGTGCGGACGGTCCTCGGAGGTGTCCTCGGGCAGTGGTGCGTCCATACAGGGATGCGATGGGAGCGCGCTACCATAGATATCGCAATAGGCGGCATCGATGTGATAGCGATAGGTCACCGAGAATGAATGTTCAGTCAAAGATGTCCAGGAGGCTGTACGAGCCGAAACGTTCTCAGAGGCAACGGTGCCCTCCGACGTCATATCGAGAACCTCGATATGAGACTGTTGACGACAGGCGGCGGCAACGGGTAGCCACGCGCGAACAGTCTCTCCCTCCAGAGCCCCGAGGACAGACACGGATGCCCTAAGCGTGATGACGCGAGTCAACCCGTTTTGCGACTCCATCTCCCTGAGCATCTGGTTACGCAGCGCTATGCCGTCCGCAGGATCGGGACGCATGCCGGGGACCTCGTTGGGATACACGCGAAGCGAATTGAGGAAGTTGTCGAGAACGAACAGCTCGCCATCGATAAAGCGCCAGTCAATACGCTTGCGATTAATCAGGTCGTCAAACTGCTCTTCGGTAAACTCTGGCCACTCCTCGCGAATCATCGCAATGGCTCGATCACGCGACACCGAAAAATGAAGCGGCGTCTCGAGCATGCGATACCGCTCGGCACGGACGCAAGCCGCCAGCGAAGGCTCAGGATTCTGCCCCAAAAGGCGATCACAAGCTGCAACAGCTTGCGTCAAATATCCGGCATCCTTGAGACGAAGAATCTCGGGCGGCAGTCCAATATCGAGATGGCGAAAATCATCACAGCAAACATCAACAGAGCAACCAACAGGGCCCTCGTCAATAACCTTCCCATCCGAAGGCAGCACATCAATAACAGCCATACCAAACTCCAAGTCATTAGAACTCTTGAAGCACATTGTAGCGAGATAAAAAAGAAAGCCCCAATAAAGGAACCCTCAACACCGATAAACGGTACCCATAAAAATGAATTCCGCCCAGTAACCCTGTAGCGAGTTAACGAAGGAGGCCCCGTTTCCCCGGAGCTGATTCCGTCGCGCGACTTCTGGCGAAGCCAGGTGAGCGCGAGGGAAACAGCGTAGGGGAACCGGGGCCTCCGGCGGGAAGTTAAACCGCTACTTACGCCTTGTTGACGGAGCCAAACTCCTCCATGAGCTCCTTGGTGCGGGCAACGATGTTGTCGCGACCAGGCTTGAGGAGCTTGCGGGGGTCAAAGCCCTTGCCCTGCTGGTCCTTGCCGGCCTCGATGTACTCGCGGACGCCCTTGGCGAAGACGAGCTGCAGGTCGGTGTTGACGTTGATCTTGGAGATGCCCAGGGAGATGGCCTTCTTGATCTGATCCTCGGGGATACCGGTACCACCGTGCAGAACGAGGGGCAGGTCGCCGGTCTGAGCCTTGATCTCGCCCAGACGCTCGAAGGAAAGGCCAGCCCAGTCGGCGGGATACACGCCGTGGATGTTGCCGATGCCGCAGGCGAGGAAGTCGACGCCCAGGTCAGCAATCTGCTTGCACTCAGCGGGGTCAGCGAGCTCGCCGCTGGAGGTCACGCCGTCCTCGGTGCCGCCAATGCCGCCGACCTCGGCCTCGATGGACATGCCCTTGGAGTGGGCAAGCTCAACGAGCTCCTTGGTGCGGTCGAGGTTAAGCTGGAAGGTCTCCTCGTGAGAGCCGTCATACATGATGGACGTGAAGCCGGCCTCGATGCACTTGAAGCAGTCCTCGTAAGAACCGTGATCGAGGTGAAGGGCGACGGGAACGGTAACGCCCGTGGCCTCGACGGCAGCCTTGACCATGTCGGCGCAGACCTTGAAACCGCCCATCCACTTAGCGGCACCAGCGGTGCACTGAAGGATCAGCGGAGACTTGGCCTCCTCGGCGGCCTGGAGAATAGCCAGGGTCCACTCGAGGTTGTTGGTGTTGAAGGCACCGAGACCGTACTTGCCGGCCTCGGCCTTCTTGAGCATGTCTGCTGCGTTGACGAGCATAAAAGAAACCTCCTGTAAGGTTGCTCCGATAACGCCTGTGATTTTACCACGGCGCACCCGAGCATAAACGTTCGTTTGTTCACGAATATCGTCCAAACAGACTTTTTTGACCGTTTGCCCTACGAAATTGACCCGTTGGGGAAAAATAGCTTGACGTTTGGACGCTTCTCGTGCTTCAGAAGCCGACTGTAAAGCTACACCTGCATGAAAGGGTTCTGCATGAGCTCGCATGCCATGGTGGTCGAATCGCCATGGCCGGTTAGGCAAACGGTATCGGGCGGGAGAAGCCGGGCGAGCTTGGAGAGCGAGCGCAGAATCGCCGCCTCGTCTCCTCCAGAAAGATCGGTGCGGCCGTGCCCACCCGGAAACAGGGTGTCGCCCACAAAGGCAATGTTTCCCTGCTCGGTGGCGGCGAACAAGACGATCCCGCCCGGCGTATGCCCTGGTGTCTCGATCACCTGCAGGCAGATATCGCCCACCTCGAGAGTATCGCCCTCGGCGAGCAGGCGCGTCGGCTCCCCGGGGTCGGGCGTCTCAATGCCCCACATAGCTCGCTGTTCCTCGATGCTCGCATGCGGCACCGCCACGTCCTTAGCACACAGCTCATACTGGCAGCCCTCGCCAACGGTGGTTCGCACGCCGGCAACACCACCAACATGATCGGCATGGCCATGAGTGCATACGGCGCCAAGCATGCGTACGTCGGGATGCTTGGCTCGAATATGCTCCACCAAGCGCTCGCCTTCCCATGCGGGGTCGATAATCACACACTCATTGTCCGAAATAACAGCATAGCTATTGGTCTGAATGGGACCGTTTACGAGCGTCTCGATCTCGACCGATCCCTTGGGAGTTACATCCAAGGACACAGCACTCATGTCCCTCTCCTCTCTATAGAACTCGAGGCATCAAACGATGCCTCGAGTGTAGCGAATATCGATAATGTGGCACGTTCGTCGCGACTAAACGCGGCGCTTAAGTTGGGCTCCACCCTCGCCGGGCATCAGGCGGCGCGCGTCGTAGACCGAGTCAACGCTGCTGATAGAGGCCAGCAGCGGATCCAGGCCACTCGCGTCCGAGATCTCGACCATAAAGCGCAGGGTTGCAATACCCTCGCGGTTGGTCGAGGTGGCGGCAGAAAGGATATTGCCGCCCGCATCGCCAATGGCAATGGTGACATCCTTGAGCAGACCCATGCGGTCCAGGCACTCGACCACGATCTCGACCTGGAAGAGGGTGTCGGCAGCGCCGTCCCACTCCACTTCGATCATGCGCTCGGGATGCTCCATAAGACCCTTGACGTTGGGGCAGTTGGCGCGATGCACCGAAACGCCGCGGCCGCGCGTGATGAAGCCGACGATATCGTCGCCCGTCACCGGATTGCAGCAATGCGCCAGACGGACCAGCAGTCCGCTGTTGCTCTCGCCCTTGACGATAATGCCGTTGCTGGCGCTCTTGCCGCGCTTTTGCGGCTTGCGGTTGGAGCCGCGGGCAGGCTGCTTGACAACCTCGGCGATAGCCTCGGCCTTGGTGACCTGTTCCTCGGGCTTGGGGTCCAAGATTTGCTCGACCTTGTTACCCACAGCGCGCGGGGCAACCTTGCCGGCGCCGACGGCGGCAAACAGGTCCTCGAGCTGCTTGTAGTTAAACTGCTCCGCCACGGCGTTGAGCGCACGCGTGGATCGCGGCGTAGAGATGCCATACCCGCGCTTGCGCAGGTCCTTGGCCAGTATATCGCGGCCGGCAGCGGCGTCATCGTCTTTGGTCGCGGCGGCGAAGTAACGGCGAATCTTTGACTTGGCCGAAGGTGTCTTGACGATCTTGAGCCAATCACGCGACGGCTTGGAACTCTTGTTGGTCAGGATTTCAACGCGGTCGCCCGTCTTGATCTCGTGCGTGAGCGGGGCCACCGCACCGTTGATCTTAGCGCCGACGCAGTGGTTGCCCACCTCGGTGTGAACGGCGTAGGCAAAGTCGAGCGGCGTGGAGCCGGCACGAAGCGCCATGACCTCGCCCTTGGGTGTAAAGACGAAGATCTCCTGGTCGAACAGATCGACCTTCAGCGAGTGCAGGTATTCCTTGGCGTCCGTAATCTCGTCAGAAGCCGCCCAATCGAGCGAATGTTTGAGCCAGTTAATCTGGTCGTCCAGACGCTGGGCGTCATTGGTCTTGGAAGCAGACGATCCGCCCGACTTCTTATAGAGCCAGTGGGCGGCAATGCCGTACTCGGCCTGCTCATGCATCTCATAGGTTCGAATCTGAATCTCGAGCGGGCGGGCCGTGGGGCCGATAACCGTCGTATGGAGCGACTGGTAGTTATTGACCTTGGGCATGGCGATATAGTCTTTAAAGCGACCGGGCATGGGGTGCCACAACGTATGCACCGCGCCGAGCGTGGAGTAGCAATCGCGCACCGAATGCGTGATGACGCGCAGTGCCACCAGGTCGTAGATCTCGGAGAATTCCTTGCCCTTGCGCTTCATCTTTTGGTAGATGGACCAATAGTGCTTGGAGCGGCCGTTGATCTGGAAGCCCTCCAGGCCAATGCGGTTGAGCTCGTCGGTGAGCGTCTTGATGGTCTCGGCCAGATAGCGCTCGCGAACCTCGCGTGACTCAGCCACCATGCGCGCGATACGCTGGTAGGCATCGGGCTCCAGGTAGAAGAAGGACAGGTCCTCGAGCTCCCATTTAATGGAGCTCATGCCCAGACGGTCGGCCAGGGGCGCATACACGTCCATGGTCTCGCGAGCCTTAAACAGGCGACGGTCCTCGCGAAGGGCCGCCAGCGTACGCATGTTATGCAGGCGGTCGGCAAGCTTAACGATAATGACACGGATGTCCTTGGACATGGCGAGGAACATCTTGCGCAGCGTGAGGGCCTGCTTCTCGTCCATGCTGTCGACTTCGATGTTGGTGAGCTTGGTCACGCCATCGACGAGCTCGGCTACCGTATCGCCAAACAGGCCGGACACATCGGCAAGCGAGGTCTCGGTATCCTCGACGGTATCGTGCAGCAGCGCGGCGCACACCACATCGCAGTCCATCTTGAGGTCGGCCAAAATGATGGCCACCTCGACGGGATGGTTGATGTACATCTCGCCCGAGCGGCGCTTTTGGTTGCAGTGCTTCTCGGCGGCAAAGCAGTAGGCCTGCTCCACCTTAGAGAAGTCCTCCTCATTCATATATTTGAGGCACAGGCGCTCCAGCTTGTCGTAGCTGTCCGCCATAATCTCGGGTGGCAGCTCATCGGCATGCTTATAGTGCTCCATCTCCGAAAACGGCTGGAGGGTGGAATCATGGGCGGTACGGGCTGCGGCATCCATCGAGGTCCCCTTCCCCTAGGCCCGCGGAACGATCGGGCGGTTAACTTTGGCTAGCATATCAGAAGCGCACGAATCGAGCGCCCAACTCCGGAAAGCCGAGAACTCCATGCGCGAGCGCAAGCCCTCCAAATAGCGGATTGACCTGCTCAATTGCACACGGCCGGGGTTTTCTGCCATCGCGATGCGACGGGTGTCGTCAAACCCCGAAACGCGACAGAAACCAAGCTCTTCGAAGATTCCCAGGCCGCTTGCCACCGAGCGCTCGTCAACCGGCGTGCGGGCATCGATGGCGAGGCACATCTGCGCGATGTCGATATCGCTCGCACTAAACGAGTCGTCTCCGGTCTTGCCGCGGTTGGAGCGCCACATGGTCTGCAGCGCGCGATAGAGCGTGACGAGCTCATCGCGCTCGGGCGCGTAGCAGTCGAGCAGGCGCTCGTTAATGCGAGCGTCACGCGACGAATAGAGCAAGTGAATCACGGCAGGTTGGCCGTCGCGACCGGCGCGTCCGCTCATCTGGTTGAACTCAATGCTGCCAAACGGCATGTGGTAGAGCACGACATGGCGAATATCGGGCAGGTTGACGCCCTCGCCAAAGGCAGAGGTCGAAACGATGCAGCTGAGGCTGCCGTCTCGAAACGCTTCCTCGACACGGCGACGATCGGAGCGTGCAAGCCCCGCGTTATAGAACGCGATGCGGGTCGCGCAATCGGGCACCCGCTTGCGCAGCGTCTTGGCAAGCGCCACGGACTGGTCGCGCGAGTTGACGTAGATGACGGTCTTCTCCCCCGTCGCCACGATTGACACCAGGCGGTTCTCGCGGCTCGCAAGATCTCGGTCATCCTCGAGCTGCAAGTTCTCGCGCACCGTCTCGTCGACCACCGTGCGGGTAATCGGTAGCACGCGGGCAAGCTCGGCCACAACCGGAGCCGTTGCGGTGGCAGTCGTGGCCAGAACGACCGGGTCGCCCAGGGCCTTGAGGATATCGGGCATGTCGAGATAGGCGCTGCGGTCACCGCCCTTGGCAAGACCGGCATGATGCGCCTCATCGATAACGACAAAACCGATGCGTCCCGAACGCGCAAAGCGGTCGCGGTGAATGGACAGGAACTCGGGCGTCGTGAGCACGATGCCGGTGCGGCCCGAAGCCAAGCCGGCAAACACGTCATCGCGCGCCGCCTCCACGGTCTCGCCGGTCAGCACGCCCACGCCAATGCCGAGCGCGGCCATCGTCGACGAGAGGTGATAGGCCTGGTCGGCAACGAGCGCGCGCAGCGGATAGACAAAGATGCTCGCACGCCCGCGAAGGACCGCCTCGCGCGCGGCATGCACATGGAAGATAAGAGACTTGCCGCGCCCTGTTCCCATAACGGCCAGAACACTTTGGTGATCGGCCAGGGCATCGAGCGCCTCGACCTGCGCACGGTGCGGCTGGTTCGAGCCGATAAAGCTATGAATAAGCGAGCGCGTCAGCTCGGTATAGGAAAGCTGGGCGAGCGTTTGGCGCTTGCGGGACTCCAGACGAAGACCAGCGTCTGCAGGCTCCACGCCGCGGCGAAGCTCGCATGCCGGGTCGTCAACGCTGGGCACCGTGGTATCGCGGACCAAGACATCCTTGATCATGAGCTTTGGCTTTACGCGACCCTGCCAATGCTCGGCCACGGCCTCGAACACCAAATCGACGGCGCTATCGCAATTGATGAGCTTATCGATCTGCGGCACGCGGAACATAATGGCCGGCACACTCGCAGCGCCATCGGTCGCCACGAAGCGCATGTGCTCGCCGGTTTTGCCCACCACGGCGCGATCGCACATTGTCACGCCCTCGGCCGCCAACAGCGGCACCTTGTTGCCCTGGCCAAACGGCTCAAGGCGGGAGATCTGCTCGATGGTCTCAATATTCAGCTCGGAGAGGTCGACCGTGGCGGCAACCTCGTCGGTGTCCTCAAAGTCCTCGGCGGGAAGCTCGGACAGCACGGCGGAAAGGCGACGACGGAACTCGTCGAGCTTGGACGCCTCGATGGTCACGCCCACCGCACCCGCATGCCCGCCGCGACGAATCAGCAGATCGGAGCAGCGCTCGACAGCGTCGAACAGGTTGACTTTGCCCACCGAGCGACCCGAACCGCGAGCAATACCGTCTTCGATCGAGAACAGCAGCGCCGGCACGTGATAACGGTTGGTCAGACGGCTCGCCACGATACCCTTGACGCCCTCGTGCCAGCCCTCGCCACCCACGACGATTGCGCGACCGCCATCATAGGTCTCCTCGACCTTTGCCATGGCATCGCGCGTGAGCTCCGCCTCGATCTCGCGACGCTGACGGTTGATCTCCTCGAGCTCGGCCGCCAGCGCGCTTGCCTCGATAGGATCGCGGGCAAGCAGCAGGTCGAGCGCCAGCTTGGGATCGGCCATGCGGCCGGCGGCGTTCAAGCGGGGAATGAGCGAAAACGACAGGCCATCGGCCGTAATGCTAGAGAGGTCGGCCTTGGCGAGCGCGGCCAGCGCGATATAGCCGGGGCGGGCGGTCACGCGCATCTGCTGGATGCCCTCGGCGACCAGCGCGCGGTTCTCGGGCGTCAGCGGCATCATGTCGGACACGGTGCCCAGCGCCGCAACCTCGATCAGCGAACGCCAATACGACGGCTTGCCCAGACGCTCGCCCAGGACCTGCACCAGCTTGAGTGCCACGCCGGCACCGGCAAGCTCACGCGAAGGACCCTCGTCCTCGAGCTTAGGGTCGGTCAGGGGCACGCCCTGCGGCACCTGATCGGAGGGCTCGTGATGGTCCGTGACCACCAAATCGATCCCCAGGCTCTCCAGATAGGAAACCTCTTCCTTGGCGGCAATACCGTTATCGACAGTCACGATCAGCTGGGGGCGAGCGAGCTCGTTAACGCGGTCGAGCGCCGCGCGCGAAAGACCGTAGCCCTCGTCAAAGCGATGCGGAATAAACGGCGTGACATCGGCGCCAAACGTGCGCAGCGCCTCGGTCAACAGGCAGGTCGACGTAATACCGTCAACGTCAAAATCGCCAAAGACCGCGATGTGCTCGTGGTTACGAATAGCACGCTCGACGCGGTCGGCAACGACCGACATGCCCGGGATAATGAGTGGGTCGGCCCAGTCGCGATCGAGTGAAGGCGTCAAAAACAGCTGACCTTCTTCGATGGATGTAATGCCGTGCGCAACCATAATGCGCGTCACCAGCCCGGGTATGCCCAGGCCAGCCGAAAGCTCCTTTTCGAGCTCGGGGTTTTGCTGAGCGACCGCCCAGCGATGCGTCGTCTTAAGCGATGACATAGGCGCCCACCCTCGATAGGGGCAGGTCGCCGCGATACCTCTCACGGTTCATAGCGATGAGTCCTCTGTGTATGCCCGCTTCGGCAGGCAGATCTGTTGAACGGATTTATTATACCGTGCAGCGCGGACGCCAATCGCCGCAGCACGCCGCGGTTTCGGTAAACGCTGCCGGTAATAGCCTCGAAATATTCGAGCGTTTCTGACGCACGGACGCATGCGAGCGTCTAGCATATCCATTCAAAACGGATTCACGAGCAAAGGGAGTCACAGAGCATATGAAGCAATGGGTTGGACTGGGCAAATTTCTCGCGGGACACATGCAGGTCATCGTTCCGATTTGCGTGGCGCTCGGCGTGCTCTTTCCCCAGCAGATCGGCGTTCTCAAGCCCATCGTTCCCGCCCTTTTCGCCTTTATGACGTTCCAAGGTGCGCTGAGCAACACCTTCCATCAGGTGGCCGAGGTGCTCCGCCGTCCCCTGCATCTGATTTTGGCGTTAATTGTCTCGGCTGTGCTCATCCCCATCGCGGCGTATGCCATGGGCTCACTGTTCTTTGGTTCCAACCCCAACCTTGTCTGCGGCATCGTGCTCGAGTACAGCGTACCCGTGGCAGTCACCGCCTTTATGTGGATTAGCATGTTCGGCGGCAACGGCCCGCTCGCGCTCACCATTATCCTGACGTCCTCGGTTATCTCGCCTGTGACGATTCCTCTTACGCTCAAGCTCCTGCTGGGCGCCACCGTCTCGATCGATGTGCCGAGCATGATGCAAGACATGGCCTTTATGATCGCCATCCCCGCCGTACTCGGTATCGTCATTAACGAACTCACGCGCGGCTGGGGTCATGAGAAACTCTCCCCCGCGCTCTCGCCCGCCTGCAAGTTCATGATGATGGGGGTCATCGCGTCCAACTCCACCGCCATGAGCGAGTACGTGCTGCACATGAACACGGTGCGCCTGGAAGTCGCCCTCTTTATCCTTTCGTTCGCCATCAGTGGCTTTATCATCGGCATCCTGGTCGCCCGTGCGCTGCATCTGCCGTATAGCGAGACGACTACCATGTGCTTTACCTGCGGCATGCGCAATATCTCTTCGGGCGCCGTCATCGCCACGCAGTATTTTCCCGGCGAGGTCGTATTCCCCGTGATGTGCGGTACGCTGTTTCAACAGGTGCTGGCCTCGATTATCGGACATCTCTTTGAGCGCCTAACCGGCGAGGAGCGCGCCAAACAGCGCAAGCGGGTCAAGGCCGGGCGCGACGCGATGGCACGCTAGACTGTCCGCATTACGCGGGTGTTAACCTTGCTATACGAGCGTTTCCAGATGCGCGCGTAGGCGCTCAGCATCGATATCGAGCGTGGTCTCGGCATTGACCTGGGCCAAACGATAGCCCACAAAGTAGGGCGAAACCACCCAACGTGGCAGCGCCTTGGCAATGGTCCGGCCGTCCATGTGGTAGAAGAACAAGTTGTACGACTCCGCGCGACCGCCGTGGTGTTCGTGCAGGATATAGCGCAGGGCCACCTGGGTCGCATCGGCAAACAGGTCTGCTTCGACTTGGTCGCGGGCGTCGTCGCTGGCGGCGATTCCCTGTGGAGCCGAGATGTTGACCTCAAAGAATCCCATGATCGGCTCGGTTGAGATGTTGACCGAGATTCTCCCCCGCCGCCAAACATCGATGCCTTCAAAGTTTGCTGAGGTCAGCGCCGCATAGCCGTCCTCCTGTTCCAAGCCCACAATCTGCATGTGTGGATGGACGAGGCTGCCGCCCGAAAGCGGGCCTTTGTTCTTGTACATGAGCACACTGCGGTACTGTTGGGAATCGATCATCTGCTGCCAACAGCCCAGGGCAAACCTCATCACATGATGCAGCTCATCCGGTTCATAGGTCACCAGGTCGGCGTCGTGATTGGCCGACTCGATCAATACGGTCTGACGGGTGGCCCGCAAGGTCTTGAACTTATTCTCGAGCCAGATGCAGTCACCATCGCGCTGGATGATGTTGGCGAGCCCCTCCGTGTCGCAAAAAGGGCACGCGGTGCCAGGGCGACGATTATCGTCGGGCTTGCCGCTCGCCTGCTGAACGTCAAATACCAGCGCCACGGGTTATACCCCCAGCGGCACGATCTTGGTGCCATGGAGCTCGGAGACGCCTAGCGCCGCCGTGACCGCGTCGCGATTTGCCGTAGTGATGCCGCCGCCGGGAAGGATGGTCAAACGATCGCCCGCATACTCGATTAAACGAGCCAGGTTTTCGAAGTTGTCCTCGATCGGCGTACCGGCAGCACCACCGTGCGTAAGAATGCGCGTGACGCCGCAGTCGGCGAGCGTGTCAATGGCGTCCAGCTGAGCTTCGGGCGAGAGCTGGTCAAATGCCATGTGGAAGGTGATGCCAAGGGACTCGCGCTTGCACTCCTCGGTCGCGCAGCCCGTAGCCATAACGAGGGCGCCGAGGGTGAGTTCGTCGAGCGCCCAGCCGCCGGCACAGGGCTTGCAGCAGCCAAAGACCAGGCCATCGACGCCGGCGCTCACGGCAAGGCCCAGGTCCATCTCCATCATGCGCAGCTCGTCCTGGTTGTAATGAAAGTTGCCACCGCGCGGGCGAATCATGCACATCACTCGCGCGTCGTGCTCGTGAGCGTAGCTGACTGTAGCGCTAATAACGCCGGCGGAAGGCGTGGTGCCACCGACGGCGAGGTTGTCGCACAGCTCGATGCGCCCCGCACCGGCATCAATTGCCGCCGGCACTCGCTCAAAGTTCTCGGCACAAAACTCGTACAGCATAGATAGGCCCCCAAAGACAGCAGATGTTTTCCGACGGGCATTGTCACACATCCCCATGAAGTTGCGGTGGAATAGGGGCTGTTTTGGCGTCTAGAGCCCCCATTTAGTCCCTATTTCACCGCAACTCAGAATGATCTCTTGGGGACGGCAGTGCTGGCCGAAAAATGTTGCCGATGGTGAATGTTGCGCAACAAGATTTCGGAATCCCGATTAACCATGGCAGTATCGACATTCATATCCAGAGGAAAGGATTGCCATGTTTAAGAGCATCCAAAGGAGCGGAAGGATTGCAGCAGTCGCCATCGGCCTGATCGCAGCCCTGTCTCCACTCGCAGCCCCTCCTGCAGCATTAGCCAACGGTAGCGTACCGACGCCTGAACTTGAGAAGTCGTACAGCTTTAAGGTCAGCAGCGACAACTCGTATATCAGCACGGGCGACAATTCGAAGTTCGGCTATTTATACGATTACGATTACGATGAGGATGACGGTTACAACTTAAAGAGCGTATCTCTCATCAATTTTAATGACGGTAGCGCATGCCCAATTGCCATTCCGGACAAAGGCCTTGAGTCAGGATGTCCCACATCCAACAATCAACTCTACTGGCGAGACGGCAATAATTTGGTCGTATTCTCGCCAGACAACCAAAGTCAAACAGTCCATCCCATCATTTCGGCCAAATATGCCTACACCGATGAAACCGTCTCTTACGACGGAAAAAGAGCGGCCGTCAGACACTATGACTATGAATCTGAGCTTAAAAAAATCGAGATCTATGACCTTAAGTCTGACAAGTTAATTCAAACATATCAATCTGATAAAGATGACTCTTATTGCTACTACTCAGACGATATGAGCCGTCTCTATTTCTTGCCATACGATGCTGAGAAAGGCGTTGTTTCTCTTAGGGTTTTCAATTGCGATACAGGGTCAACAGAATTGAAAACGGTTAACGTGAAAAAAGATGATAGGTCTTCGGACATCGACCATATCATCACCAGCTCTTACTCGGACGATATTTATCTTCAGAGCGACACCGCATTAATAAAAGCGGACCGCGATGGAAATATGAGCGTTGTTTTCAACGATGACGACCACGCACCCGATTGGCCTTATTCATACCCTTCGGCGGAGTTTTATGCCCTCTATACAAAGAAGGGCTCGAATGACCTTTTTGATGAGGATGACGGCTATTACTATTTGAATGAAAAGGATGCCAATCTCGATGTTTATGACCCTAATGAAGGAAAGACCACCAGTTCAATTGCATTCCCCTTCGGCGATGGATATCTCGGCGGCATCTCGCATGATGGCGGCATCTTGCTTGGGACGTACTCAGACGATGACAAGTCTTCGGCATGTCTAGTCGATGCAAAAACCGGGGCCAAGAACGAGTTCGATTCTCATTGGTGCAGCCCTTATTTCATGAATGGCGATCGCGGGATTTGGACTAATTATTACGATGAAGACTCATCAACGCTTCACGTGAACATCTACAAGTCCAATATCCCCCACTCGCTGCCCGAGGATGTGCTGTACTTTGTCCAGACACACCTGCCGTTTGTTATTGGCGGTGGCGTGGCGATCATCCTCATCATCGGTGGCGCGATCGTTATCATTTGCATCCGCAAGAAGCGCGCTAAGACCGCGAACGGTGCGACACCCGCAGTGCCCAAGCCTCAGCGCAAGCAGCGTCGCCGTCAGAAGCGCGCCCAGCAGAACGCCGTTCCACCCGCAGCACCTGCGATGCCGACAGCACCAGCAGCCCCGACCGAGCCCGCCCGCTTCTGCCGTCACTGCGGAACCCCGCTCGTACCCGAAGCCCAGTTCTGCCCCACATGCGGACAAAAGGTAGACTAGCGAACAAAACCCAATAGACCCCAACCACCAAGGCCCCGTTCCGAAACACTCCAGAACGGGGCCCATTTTGGTGCAAGGGGGGGGTGGCGACCTAGTCGTTGGGGACGTTCTTAAACGACTAGTCATTCAAGAACGTCCCCAACGACTACCCCAGCAACGCCGATGTTTTGGCAATGTCAGCGAGCGAGCCGCATTTGAGACAAGGTGACGTGAAACGAAAGGGCGCTGACCTTCTGGTCGCGCCCTTGAAGTTGAACGTCAGATTGTCCAAATGCGGCCCGCGCAGCGTCGACTGGTCCGCCGTTCGGTAGAACGGCGGAACCTCCTAGCCTCCGAGATATGCCTTGCGGACGTTATCGTCGTGTAGGAGCTCTTGGCCCGTGCCGGTCATGGTAATCTTGCCGGTCTCGAGCACGTAGCCGCGTGTGGCGATGGAAAGCGCCATCTGCGCGTTCTGCTCAACCAGGAGCACCGTGGTGCCGGCCTTGTGCAGGTCCTCGACAATCTGGAAGATCTGCTCAATCAGAATCGGCGCCAGGCCCATGGAAGGCTCGTCGAGCATGAGCAGCTTGGGGTTGCTCATAAGGGCGCGGCCCATAACGAGCATCTGCTGCTCGCCGCCCGAAAGGGTGCCGGCGACCTGGCGACGGCGCTCCTTAAGGCGCGGGAACTGCTCGTAGACACGCTCAAGGCCCGGAGCGACCGTGGACTTGAGCTGTGTATAGGCGCCCATCTCAAGGTTCTCCTCGACCGTCATCTGCAAAAAGGCGCGACGGCCCTCGGGGACCTGAGCCAGGCCCTTACCCACCAGCTTATCGGCGGGCGTATGGGTAATGTCCTCGCCCATAAACTTGATGGAGCCGGTCTTGGAGCGCAGCAGGCCCGAGACGGTCTTGAGCGTTGTGGACTTACCAGCACCGTTCGCACCGATCAGAGCAACGATCTCGCCCTCGTTGACGTTAAAGGAGATGTCCTTGATGGCGTGGATGGCGCCGTACCAGACGTTGATGTTGTAGACGGAAAGCATCGGCTCTGCCATTTAGTTCTCCCCCTTATCCTGCTTGCCCAGATATGCCTCGATAACGGCGTCGTTGTTCTGGATTTCCTCGGCCGTGCCCTTGGCGATGACCTTACCAAAGTTGAGCACGCAGATACCCTCGCAAATATTCATGACGAGCGACATGTCGTGCTCGATAAGCATGATGGCAATGCCGAAGGTGTCGCGAATCTTAACGATGTTCTCCATGAGTTCCGCGGTCTCGGACGGGTTCATGCCGGCGGCAGGCTCGTCGAGCAGCAGCAGTTTGGGGTTGGTGGCAAGCGCGCGGACGATCTCCAGACGACGCTGGGCGCCGTAAGGCAGCGAGCCGGCCTGCTCGTTTGCCAGATGCTCCATATCAAAGATGGACAGCAGCTCCATGGCACGCTCGTGGGCGGCCTTCTCGTGCTTCCAATACGTCGGCAGGCGCAGCACGCCCTCAAAGCCGGAGTAACGCTCCTGGTTATGCAGACCGACCTTAACGTTATCCTCCACCGTCATGGTGTTGAACAGGCGAATGTTCTGGAATGTACGGGCAATACCCATGCGGTTGACCTGATAGACCGACTTGCCCGAGGTATCCTCGCCGTCGAGCAGGATGGTGCCGTGCGTGGGCTGATACACCTTGGTGAGCAGGTTGAAGACCGTGGTCTTGCCAGCGCCGTTGGGGCCGATCAGACCGGCGATCTCGGTCTTGCCGATAGTCAGGCTAAAGTCGTCGACTGCCTTAAGGCCACCGAACTCAATGCCCAGGTGGATGCACTCGAGCGCCGGGCGCTCGCCCAGGTCGCGGTCGGGAACGATGGCGCCAGAAGGATACGGGACCATCTTGCCCTTCTTGAACTCAAATTTACTGGGCATCGGCTGCCACCTCCTTCTTGGAAGCAAAGCGGTCCTTGACGCGACCGAAGAACGCCTTAAGCTGCGGGTTGTTGGTAAAGATCATGACCAGGATCAGCACGATGGCGTAGATGAGCATGCGGTAGTCCGAGAACTGGCGGAGCAGCTCAGGAAGCACCGTAAGCAACGCCGCCGCGATGACGGAGCCGCGCATATTGCCCAGACCGCCCAGGACCACGAACACCAGGATGAGAATGGACGTGTTGAAGTCGAACTTGGTGGCGGAGAGCTGCGAGAAGTTACCGCCGAAGAGAGCTCCGGCAGCACCGGCGAGGGCAGCAGAAACCACGAAGGCGATCATGCGGTACTCGGTGACGGAGATGCCTACGGACTCGGCTGCAATCTTGTTATCGCGCACGGCCATAATGGCACGGCCGGTACGGCTGCGAACCAGGTTGAGCACGATCACGAGTGCGACCATGACCAGGATGGCACCGGCGAGGAAGGTCGAGTACGTCGACACGCCCGAGGCACCCTGGGCTCCCTTGATGATGGCGGTGCCGTCCTCGAGCAGGTGCAGGTCGTCGATCGTAGAGTTGCCCGTGATGTTAAAGATCACGTGCAGGCCGCGGGAGTCGACGCCCACAATGAGGCAGGTGACGATCTCCTTGATGATCTCGCCAAAAGCCAGGGTCACGATGGCCAGATAGTCGCCGCTCAGGCGCAGGACCGGGATACCAATCAAGAAGCCCAGGATGGCGGCAGCGATAGCGCCGACCACGATGCTGATGACAAGACGTATTGGATCGGACGGAACGGCGCTCTCCAGCGCGACGGCGGTGACGATTCCCGTATAGGCGCCGACGCTCATAAAGCCCGCGTGGCCCAGCGACAAGTCGCCCGCGATGCCGACGACGAGGTTAAGGGAGATGGCCATGACGATATAGGCCGTGATGGGAACCAACTGACCGGCGATCATGCGCGGAATCATGTGGTTCGACTGCATAAAGAACACGATGGCGAAGGCCACGATGCACATGGCATACGTAACAAAGTCGTGACGCGTCTGCTTATCTTTAAGAAACTTCATAACGCTCACCTACACCTTCTCGGGGACGTACTTGCCCAAGAGGCCGGCAGGCTTGACGAGCAGGACGATGATCAGAACACCAAAGACGATGGAGTTGGCAAGGCTCGTGGAAATGTAAGCCTGCGCCATCGCTTCGATGATGCCGATGAGAATGCCACCGACAAAAGCGCCGGGGATGGAGCCGATGCCACCGAAGACAGCGGCGTCGAAGGCCTTGATGCCAGGCATAGCACCCGTCGTGGGCTGCAGCACCGGCGAGTAGGAGCACAGCAGCACGCCGGCGACGGCGGCAAGGGCAGAGCCGATGGCAAACGTCATCGAGATGGTGCGGTTGACGTTGATGCCCATGAGCTGAGCGGCGGCCTTGTCCTCGGACACGGCGCGCATGGCTTTGCCCATCTTGGTCTTACCTGTAAAGAACATCAGGCCGGCCATGATAACCAGGCAGGCGACGATGGTGACGAGTGAGACGGCGCTTACGTTGAACTTGGCCAAGAACTCCGGCACCTGGAAGGTGACGAGCGAAGTGAAGTTCTTGGGCGTGGCGCCCCACAGAAGCTGCGCGGCGTTCTGCAGGAAGTAAGACACGCCGATAGCCGTGATTAGAACGGCCAGCGGACCCGCCTGACGCAGCGGCTTATAGGCCAGACCCTCAATGAGAACGCCGAGAACGGTACAGGCCACACAAGAGAGAACTACAGATGCCCAGCCCGGGAGGCCGAGATACGACGTGGCGCAGAACGAGACATAGGCACCGACCATGATGACGTCGCCGTGAGCGAAGTTCAGCATCTTGGCGATACCGTAGACCATGGTGTAGCCCAACGCGATGATGGCGTAGACGCTGCCCATGGACAGGCCGTTGACCAGGTATTGGATAAAGACCGTCATGTTCCACATCCCCCTTTCGAATAGGTTTCCAGTTGATGTATGAAACAGGGACGTTACATCGTCCCTAGATACCAAGCAAGCAGGGAAGGCCAAAACCTCCCCTGCTTGGGATCAAAACCGCTCTATGTAAGGCGGCCAATTAGGCCTGTACGTACTTGCCGTCGGTGATGACGTAAGCCGTGGGCTCCTTCTGGACCTGGCCCTTATCGTTCCAGGTGAGCTTGCCGGTCAGACCGTCAACGGTAATCTTGAGCATAGCCTTGGACAGCTTCTCGGCGGCCTCGGTCGGGTCGGCGTCGACACCAAGACCGGCCTCCTTGAGGGCCTCGGCCACCGCGTGCACGCCGTCGTAGGCGTCGGCGGCAAACTGGTCGGGGGTATCGCCGTACTTATCCTTGTAAGCGTTGACGAAGTCGGCGTTCTTCTCGTCGTCGGCGGAGAACGGGGTCATGAGCAGCAGACCCTCGGCAAGAGAGGTGTCGAAGCCCTCAACGCCCAGGATGCCGTCCATGCCGTCGCAGCCCATCATCTTGACGTCGTAGCCCATGTCCTTGGCATTCTTGAGCAGGACGGACGCCGGCGTGTAGTAGATCGGCGCAAAGATCATGGTGGCGCCGGCCTGCTTGGCCTTGGTCAGCTGGTTGGTAAAGCTCGTGGCGGAGTCGTCCTTAAAGGTCTCCTCGTCGACAATCTCGAGCTTGGACTCAGCGGCCTGGGCCTTAAAGGAATCTGCGATGCCCGAAGAATAGGCGTCGCCGGAGTTATAGAACAGCACGAACTTCTCGTCCGCATACTTCTGCGCCAGGAACTTGGCAGCGTTGACACCCTGGTTGGGGTCGGTGAAGCAAACCTGGAAGACGCAATCCTTGCCGTCGGTGACGTCCTCGGAGGACGCGGACGGGGTGATCATGAACGTCTTGGGGTCGTTACCGCACTCTGCGGCAACGGCAACCGACGCACCCGTGGTGGTCGGACCGACGAGGGCCTGCATGCCCCAGTCGAGCAGGGTGTTGAAGGCGTTGACGGCCTTCTCGCCATCGGCCTGGTCGTCCTCGGCCTTGCTGGCAAGCGGCAGCTCCTTGGTCGAGAAATCCTTGCAGCCAAGCTCGACACCCTGGGTAACGGACTTGCCGTAGGACGCGTTGGCGCCGGTCAGCGGGCCGATGGTGCCGATCTTAAACGAAGCGTCGCTCGAAGCGGAACCGCTGTCGCCGCCGTTGGAGGAGCAGCCAGCTAGAATGGACATCGCCCCCAGACCTGCTGCGCTCGCGATAACGCTCCTGCGATTCATAACAGGGTTCAATGACTTACCGGTGAGGCTCGACATGCGGCTCTCCTCTCAAATCTCGTCGGGTTTCGGTTACCCGACAGGCCATCCTTCGCCGTGTTCGGCGTTCGCAAAATAGTAGACGCTTTAGTTGAGAAAAGTGGCGATTATTTCAACTTTTCTTTTGTTTTGCCCATTTATCCATAATTCTGCGTATTCCTGTCGGTTTATGCAGTTTAGCCACTTTATTGTGTGAAAGTAATGTTTCCGTTCTGTTACAGGCGTCCTTGCCCTGAATAAAACGGCCCCACCGGTCGCGCTTTATGCGCACTTAGGCGGCGATGTACTTGCCGTCCTGAATCACATAGGCCGTAGCGGGCTTTTCGACTTGGCCCTTATCATTCCACGTCAGCTCGCCCGTCAGGCCCTCAATCTTGATCTTGCGCATGGCACGGGCAAGATCGTCGGCAATGTCGGCGCCGTCGGCCGTAAGGTCGATGTCTGCCTTGTTGATGGCCTCGACGATGGCGTGGACGCAATCGTAGGCGTCGACGGCAAACTGGTTAGGCGTCTCGTCGTAGGCATCCTTATAGGCCTTGACGAAGTCGGCGTTCTTCTCATCGTCGGCAGAGAACGGGGTCATGAGCAGCACCCCCTCGGCAAGAGAGGTATCGAAGCCTTCCACAGAGAGCAAGCCATCCATGCCGTCGGTACCCATGAGCGTCATGTCGTAGCCCATGTCCTTGGCGTTCTTGAGCAAAACGGACGCCGGCGTGTAATAGATCGGGGCAAAGATAAGCGTGGCGCCGGCCTCCTTGGCCTTGGTGAGTTGGTTGGTAAAGCTCGTGGAAGAGTCGTCCTTAAAGGTCTCGGTATCGACGATGTCGAGCTTGGACGCCTTGGCCTGCTCGGCAAAAGCGTCGGCAACGCCCGAGCTATACGTATCGCCGGAGTTGTAGAACAGGGCGATCTTGGCATCCGCGTACTTCTCGGCCAAGAACTTCGCGGCGCTGGCGCCCATGGTGGGATCGGTGAAGCAGACCTGAAAGACCGTGGTCTTATCCTTGGTGACGTCGAGCGACGAGGCCGAAGGCGTGACCATGAGCATATCGTCGGCGATCTCGCCCGAGACGGCGACAGCGGCACCTGTCGTGACGGGGCCGACGAGCGCCTGCATGCCCCAGTCGCACAGGGTATTGAAGGCGTTGATGGCCTTCTCACCGTCGGCGACGTCGTCCTCGGACTTAAGCGAGAGTTTGAGGTCCTTGGTCGAGAAATCCTTGGCGGCGAGCTTGGCACCCTTCTCGGCCGAAACGCCATAGGTTGCCGCGGCGCCGGTCAGAGGGCCGATGACACCGATCTTGAAGGTCTTGCCGTCATCGGCGGAGCCGCCGTCCGAGCCACCCGACGAGCAACCAGCGAGTGCGGCGGCGGTGCCGAGCGCCGCGGCGCCGGCGAGAAAGTTCCTACGGCTGAGCGTGCTGTTGATGTTGAACATGGTGTCCCCCTTTTTTCGCTGGCCGCGGTGCGGCCGTCTTGCGGTACGGGGCAAACCTTATGGCGCAAACGTTGACAGTTTGTTACGGAGTTTCGTTTGTAGCGAGCATGTTTCCAATGTTTCCGCAGCGTTTCGGGGGTGCCGTTTTGTGCGACTCCTGTTGCCTGACGAGCACGCGCCCTCGGTTCACGCTAGAATGCACTCAACCTTTAAGCGGTTAATCCATCCATAAGATGCACGAAGGAGCTATCTATGAGCGAATCCCTGCGCACCGTGAACGTCGGCCTCATCGGTCTGGGAACCGTCGGCGGCGGCGTGGCCCGTCTGATCAAGAGCCACCACGATGAGTACCTGGCAGCCTACGGCATCGACCTTAAGCTGACCCGCGCCTGCGCGCTTGCTTGGGAGCAGGCCGAGGCAGCCGGTATTGAGCGTGAGGCCTTTACGAGCGACTGGCACGACGTCGTCACCGACCCCGCCGTCGACATCGTCGTCGAGCTGATCGGCGGCGAGCACCCCGCGACCGAGATCTTTACCACCGCCTTCGAGAACGGCAAGCACGTCGTCTCTGCCAACAAGGCCCTGCTGGGCCGTCATGTCGAGACGCTCGCCGAGAAGGCGCGCGCATGCGGCGTGCAGATTAAGTGCGAGGCCAGCTGCGGCGGCGGCATCCCCATCGTGAGCACGCTCGAGCACGACTTGGTGGGCAACAAGATCTTGACCATCGCCGGCATTCTCAACGGCACCACCAACTACATCCTGTCGCGCATGGACGCCGAGGGCGCCGATTACGCCGACGTGCTCGCCGACGCCCAGGCCAAGGGCTACGCCGAGGCCGACCCGTCCGCCGACGTCGACGGCTTCGACGCCGCCAGCAAGACGGCGATCCTCGCCTCCATCGGCTTTGGCACCCGCGTGACCACCGATGATGTGTACCAGCAGGGTATCCGTACCATCGGCGCCGAGGACATCGCCCAGGCCCGCGAGCTCGGCTACACCATCAAGCTACTCGGCATCGCCCGCAATACCGACGCCGGCGTCGACGTTCGCGTGCACCCCACGCTGATCCCTGCCGATCACATGCTCGCCAAGGTCAACGGCGCCATGAACGCTGTCTACGTGGTAGGCGACGCCGTGGGCGAGACCATGTTCTACGGTGCCGGCGCAGGCTCCTTCCCCACCGCGAGCGCCGTCGTGGGCGATATCCTGTCGCTCTCCGAGCAGATCAGCCGCGGCGTGGCTCCGCTGCCCGAGATTGAACCCTATGGTCACAACCTCGCCTTTAAGCCCATGGACGAGCTCCAGACTAAGTACTATGTGCGCCTGAAGGTCGCCGACCGCGTGGGCGCCCTGTCCGAGACGGTCGATATCTTTGCCAAGCACAACATCTCGATCTCGCTCATCAACCAGGTCGAGGACGGCAAGTCGGGCGCTAGCGATACCTGCTCGGTCATCTTCCTGACGCACCGCGCGCTCGAGAAGGACGTCCAGGCTGCCGCCGCCGAGCTTGCCAGCGTCGACTGCGTGGCCGAGGTCGCCAACGTCCTGCGCATCGAGGACGTCGAGGCCTGGACCGAAGGCGTCATGGCCAACTAGTCCACTACTTCGAACCTCAACGGAGCTCAACGCAAAAGGCGCGCTGCCTGCATCAACCGCAGGCAGCGCGCCTTCTATTATTTGGACGGAACCCGTATCCCGGCATTCCTTACTACTTACCGTCGTCGTCCTGTGCTTCATCGCGCGCGTAGAGCTCCAGCATGCGGCGGCGGTATTCGTGCACGGCGAGCTTGGCGCGCTCCAGGCGGCGGCGCTCACGCGGAGTCAGCTTGGACGGGTCGACCTCGTCTCCATAGGTCTTATCGGCAAGCAGGTGCGCCGCGTCCACGATGCGGGCATCGATGTGGCCGCTCGCTGCCTCGGCGGAAAGACGCTCGGCAATCGTATCGAGCGTAGGCAGGCCCTCGAATACACGACCATGTCCATGCGAGGTCAGCAGCTCGTGCTCGCGTGCGAGCAGACTCGCCAAATCGTGATGGGCGCGCAGAATGTCGAGCGCATCGGATGGATGCTCGGCAACTTCTGCCACGGCGGCGACCGGTGCGGCGTCGACCACGCGGTAGAAGAGCTGCGCGAGCAATGGCATCAAGAACACCGTGATGGCACCGGCGGCAACCATGACCGACGCAATATCTTGCGACAGCGCGCCCGCGTTGACGGCAACGCTTGTCACGGCAACGATGATCGGCAGCGCCGTGGTGCAGTACAGGGCCACCGTAATGCGACCATACGCCGACACATCGCGCGTCACGGGACAAATGCTCATAGAGATGAGAATGGGCACGGCACGAATAATCAGCAGCGCCACGATAAAGCCCACGAGCAAGCCCGGGCGCGACGCCACAGCCGTCAGATCGATCTTCGCGCCCGATACGGTAAAGAACACCGGAATCAAAAAGCCATAGGCCAGGCCATCGAGCTTGGTCTCGAGCGTATGGTTGCCCTCGGGGATGATGTAGCGCAGGACAAAGCCGGCGGCAAAAGCGCCCAACACGATATCGAGGCTAAAAATAGCGGAAAACGCCACGAGCGTGACCAAAATAAGCACCGTCAGGCGCACGAAGGTCTGCGACGTGGTGTCGGCGCGCTCCTGAATAAAGGCGAAAAACCGGCTGCCGATGCGTTTGGAACGGCCGGGGACCACGGCAAGTAGCACACACACGGCGGCAAATAAGCCCAAGATCAGCAGCGTCTCGATGCCCGTACGGGCAGACAGCAGTACCGACATGGCGAGCACGGGGCCGAGCTCGCCCCACGTACCATAGGCGAGAATCGAATCACCGACGCGCGTTCCGGCAAGCGACCGCTCGCGCAAGATGGGCATGAGCGCTCCAAGCGCCGTCGAGGTCAAGGCGAGCGTCACGGCGATACCGTCGAAATGGCTGACCGAGAACCACGGCGTAAAGCGCACGGCAAGCCAGGCGATACCAAACGTGACGGCCCACGTCGCCAAGCCGTAGCGCCCCTCCACACCCGTAATGTTCTTAGGGTCGATCTCAAAGCCGGCAAGCAGGAACAAAAAGGCCAGGCCGAGCTCTGACACGAGCGAAACCTCGGCATCTACATGGATGACGCCGAGCATATGAGGTCCCAGCACCGCACCGAGCACGAGCAAAAAGACCGTCTCGGGAACGGGTTTTCCGGGAATCGCCGAGGCGATGAAGGGGCTTGCAAAGGCCACGAGCGCGATGATGGCGAGTGAAACGAATGCCATGTGATGCCTTTCTCTTGTTTGCGCTTCACTGTAGCACCCTCGCCGTCCGCAACGCGCCACGAGCTGTCGTATCATAGTGAGGTTTACAAACATGTGGCTCAAGGCGACCGCAGGGCAGGCCCCGCAAACCGACCGCTGCCGCATACCGTACCGTACGCCCAACCGATCAGGAAGGCAGGAACCAATGGTCTCTCGTATCTACGTGGAGAAGAAACCCGGGTTCGACGTCGAGGCTCAGCAGCTCAAGGGCGAGCTGACCGAGATTCTCGGCATCAAGGGCATCGAGGCCCTGAGGATCATCAACCGCTACGACGTCGAGGGCATCGACGAGGAGCTTTTCCGCTCCTGCGTGCCGACCGTCTTTAGCGAGCCCCAGGTCGATGTGACCTACGACGAGCTCCCCGCAAGCGATGGCGCCGTCTTTGCCGTCGAATTCCTGCCTGGCCAGTTTGACCAGCGCGCCGACTCCGCCAGCGAGTGCGTGCAGCTCATCAGCCAGGGCGAGCGCCCCGCCGTGCGCTCCGCCAAGGTCTATATGCTCTCGGGCGCTCTGGACGAAGCCGCCATCGAGGCCATCAAGCACTACGTGGTGAACCCCGTCGAGGCGCGCATCGCCTCGCTCGACCTGCCAGAGACGCTGTACATGGAGACCCCCGAGCCCCAGCCCGTCGAGGTGCTCGACGGCTTCCGCGAGCTCGATGAGACCGGCCTTGCCGCCTTTATTTCTGAGCGCGGCCTTGCCATGGACGAGGCGGACATCGCCTTCTGCCAGCAGTACTTCCGCGATGAGGATCGCGACCCCACCATCACCGAGATCCGCGTGATCGACACCTATTGGTCCGACCACTGCCGCCACACCACCTTCGGCACCGTCCTGGATGACGTGACGATCGACGACGCCGTGGTGCAGCAGGCCTTCGACCGCTACATGGAGATGCGCCACGAGCTCGGTCGCGACGCCAAGCCCGTCTGCCTCATGGACATGGGCACTATCGGCGCCAAATACCTCAAGAAGACCGGCGTCATGACCGATGTCGACGAATCCGAGGAGATCAACGCCTGCACCGTCAAGGTGAAGGTCGATGTCGACGGCGAGGACCAGGACTGGCTGTTCCTGTTTAAGAACGAGACCCACAACCACCCGACCGAGATCGAGCCCTTCGGCGGTGCCGCCACTTGCGTGGGCGGCGCCATCCGCGACCCGCTTTCGGGCCGCAGCTACGTGTACCAGGCCATGCGTGTCACCGGCGCCGGCGACCCCACCGTCCCCGTGTCCGAGACGCTCGAGGGCAAGCTGCCGCAGCGCAAGCTCGTAACCACCGCTGCCGCCGGCTACTCCAGCTACGGCAACCAGATCGGCCTTGCCACCGGCCAGGTCAACGAACTCTATCACCCCGGCTACGTGGCCAAGCGCATGGAGGTCGGCGCCGTCGTGGGCGCTACCCCGGCAAACCACGTGCGCCGCGAGTGCCCCGCCCCCACCGACAAGATCATCCTGCTGGGCGGCCGCACCGGCCGTGACGGCATCGGCGGTGCCACCGGCTCCTCCAAGACCCAGAACACCGAGTCCATCGAGACCTCGGGCGCCGAGGTCCAGAAGGGTAACGCCCCGGTCGAGCGTAAGCTGCAGCGCCTCTTCCGCCGCGGCGACGCCTGCCGCCTGATCAAGCGCTGCAACGACTTTGGCGCCGGCGGCGTCTCGGTCGCCGTAGGCGAGCTTGCCGACGGCCTGTATGTCGACCTTGATACCGTGACCAAGAAGTACGACGGCCTGGACGGCACCGAGCTCGCTATTTCCGAGTCCCAGGAGCGTATGGCCTGCGCCGTCGCCGACAGTGACGTCGAGGAGTTCATGGGCTACGCCGCCGAGGAGAACCTGGAGGCGACCGTTATCGCCGAGGTTACCGCCGAGCCGCGCATGCGCATGGCTTGGAACGGTGTCGCCATCGTCGACCTATCCCGCGAGTTCCTCAACTCCAACGGCGCGCCCAAGCACCAGGTCGCCCACGTGTGCGCCCGCAGCGTGTGGCAGCCCAGCTGGGCCGGCACCACGCTTGCCGAGCGCATGACCTCGCTTGTCACCGACCTCAACGTTGCCTCCAACAAGGGCCTTTCCGAGCGCTTCGACTCCACCATCGGTGCCGCAACCGTGCTTATGCCTTTTGGCGGCAAGACGCAGCTCACCCCGAGCTCGGCCATGGTCGCCAAGTTCCCCGTGGACGGCGAGACCACCACGGCAAGCGCCATGGCATGGGGCTTCAACCCCTACCTGATGGAGGCCGACCAGTTTGCAGGCGCCTACCTGTCCGTGGTCGAGTCCATCGCCAAGCTCGTGGCCGCCGGCTTTGAGCACAAGCGCGCCTACCTCTCCTTCCAGGAGTACTTCGAGCGCCTGCGCACCGAGGCAGAGCGCTGGGGCAAGCCCATGGCTGCCGTTCTGGGTGCCCTCATGGCCCAGGTCGACCTGGGTGCCGGTGCCATCGGCGGCAAGGACTCCATGAGCGGCTCGTTTGAGGACGAGGCCGGTGAGCTCAACGTTCCGCCGACTCTGATCAGCTTCGCTGTGGCCGTGGGCCGCGCGGCGCGCGCCGTCTCCCCTGAGTTCAAGGGCCTGACGCACCGCGTCGTCCGCATCGCCCCCGCCACCTACGGCGAGGACTACCGCCCCGACGCCCAGCAGCTGCTCGCCGCGTTTGACGCCGTCGAGGCGCTCACTGCTACCGGCGACGCCCTGGCCGTCTCCACGCCCGGCTACGGCTGCGGCGCCGAGAGCCTCTTTAAGATGTGTGTCGGCAACCAGATCGGTATCGAGCTTGCCGAGGATGTGGACGTGGAGAGCCTCTTCACCCCGCTCTATGGCAGCTTTATCGTCGAGCTCGCCGAGGACGCCGAGTTGCCCGAGGTCGCCGACGGCGTTGTCGTCGAGCCCCTGGGTACCACCGTCGAGGGCTATGTCATCGACACCGGCTCCGAGGTCATCGAGCTCGCCGAGCTCCAGGAGGCCTGGGAGAGCGGCATCGAGGGCGTCTTCGCCTACCGCAGCGCCGGCGAGACCCCCGAGGTCGAGCCCATCGACTTCCGCGCCAAGGATATCCACGTGTACGGCGGCGCCAAGATCGCCCGCCCGCGCGTGATCATCCCCGTGTTCCCCGGCAACAACTGCGAGTACGACAGCGCCCGCGCCTTCCGTGCCGCCGGTGCCGAGGCCGACACCTTCGTGATCAACAATCTCACGCCCGAGGCCGTCGCCGAGAGCACCCACGAGCTTGCCCGCCGCATCCGTGCAAGCCAGATCGTCATGATCCCCGGCGGCTTCTCGGGCGGTGACGAGCCCGACGGCTCCGCCAAGTTCATCACGGCGTTCTTCCGCGCTCCCGAGGTCACCGAGGCAGTCCGCGACCTGCTCAAGGCCCGCGACGGCCTGATGCTGGGCATCTGCAACGGCTTCCAGGCTCTGGTCAAGCTCGGCCTGGTGCCCTACGGTGACATCGTCGACGCCACGCCCGATGCGCCCACGCTGACGTTCAACACCATCGGTCGCCATCAGAGCCGCCTGGTGCGCACCCGCATCTCGTCCAACCTGTCCCCGTGGCTGTCGCAGTGCAGCCTCGACGACCCCTACACCGTCGCCATCAGCCACGGCGAGGGCCGCTTTGTCGCCAATGACGAGGTGCTCGCCCAGCTTATCGCCAACGGCCAGGTCGCCACGCAGTACGTGGGCGAGGACGGCAAGCCCAGCATGGATCTTTCCGTCAACCCCAACGGCTCCGCACTCGCCATCGAGGGCATCACGAGCCCCGACGGCCGCGTCCTGGGCAAGATGGGCCATGCCGAGCGTCGCGGCGACAACCTGTACCGCAACGTGCCCGAGCATGTCCCCGGCGATAAGTTCATGCCAATCTTTGAGAGCGGCGTAGCCTACTTCGCCTAAACCTTTCCCATCGGGTACAATCCCCTCGGGTAACAACACCCGCCACCGGCACACCCGGTGGCGGGTTCTTTTTTGCTTCGCGCATGTAGGAAGGACATCATGGAAAGCCGCAAGCCGTATCTCGCCACCCTGCCCGGACTCATCCTGGGCTGTCTCGTTTGCTGCGCGCTCTGGGGCTCCGCCTTCCCCTGCATCAAGATCGGCTACGGCCTCTTTGGCATTCCCGCGCACGACAGCGCCTCGCAGCTGCTCTTCGCGGGTCTGCGCTTCACGCTTGCCGGCATGCTGGTCATTGTTGGCATGAGCGTGGCCCAGCGCCGACTGCTCGTTCCGCAAGCGCGCGATATCAAGCCCATCTGCATCTTGTCGCTCTTCCAGACCATCGGCCAGTACTTCTTTTTCTACCTTGGTCTCTCCCGTGCAAGCGCTATGTCGAGCTCCATCATCGAGGCCAGCGCCAACTTCTTGGCTATCCTCTTTGCCGCCTTGGCGTTTCGCACCGAAAAGCTCAACGCGGCCAAGGTGCTCGGCTGCGTACTGGGCTTTGCCGGTGTCGCGCTCGTCAACCTTTCGGGCGCGGACGGCACCTTTGGCTTTGCGCTCGACGGCGAGGGCTTTATCCTGGCCTCCACCGTCGCGGGTGCCCTTTCGACCTGCCTGATCGGCATCTTCTCGCGCGAACACGACGGCGTCTTGCTTGCCGGGTGGCAGTTCTTGGTCGGCGGCCTGGTCCTCACCGCCATTGGCTTTTTGATGGGTGGCGCGCTCTCCCCCACGGCGATTGCCCCCGCCATCGCGCTCATCATCTACATGGCGCTTATCTCCGCGGTCGCCTACTCGCTGTGGTCGCGCCTGCTTGCCGTCAACCCCGTCAGCCGCGTCTCGGTCTTTGGGTTTATGAACCCCGTCTTTGGCGTGCTGCTGAGCGCACTGCTGCTCGGTGAGGGCGCTGGCACGAGCCCCGCTACCGTCATCGTTGCCCTGCTGTTGGTCTGCGGCGGCATCGTCATCGTCAACAAACCCAAAAAAGCCTAGCGAGCTCACCTTTTTAGAGAGGGCGTTCGCACGCTTCAGCTTAATGGAGTGCACTGGTTCTCGTTGATTTCGTACCGAGCCGCGGCGGCAGACGCTCGTCTTGCCGCACCGCGCCTGGGCGTTATGGCCGGTGGCCCCCGTCAACGCAAAAAGGGGGCGCACGACCATCGCAACGGTCGTGCGCCCCCTTTTTTCTAGCGTATCTGGACGCCGGCTTTCTTTTTCTCGGCCTTGACGCGGTAGAGCTCCGCATCGGCAGCGCGAAGTAAGTCTTGCCAGGTATCGACACCATCGCCAACCCGTGCGTAGCCGATGGACATCCGCAACAGATACGGCACCTCGGCACGAGCGAGCTCGTCGTTAATCGCCGAACACAGGTCTATGATGTCCTGTTCCGCCGCTGCCTTCTGGAGCACCACGAACTCATCGCCGCCATAACGTGCGATAAAACCACCAGACGCCGAGCAGACCTCTTTGAGCGTAGCAGATATGACCTGGAGAGCATGGTCGCCCTCCACATGTCCATACCGGTCGTTAATCTGCTTAAAGCCGTCGGCATCCATCATAAGCAGATACACATCTTCGGCCTGATCCACATTTGAGAAGAGCGACAGCATATAGGTCTCAAAACGGTTGCGATTGTTGAGGCCAGTCAACGGGTCGGTCGAGATCAGCTGCTCCTGGTAGATGATGTAGAGCAGCAGGATGCTCAGCGTTATACCGACGCAAAGGCCCGGTACCGAAAACAAAACCTGGAAGGTACCGCCCACCAGAGCGGGAACCGCAAAAAAGGCGAGGGTGCGATAAATGGCCTTCTTTTGCAGACTTTCGACTTTTCGAGTCTGAATAAAGGCATGCAAAGACGAATATATGATGTAGCAGTAGCTAACGATAGGTTGAATCATATAAAGCGCTCCGCGACGATATACGCCCTGCGCATCGATATAGAACATAGCGTGCGTCCAGTAGCTGGTAAATGCCAGCACGACCACCAATACGGTTGGCAACGTCACGAGCGCCACCCTATAGCGCGCGGTCAAAAGGCGAGAGCCCTGCACTGTCTCGGAATAGAAGAACCAAATGAGGCACGCGATGGCAAACAGCGAAAACGAGACCGCGTTGGAAATCCAGTTGGCCGTGATGCCTACAGGAGTGCTCACGCCGTCCGAGAGCGTCCAGATCATATCGAAGAAAATGTAGGCAGCAGACGTGTAGCCCAGCATGCTAAACAAAAGCTGCTGGGTGCTCGAGAACAGGGAGCGACGGCTTCGTGCGGCAAGCCCGATAAGAACAATCATGCATAGCAGGAATATCTCGATCTTGAGTGCCTTAACCACTAGACGCCATCCCTTCAATATCCAAGTGGTCAGAATCGCCCAATTAGAATCTGGGCAATAAACACCCCTTACTCCACAGGGGTAAAGGGAATAATAGCAGAGCGCCCGAGCGTCACTGCAAGACAGCTTTCGTTCGGGCGCCTATACGGCGCGAATTGCACACGCCGGCTTGATTGACTCGCGTCGACGATTACTCGCCGTCGATGTCGGTCGCGACGGCCTCCTCGATGACCTCGACACCGACAGGCGACAGGTCTTCCTTGCCCTGGCAAAACTTCTTGTCGACCCAGCCGGTCAGAATCGGAGCCATGATTGCCGTGATGATAACGGCGGTGGCGATCTGAGCGTACGCGGTGGGCGCAAGTTCGGAGTAGCGCGGTGCGACCTCGGCGAGGGCGACCGGCGTGGTCATAGCCGTGCCGGCGATAGTGGAGCAGGCAACGGCCGCCTTGCCGTTACCACCGCACAGGCGCTCGAACGCAAAGGTGATGGGACCGACGATAAAGAGCGTGATGAGACCCAGCAGGATGCCCGAGATGCCGCCGGTGATAAAGCTCGAAAGGCTCATGGACGCACCGAGCTGAAATCCGATAACACCGATCGCGGGATTGGCGCCGGGGACCAGCAGGTTCTTGATGAACGGGAAGAGGTTGCCCAGAACCATGCCGATAACAAGCGGCAGGATGGATCCGATGATGGTGCCGACGGGGATGTTAGCGAGACCCGAGACACCGAGGATGATCATGGTGACGGCGGGGCCGGCCGTAAAGAACAGGATACCGACGGCGCCCTGCTCGGACTCATCGCCAAACTCGCCCATAATGCCCGTATAGAGCGCCATGTTGCAAAACGTAATGCCGCCGATGATAGACACGGAGCTCAGGCCCAGGAAATTGTCGTTAAAGAAATATGCCACACCCAAACCAAGGGCGGCCGCAACAACAAGCTTGGGAATCAGCACGACGATGCCGGTCTTGATAGCGCCCGGCGTGGACTTAAAGCTGATGCCGGCGCCCACGAAGAGCAGGATCGCAGCGACGATAGTATTGGAGCCGCCACGGCAGGCAGCCGTAAAGAAGCCGCCGATCTCAAAGACCTGCGGACAGAAAGTGTTGAGCAAAAGGCCAACAATCATGGGATAGATCATGATGTCGCCCGGGATACGCGGTACCTTGAATTTCTTTTGCTCGTTGGCGGTCGCTTCCTGTGCCATGAAACCCCCATTTCCGCTGACGCAGAACAAAAGCCCACGTCACGCTTTGCTACAGTAAAGTTTGACCATGGTACCAGAAGAAGCAGACCGGCTCGGTGAGAAATTCGATTCGTTGGGCCGGGACGCTAAGCGCGCCCTTTGCTTTTATACAAGACTCAAAACGATATAGAACACGATGCCCGAGACGCAGCACCACAGCATCGACTTTGTCTTGATTGCCACCGCCACGACACCGGCAGCCGCAATCCAGGGAATCAAGCCCTGCCACAAGCCGGCGTCGAAAGCGCCAGGGCTTATCAAATCGTTAGCGACCAGCGCCGCAAAGGCGGCGGGCGGAATATAACCCAAGGCCTCGGTAACGCGGGGCGACAGCGTTCTCCCGCGCAAGGCAAACGCCGGGGCAATGCGGAAAAACGCGATGGCCGCCCAAGACAACAGCCACAGGACCAAAAACTCATTAACGGGCATCGCGAGCACCCCTTCCTTCGGCGAGAGTATCGCGCGCAAGCGCCGCGGCAACACCGACGAGCACGCTTGCCGGCAAGGCGATATTCGTCCACCCCAAGAACTTGCATATGGCGACAGACACCGCAGCCATAACGGCAGCCACGACATTGCCGCGCGACAGCCTCTGCGAAAAGAGCAGGCAGATAAAGAGCGAGGTGCAGACAAAACCCGCAATAGTGGTTGGAACATCGACAACGGAGCCGACGATGGCGCCCGTCGTACACGAAACGCCCCATGTCGCGATGAGGATCGTGTTGAGCACAAAGGACTCGTGCGGACCCCAATCCTCCCCTTCAACCAACTTGGCAAGCGAGATGCCGTATGCCTCCTCGGTAAGCGTCGCGGCAACGGCCAGCGCCTGACGCTTCGAGGCACCCCTCAGATGGGGCGCGATTGATGCCGAATAAAGTGCAAAGCGCGAGGAGATTGCGGCCACACTTGCGACAATCGATGCCGCAGGCACACCTGCCAGCCACAGGTTGCAGACCATAAACTGGCCGCTACCCGTCACAAACGTGCTGCTCAGAGCAAAAACCATCCAGGGCTCCATTCCCGTCTGCGCCATAATCATTCCGCACGGCGCGCCTATCGCAACATAGGTAAGCATCACCGGCCAGACGGTTTTAACGATTTTGAGCACCATAGTGTTCCTCGTCCCGACAAGATTTCCGAGCCGCATTCAACGACGCGGCAGAATCATCGCCCGGTGGCAACCGAGTTCACCTACAATTGCCACCGGATCGAAAGACACAGCTTTTTAGGAAGTCATTATGACAGCTATCGATCGGGGCCGGGCGACCGCGGCCTTCAAACGCTATACCGATGCTTACGATGCCGCCAATCCACGTATCGCGCTCAAAATCGAGCATACGTACCACGTTGCCGAGGCATGCGATGCCGTGGCGCGCGAGCAGGGCTGGTCGACAGAGGATGTTGACCTGGCCTGGCTTTGCGGCCTGTTACACGATATGGGACGCTTTGAACAGTTGCGGCGCTGGGACACCTTTAAGGACGCCGAGAGTATGAGCCACGCAGCGTTGGGCGTCGGGGTCCTCTTTGGCGAGAACCCCGCCGATGCGCCCGCCGTAACGAGCATCCGCGACTTTATCGATGACCCGGCAGAAGATGAGCTCATCCGCGCGAGCATCGCCTATCACAGCGACTTTCGCCTACCGGCACAACTCGACGAGCGTACACGGCGCTTCTGCGATATCGTGCGCGATGGCGACAAAATCGACATTATGCGCACCATCGCCGACAGCACCGTCGACACTATCCTCAAGGTTGATGAGGACGCATTTCTCGCCAGCCGGTTCTCGACACCGGCTCTCGCTGCCTTTGACGAGCGCCGCTGCGTCGCACGCGATGAACGCAACGAGCCCGCAGACTACCTGGTGGGACTCATCTGCTTTATGTTTGAGCTCGTCTATCCAGCGAGCCGCGCGCTGGCGCGCGAGCAGGGCGATATCTACCGCCTGCTCGACGCGCCCTTTGGCATTACGTGCCCCTTTACCGATCCCGCCACGCAAGCGACCTGGGAGCGCCTAAAGGACGAGATGCGCGACTGGCTGGCGCGCGCCTAGCGCTCAAGCTGGGCCAGCAGCTCCTCGACGACCTCGACGGCATCGCCGACAACCTTGTACTGGGCAGCACCAAAGATGGGAGCATCCGGGTCCTCGTTGATGGCGATAATGCACTCCGCCCCACCGATGCCGGCAAGATGCTGAATGGCGCCCGAAACACCGATACTCACGAGAAGCTTGGGCGAAACTGATACGCCCGTCTGGCCAATCTGATGGCGATACTCCAACCAGCCGGCCTCCACGACAGGTCGCGTGCAGCCAAGCTCGGCACCCAGAGCCTCGGCGAGCCTTCGCATCAGCGGCAGGTTTTTCTTGGAACCAATACCGCGACCCACCACGACCAGGCGCTCGGCATCGGCAATTGATGCCTGCTGCCCCCACTCCTCGGCGGGAATCGAGATCTCGACACGAGCCTTAGCATCATCCGCAAGCGATATCTGGGTGATCGTGCCGGAGCGGCCGTAGCCAAAGTCGGGCGCCTTAAAGATGCCGGGACGCACCGTTGCCATCTGAGGACGATGATTGGGGCAGACGATGGTGGCCATCAGGTTGCCGCCAAACGCCGGACGCGTCTGTTGCAGCAGCCCCGTCTCCGTATCCATCGAAAGTACGGTGCAGTCAGCCGTAAGGCCCGTCTGCAAACGCACGGCAACGCCGGGTGCCAATTCGCGGCCAAAGGCGGTCGCACCGTACAGAATGGCCTCGGGCTTGCGCTCTGCCACCAAATCGCAGATCAGCCGGGCGTAAACCTCCGCATCGTTCTGGCGCAGGCGCTCGTCGCGACAGACCAGGACCTCGTCTGCACCGGCGCAAACCAGATGCTCCAGGTCACCGAGAGAGCTCTCGGGGCTCATGCCGACCAATGCCACCAGACGGCAACCACGAGCATCGGCAAGCTCGCGGCCCTTGCCCATGAGCTCATAGGCAACGGGAGTCACCGTATCGTGCTCGTCGGCCTGCACGAAGACCCAAATGTCTCGATATGCATCAAGGTCCACCGCGCCAGCGGCCTCGTCACGCTCAATCGAGATGGCGTTGACGGGGCAGGCGTCGACGCACCCACCGCATAGGATGCAGCCGTCGGTTACGCGGGCGCAACGGTTGGGCCGCTCGCCTTCCACTACAATGCCGCCCGAGGCACAGGCGCGAACGCAGCGACCGCAGCCGATACAGGCTTCGCTATCGATAATCAGTCCGCTCATCTATGCCATCCCCTCGATGATCTTGGCAAGTTTTGCCGCCTGCTCGGACGCCGTCCCCTCAACGGCCTCGCACGTTTGGTCGCGGTCGGGCACAAACGATCGCACGACCTGTGTCGGCGAGCCGGCAAGGCCGCAGCGCGCGGGGTCGGCGTTCACGTCGGCAGCATTGACCACGCGTGCGTCCGCCTCCTCGGCCGCACGAATACCGGCAATGCTCGGCATACGCAGTTGGCCAATCTCCTTGGCAGTCGTCATCGCGCACGGCATCTCCAGATAGACCGTCTCCTCGCCGGCATCGCAGCCGTGAACAAGCGCCAGCGAGCCGCAAGTCGTAAAGCCCGCGCTCTGCACGCAGCTCACGTCGGTCACGCAGGGAATCTCAAAGGCACCGGCAAGCTCGGGACCAATCTGGGCTGTATCGCCGTCCACCGCCATCTTGCCGCAAATGAGCAGGTCGAAGTCCTCGTCGAGCGCCTCGATGCCGCACTTGAGGGCATAGGTGGTTGCCAGGGTATCGGCACCTGCAAAGGCGCGGTCGGTCAGCAGCAGTGCGTCATCGGCGCCTCGGGCGATGCAGTCGCGCAATAGCGATTCGGTCGCGGGGATGCCCATCGACACCACCGTTACGCGCACGTCCATGCCAAAGCCGATAAAGTCATCCTTCAGCGCCAGCGCGCATTCCAAAGCGCTCGCATCGAACGGGTTAATGACCGCCTGCTTGCCATCGCGCACGATGGTATTGGTCTTGGGGTCCATCTTGACCTCGGTGCTGCCCGGCACCGCCTTGACGCACACCACCATATGGAAATCGCTCATCTTCACGCGCCCCCTTTCTGGACGAGCTCATCCAAGAGCTTCTCCGAAAACAGGTTACCGCGACCCAGCTGCCCGGCAGGATCGAGCTGGAGCTTGAGCCGCGCCGACTCGACCATGGCCTCGTGACCGTACATCGTCTCCAAGAAGCCCGCCTTGATCTTGCCGACGCCGTGTTCGGCGGAGACGGCACCGCCCATGGCCGTGACCTCGGAAGCCCACTGGGCAAAGAGTTCTCCGCCGCGGCGGTAATCCTGCGCATCGCGCGGCAGAATGTTCACATGCAGATGGTTGTTACCGATGTGCCCCCAGGCGGCAGATTCAAGCCCGCTTTCGGCCAACGTACGGCGATAAAGGGCGATGACATCGGCCAGGCGTGTGTTGGGCACCGACATGTCCGAACCCAGTTTGGTGATGGTGGGATCCGTGCGGCGACGCTCGTCGATGAGCATGTTGACGCTCTCGGGCACCGCATGGCGGAAGAATCGCTGACACTCGCGATCGACCTCGGTGCGCGCGACCCATGTCGCATCGTCGCTGCCACCCGCAAGCTCCAGTACCCACCCCAAGTGATACAGCTCCTCAGTCGCCTGGGCTTCGTCGTCGCAGTCGAGCTCCACGTAGATACAGACCTTGGCGTCTTTGTCGAGCGCCGGCAGCGAGGCGAACGCGGTCGACTGCTCACGCTGACGACGCAGGATATCCAGGGCGCCCGCATCGAAATATTCGATGGCAGCCGCGTGGGACAGGACGGGACGCACGGAATCGGTGAAGGACACGGCCTTGTCTTCGCTGTCAAAGAAGCAGCTCACGCCCCAAACGACCGCAGGCGCCGCCTGCAGGGCAATCTCGAGCTCGGTGATAACGCCGAGTGTGCCACACGCACCGATAAACAGATCGATGGCATCCATATCGTCAGCAACGAAATAGCCCGAAGCATTTTTGGTCTTGGGCATAGTGTAGTCGGGAAGGTCGAGCTCGAGCGTGCGGCCCTGTACCGTGACGAGCGAAAGGCGACGACCCTGTGCAAAAACCTCGCCGCGGTGAAGCTCGAGCAGGTCGCCATCGGCCAGCACGACATGAAGGCCCGTGACGTGAGGGCGCATGGGGCCGTAAGCGTAGCTACGGGCGCCGGAAGCGTTGCATGCCGCCATGCCGCCCAGACAGGCAGATGCCTCGGTGGGATCGGTAGGAAAGAATTGCTCGGGGGCTTCCTGGAACTCCTCGTAGGCCTCAAGCGATGTCTGGTCCCAGCCGGCAGTCGGCAGCACTTTCTTGCCCAGTTGCTTGCGTAGCTCAGACAGCACGACGCCGGGCGCCACACGCAAAAGAAAGCGGCCCTGCTCATCGCGGCGAATGCCTAGGTAGCGATTCATACGGGAAGTATTGAGAATGTGACCGCCATGAGGCACGGCGCCGGCGGCAAGACCGGTCCGGGCGCCCTGAACCGTCACCGGGACACGCTCGGCATGGAGCTTTTTCAAAATGGCGCGGACCTCTTCCTCCGTTGTCGGAAACGAGATGCTCGAGGCCTCGCCCGATGTGCGAGACTCATCGCGGCCATACTCTTCGAACTCGTCGGTGAAGGGTTTGATAGTTGCCGACACGCGAACTCCCCCTTTAGCTAACTACAGTATTTGCAGGGAGATGTTACCGCATCGTTTCGTCGACGTGTTCGAGACCGTCTCCATAATTGGCGATTTTTACGTTCGTGCAATTCGGCGAGCGGCAAGGTTTCCTCGGCAGACGATGCTTTTGACACATGTCGCTTTACCGCCAGCGACCACGCAATTGTCGCTCGAAAAAAGTTGAAGTTATTTTTGCCATCTTTTACCTGCGGAGATGTCAATCCGTCAAGCATTTGGTCAGAAATTGGTCAAGTAGTGACTGATACGGTCGGCATCGACAGCCAAAACCAATGGAAGTTTTGGCCCCAGAAGCAGGGAGGTTCCCATGGCATATTACTGGCCCCAGTACGGCGTCGCCATCGAGGTCGACGACGATCCCTATCTCCTGCCTTTCGACGAAGAGGCGTTCCCCGATACGGCGGTCTACCACGTCACCACCGATGTTATCTGCGACCCCGAGTCGTTCTCGGCGCTCGCCCACCACATCGCGCGTATCCACAACATCGAGCTCCCTCACGACTTCGACGAGCTCATCTACTCGCGCCGCCTGATGCTTCACATGCTCTTTGGAGCGGACCCGTCCACGTTCGCACGCGTCTACACCACCAAGGACGCCGCATGAGTGCAAAGAAGCCGCCCCGCCTTGCAGGACTGGGGCGTCGCAAGAAGCTCGTCGTTGTCTGCCTGGCTATCGTCTGCGCCCTCATCGCCGTAGGGCTATACGCCTGGCAGTCGCAGCCCGTGCCCGAAGCAGGCGCCTCAGTCACGACGGCAGAGGGTAAATCGCGCCAAGAAATCCAGGATGAGCTCGATGCCATCGTCCGCGACAACATGATGACGATCTCGGTCGCGCCGGTCGCACAGCTGCAGGAAGGCGGCAAGTTGCGCGTCAACGTGCAAAACGTCCAAGACAACAAGTTTCCCCAGCGCTTCCGCGTGATTCAAAACGACGAGACCATCTATGAGTCCGGTGTGGTCGAAGCCGGCAAGACGGTTGAGACCTGCCCCGCCGGCGATATCCAAGAAGGCGAGGCATATATCGAGATTCAGGCACTCGATGCCAAGACCTACGACACCCACGGCAATCCGACGCGCGTCAAAGTGCGGGTGGCCCAGGCAGAAGGCTAGTGGCCGACGCGCTCGCAGGGGCCGCACCCTGTCCCCATTCGTCCAACCATCACGGAAACAGTCCGTGACGAGTAGAAAGGATCGATTATGAACACCCCATGAACCTGAGCGGAGCCAGGGCACTCGCCGTGGGCGCAGGGCTTACGCTCGCACTTGCGATGGGCGCCGCGCCAACGGCGGCCATGGCAGAGGTGCGCGTTGGAACCACCGATGTGACGGTGAAGGCCGACATTAGCAATGTTTCGTTTAAGGCGCCAACGGTCATCCCCTTTGCCGCCCAAGCCGACGGAACGCTTGTAGGACCCTCCGACAAGACGATTACCATCGACAACCTCTCGGCATATGGTATCCACGTCACTAACATGAAGGTCACGGCCAAGAACGACTGGACAATCGTTGCAGACGCAAAGACGGGCTCGGCCCAGAACTCCATCGATTTTAAGGTTGGCCCCGATAAGGCAGAAAAGGACGCCAGCTCGGCGACTCAGACTACGGGCCTCGATCTTTCCAAAGACGTAAGCTTCGACATGAAGTACAAGGGCATTGCCGACGGAACGGACAAAATCAAGCTCAATGTGAGCGGCCACGTCGCCCGCGTCACGCGTGACATCTACCACGCCGGCGGTACGGGAGATCAAGTGGCAAGCATCACCTGGACGGTCGAGCCCGGTGCGCACGCCACGTCCTAAGGCGATCGCACTGGCCGCCATCGTCGGCATCTTGGCGTCCGCGCCTGCCATGGCCTTTGCTCAACAAGAGCAAGCGCAGGCGGCCACAGAAGTGACCGTCGACCTTTCGGGCCTTAATCGCGGCGGCCGTCACGAGCCGCTCGCTCAGACGAGCGACACCCGGCAACTCATTGCGACAGGCGCCGCCACGGTGGGAGCAGGACTGACGTGCCTTGGCCTGCACATCAAACGCAACCAATAGCCAAGCACGACCGGAGTACGCGAAATAGATAGGAGAACCATGGCACCCAAAAACCTTTTGCCCGTCGCCGCGCTCTGCAGCGCACTGGTAAGCGGTACGCCTCTCGCCGCTTGGGCGACGCCCGCCACGGCAAACTCCTTACCGCAAGCTCTGAACCCCGTGGCGAATTCGTCGGGTATCGTCGCCTGCCAACGTTTTTCGCTCGCGCACGCCACGATCCGAACCTCGGGATGCCTTCGCCGCAATACGGTCGACTCGATAGTCGTGGATATCAAGCGACCGGACAAGGAGAACGGCCCCCAGACAGGTTATGCCATCTGCACATGGAAATCGGCTGCAGTCGACGCCGATGGCGACCCATGCGACCTAGAGCTGCGCATCGATATTGACTCGGTCGATGACTCGGCGAACGGGGCGAAGGTCGTCTTCGACAGCGCGGCCTATGAAGAAGGAGGGGGTGTATGCCTGGGCTGCGTTCCCTCGAATGTCGATGGCGCGCAGCCCATCATCTCCTTTACGGCATCGCTGCGACTGACCAAGGCGAACACCGAAGCCATCGCAACGGGAGATGCGCCTTTGCTGTTCTACGCTGGCGACGCGGACGACCAAGAAGCTCAAGGCAATAGACAGAAGGGCTCGCTTAACCTCACACGCGGATCAGAATCCGCCCCCATCAATATCGATACCCAGGAGCCGGGCGTGCAGCGCATTCTCGCCGATCCGGCGCTGCTCCAAATGACATGGCACGGAGTGGGGTCTGTCGGGATTGCTGCTCCCATATCGAGCGATAATGACAAATCCCCCAAGGACGAGGTCACAGACGCACCGCCACATGTTGACGATGCAGACGATGCATCGTCAGAAGACAACGCTGCGGCTCCCCTCGAGAAGCCAGGCGGCACCGCCACCGAACTAGGCGATCCCCAACCGAAAGACGGCCTGGACTTTGCCGCTCCCCCAGATGTCGACGAAGGCAACTGTTGCATGATGGTCGCGCTCGACCACACGGAAACCGTCGATGCCGCAAGCATTGAGCCAGTCGCTGCCAATGCGCCCCGCCGCAAAAATATCCTCATCGCATTCCCCAATACCGTCGAGCTCGTCTTTTTGCCTTCGGGTGAAGTCGTCGCGCCCACGGCACTTACAGCAGTGGGAGCAAGGAGCGCATCGAACGATATCCAAGCCATCTCGGCACTTGATGCCACAACGACCGCCAAGTTACACCTTTATTCCGTTGCAGCAGACGGAACGCGAACCGAAGAATTCGACGGAACCAAGCTTTTGGTTCCTCGTCGCATCGGTATCCAAGAAGACTTCCCCTATCAAATGGAACTTGAAGGGTTCGATCGTGCACGAGATGCCGACATCATTGCCGCAGCCATCGAGTCCCCGCAGCACCTCATGACGCTGCGCTTCGACTTTAGCCCCGTCCTATCCTAGACCGCTAACCGCCGCTTGGCTCGGATACTGAGCGCTCCCCTCCCCGTTCTGTTACGATTGCCGCGTTGGCATCAATTACAGGAGGGTTCATGCCGGGTTTAGGAACGATCATCAACGTCGCGCTTTTGATCGCGGGCGGTCTGCTGGGCCTCATGGGTGGGCGCTTCATTACGCCCCGCATCCAAGACACGCTCATGAAGGCATCGGGGTTGTGCGTTCTGTTTATCGGCCTGGGCGGCACCATGCAAAAGATGCTCGTTATCGATGGAGAGACGTTGGCGACCACCGGCACCACCATGCTTATCGTCTCATTTGCCCTTGGTTCGCTCATCGGCGAGGCCATCAACCTGGAGGCCGCCATCGAGAACCTCGGCGAATGGCTCAAGCGCAAAACCGGCAGCGAAGGCGACAACGAGTTCACCAACGCCTTTGTCTCGACATCGCTCACCGTGTGTATCGGTGCCATGGCCATCGTAGGATCGATTCAGGACGGTCTGCTCGGCGACTGGTCCACACTTGCCCTGAAGGGCGCGCTGGACTGCATCATCGTCTGCACCATGACGGCCTCGCTTGGCCGCGGCTGCATCTTCTCGGCCCTGCCCGTTGCCGTATTCCAGGGCACGATCACGCTTTTTGCCGGCACACTCTCCCCCATCATGACCACCGCAGCCCTCGACAGCCTTTCGCTTGTGGGCTCCATGCTCATCTTCTGTGTTGGCGTTAACCTTATTCGGCCTCAGACCTTCCGCACGGCCAACATGCTCCCCTCCGTCGTCGTGGCGGTCATCTACGCCCTCCTGTTCTAAACTATCTGCATAGTGATATCTCGAACATCTGTTTGATGCTGTGCTATGATATGAGGTCACCGACACCATATAGGGAGAGGAGAGGGCGGTGGCCGACCAGGACGTCAAAATGCTCATCGAGCGCATTATGGCCGAGGCCCGGACCCACCAGTCCGCCCGCTTCTCAAACGAAATCTATGCTGACGAGCCAATTCTCAAGACCGGTCGTCAGATGCAGAACTTCCTCCCCGACCAGTACCGCAGGATGCGCGAGATATCACGCTGGCAAGATGATCCCAAGGGCGGTGCGGGCCGTTGGCTTTCGGAAGCCGAGCTTTTCTACCGCCAGGGCCTGCTGATGGCCGATTTTGAGGACGACTGCCCCTACAACGGCACCTTTAAGTCGTACTTTCCCACCTACAATGCCATGAGCGATCGACAGTTGCGCGGTTACTTTACCTGGCGCGCCCAAGTGCGCCGCGGCAATATCGAGGAGACATCGACCTCGTTTGCTTTTCTTTATCTTTACGAATTGATTTGCGGCATTGGCGTCGACAATCCGCGTGACGGCTATGACAAGATCAAGGCATTTTGGGATGCCTATCGCGCCTTTGAACCCGGCATCGACCGGTTCGCACGCGTGTGGCTGCAGGACTACGCCGTGTTCCACGGGCTCGATCCCAAGCTGCTTCGCGACTCTAAAACCGTAGCATTCGACAACGCCCTTATCGAGTTGCGCCGCGCAGCGCGAGACCTTGTACCCGCGCAGGCGCCGTCGGACCTGGCGCCTGCGCGTCGTAAGACCTCCGAGCCCACGCTTCCCCTTCCGCCCGATGAGGCGCATGAGGAGCGGCTCATGGCTGCCATCGACGCGCTCTCGACGTACAACCTGAATAACTCACGGCTCGACCGTTCCCACCATCGCGACCTGCGCCACGTGGCATGCGCCGTGTATGTCCGTATGGCGCGCTACTATGACACGCACCGAAAGACCGGCATCGTAGCGAGCTTGTTTGGGGAGGAGACGGCCATGCCCTACACCATGTTTGCCTCGGCCGTGTTCTTTGCGCCCGAGCGCCACGAGGACTGCGAATATCGCCTAGACCCCATTCACATCTACCGCTGCCAAAATGGCTTTTGGGAATGTATGCGCATCCACGGCAGCAGGCAAAAGAGCAGCAAGCTCGGTGAGATGATGCGCGCTTGTGATCAGCGCCTGCGCTTGGCACTGGATCCCGGCCATCCCCTTAAGGAAGAGAAGGTCCCCAAATATCTGGCTAAGATTATCGATGACGAGATCACGGCATGGCTTTCATGGGATGCCGCGCATCAGCCCGTCAAGGTCGATATCGACCTGAGCCAGCTGGGGCACATTCGGAGCGCCGCTGCACAAACGCGCGAGGCGCTTTTGATCGACGAGGAGCGCGAGGACGGCACGCCTGCGGATGCCGAGGTGGCAGTTGCCGAGCGACGGGAAGCCGAGCCCGTGGCCGACACGATCGCCGAACCAGTCGCGACGGCCATGCAGCAGGACGAGGCTAGCGAGCCGACCATCTCCACCGAGCAGTTTGACGTCGTAGCACCGCTCCTCGCATCAGCGCCCACGCCCGCCGACACCGCGTCCGCACTCGATTCCGCCGCAGATGCCTATCTTCGAGCACTCCTCGAGCAAAACGCAGCGCAGACGGCATCGGCGGTGGCACAGTCGGGCAAGAGTGAGGACATGCTCGTCGATAGCATCAACGAAGTGCTCTTTGACCTGGTGGGCGACACCGTTATTGAATTTGGCTCAGCAGGACCGCAAATTATCGAGGACTACGAAGCAGACGTGAGAGGATACCTAGACCATGAGTGATACCGCATCCGCAGCACCCCGCGTGCCCAAGCGCGTCGCCGCCGTCATTCTCAACTCGCTCAAGGGCGGCGTTGTCCCGCGCATTGGCCTTCCCTATATCACCGTGGGGCGAGAGGTCGAGATCCGTGCTCTGCTCACCGACCTGAGCCTCATCGCCGATGGGGGCGCAAGCTTCCGTTTCCTAGTCGGTCGCTACGGCGCCGGCAAGAGCTTTTTGCTCCAGACCATCCGAACGCATGCCATGGGCGAGGGCTTCGTGGTCGCCGATGCCGACCTTTCCCCTGAGCGCCGCCTACAGGGCGGCCAGGGCCAGGGCCTCGCTACCTATCGCGAGCTCATCCGCAACATATCGACCAAGACGCGCCCTGAGGGCGGTGCGCTCAACCTTATTCTGGATCGCTGGGTTGCCTCGTGTGCCGACGTCGACGAGTCGGTCGTCAATGCCCAACTGGCCCCGCTCGAGGAGATGGTCCACGGCTTTGACTTCGTCCGCATGCTCCGCCGCTACCGCACGGCAGTATCCGAAGGCGACGAAGAAGCTATGAGTCGCGTGACCAAATGGATTCGCGGCGAGTACCGCACCAAGAGTGAGGCACGCGCCGAGTTGGGCTCCTCTACCATCATCAGCGATGACGACTGGTACGACTACGTCAAGCTCATTGCGCGCTTTTTGGTCTGCAGCGGCTACAAGGGCATGCTGGTGCTCATCGACGAGCTCGTGAATCTATACAAGATTCCCAACGCGATTACGCGCCAATATAACTACGAGAAGATCCTGACCATGTACAACGACACGCTCCAGGGCAAAGCGCAGTACCTGGGCGTGATCATGGGCGGCACGCCGACCTCTATCGAGGACCGCCGCCGCGGCGTCTTTTCCTACGAGGCCCTTCGGAGCCGTCTCGCCCAGGGCCGTTTTGCGCGCGATGATCTCAAAGACATGCTCGCGCCCATCATCCGCCTGCAGCCGCTCACCTACGAGGAGCTGCTGGTGCTCATCGAAAAGCTCATGCAGATCCATGCCGGCTACTTTGGCTGGACGCCCACGCTTACCGAGAACGACTTGGTGGACTTCCTCAAGATTGAGCTTGGCCGCGTGGGAGCCGACACGCATCTGACGCCCCGCGAGGTCATCCGCGACTTTATCGAGCTGCTCGATATCCTGTGTCAAAACCCCGATGCTAACGTGGCCGAGTTGCTGCAAAGCGTCGGTGGCGACGCGCTGGCGCCGGCAGCTGCAACAGACGACACCGGCACCGCAGACGACGACCGCAACTTCGCCGAGTTCACCATCTAACCTGCCAAAAAGGGACAGGTTTATTTTGGCGGATTTTATCTGGGCAAACGCCGATGTTGCAAGATATCGAGCCGTCGCCCGTTGCGTTGATCGGCCCGTTGATGAGAGGAGGCCCCATGAACGCTTTTGACCGATATGCCCCGTTTATCCAGGATTTCATTTACTCCCACGATTGGGAGAGTCTGCGCTCCATCCAGGTTGCGGCGGCAGATGCCATCTTCAACACGCAAGACAATGTGCTCCTGACGGCATCCACGGCATCTGGCAAAACTGAGGCGGCCTTCTTTCCCATCCTGACCGAGTTTTGGGAGAACCCGCCCGCAAGCGTTGGCGCCCTCTATATTGGCCCCCTCAAGGCACTCATCAACGACCAGTTCGTTCGCCTCAACGATCTGTGCGAAGAGGCCGATATCCCCGTCTGGCACTGGCACGGCGATGTCTCGCAGTCGCACAAGGCAAAGCTCATCAAAAAGCCGAGCGGCATCCTACAGATTACGCCCGAATCACTCGAGGCACTCCTGATCCACAAGCACATGGCAATTCCGCGTATGTTCTGCGACCTGCGCTATGTGGTCATCGACGAGGTCCACTCGCTCATGCGCGGTGACCGCGGCGGGCAGACGCTCTGCCTTATCGAGCGTCTTTCGCGCATGGCGGGCGTGCGGCCCAGGCGCATCGGCCTTTCGGCCACCATCGGTGACCCGGAACGCACGGGTGCCTTCTTGTCGCAGGGGACGGGACGCGACTGCGTCATCCCCCGCTTTGAGGAGCCGCGCCGCGTGTGGCGTATCTCCATGGAGCACTTCTACAACTCGGGTCCCCAGGCTCAGCAGCGAGGATTCACGAGCACAGGTCCGCAGGAAGCTGAGGTGCTCGCATGCGAGCGCATTGAGGCGACACCACCCGCGGCACTGCCCGTCAGCACCCAAGACATGCGCCATAGTGGGCAACTCACACAGGAGGAGCGCCGTCAACGTCGCGAGCAGGCAAGGGGCAAGGCTGCCCCCAAGAACCGTCGCACTTCCTCGGCCCCCGAAGGGGAAGTCGACATCCCGCAGGCAACCGAACAGGCACTGCTCAACCCCACCGACACCGCACCCGACAACGCCGACCCCGGCATGGGCTACATCTTTGAACATACCCGCGGCCGCAAGTGCCTGGTCTTTGCCAACTCGCGCGAGGAGGCAGAGGCCGTGTGCTCCATGTTGCGCAGCTACTGTGAAAGCCGACACGAGCCCGACCGTTTCCTCATCCATCACGGCAATCTTTCGGCATCGTTGCGTGAGACGGCAGAAGAGCTCATGCGCGACGAGGAACAGGCACAGACGACCGTCACCACCTCCACGCTGGAGCTTGGCATCGATATCGGCCGTCTGGAGCGCGCCTTCCAGATTGACGCGCCGTTTACCGTCAGTTCCTTTTTGCAGCGCATGGGCCGCACGGGACGCCGCGATCTTCCGCCCGAGATGTGGTTTGTCATGCGCGAGGAAGAACCCGAGCCGCGCACGATGATGCCCGAGACCATTCCGTGGAAGCTCCTGCAGGGCATCGCGCTTGTACAACTCTATCGCGAGGAAAAATGGGTTGAGCCGCCCGAGCTCGATCGGCTCCCCTACAGCCTGCTCTACCACCAGACCATGTCGACGCTTGCCAGCACCGGTGAGCTCACGCCGGCCGAACTTGCCCAGCGCGTGCTCACGCTCAGTTATTTCCATCGCGTCTCGACCGATGACTATCGCGTGTTGCTGCGCCACCTCATTGACATCGACCATATCCAGGTCACCGAGGGCGGCGGGCTCATCGTGGGTCTCGCGGGCGAGCGCATCATTAACAACTTTAAGTTTTACGCCGTGTTCCAGGAAAACGAGGAGTTCACCGTTCGCAGCGAGTCGGCCGAGTTGGGCACGATTGTCAATCCGCCACCGCCCGGTGAGCGCATCGCCATCGCCGGGCACTGTTGGATTGTCGAGGAAGTGGACTGGAAGCGTCATACCGTTTTTGCCACGCAGGTAAAAGGTCGCGTGCCGGCCTATTTTGGCGACTGCCCCGGTGATATCAATACACACGTACTCGAACGTATGCGCAAGGCGCTCAACGAGCACGCGGCATATCCGTACCTTATGGGTAACGCACGGGCCCGTCTGGCGCAGGCTCGTCATACTGCTGAGCTTTCGGGTGCGGGAACTAAGCCACTCATCAACCTGGGTGGCGACACCTGGGTGCTCTTCCCCTGGTTGGGCAGCTACGCCTTTTTGGCACTCGAGCGCATGCTCAAGATAAAATGCGCCGCTGAGCTGGGCCTTCGCGGGCTCGATCCGTCGCGTCCATACTTTATGCAGTTTAAGATGAAGGCTGACGAGGAGACGTTCTTTGAGGTGCTCGCAGCCGAGGCCGAAAAGGACTTCGACCCCATCGAGCTCGTCTATCCCGGCGAGGTGCCTTATTTTGATCGCTACGACGAGTACGTTCCCGAGGAGCTCGTGCGCAAGGGCTTTGCCGAAGGCGTGCTCGACATAGAGGGCATGAAGCAGCGCGTCCTCAGCTGGCGCATGATCAAGAAGTAGTTAAAAGAGCCACATCCAAAAAAGACTGGTCGCAGGAAAACGTGCTAGTCGTGGAGGGCAGCGCCAAGGAAGTCGGCATCGAAAGGCACGGCTTCGGCGAAGGCATAGTCGCCGTCGCTGGCGATGAGCAGGTAGTTTTCCTCGCCGCCGAACTCCGCATCGCCACATGGGACCACCCAGGCGCGGGCGAATACCTCGAGTGCCGCGGCAGCGCAGTCGCGCAGGAACGTCACGTCGCTCCCCTCGTTTGCACTCACGATATTGGCAACGTAGATGCCGCCGGCATTCAGGCTGCCTCGCACCAAACGCAGCGCCTCAACCGTCGCCAGCTCGCGTACGGGCTCGGCACCGCCAAAGCAATCGCTCACGACCACGTCGTACGACGATGGCCCACGCTCGTCACGCCCAGGTACGAACGCGCCTCGGCGGTAATCACCCGCAGGCGATCGCCCGCCGTGCGCTCCAGCTCGTCTAGGTAAAACCAGCGGCGGGCCAGACGCGTAATCTCTCCGTCATACTCGATGACGTCCATGCGCAAGCCCTCGTGCGACATCAGGGCGAACTTAGGATAGGCAAACCCGCCGCCGCCCAGCATAAGCATGCGGTCGATACCGTGACCATAAGCGTCACGCATTGCGTCCTCGGCCTCAAACACGTCGTCAAACGCACGATAGTACGCAAAGACGGGCTCCGCCCAACGCTCGCCAACGTAGCTTGCGCTTTGGTAGACGCCGCCTTGCACCAACACGCGAATCTCATCGCCGCCCTCATCGTGCACGCGTTTCACACGCGCCAACCCATTGCGGGTTCGCGCAACCTGCAGACAGGCGGCACGAACAGCGACGGCGGCCGCACCAAGCGCCGCGGCCCCCAGAGCAACGCCGGCAACGACACCGGCAGAAACACTCGGCTTGTTCATCTAGAGCTCCTTTTGCAGATAGAGTCCGCGGTCGTAAAAACCCAAATGGCGATAGTACTCGCGCGTACCGATCGCGCTGATCACGTTGATGCGCGCATAGCCCGCGTCCCGAGCAATATGGCACGCACGCTCCACCAGCGACCGTCCCAATCCATGGTGCTGGGCTGCCTGGCCTCGATCCCCCACGCGCGCCGCCATGCCATACACATGCACCTCGCGAATCATCGCCTCATCCGGCGTCGTCAGCAACTCGTCCGCATGTGCGGTGACAAAGGCGCGATCGGGCAGGGACAGGCGCAAAAAACCCGCGATCTTGCCCTGCGGCGTCACCCACTGCAAAAAGCGCTCGTGCGTCACCGGCGTCTCGTACGCCACTTCCTCGTCAAGGGTCAGCTCATCCAAGTCGGCACCCGCCGTGCTGATCTCGCGATAACGGATCTCGCGCACCGTCGCACCGTCACCCCGAGCAGCTAGGCGGTTCTCAACGAGTTGACGCAGGTTAGGCTTCTTGTTGCCCACCATGATGTCGTCGGAGCTAAAGTCACGAATCATACGGCTGATGCGGCAGAACGCCGGCGTCACCACGATGTCGTCGGCCAGCACATCGAGCAGCTCTTCCTCGGTATAGGGGCGCCACTCGCCGCGCTCATAGCAGCCCACCAGACGCGAGCCATCGATGAGCGCACACGGGTAGACCTTGACCTCGTCGGGCATAAAGGCCCCTTCGGTCATAAAGCGCTCGTAGTCGCGCTTGTCCCCCTCGGGCGTGGCGCCCAGCAAGTTGAGCATAAAATGCGCATGGATCTTAAAGCCAAACAAGCGCGCAAGCGAAAACGCCCGCTCGATCTGAGCCACCGAAATGCGGCGCTCGTTGATGTCGAGCAGCTGCTGGTCAAGGCTTTGGATGCCCATCTGGATCTTGGTGCAGCCCAGGCGGCGGATGAGCGTGAGCGCCTGCGGCGTCACGGCATCGGGGCGCGTCTCAATGACGAGCCCCACCACGCGATGCTTCGCCGTCTCGTTGATGCGCTGCTGGCGCTCAAGCTCCTCCATCGTTGCCGTCTGCCACTCGGCGACCTCGCCCCACGGCGTGCCGGGGCCGTACAGACGACGCACCGCGCGGTTATAGCCACCCACAGCAGCATCCACACGCCCCTGCTCGTCGGCAACACCGCTCGCAAGCTCGGCCTCGTCGGTCGCAATACCGGCAGCCCGATAGCGCTCACGGCGCTCTGTTACCACCGGCGGCAGGGCATCGGCGGGAGCGTCATCGAGCAGGCGCCCCGCCTCGGCACGACTGATGCCCGGACGCGCCAACATGGGGTTGGCCGCCACGCCGGCGACGGCATCGTCATTGAGCGCGCGGAAGAGCTCCGACATAAACCATGTCTGATAGCCTTCCGGATAGTCGCTCCAGGTACCGCCAAGCACGATGAGCTCGATCTTATCGGTCGCATGACCCATCTGCGAAAGCGCCGTCAAACGGGCACTCACCTGCAGATACGGATCGAAGCAGTTTTGCTCTGCACGGGCGCACGCCGGCTCGGCGTGCAGATAGCTTTTGGGCATGCGCAGATCGTTGGGACAAAACAGACAATCGCCCGAGCACGGCCACGGCTTGGTGATGACGGTAATGGTCGCCACGCCCGAGGCCGTTCGGCGCGGCTTCATACGCAACACCTGCAGCAGTTGGCGTTCCAGATCGGAACCGACATTCCACGCAGCCCAACGAGCCGGCTCCTCGCGTTTTACCCGTTGGTAGAACGGCAGCAGGCGGCGCTTTGCCAAGTCGCGCTTATCGGCACCCTCGCGGCGCGCCTCGGCATGTATCAGTTTGACGAGCGCCTTGTCGTCTACGGTCTCGCCGCAACGCAGGGCCTCGAGTATGTTCAAGATAATCTGTTCCATGCCCCCATTGTAAAGGCAAAGGCGCCGGAGCCCGTCACGGCTCCAGCGCCTCCATCAAACAGCGCGTCTATGGTTTATAAGTCTTCGATAACCACCCGTCACTCCGAATCAAACGACATGTCGCCCGAGCCAATCTCAAATCGATACGTAGCAGACTTGTCACCGTTATCGAATTCAAGATTCAAAATAGTCTCTCCATCGTAGCCAAGCGGAAGGAAATCGCTCTCGAAGTCGCCACTGCCCAAGGTGAGGCTCGCCTTAAAGCCCGTCGAGTTCGGAACCGTCATCTCCACGTCGCCCGAGCCCACGCTCACGTCCATCGACTTCGCGGGCGCCTGGTAGAGCTCGAACGTCATGTCGCCCGAACCGACCTCGGCATTCAGGGTGTCGGTCACGGTGCCCGTAAACTCAACGTCTCCCGAATTCAACGTTATATCCAGATCATGGCACGCAATGTCCGCGACCGCCAGGTCGCCCGACCCTACATTCGCCGTAATGCCCACCAGGTTATCCGCAACATCTCGCGGCAGCTCAATGGTAATTGTGCGGTCAATCGCGCGCTTATCATCGTAGTCGAACTGACTGATCTTGAGCGTAGAGCCCTTGGCCTCAGCAAGGTTCCGAGTAGCCGCATCAGAAGCAGACGTTCCCTTCGCAACGCGGCCGCTTTCGATAACACGCACCGGGCCGCCAGAGACACATTTGACCTCGACCGTGCCCGACGTCACGTCCAAATCAAGCGATGTGAACGCGTCGGCATCAAACGTTTCGCTCGAAAGCTGTTGAGGCCGAACGGAATAGTTACCGCTATCCAAAAGATCGTCCTCGTCAAGCGCATCGTCCATACCAGACAAGCCGGATACAACATCGTCGAGATCCCACGGACCATCAAAATGAATCAATGTCCGCGAAACGCCAAAGACAAGCCCAACAATGAGCACAAACGCTCCGATGCCAACACCCAGGCGTACCTTGGATTCATGCGAAAGCTTCATCATTCGTCACCCTCTTTGGCACATGGCTCAGCGGTGGTCGTGGTAGCCACGTCAGCATCGGGTTCCGCAGAAGCATCCTTCCCCTGGGCCTTGATCGCCACCGGCGCTGGACCAACCTGAATATCCCCGCGTGCCCAATCACCATCGAGCGCACGCGCCACCCAGTGATAGATGGGAATCGTGAAGAAGATCAGCGCGGCAAAGGGGCCAGCACCAAACAGGAACATCAGCAAAAAGAACAGCAGCCAGCACACGGCCCAATACGGGAACGACTGGAACGGGCCCTTCACCGGAGTCGAGCCAACTGCGCCGCCACTCGTCACCTGCGCCGTAGCAGCATTGGCGGCCTGCGCACTCCAGCTTGCCGCTTGTGCCGCCTTGGCCGCAGCATCACTCGCCTGTGTTGCCGCCTCGGTGGCGCGCGCCGCCGCCTCATGGGTGCGGGCACGTTCCGCCGCCTCGGCCTCGCGCTGACGGGCGCGGTCCTCGTTCTCAAACTCGATATCGTCCTCGATCTCGTCGCTCGGATTGAGCAGCTCGTCCAGGCTCACGCCATAGAGCTTGGCGAGCGAGATCAAGTTCTCAGTATCGGGCGAGCTCTCCGCGCGCTCCCACTTACTGACCGCCTGGCGTGACAGCCCTAACTTTCGCGCGAGCCCTTCTTGGCTAAAGCCCTTGCTGCGACGAAGGTCGGCGAGCCGCTGCGCAGTTTCTACATTCATGGTTCCTCCTATGTGATGCCAGCCGTGCCGCCGGACCGTTTTTGTTCTTAAGGCGCCTTGCACAGTTAAAAATCTATCCGCCACCGCCAAAAGCATGCCACCTATTCTAGTACGATTTTTGACAACCGGCGGTTGCGGGTGCATATGAGCTGCGGAAATGTGTCCAAACAAAGCAATGACCCGTACCTTGGTTGTCCCCGTTGCGGCGTTAACGGTAGTATGGTCGTACTGTTTATTCCGCACCGCCAACGGAGGGAGTTCCGCGCCGTGAACCGCGATTTCGCCTCATCGCTTATCCAGCTCAACAATACGTTCTATCGCGAGCACTCCGCCTCCTTCTCCGATACGCGCCAGGCCCCGTGGCCCGGCTGGGTGCGCACAATGGATATCGCGCTCGAACAGCTCGACGTCGCCACGATCGAGCATCCCGTCCGCGTCTTCGATCTTGCCTGCGGCAATATGCGATTCGAGAACTTTGCCGCCGGCGGCGCACTTGCCGCCAAGGGCGTCGACGGGGCAAACCCCTCGGCAGATGCCAGTTGCCCGTTTGAGTTCTACGGCGTCGACTCGTGCCAAGACCTGGCCATCGATGCACATGGCCACGCGCTACGCATTCCCAACCTGCACTTCCAGGAACTCGACGTGCTCGATGCCCTTATGAAGCTCAACCGCGCCGAGACGCCCGACGTGCTTTTCGACGCCCCGCTCGCCGACATCTCGGTCTGTTTTGGCTTTATGCACCACGTGCCGTCGTGCGAGTACCGTGTACGCGTGCTCGACGCTCTGGTGCGTCAGACACGCCCGGGCGGCATCATCGCCATCAGCTTTTGGGAGTTTATGAACGACGAGCGCATGGCGCGGAAGGCCGTTCGAGCCGAAGCCCGCGCCGAGCTCACCCCGCCGTTTGAGGGTTACGATTCCGCGCAGTTTGAAGCCGGTGACCACCTCATTGGCTGGCAAAACGACCGCCACGCCTACCGCTATTGCCATCACTTTGACGATCAGCAGATCACCGACCTGGTGCGCGGCGTCCGTACGTTCTACAAGAGCGGCGAGGTCCCCGTGCGCGAGCTTGAGCGCTTCCATGCCGACGGCCGCAGCGGCGAGCTCAACCGCTATGTGATTCTCAAGCGTCTGTAGGCACCGACGACTCGCCGCCGAGCCGCACCGTATCTTTCGGGCACATCGTGCCCACCCCTTCCAACCCATTACCGGAACATGCAGTTATGCGTTCCATACTTATGACCAAGGAGCCTCATGGGAGCCGTCCACGTTCGCACGCCTAAGAACTTTGTGCTCGAGGAGCGCCTGGAGCGCTACGCCGATGCGATTGAGACGAACCCCGAGGCCTATGCCGGAGATTGGCGTGAAGCCTGTGCGCCAGTTGGCAGCAAGCCATTCGAGCACCTTCACCTGGATCTTGGCTGTGGCAAAGGAACCTATCTGGTCGAGCGCGCTCGCCGCGAGCCCGACACGCTCTTTATCGGCATGGACCAAGAGCCCATCTGCATCGCTTATGCCGCACAGAAAATCTGCGAGCAGGAGCTATCCAACGCACTCGTCCTGCCCCGAGGCGCCGCATCGCTGCCGCAGCTGTTTGCCACAGGCGAGTTCGATGCCATCACCATCAACTTTCCCACACCGCAGCCCAAGGCCAAGTACGCCAAAAAACGGCTCGTCCATGTTGACCATCTGATGCTCTACCGCCCGCTCTTTTCAGCCGGCGCTACCGTCACGCTGCGCACCGACAGCAAGCCGTTGCGCGATTACGCCCTGGGACAGTTTGCCGCGGCAGGCTACGACACGCTTTGGGTAAGTGACGACGTCCGCCGCGACCATCCCGAGCATCCCGAGACCGAATACGAGTGCCGCACACGCGAGATGGGTGCCGTCGTCTACGGCATTTGCGCCACACCCGGCGCGCAGCCCAGCGATGAACGGCTCGCAGCGGGCCGCATGCAGGAGCAAAGCCTTGCGTGCTACCTGCCCGACAATCTCGATGAGCTCACTTATGTACCTCTGGGCATGGAAGAGGCCGTCGAGAACTTTAAAAACCGCGCCCGCAAAGGCAAGAAGCGCTTACCGCAGGAGTCCTAGGGGCTTCTGATGGTCGCGGTATCGGCGAACAAGCGCAAATAGGCGCCTGCGAACGGCCCTCAAACCTAAGTGAGTAGACTTTTCTGCAATAGCCAAGCACAGCCCGCATAACGAAAACTAAAACCGCAGGTAGAGCCCTTGCGCAAAAGCTATGTGCTCGCGATATCGCAAAAAGTCTACTCACTTAACTGACAACTGCACCATACGGCTGAGCAGAACGCCCATTTCCTGCATTTTCTCGCGCGCTGGCACCCCGTGCCGCCGCTACGCCATAATGGATGGCGGACAATCACGAGAGAAAGCAACCACATGGCACAGACCACGACAGATACCGCCGCCAGCACCGTCTCCGGCGCCGGCGCCGCCAGCTCATTCTCGGGCGGCACGGGAACCGAAGCTGAGTTCGGCTCGCTCGGCGCGCTCTCCCCCACCTGGTGGGAGCCCGAGGACGGCAGTGAGCCCGAACCATGGCTCACGCCCGATCAGGCCTTCGAACGCTTCTTTGAATGGACGAGCAATCGCGGCATTGAGCTGTGGGGCCACCAAGAAGAGGCCCTCATGGACCTGGCAGCCGGCGATCACGTCATTTTGGGCACACCGACCGGATCGGGTAAATCGCTCGTCGCGCTGGGCATGCTCTTTATGGGCATGGCGCAGGGCAAGCGCTGCTATTACACGGCCCCCATCAAGGCCCTGGTCAGCGAAAAGTTCTTCGACTTGGTGCAGGTACTCGGCCGCGATAACGTGGGCATGATCACCGGCGACACGCATATCAACACCAAGGCTCCCATCATCTGCTGCACGGCCGAAATCCTTGCCAACGATGCGCTGCGCGAGGGCGAGGACGCCGATGTGGGCTGCGTGGCCATGGACGAGTTCCACTACTTTGCCGACCCCGACCGCGGCTGGGCCTGGCAGGTGCCGCTGCTCACCCTGCCCCACACGCAGTTTATGCTCATGAGCGCCACGCTCGGCGATGTCACCGCCATCGCCGCCTCACTCGAGGAACACACCGGCGCTGCTTGCGACTTGGTTGTCGACGCCCCACGTCCTGTTCCGCTGAGCTACGACTATGTGACGACCTCCCTCGAAGGCACGGTCGAGCTCGCCATGCGCCGCGGCGAGGCCCCGCTCTATATCGTGCACTTTAGCCAGGATGCCGCCCTTGCGACGGCACAGTCGCTCGCCAATTTTGGCATCGCCAGCAAGGAACAGCGCGAGGCCATTAAGGAAGCTGCCAAAGGCACGAGCTTCTCGACGGCCTTTGGCAAGATTCTCAAGCGCCTGCTTGGATGCGGCGTCGGCGTGCACCATGCTGGCATGTTGCCGCGCTATCGCCTGCTGGTCGAGCGCTTGGCGCAGCAGGGCCTGCTGCCCGTCATCTGCGGCACCGATACGCTCGGCGTCGGCATCAACGTACCCATCCACACCGTGGTGCTCACCGCGCTCACCAAGTTCGATGGCTACAAGATGCGTCGCCTGCGCGCCCGTGAGTTCCATCAGATCGCTGGTCGCGCCGGTCGCTCGGGCTTTGATACCGAGGGCATGGTCATCGCCGAGGCCCCGGAGCACGAGATCGAGAACGCCAAACTCATGGCCAAGGCGGGCGACGACCCCAAGAAGCTCCGCAAGATTAAAAAGAAGAAGGCCCCCGAGGGCTTTGTCACCTGGAACAAGCAGACCTTTGAGCGCCTGATCGAGACGCAGCCCGAAACGCTCAAGCCGCGCCTGCGCATCACACACTCCATGGTGATTAGCGTGGTCGAGCAGGGCGGCGATGCCCGAGCCCGCGTACACGACCTCATCGAGACGAGCCTGCAGACTCCCGAGGAAAAGGCTAAGCTCGAGGTTCGCGCCGACGAAATCTTCGCCACGCTCATCGATTCCGGCGTCGTCGTTCGCGCCGAGGTGCCGCCCGCACCCGACGCCCCGGCTGACGCCGCACCAGACATCGACTATGCACTGACGGTCGATCTGCCCGAGGACTTCGCGCTCGATCAGCCGCTCTCGCCGTTCTTACTTGCCGCATTGGAGCTGCTCGATCCCGAGAGCGAGACCTATACCATGGATCTGATCTCAATGGTCGAGGCAACGCTCGAGGATCCCAAGCAGGTGCTGCGCGCACAGGAGCGCGCCGCACGCGATCGCGCTATGGCCGAGATGAAAGCCGACGGCATCGAGTATGAGGAGCGCTTGGAGCGCATTCAGGACGTCACGTATGAAAAGCCGCTCGAGGATTTGCTCGACGCCGCCTTTGACAAGTACTGCCAGGAAGTGCCCTGGGCCAACGACTACCAGCTCTCTCCCAAGAGCGTCCTACGCGACATGCTGGAAAGCGCGAGCGATTTTAAGGGTTACATTCAAAAGCTCGGCATCGCCCGCTCCGAGGGCATTTTGCTGCGTTACCTGGCAGAGGCCTACCGTTCGCTCGACCGCACCGTGCCCATCGAGAAGCGCGACGAGCGTCTACGCGACATTATCTCGTGGCTGGGCTTTGTGGTGCGCTCGGTGGACTCGAGCCTGGTGGACGAGTGGGAGAACGCCGGCAACCCGGCAGCCCTCGATGCTGCGCCGCCGCTGGGCATCGACGAGGTCGTGGCGGACCGTCGCGGCTGCACGCTGTTGGTGCGCAACGCGCTCTTCCGCCGCGTGACCCTTGCCGCCCGCGAGCACGTTCGCGACCTGGGCGAGCTCGACGACAACTGGGGCATGAGCGAGGTCCGCTGGCAAAAGGCGCTCGATGCCTACCGTGAGCAGCACGAGGAAATCCTCACCGACGGAGATGCCCGCAGCGCCGCGATGTTTTCCATCGATGAGTCCGACGAGAAGACCACACACGTATGGCACGTGCACCAGATCTTTGCCGACGAAGATGGCGACCACGATTTTGGCATCATGGGCGATGTCGATCTGGACGCCACGCAAGACGGCGGCGAGGTCATCTTCAAAAACTACCGCGTCGGCTTTATCGAGGACCTGCTCGAGAACTAGCCGACCATACTGGAACGAAGCGGGGCCGCTGGCAACATCGCCAGCGGCCCCGCTTTTGCACTATATGCTATGCCTTACTCGGCATCCTCGACCTCATACGAATCTGCCTCAGCGGGCTCATCGTTTGACTCTGTCGCAGACCTGCGCGCCTCGTCAAACGCCGCCTTCATGGTCTTGTTGCCCCACGTGAGCTTGCGAATGGTAAGATCGTCGGCCTTGTTGTGGGCCAGACGCAAATTCTCAGTACTGCGACGCAAATCATCCTTGGTCTTCTCGAGCTGCTTAATGGCAGCATCAATCTCCTTGATCGCCGACTCGAACTGCTTGCTCGCCAAGTTGTAGTTGCGCGAGAAGCCGTCCTTGAACTTTTCCATCTTGGTCTCGAAGTTCGTGACGTCGATGTTCTGCTGCTTGTACTCCGCCAACTCCTGCTTATAGCGCAGCGAACCCATGGCAGCGTTGCGAAGAAGCGTAATCATGGGAATGAAGAACTGCGGGCGAATCACGTACATCTTTTCATAGCGGTAGCTCACGTCGACTATCCCTGCGTTATAGAGCTCGCTCTCGGGCTCCAGCAGGGTGCAGAGCACCGCATACTCGCAGCCTTTCTGGCGACGATCATGATCGAGCTTCTTAAAGAAATCCTCGTTTTTATGCTTGGTCGCGGTCTCGTCGTTCTCGTTTTTCATCTCAAACATAATCGAAATGACCTCGTTGCCGCTCGCGTCGCACTCGCGGAAGATAAAGTCGCCCTTGGTACCCTCGGACGCATCGTTATCTTTCTCGAAGTACGCGTTAGGAAACGCCGTCATGCGCAGACGGTTAAACTCGGTCTCGCAGTGCTGCTCGAGCGACTCGCCCACCATCTTGGTGGACAGGCGGACCTTCATGTCCTTAAGGCGCTCAATCTCTTCATCCTTATAGCGAATCAGGTCATCGCTCGCGCGCTTGGCCTGCGCAAGCTCGAGCTCATGCGCCGCCTTGGCCTGTTCCTCGCGAGAATCGCGCACCGCCAGCTCGCTCGCGAGCTTGGCACGTGCCTCATCGCGCTCACGCTCCGCCGCAGCGACCGCCTCCGATAGGTTCATTTTGGCCGTCAGCTCCTGTTCGCGCAGCTGCGCGCGCAGGCCCTCGGCCTCTTGCTCGGACTGAGCCCTTGCGGCGGTAAACTTCTCTTGTACCTTCGCGCGGTAGTCAGCAAGCGCGCGCTCGGCCTCGCCGCGAGCGGCATCAAGCTCACGCTGTGACTCTGCCGTGGCAGCGGCAAGCGCCATCTCCTGGGCCTTGTCCGCAGCGGAGAGCTTTGCCTGTAGCTCAGCAATCTGAGCGTCGCGGGCGGACAGATCGTTTTGAGCAGCATTGCGCGCCGCCGCCTCGGCAAGTTTGGCTTCGTCATCCTTGCGTCCCAGCTGCGCGCGCAGGTTGTCAATCTCACGCTGGAGCTCTGCGTTTTCCTTCTGCGCATCCGCACGGGCCTCAACCGCCGCGCGCTGGCTTGCACTCTCGCGCTCCGTGGCAGCGCCCTCAAGCTTGGCGCGCAGCTCGGCAAGCTCGGCATCGCGCTTGGCGACTTCTTGCGCCAGCTGCTGGGCCGCAGCGTTCTTCTGCTCGACAAGCTGAGCGTTGCGCTGAGACTCTGCCTCTTGCAAGGCGGCCGTCGAACGCAAGCGCTCAAGTTCCAGCGCCTGCTCGCCCTCGCGCTGGACTGCCTTCACACGCTCATCCAGGTCGCGCGAGAACTCGGCATCGCGCACCTGTTTGACGATATCCGCATAGCCGGACGCATCGACCTTAAACACTTCGCCGCAATGCGGGCACCTGATCTCGTTCATAGCAGCTCCTCGATGGACGCAAATTTCAACCGCCTACACTCTACCGCGCCGCACGGACAAAAAAGGCGCCGCCGCCATAATGGCAACGGCGCCAGAACCACCACAAAGGTGCCTGTCCCCTTTGTGGTGGCATGGGCCCTTACAGGTCGCGGTAATCAATCAGGCGAAGATCGGGTTGGGACTCAAGCCAAGCGCGCAGCTCAGGATCGATCAGCGCATCGACTTCCTTGGTACGATCGACCGTAAGCGAGCTGTTCTCGAGGATAAAACGATCAAGATAGCCCGGGTGGCACACAAAGACGACCGTCTCGCCGTCGGACATCTCGCGAACCGTCTGCATAATCGAGTCTTTTGGCTCGTAGCCCGGCTCCATCGAATGCATCACCGCGCGCAGATCAGTATTTCCGCAACGCACCACCGCCGTGGGGTCGAAGCTCGCCTTTTGCTCCTTAAGGCCCAGCTCCTGGGCAACCGCCGAGATCGCTCGGTTAAGGTTTTTGCTCATGACGGCATGGGCTTCAAAGTAGTCGGGCTCGCGACCCACAATCTCGACAAAGCGGTCATGCTGCGCACGAATCTCGATGCAGGCCTCGTCGAAGTCAATCAGTTCCTCGCCACGCTTAAAGTGCTCGCGGAAGGTACGACTGCTATGGAACTCGCCGTTCTCGTTGAGCATGCTCGGGATGAGCGCCGGGTCGGCGCACGGTTTGCCCAAGCACACGTTGGTATGCTGGCCCACCGCAATGCCGGCATCCGCCACGAGCGACCAGCCACGCTCTGCCTCGGGCATATTGGGCATAAGGCCCGCCGAGCGCACCAGGCCCTCGTTGACGCTGCGGGCAATCCCCAAGTCAACGGCGTACGAATAACCGATATCATCGGCGCGAATAAGCAATTGCTTCATAACGACTCCAATCTATGGAAAAGGACACTTGGAGTGCAACCAAGTGCCCTAGGTAATTATCCTGCCCAAACAGATGCCTTAAGCCTTAGCGGCAGCAGCATCTTCCTCGAGCTGCTCCTTGGTAAAGCCAAAGAGGTAGGCGATGGCGGCGGCGGCAACAAATGCGACGCCGCACGCAACGCATCCCCAGACGAGATTAGCGGTTCCGCCGGCAACAAAACCGGTGACGCACAGAATATTGGACGCGCCCAGAACATACAGCGTCACATTAGTAAGAGCTGCGATCAGGCCACCGAGAGCACCGCCGGCAACCATGGCACCCAAACAGCGGGTGTACTTAAAGCCGCAGCCATACAGTGCGGGCTCCGTCACGCCACCGACAATGCCGGAGAGCGAGAAACCAAGCATGGCGCCCTTTTCATCGGTCTCCTTAAGGCGCAGGAAGGCACCGAAGGCCATGCCCCACGTAGCGAACTGAGCGATACCGGCCGCAACCATAACGCAGGAGTCAGATCCCATCGTGAGCACCTGCACAATACCAAGGGTAAGCAGGACCTGGTGCATACCGGTCATAACCAGGAATTCCCAAAGCGCGGCAATGGCGACGAGGGAGAGGATCGTGACGATGCCGCCGGCGTTGCCAAGGCCGAACATGAAGTTGCCAACCACGCTACCCAGGATAGAGCCGATCGGAGCCAGAGCGCACAGCGACACGGGAACCATGACGGCCAGGGTGCACACGGGCACAAACACCGTAGAGAGCATGTCAGGAATGATCTTCTTCATGAACTTCTCGACGACCATGAGTACCGGCATGGACAGAACCATGGGGAGCACGGTGGAGGAATAGTTGTTCAGCTGGGCCGGCAGCACGCCGTAGACCATGGTGGTCGTTACGCCCGAATCCGCTGCAGCGTTGACCATCGTCATGAGCTCGGGGGCAATGAGCACACCGCCGAGCATCATGCCGAGCGGCTGGCTGCAGCCAAGCTGCTTCGCAGCAGCCCAACCCAAATAAACGGGAAGGAAGTAATAACCGGCGTTGTAAATCCAGTTGTAGAAGAAGTTGTAGATGTCGGAATCGGCAGACCAAATGCCGAGCATGCCGTCACCGCAAACCACGGCGATAGTACGGAACATGGCAGCACCCATGATAATGGGGATCGTCATGACCATGGTCTTGGACAGGTAGTTGAGGGTCTTACTGCCCGCGGTCTTGAGCGTCAGCGGCTCCTTGGCGCCGCCATCGAGGCTCTCGTCAATGGAGCCTTCGCCCTTGACGCCCAACGCAATGGCGGCGTCATAGACCTTCGGCACGTTCTGACCGATGATGACCTGATATTGGCCGCCAGACCACTGGGCACCCAGTACGCCCTTGATCTTCTTAACTTCATCGTCATTGGGGATGGACTGATCCTTAAGGTTCAGACGCAGGCGGGTCATGCAGTGCGTCGCGTTCGTTACATTGGAGGCGCCGCCGATGGCAGCAAGCACGTCCTCGGCAATCTTCTTGTTATCGACAGCCATGTCGAATCCCTTCTCTTCCAACTAAAAGCCCGTGGGGTTTCACAGCGCCAAGACGCACGATTCTGCTCGCGCCTGCGCAGCACGCGATGCCCGTTGGCAAGAGATTTGATTACATGTGATTCCCGGGTGGATCGACATGAAAAAAGCCCCGCGCACAACCGACAGAGACCCAATGGGGGCCTCGACAGAATCGGTAGTGCCTCTCGGAGCTGCGCCGTGAGTAACACCCAAAACACGGCGAGTATATGCGGCAGATGCGTTCTCCGTGACCCAGATTGCCGACGAACGGTAGCAAACAGTCCGCGAACGGTCACTACGACGGAAATAAAACGCCAGAGACCCTATTTATTCAAGCTTGCGGGAGCCACACGATTCACATGCATGATCAGATAGACTAGCTCTTCTTGGGCCAATGGCTCGCCAAAGGCCTCTTGAATCAGAGCGTCGATACGATGAGCGCAGCGCGATGCCGCAGGATATTGCTCCACGAGCACGTCGTAAAGACCGGAATTCTCGGTGTCAATCGGCTCTTTCTTTGCCACGCGATCGAGCAGATAGCGCACATGGGTGGCAAAGCGAGTAAAGGCAAACGACGAGCGATCGACTGTCACGCCCAACTCTTCTTGAATAATCGCAACCGTCATATCGAGGAGATGCTCCTCGTGCTGCTCGGCAAGCACGCGCCGCTCGCTCGGCTTAATCGCCGCATTGATAATCGACATGGCGATACCCGCGGCCTCACTCTGGGGCATGCGAACGGCAAAAGTTTTCTTAATGCCGCGAACGGCTAACTCGCCCAATCGATACTCAATAGGATGCAGCTGCTCCAGATCGCGCTTGAGCGGCAACGACACCACCATATGTTCGCGGGCGCGCTTAATGGCAAACTGGATATGATCTGCCAGCGTAATGGGCAGATTAGGACTCAATTCGTACGAAAGCTGTCCGGTCGCAATATCTGCCAGCTGAGCAGAAAACTCAAGCACCTCGGGGTCGACCTCGTCGATGAACGCCAGATACTTTGAATCGATGCCGTAAAAGGTACGCGTAATAACGTCAAGATCGACCTCGTGCGGCATGTCGCCAAAACCGATACCACGACCCAACGCGATAAGCTGGCGCCCCGCACCATCTTCGCAGATGGCAGCGTTGTGGTTAATGCGCTGGATAGCCCTCATGGAATCACCGTTCCCGCAAACACACGCCGCGTAGACCATCCGCACGGCGCGTTCATTCTACCTGCACCTCGAATTACAGTCCAAAAAAGCCAAGGATTTGATCGCGGCTTATGGGCCTGTACTCGTTGGCATCGAGACCGACATCGTAGCGGTAAATGGGGCGCTCGCGATCGCGGTTGCGCGCGTTGGTGCGGTCTCCCCTGCTGTGGATATGCCCGTGCAGCATGATGGCACCACGCGCCTTGCCATTCCAGCTAAGCATGGGGTAGTGGCTCATAACCAGACGATGGCCCTTGGCATAGCCGGGAGCAATCTCCAGGTAATCGCGCACGTCTTCCCAAATCTGCGGTACGTCGGAATCTTCCCAGTCGCCGTCATGGTTACCGCGGATGAGCGTCACATTCTTGCATTCGATACGCTCGCGCAGGCGCACCGCCTCCGCCAGGGGCAAACGATAGGTAAAGTCTCCCAGGATGTAGAGACGGTCATCCGCAGCCACGCACTCATTGATGGCATCGATGACCTTGCGGTTCATCTCCTCGGCCGAGCCAAACGGTCGGTCCATGTCGTGCAAGATATTCGTATCGCCCAGGTGCAAGTCGGCGGTAAACCACATCATCGTCTGTGTCCTCATTTCGCAACGTGTTCAACTCGTGCTAAGTATACAGACGCAGCGATGCGGCGGTTATCCAAAGAGCCCGCCGAACAGTCCGCGGCGGCGTTTGTCTTGCTTTTTCGAAGCGTCACCCCGGGCGTTCTTGTCCTGGCGCTTCTTACGATCCTGCTCCAACTCATCGTCATCGAGTAGCATATCCCACTCAAACGGATCGTCTGTCAGATCGAACAGATCATCGCCATCAAACATGGCCGCCTCCCTTGCCGATTAGCGAGCGTCCACCACGTAGAGGCCAACGCGCACCTGATGCCACGGGCTGCGCTCGGGAGCGACCTGTTGCACGCGGGCCTCAAATACGCTCTCATGGCCGTAATACATCATCAAGGACAGCGGGCCGGCCTCGTTTCCCGGAACATAGCCAAGTTTGGTCTTGCCATAGTAGATTGCAACCGCCTCGGGGTCATGGGGATTATCGCGCTCGGCGCACAGCGTCAGTTTATCGCCCGCTTTAAGATCGCCTAGGACCAAAGCGCCGTCGGCATATTGAAATCCTGCAATATGAAACGACAAAAGAACACGTGAAGGCTCGTACATGGCAACTCCTCTAACAGCCGGAATACCCGGCGTTTAACCTTACAGAGAAGTCTACGAACTCGCGCGGACACAAATTCATCCTGTCTGCGTCTTTCAAGCGCTCTGTCTCGCAACGCTTGCGAGACAGAGCGCTTGCAGATAAGATAGGAGTACGGATGGCACCCGTTGCAGCGGGTCTTGCCAACTCCGATACACGTTTTCATCGTGAGAAGTGGCCGTCTTCGCTTACGCGGGGGCGGCTATTTCATTCGGCCGATAAACAGGCCGAGTTCGATAGCCGCGATTAACAACGCCAGTAACGAAATAACATCGCTTACGTTCATACCAATTCCCTTCTAAAGGGAGTTGGCCCATCCGCACCCCATAGCAGTAGTCTAACGTAAATGACAGGTAATAGGAACACTTGTTCGTATTACCTGTCATTTCCTAATGCACAAACATGCGCACGAATTTGTGCTTCCAGCTTGCGTAGGGCGCATACCGAAACGGCACGTCCAGCCAGGTTGCCTTGTTCACGATGCTCTTCTTGTGGCTAAACGTATCGAAGCTCTCGCGGCCATGGTACTGACCCATACCGCTCGCACCCATGCCGCCAAAGCCCATATGGCTCGTAGCCAAATGCATGATGGTGTCGTTGACGCAGCCGCCGCCAAAGGGCACGTAGCGCACAAAGCGCTGCTGAGCCGCACGGTCCTGGCTAAAGACATACAGGGCCAGCGGCGTCGGACGATCCGTGATGAACGCCTCGGCCTCGTCTAGGCTCTCAAACGTCAGCACCGGCAAGATGGGGCCGAAAATCTCCTCCTGCATCACGGCGTCATCGGGGGTCACGCCGTCTAGGATCGTCGGCTCAATCTTGAGCGACGACTCGCGCGCCGTGCTTCCCAGCACAACCTTATCGGGATCGATTAGCCCACGCACGCGCGCAAAATGCTTGGCGTTGACAATATGACCGTAGTTCTCGTTGTCGAGCGGGTGCTCGCCAAACATGCGACGGACCTCCTCCTTGATGAGGCCCAACAGCTCATCGTGCACGCGCGTATCGACCAGCAGGTAGTCGGGCGCTACACAGGTCTGGCCCACGTTGAGCCATTTACCAAATGCGATACGGCGTGCCGCGACCTTCAAGTTTGCCGTCGCGTCCACGATGCAGGGGCTCTTGCCGCCCAGCTCAAGCGTCACAGGCGTGAGGTTTTTGCTCGCGCGCTCCATGACGAGCTTGCCGACCGGAACGCTACCGGTAAAGAAGATCTTGTCCCAGCACTCGTCGAGCAACGCTTCGTTCTCGGCACGCCCGCCTTCGACGACCGTCACTAGGCGCGGATCAAATGCTTCCTCGCAAATCTGCCTGAGCACCGCGCTCGAAGCCGGCGCATAGGCGCTCGGCTTGATGACCACGGTGTTACCTGCAGCGAGCGCGCCAGCGAGCGGCTCGAGCGTCAGCAAAAACGGATAGTTCCAGGGCGCCATGATGAGCGTGACGCCATAGGGCACGGCTTGCGTTTTGCACACGCTCACGGCGTTAGCGAGGTCACACGGACGCAGGCGCGGACGACTCCATCGAGCCACATGAGCGATCTGATGACGAATCTCGGAAAGCGACGTGCCGATCTCGCACATATATGCCTCGTCATGCGACTTTCCCAAATCGGTCTTGAGCGCATGGGCAATATCGGCCTCGTGCGCCCGCACCGCATCGCGTAAACTCACGAGCGCGCGACGTCGAGCATCGACATCAAACGTAGCGCGCGTCTTAAAGTAGGTGCGCTGATCGCCGACGATGCGCGCAATTTCCTCGGTGTTCATGGCAACCTCCTAGTTCTCGTCCTCAAACATACCACCCGCAACAACTTCGTACATATGCTCGAGCTCCAGGCGGTCCATTAAAAGAGGAACGGGGTACAGGGGATTAGCCTCGGCATCGGCATGCGCCGCCATTTCGGGAATGTCGGAGCGGCGAATACCCGCTACATATTTGGGGATTCCCAGGGCGGCGTTCATGCGGTCGACCCAATCGATAAAGGCCTCGGCCGCAAGACTGTCCCGCGCGGTAGCCGGCGCAATGCCCGCCATGCGAGCAAGATCGGCAAGCTTGGGGGCGGCGGCGTCACCATAAGCGCGAAGCATGTGCGGCAGGATGATCGCGTTGGCCAAACCGTGCGGAATTCCGTATCGGCCGCCCAAACTGTGCGCAATGGCATGCACATATCCGACATAGGAGCAGGTAAACGCAACGCCTGCCTTATACGCCGCCGAAAGCATATTGCGACGCGCACGCATGTCGTCGCCGTGCTCATAGGCCTCGAGCAAATTGTCGCGGATGAGCTGGACCGCCTGACGCGCCATCTTGCGCGTGTAGGGCGTGGTGCTACGGCCGATAAAGGCCTCGACAGCATGCGTCAGGGCATCCATACCCGTCTGCCCCGTGGTGGACGCCGGCAACCCGCGCGTAAACTCGGGGTCGTGCACCGCAAAACGCGGGATGAGCACAAAGTCGTTAATGGGGTATTTATAGTGCGTCTCGTTATCGGTGATAACCGCCGCGAGCGTGACTTCGCTTCCCGTACCGGCGGTAGTGGGAACCGCAATAAGTAGCGGCAGGAGACGGTGGACGCGCAACAGGCCACGCATCTTGTTGATGGGCTTATTTGGCTGCGCGATGCGTGCTCCCACGCCCTTGGCACAGTCCATGGCCGAGCCACCGCCAAAGCCGATAATGGCCTGGCAGGCGCTCTCTCGATACAGGGACGCCGCTTCCTCCACGTTTGAAACCGTGGGGTTCGCACATGTTTTGGCATAGACCGTAACGGCAATCCCCTGAGCCGTAAGCGCGCGCTCGAGTGATGCCGTGAGCCCCAAACGTGCAATACCAGGGTCTGTCACGATAAGGACCTTCTGGATTGAACGCTTTTGAAGCACCGCGGGCACATCCTCGGCATGCTCCAAAATGCGTGGCTCGGTATAGGGCAGGATCGGCAATGCAATGCGAAAAACCGTCTGATATGTTCGGCACCAGGCACGACGGGCTAGATGCATAAAGGAAACTCCTTCATTTGTTGATAGGTCAACATTTGCTCGCCCGATTGTACTCAGCAGAGATCGCAGACGGCCTCCCAATCGTTAATCAATCAACATCTTCATATCTCAAAATTGATTTATTAAAAATCATTCCTAATAGGCTTCACATTTGGTTACATTTATGGATAATAGAACTCGTCAAGACGCACGTCCGGAGAGGGCCCTTACGGGACCGGACGAGCGCGCAATCGCCATCGATCGAAAGGATCGAATCATGAAGTTTGTTTGCCCCGTTTGCGGTTATGTGGAAGAGTTCGACGGCGACCAGCTGCCCGAGGATTTTAAGTGCCCCCAGTGCGGCGTTCCCGGTTCTCGTTTCCTGAAGCAGGAGGAGGGCCAGCTTGAGTGGGCTGCCGAGCACGTCGTGGGCGTCGCCAAGATGGAGGGCGTCTCCGAGGACATCGTTGCCGACCTGCGCGCCAACTTCGAGGGCGAGTGCTCCGAGGTCGGTATGTACCTGGCCATGGCTCGCGTCGCTCATCGCGAGGGCTATCCCGAGATCGGCCTGTACTGGGAGAAGGCTGCCCACGAGGAGGCCGAGCACGCCGCTAAGTTCGCTGAGCTCCTGGGCGAGGTCGTGACCGACTCCACCAAGAAGAACCTCGAGATGCGCGTTGAGGCCGAGAACGGCGCCACCGCCGGCAAGACTGATCTTGCCAAGCGCGCCAAGGCCGCTGGCCTCGATGCCATCCACGACACCGTGCACGAGATGGCTCGCGACGAGGCTCGTCACGGCAAGGCTTTCGCCGGCCTGCTCAAGCGCTACTTTGGCTAAGACAGCCGCCTGAGAGACAATCTCTAGCTCGATAAGGCCCGGACCGCATGGTTCGGGCCTTTTTGTGTCTCGAAGACTCGTTAACGCCCTGAAATTGGACCGCCTTCGGCATCGGTTTCTCGTCAAAAACTAAGTGAGTAGGCTTTTTGGAACTTATCGAGCAGACCATCCATATTGCTTTATAAAGTCGCAGGTAAATGACTTGTTGCAAAACGGCCTGGTCGCCAAAGTGCCAAAAGTCTACTCACTTAGTTCCGCAGCAGCCCACGATTGAGCTGTTTTGCGTCTAACGGGCATCTTTCCGTCGATTACTCCCAATTTTGTCCAGTCAACGAATAGTTCAGACCGGAGTAATGCCTCAGCCCTTTGCTCATCCGGGCTTTTATCACGATATTCAGCATCGAGCATCCTGCATACGGCCTTAACGATCGCGCAGAATCTATCCTCATCGGATATCTGTCTGTGTGTCAGGAGAAGTACATCGTAGCCCATGGCCTGAAGGGCCGTCATGCGATTGGCGTCACGCAAGCCATCCCCTGCGCGTCCGTGCGAGGCCTTTCCCTGACATTCAATGGCCACCTGTCGCCTGCCGTCCGGCGAAGAAAGTAGCAGGTCAATATATACACGGGACTTTCCCACAATCGCTCGAGCACTTGTGCTTAACGTCACTTCGACATTGAGCTCTATACCGCAAAACCCTTCGCCTCCCAGGGCTCGCGGCAGCCCGAGCAACAAATACGCCTCGACCTCAAAAGGCGACGCGGCACCCAATGGGACGAGTTGCGATACCGCCATAAATCTATTGCCGTAACGCATCCCGCAAACATCTGAACAAAAACGGTCAAGGTCTCCGCCCAAAACCAAAGCGTCTCGACGCCATAAATTTGAAGTGGCGCCGTCCTCGGACGGGCAGCGCACCCAACCGAACGTTGTCGAAATCGCGCCCGAATCAATTGCACGCGTAAGCTCCGCCTCAAGTGCCGCCGGCAGAGCACACACCGCAAACAGGCCGCACATCTCCGCCAACACAAAAAGAAGCTGAAGATCCGTCAGATGCCGCGACATGATGAATGCCGTCAGTAGAGGAGACGTAATCAAAAATCCATGCTCCGTTTCCAGCACGGATTCCCTGGGGAGCTCACCAAGGAACAGCCGCTGCCTAATGCTGGCAGGGCAAGTCCGTTTGTTTCTCGTACGAACCAATGTATACAGCGGAAAACCGAGCGCAACCGCAGCCGTCGGGTTACGGGCGAGATCATATCGCTGCCGGTCTTCTTCCGGTCGCGGAAGCGGCGGACACAAAGCGCGGACTTGAGGAGGCAAACGCCAGTACCTAAAAGCCGATATGTCACAAAGTAGATCTTTCATAGGCACAAGAAAACACGAATTTCAACCCAGCCTGTCTCGCATTGGGGCGAACGCACCAAAAATGGCACCGAACGGACTGTTAAGTTTTCAACAGCCCTCCCCAACTGGCCAAAAGCTTGCCAAAAGCTGGACGAAGCCCCGTTGAAAACCCCATTTTTTTTCTTATGCAGAAACTTTGCGCGGCAAGTGAGTAGACTTTTTTGAACATCCCGAGCAGGCCGGTCATCCTGCTTTTCAAAACCGCAGGTAGATAGCTTGTTACAAAACTGCCTGGTCGCCAAAGTTCCAAAGGTCTACTCGCTTAGGTTGCAGAGTGCTCCCATTAGCTGCAATTCCAAGGTATTAAGCACTTTTGGACTCAAATCGTCATACTGAACAAGAATTTGAGTTGAGTTTTCAGGGACAGATGCGCCATCGGCACACCAATAGCAGTCACTGACATCGACGAACGGGATACCCGAGCGCGTGAGGGCCCGCACAAAAGAGCTTCCACCCGCTCCGCGCTCTGCAGCCACGGTGCAGTAAAGGCCCGCGTCTGCATGCTCAATCGAGACCTCCCCTGCCGGGAACGCTTTCCGTACAAGCGCCGCCAGGCCATCGCGCGCCTCGCGAGCGCGCACGCGCACGCGGTTCACATGTCGCTCGTAATCACCCGATTCCAGCAAACGAGCCAAAGCGACCTGGTCAACAGAGCTCACCGATGAGGCGTAAAAACCAAGGTTGTGCCTAAACCGCTCCATCAGCTCATCGGGCAACACCATGTACGCTAGACGCAACGCCGATGAAAGGCTCTTCGAAAACGTGTTGGTATAGATAACCGACTGGGCGGCGTCGATTGACGCGAGCGCGGGAATCGGCTTGCCGGCAAGGCGAAACTCACAATCGAAGTCGTCTTCGATGAGATACCGGCCCGGCTGCTCGGCTGCCCAGCTGAGCAGCGCGTAGCGACGCGCAATGCTCGTCACAAGGCCGGTCGGATACTGATGGGACGGCATCAGGTGAAGGACATCGGTCCCGCTTTTCTGCAGAGTGCTCAAGTCCACGCCCTCATCATCCAACGGGATATGTCGAACTTTGCAGCCCATAGCCTGATAGATGCGCGTCAGGCGCAAATAGCCCGGGTCCTCAACGGCATACACCCTGTCGGCTCCAAGCAGCTGAACCAACATGGTATCGAGCAGCTGGGCGCCCGCGCCGATAACAATGTTGTTGGGGTCGACATTCATACCCCTTGTCCCGCGCAGATGATGAGCAATCGCGCGTCGTAGCCGAGCGGTGCCCTGTGCTGGCGCAGGTGAAAAGATCTCGCGTTCGTCTTCGGATGCCAGCGTCGCCCGCAGTGCGCTTTGCCAAAGCCGCGCCGCCTCCAAAGCGGAAGGAGAAAGCGCATCAAATCGCTCGACCTGCCCGTTGATATCATGCGCGCTGGGGCCCACAGAGACGGCATCTCGGTCGATACCCTCCGCAGCCGAAGCCAAAACCGGTGCATCCGGAAGCTCGCAAGCGTAATAGCCACGACGCGGCATTGAACAAATATAGCCCTCGGCAAGTAACTGGCTATATGCATTCTCGATGGTAATGACACTGATTCCCAGATGACTGGCAAAGGCGCGCTTAGACGGAAGATGCTCCCCCGCCGCAATGCGTCCAGCTACAATATCATCTCGAATTTGCTGGTAAATATACTCATAGAGCGATGCTTCGCCGCGCTTTTCCAAATTGTAGTCAAGCATGACCCTATCACCTGACCTTATTAAGTCATTCAATCTGGTATTAGTCTGACCTTGTCATTATCTCGAAAACTGAGTATTTCGCCATAACCAGCTCCCAGATAGGATGTTCCGTCAAGCAATGCACATGCCAACCAAGGGAGCAACCATGGCAGAACAGACCAGCAAGGCCGATCGCGTCAAACTCAATCGCGAGCTCGCGCAGATGCTCAAGGGCGGCGTCATCATGGACGTCACCACGCCCGAGCAGGCACGCATCGCCGAGGAGGCGGGCGCCTGCGCCGTCATGGCACTCGAGCGCATCCCGGCCGACATCCGTGCCGCAGGCGGCGTCTCGCGCATGAGCGACCCCAAGATGATCAAGGGCATCCAAGAGGCCGTCTCCATCCCCGTCATGGCCAAGTGCCGCATCGGTCACATCGTCGAGGCGCAGGTCCTTCAGGCCATCGATATCGACTACATCGATGAGTCCGAGGTTCTCTCCCCCGCCGACGATGTCTACCACATCGACAAAACCCAGTTTGACGTCCCGTTTGTCTGCGGTGCCCGCGACCTGGGCGAGGCGCTGCGCCGTGTTGCCGAGGGCGCCACGATGATTCGCACCAAGGGCGAGCCGGGCACGGGCGACGTCGTTCAGGCTGTGCGTCACATGCGCAAGATCCAAAATCAGATCCGCGACGTTATTGCCCTTCGCGATGACGAGCTCTTTGAGGCAGCCAAGCAACTGCAGGTTCCGGTCGAGCTGGTGCGCGAGGTCCATGCCACGGGAAAGCTTCCCGTCGTGAACTTTGCCGCCGGCGGCGTAGCGACCCCCGCCGACGCTGCGCTGATGATGCAGCTGGGCGCCGAGGGCGTCTTTGTCGGCTCGGGCATCTTTAAGAGCGGCGACCCGGCCAAGCGCGCCGCCGCCATCGTCAAGGCCGTGGCAAACTTCACCGATGCCAAGCTCATTGCCGAGCTTTCGGAGGACCTGGGCGAGGCCATGGTCGGCATCAACGCCGACGAGATCGAGATCATCATGGAGGAGCGCGGACGCTAGTCCGACAGAAAGGATCGCACATGAGCGATTATGCAGACCAAACGGTCGCCGTGCTGGCGGTCCAAGGTGCTTTTGCCGAGCACGAGGCGAGGCTGTCCGAGCTGGGCGCACACTGTATTGAGCTGAGGCAGGCGGCTGATTTGAAGCAGGACTTTGACCGTCTGGTACTTCCCGGCGGCGAGTCTACCGTTCAAGGGAAGCTGCTTGATGAGTTGGGCATGCTCGAGGAGCTTCGTGCCCGTATCGCTGAAGGCATGCCCGTCCTGGGCACCTGCGCCGGCCTGATTCTGCTGGCTCACGACCTTGCCGCCCATGACGATAAGGGCACGCCCCGTTTGGCAACCATGGATGTGCTTGTCGAGCGCAATGCCTACGGCAGGCAGCTCGGCAGCTTTCGAACCAAGGGACAGGTAGCCGGCATCGACGGTGAAGTGCCGCTGACGTTTATCCGCGCGCCCCGCATCGTCGAGGTCCACGGCGACGCAAAGGCCTTAGCGAAAGTCGACGGCCGTATCGTCGCCGCGCGCCAGGGCAACCAGCTCGGCGTAACCTTCCACCCCGAGCTCGACGACGACACCCGCCTCCACGAACTGTTCCTACAAATGTAGGCATCGAAATCAACAAACGAAACGAGAATGGACAATCTCCCACTTTGAGCTTGAATGCAGACTCAAACCGGGAGATTGTCCACTCTCATGCTATGTAGTCGTTGGGGACGTTCTTAAACGACTAGTCAAACAAGAACGTCCCCAACGACTAGTCATTTAAGAACGTCCCCAATGACTACCTTTTGGCAAGTTTGAATCAAGGCGACGCCGATGTTTTGGTACCGACAGCGAAAACCCGCCAGAGCGAGGGAGGCCCTTTTGGGGCGAGATGACGCCATAGGTTGAGCATAAGTCAGCGAGCGGGTCGCATTTGAGGCAAGGTGACGTGAAACGAAAGGGCGCTGACCTTCTGGTCGCGCCCTTGAAGTTGAACGTCAGATTGTCCAAATGCGGCCCGCGCAGCGTCAACTAGTTACGCGGTTCGTAGAACCGCGTAACCCCTAAAAACGGTTGCCGCGGAAGCCGCCACCGTTGCGGCCGCCACGATCGCCACCGCGACCGCCGCGGTCGTTACCGCGGTTGCCGCCAAAGCCGCCACGGTTGCCGCCGCGGTCGCCATAGCCACCACGGTTGCCGCCAAAGCCGCCGCGACCGCCACGGTCGCCGCCACGGTCGCCAAAGCCGCCACGGCCACCGCGATCGCCACCGCGACCGCCACGGTCGCCGCCACGACCACCGCGATCGCCAAAGCCGCCGCGACCGCCACGGTCGCCGCCACGGCCACCACGGTCGTCACGGCCACCGCGAGGACCGCGGTCCTCGTCCAGGCCCATGGCGACGAGCGGAGCGATAACCTTATCGAGAGCGGCCATCAGCTCGGTGGCCTCCTCGTAAGAAAGCTCGGGCAGGAGCTTCTCCTTCTTGTTGGCAAGCTCGACCAGGCCCTCAGCGGCATCCTCGGCAGCGAAGACGACGATCTTGCGCATATCGCCCTCGGCGTCGTCGATGCGGCCGACCAGATCGGCAGCCTCGGCCTCGGCCATCAGGCCATCGAGCTCACGAAGGCGCATGCCCAGCAGGTCGGACATTTCCTTCTGCTCCATCTTAGGCTTGAGGTCAAGAAGCTTGATGGCGCGCTCGATGTTCGCCATGCGCTCGGCCTTGGCCTCCTCCTCCTTGGAAATAGCAAAGCGACGGCTACGCAGCAGGCGGGCGGCCTTCTGCATCTTGTCCATCAGCTCTTCGTCATCGTAATCAACGGCGGCCTCGACAACCTCGGCCTCCTCCTCGGCGGAAACCTCGTCAGCAGCCTCAACCTCGGCAGATTCGGTCTCCACGGTCTCGACTGCCTCGACCTCGGCAGCCATGGTCTCGTTCTCGGTCTCGTTCATGATCTCTTCGTTCTCGGACATGAGACTCCTTCTTGGCCCTCTCGGGCATCATCGCCCCATTCGCGGGGCCCGTCGCGCACTCTTTGCGCTTTAAACATTCATGCCTCTCGGCAAAACGTCCATTAGTTTATGGTGTCGCCATCCAATCTAGCTGCAGAATCTATGTGCACACATTAATGCGACATGTGCGACTCGCGACGAGCGTACACCAGCGACACCGCGAACCCGACCACGGCAATTACAGCCGCCACGCGCACGGCAGCTGCAAATCCAATCGCCTGGGCAACGTCGGTCGCAACGCCAGCGGCGCCGGCAATCGCCGCAGAACTCGAGAGCAGGCCGATAAACAGCGACGGGCCAAACGATGCGGCAATCATGTTCCACGTGTTGAGCAATGCCGTTCCGTGAGGATGCTCAGCGGCAGGTAGCGTCTCCAAGCCGGCCGTCTGCGAGGGGCTTAGCACCAAACCGACTCCGGCATACACCACAACGGTCAGCGCCACGACGACGCCGATGTTCATGCTTGCGGCCGTCATCGAGATGGCAGTCTGCCCCACGGCGATCAGGGCAAAGCCAACCGGTAGCAGCGGCCATGTGCCACGGGCGTCCATCACGCGTCCGCCCACAATCGAGGTCACGGCGTTGCAGGCAATCGCCGGCAAAATGAGCAAGCCCGCAACAAGTGCGGTCATGCCGTATGCGCCCTCAAAATAGAGCGGCAACAAAACGCTCATCGAGAACGTCGTCATCATCGATACCACCACAAGCGAGCACGCAGGCCAAAAACGAACGCTCGCCATGGGACGCACGTTAAGCACCGGATGCTCGAGCTTGAGCTGGCGGGCCGCAAACAGGCCGAGCAGCACAATGGCGGCGAAGAGCGTCGCGATGCCGGCAATCAGATTGGTCGAGAACTCGCCTACGGAATATACAAATGCCGTAATACCGGCAGCGAGCAAAACCACCGACAGAATATCAAGCGTAGTGTTCGAACGCTCTCCGACATTCTGAACAAGCTTTACGCCCGCCGCAGCGACCACAATGCCGCCCACCAGCGGCACTACGAACACCGCCCTCCAGCCAAACAACGTGCACATGAGACCGCTGATCACGGGTCCAAACGCCGGCCCCAGCGTAATGCAGGCACCGCCCAGGCTCAGATACAGGCCGAGCTTCTCGCGCGGAGCGCAAGACAGCACAACGTTCATCATGAGCGGGAACAAGACGCCCGATCCCGCAGCCTGCAAAATACGACTTGGCAGCAAAACGCTAAACGACGGAGCGATCAGACACAGGACTTCGCCGGCGACCATACATCCGCATGCGAAAAACAACAGCTTGCGCGTCGAGAAACGGCCGGACAGGAAGGCCATGATGGCCGTAAAGATCGACGTCACAATCATGTAGCCCGAGACGAGCCACTGCGCCGTGGTGGCACTCACCGAAAAGGCCGCCATAATGTCGTGCAACGCCACGTTAATGATGTTCTCGTTAAACGCGGCAACAAAGGCCGCAATATACATAACGACGAGAAGCGCCGCAGTGGCCGATGGCGTTACTTGAACTTGTTGCTGAGATTTGCTCCCCATGCATTTCCTTCCTCTTGGAACGACAGTTGCATCGCCCCAGAGGAACAGTCCAGGGCGAAAAATGAGCCCTAGACTTACGCCAGACGCCGTACACGACGAGTCTGACAACATGGTCCAACGTCGAAAGATTGTAACGCGGACGCACAGCTTTCCTTCCGCGCTATTATTAAAAGTCCACGAAAGCATGAGACATGAGGAGCCCACCATGATTAAGCCCATCATGAAATCCGAGTTCTTTTTGCGCCTGCCTTCCGAAGACGCGGGACCCGACGACGCCGCGACCGGGCAGGACCTCCTGGATACACTCCACGAGCATGAGCGCGAGTGCGTGGGCCTCGCCGCCAACATGATTGGCGTGCGCAAACGCATCATCTGCGTAAAGGACGGCAACAGGACACTCCTGATGTACAACCCTCAAATTCTTGAGCAAGTCAATGCCTATCAGACGAGCGAAGGATGTCTCTCGCTGATCGGCGAGCGTCCCTGTACCCGCTATCGCCGCATTAAGGTGGAGTATTTGGACGAGAACTTCGTCCACCGCATCAAAAACTTCTCGGGCTACACCGCCGAGATCATCCAGCACGAAATCGACCACTGCAACGGCGTCGTGGTTTAGGCCACCTGCCAAAATGAGGGTACCGGAGGCCTCCCTATGGATATCAGCCGCTTTGGCGAATTCGCCATCTTAGCGCAGTCACGCACGTTTCTTGATGCGGCGGAACTGCTTTTCATGTCGCAATCAACCCTCTCCAAGCACATCATGGCAATGGAGCACGAACTCGGCTGCAAGCTCATCGATCGAAGCCAGCGCCACGTAACACTCACCGCGCAAGGTGAAGCGCTCCTCCCCTATGCGCAAAAAATTGCGACGCTTCAGCACCGCTATCTTGCCGCCATTCAAATAGGCGCAGGTGAGCCGCTCGAGCACCTCACCGTAGGTTCTATCCCCATTATGGCCCCTTATGGGATCACGGACGCCGTCATCGATTTTCAGCAGGCGAACCCCTCATATTCTGTCGAGCTCATCGAAGGCGAGGGCGACACACTCAAGCGCATGCTCCTGCACGAGGACATTGACCTGGCCTTCATCCGTGACAGCGGCGCCATCGAGCCGGAGTTCAAAAAGATTCCCTTTACGACCGACCGGCTCGTGGCCGTCCTTCCGCTCGACCATCCACTCGCCGAATGTGACACCGTCGAGATAGACGACCTTATCGACGAGAATTTCCTCATGCTTCCCCAAGGCTCGTTCGTAAGCGAGCTCGTCCTTTCCCTTTGTCGCGAAGCTGGATTTGGCCCACGTGTTACGTTCACCGGCAAACGAGCCGAGAACATCATCTCTCTTGTCGCACGCGGCGCCGGCGTCTCATTCCTCATGCGCAAGCCGGCGGAATCGCTCGCCAGCGGAAAGGTAGCCCTGGTGCCGCTCGAGCCCGCGACGACCTCCGAGGTCAGGCTCTACCTCAAGCGAAACGCCGCGCACTCGCAGGCGGTCGTCTCGTTCATCGGTTTCCTCCCCTACCGTCAGCTCCTGCAGGGCGACCGTACGTCTTCCACCGCGGCACGACCGTCATAATCCCTGCTGCTCCACAACCGCAGACTTGTGTCCGCAAACACGCTGACAACGGCACAAAACACAAATATGCCTCGGGCGGCACGTCGCCGTCCGAGGCATATTTAGTTAAAGTGCGCAGACAGACTAGTCCACCGAGATGTTGAGCGCCTTACCGCCCTCGTCCTTCCTGGTACCGATCACCATAGCGGCGACAAGAGCCAGAACGAAAGCGACCACACCGGAGATGACAAGGCCGATAAAGCCCATGTCGATACCGGCAGGGTTAATAAAGCTCGGAAAACCGAGCGGGCCGGAGGCACCGAAGGCATAGAGTTTGGCACCCATGAGGCCGGCGATGGCGCCGCCTACACCAGCGGAAATAAAGGTTGCCCACATAAGGCGCTTACGCGGCAGCAAGATGGCGTAAAGCACAGGCTCGTTGACACCGAAAATCGAAGAGACAAGGGCGGGAATGTTGACGGCAGCATTTTCCTCGGAATCCTTGGTTCGGACGATCATGCCAAGCACAGCACCGGCGATGGCACAACCGCCTGCATACACGAGCGGATTAATGAGGTCATAGCCGTAGGTTGCGACATCGAGGAACCACAGCGGGATGATACCCCAGTGCAGGCCGAACATGACGAGCAGGCTCCAGAACGTGCCGATGACGAAGCCGGCGATGGCGGGCTGGAAGTTGATGAGCATCAAGATGATCTGGGCAACGATGTTGGAGAGGACCGTCATGACCGGACCGACCACAAGCAGGCCAAGGATGCCGCAAATGAGGAGCGTCAGGATGTTGGAGAAGAACGAGCTCACAAGCGCGGGCAGCGCGTTAGAAAGGGCCTTGTGCACCTTGGAGGCAATCCAGACGATAAAGATCGCAGGCAGAATCGTCGATGAGTAATTCTGCATGATCAGCGGGATGCCAAAAATATCACCGTAGACATTGGACTCGAAGACCGTGCCGGCGCCGAGCGTGTAGAGCGGATCTCCGCCCATAAGGGCAACGAGCGTCGGGTAGACGAGGATACCACCGAGCGCCATTCCCATAACGGGCTTAAGTCCGAACTTCTTGGCCGACGTCCAGCCAATGATTAGCGGAAAGTAATAGAAGACCGAATCTCCGATTGCCGAGAGCGTCACATACGTATTGCTGTCCTTGGCAAGCCAACCGGCAACCGTGCAGAGCGCGAGCATCGACTTGATAAAGCCACCGGCCATAAGCACGCCAAGAACCGGTTGCAGAATCTCGGAGATGATGGCCAGCAGACGCGAGAATGGATCGCCCTTTTTGACGTCGTCGCCTTCATCGATATCGAGTGCGGGTTTGGAGTCGAACCCGCCAATCTGAACAAGGTCGTTGTAGACGGCCTCGACAGTGGCACCAATCACGACCTGATACTGTCCGCCGGCCTGGATGACGTCAACGACGCCCTTCGTCGCCTTAAGCTCATTGGTCTGGGCGAGCGATTCATCCTTGAGGTGGAAGCGGAGACGCGTAATGCAGTGGCTCACGTCTAACACATTGTCTCGACCACCGACCTTTGTGATGATTTCATCGCAAAGCTTCTGGTATTTCATGGAATTCTCCTTTTTCTGAGCGGGGTATAGCATCGATTTCATGCCTCCGTAGTCGACGTGGGAGGGCAAGGAACCCGCTTCCCCCTTTGAAATCCGCGGACGCACGTACGCCCGGGATGGGAAACGGCAGAGAAGATGGAAGATGCCGATCACATGGCAGCGAGCCTCATTGGCCCATGTCACGCAATCAGGTCTACAGACGCGAATCTGCTGCGCCGAGAAGTCTCGTCGTCTGGCAGAACTTGTCACACAGACGTTCCGGTTCGCCCTGGGGAATCTGAGTACGCTCGGTCTCAAAGGAGAGGCCGTACTCGCGTGCCGGAAGGAAATACTCGAAATAGCCGTTGGTGTAACCGCAAACTATTCCCTCGACCGGGCATTCGCGCTTCATGCGAATACCCAAGTCGCTGCCGAGCTCACTCGGGAACACAAAGAGATGCAGGCCGCCCAAACTGATGACGACACACTTAAGCGTGAGCGAAAAGTCGTCATGGGCAACGGTGTGATAGAACGTCTGAGGCTCGATGCGGTCGAGAACGACCTCGCGATCGAGCTTGATCTGGGAAATCGCCTCGGCAAGACCGGTCGAAACGCGCTCGACCTCGGGAATGCCGCGTCCCTGACGAAAATTGCGGTCGCTACAGTCGCCAGCAGCACCGACGACCATGGCCGGATAGTAACCAAGACTCTGAGCGAGCTTTTTGCCGGTAAGACCGGCGAGTTCGCTCGTGAGCTCCGTGCAGTCGGGTCCGACGCAAGCGGAATGCACCGCCCAGTTCACAAAGCCCGCAAATGGCTTGCCTTCGGTATCGAAGAACGATACGACAATGACCTCATTGTCGGCGAGTTCACCTGGGATGATGCGGTTGTCGTAGAAACCGGTGATGACCTGCTTGCCCAAGCGACAAATCGCGGGCTGTGCGTTGGCGCGGCACTCCTCAAAGCATTGGCAAATGGTATCGAGGAACCAGCGGTAGTAGTTCTCGTCGAATTTTCCCGTCCACCAGCTGCGGTGGTAAGCGACGATTGAAGTATGGTCGTGCGTCGCTGAGAGCAGGACGCAATCACGGTCAATGCCGTAGCGCTCGGCGAGCATTGTCTTGACTTCCTCGGCCATGCTTTCCTCGAACTCGAGGACATCGGCATTAAAGAGAAACACTTCACGTTCGCCTTGCTGGAAGAGGATGGCGTTGGCGAAGACGTCGTCATGGACGCCTGTCGCAGGCTCCAGACGGTTGGGAAGATTGCGGTAGCCAATCAGGTAGATGTCGCCCTGTGGTGTGATTTTGCGGCGCGCGTGTCCAATGTTCATGCACGTTCTCCTTCTGTGTCACGCCGCATTCAAGGCGGCAATGATGATTTCGACGAGGCGCTCATGGGATCCGGCGGCAAAACCGGAGTTCATGGCCTCATAGGTGATCTTTTCGTACGCGTCGGGAGCCGGTAGGTACTTCTGTCCGCCGTTGACGAGCGTGGCAAAGAACACAGAGCCGGACCGAGCGGCGCGCACAGTGGCGCCGAATGCACTCGAGACCTCAGGTTGTACGCCGACAAGCTCGACGTTTCCCAGCCGGAGCAGATAGACCCTCGTGCGCTGCTCGCCAGCGACATGAAATTCATACGTTCGGTGCGGAGCCAAAGAGTGAAAATCGGCGCGTGTCTGAGCGGGCAGAAAAACGTCGACCGTGCGGGCATCGATGCCGGTGGCGTCATCCTCACGCGCCATGCGAGCGGCCTTGATCAAAGCATCGCCCAAGGCCTGCCCCTGCTGGTGCAGCATGCGGTATCCGTCTTCATGGGCATCGACCGTCTGCTTAACGCCGGCCGCATCGAACATGACGTTCATGGCGCGCTCCGCCGGACCTTGGTCGCCCGCGGCGCCTGGCAGCAACAGGGCAACGCCGCCCAGCTCGCGCTCGAGTGACATGGCGGCAAAACCAAAGAGGTCTCCGCTCGCCATGTGCCTCCCCTCGGAGTCGCGCGACCCGTCGAGCACGGAGGACTGAACGTCCGCCGTCGCGAGCACGGCAACATACTCGCCCCCGGCATCCCTTATGGCGAGTACGGGCATCGTGTGGTCGGCAAACCCCCTGGGATTCGAGCCCAACCACCAGCCGGCAGGCGTCTCAATGTCGCGATTAACGTTCACGGGGCATTCGCCCTCCACAGTGGCGAGCGTGGCAGAGCGAATGCCCGCAACAGCGCGCTCGACAGCCGTGCGGGCGGCAGCGACGAGCGCTGCGCGATAGCGCTCGTTGCGGTTGCGGGCAGCATCGTCGACAAGATGCCCGGGAGTGCGGACGTGAGGCATGGAAAACGTGTGGGTAGGAACCACCCAAGAATAAGCACCGCTGCAATTGGCGGCATCCTCAACAACCTCACGCAGATCGGCGAGTAGAGCCGGAGCGATCGAGGTGACCTCAAGCGAAAGGACGCCGGCGCGTCGCCCCGTCCCCTCGATGATAAGGGCACGGGCGAAGACCTCATGACGGAGTTCGTCGAAACCGTCGAACGGCAACACGTCCCCAAGATCGATGGCCACACGAGCGGCCCCAGCCCTCATCTCTCCTTCGTCCATGGCAGATACTCCCCTCTGATTGCCGCTCACTCGACACCGTACAGTTGCTGCGCCGTACCGCCAAGCACAAGGTCGTTGTCTGTATCGCTCAGATTTGCAGCGCGAACGCAGGCGACACCCTCGGTGAGCCACTCGCGTTTAACGGGATAGCTCGTGCCAAAAACAATATGGTCTGCACCCAGCACGTCAACCGCGCAGGCAAGGAGTGTCTTGCCCCAAGGCTGAGCATGGGACATGTCGAAATAGATGTTGTTCTCGAGGCGCCTGGAAACGGTCTCGGTATCGACCTGAAAACGGCCAGAAGCATCAGGGCGCTTGGGACCATGAGGCAGCAGCATCTCCTTGAACGCAAAGTATGCGCCGCCGAGCATGGAGTGGACCATCTTGATATTGGGGTAGCGCTCAAAGAAATCGCCAAAGATCTCTCGGCCGATCGCCGTAGTTTGGTCGACGCAGCGGCCATAAGAGCGGCGAAGGTTGTCGTACGCGAGAAGCGATTCGTTCTCGACCGGCACGGGAACATGGTGCACGTAAACGGTGACATGGCGTTCGTTCAGGTGCTCGAAAAAGCTCGAGAAGACCTGGTCGTCGAGATAGCGCTTGCCGTAGTGAGCACAGAGCTGCACACCCGCAAAACCATCGTCGAGCCTGCGGTCGAGCTCCTCCAAATTCGCTTTGGTGCCAAAGGGCGGCACAGCGACAAGCGGAATCAGACGGCCACTTGACGCCTTCGCGTCAGCAGCCATACCGTCGTTGAAACGCCGGCACATCTCGAGCGACATCCACTCGTGACAACCGGGGAGCTTGAGGATCGCCTTGTCGACCCCCGCCTCATCCATATCGGCCAAGCGCTTCTCGAGGGTGTAGTCGCCCTCAATGTAGTTAAGACCCGGAGAACCGGCGGGCATCTCGATCACGATCTGTCGTTTGCCGGCGGAATTCATGGTCAGATAGCCTTCGGTGTCATAGGCGCGGGGTACCTCGGCCAAAAACTGTTCGCAGAGCGTCTCGTCATGAAAGATGTGCTCGTCGAACCAGTAGGAATTTGCATCGATAATCATTGGTTGGAACCGCCTTTCATCTTGTTGAAAACATTCTAGAAAAGCAGGTACCCGGACATCAATTCCAGCTTAAGCCCACTGTATTCCATTTTGGAATAGAACTTACCGCTCACACGCGAACCTCGCCCGCTCAACGAGACAAGCGCTAACAGCACGGGCTTAGACAGAAAACGGTCGGCCCGCATCCGTTGCGGGCCGACCGTTTCATTACAGTCTACCTTTGCCGTTACGCCTGGCGGTAGTGATCGAAGAAATCGGCGAGGTCTTCGAGGGACTCTTTGAGCACTTCCATGCGCGGCAGGTACACGATGCGGAAGTGATCGGGCTCGGCCCAGTTAAAGCCGCCGCCGCGCGTGATGAGGATCTTCTTCTCGTGCAGCAGGTCGAGGGCAAACTGCTCGTCATCGGTGATGTTGAACTTCTTCACATCCATCTTGGGGAAGATATAGAACGCCGCACGCGGCTTGACCACCGAGATGCCATCGATCTTGCTGAGCGCCTCATACACAAAGTTGCGCTGCTCGTAGACACGACCGCCGGGGCGGATGTAGTCGTTAACCGACTGATGGCCGCCGAGCGCCGTCTGGACGATCGACTGAGCCGGCACGTTGGAGCACAGGCGCATGTTAGAGAGCATGTTGACGCCCATGATGAAGTCGCTCATGCAGCGCTGGTTGCCCGAAAGCACCATCCAGCCAATACGATAGCCCGCGATCATGTGCGACTTGGACAGGCCGCTAAACGTAATGCAAGGCAGGTCGGGGGCGAGCGAGGCAATGGAGACGTGCTCGTAGCCGTCCATGCACAGGCGGTCGTAGATCTCGTCGGCAAAGATCATGAGCTGGTGCCTGCGCGCGATCTCGACGATGCCCTCGAGCACCTCGCGCGGGTAGACCGAGCCCGTGGGGTTGTTGGGGTTGATGATGACGAGGGCCTTGGTCGCGCTCGTGATCTTGGACTCCATATCCTCCAGGTCGGGATACCAATCCGCCTGCTCATCGCACAGATAGTGCACGGGATGACCGCTGGCAAGGGTCGCGCACGCTGTCCAAAGCGGATAGTCGGGGCTGGGGATCAGAATCTCGTCGCCATTGTCGAGCAGCGCGTTCATCGAAAGCTGAATGAGCTCGGACACGCCGTTGCCCGTGTAGATGTGCTCCATCTGAACATTGGGCAGACCCTTGATCTGCGAGTACTGCATAATCGCCTTGCGCGCGGAGAACAGACCGCGCGAGTTGGAATAGCCTTCGCAGTCGGGCAGCTGCTGACGCATATCCTTAATGACCTCATCGGGCGTGCGGAAACCAAAGGGCGCCGGATTACCGATGTTGAGCTTGAGGATGCGCTCGCCCTCGTCCTCCATACGGGCGGCCTCGTCGACGACGGGACCGCGCACGTCATACAGGACATTCTCGAGTTTGGTGGATTTAGAAAAAGTACGCATGGTGGTGCTCCTTGGAATTTGAGCTGAGGGATGGGGTTCGGGCTTGGAATCGTTGCGAGGCGATGATGTCTCGCCTTGATCGGCGTCACCGGCAAGCAGCCAGGTAACATCGACCTCCAAAATGCGGGCGAGCAGCTCTGCCACATCGCGCCGCGGAATCGTCTTGCCACTCACATATTGGCTCATCTGACTCTTGCCGAGTTTTTTGCCGAGCATCTCCGATGCGCGGATTACGTCCGACTGGCGAACGTCGCGATCGGACATGGTCTGTCGCAGGCGATCGCTAAACGTCTCTTGGGCCACTAGAACCTCCTTGTTGGCAAAGTTCAATTTACAGAACACGAATTGAACCAAGGTTCAATTTAGCAAGCAGTATAGCGCCGTACCTCATTCGAAAGTTCAATTTCATAAGAAAACGTACCGAACTCCGAGATTTGCCCAAAGCGGACAATGACGTGTACACGTTTAGAGATATTCGAGGAAACGAGCCGCCGCGAGCGAAACGTCGGCGGTGCGGTATATGGCGTTGATCTGCCGATGAGGATGTCCCTCGAGCGGGCGCACGGCAACATCGAACTGGCAGCGGCGCAAGATGAGCGCGGGAAGAATGCTCACGCCCAGGCCGTCCTCGACCATGGCCATAATCGCATAGTCATCCCAGGTCGACAGCTTGGAGCGCACCGTCAGCCCCGCCCGACGGAACAGCGGCGTAATCTCGTCGTCGCTACCGCGTTCCAGCAGAATAAACTGCTCGTTGGCCAAATCGGCAAGGGAAACGACCTCCGCGGTGGCAAGCGAGGAGTCCGCCGGCACCACGGCCATCAGCTCGTCTTGCACCAACGGCCGCGACGCCATGCCGGCACCGCGTGGCTCGCGCGGAATAAAGCCCAGGTCGCAGCGGCCTTCCGCCACCCATTGCTCAATCTCGGAGTAATCGCCCATCAGCAGCTCGTAATCGACGTCCGGATGATCGGCGCGAAAGCGCGCAATCACCGGCGGCAGCACGTGGGTCGCCACACTCGAAAACGTACCGATGCAGATTTTGCCGCGCATGAGTCCTCGCATCTCGTCCACGCGTCGCTGCAGACGGCCAAACTCTTCGCATAACGCCTCGACCGCCGGCATGACCTGCCGCCCGTCGGCAGAAAGCACCACGCCCTCGCGACTGCGATCAAGCACCTTAAAACCCCAGTCTGCCTCAAGGTCGCCCACCATGCGGCTCACGCCCGACTGCGAATAGCTCAGCCGCTCTGCAGCACGCGTAAAGCTGCCGGCACGCACCGTCTCAAGCAGCACTTGCATCTTTTGGATATTGGTCTCCACGGCACGTCCCCACCCTTACATGAGTTTTTGTCATGTTTGCCATGCATTATATTCGCTTTTCTTCTAAAGCCAGTTCACCCATAGTGAACATGTTCGGATATAGAGGGGATGTCAGCGCATGAACAACGGACTGTTTACGTACTTAGCAGCATTGCTATTGTTTGGCTCAAACGGCATCATCGCCGCTGCCATCGCGCTGCCGAGCTTCGATATCGTGCTCCTGCGCACGTTTTTGGGCGCACTCTCGCTTGTCACCGTCCTCGCCATCACCCAACGCCATAAGTTGCAGGCGCCATCTCGCCCCCGCGAAGCCGCAGCCCTTCTCCTCTCGGGAGCCGCGCTGGGCGCCAGCTGGATTTTTCTGTTCCGCGCCTACCAGACGATCGGCGTCGGCGTATCCTCGCTGCTGTACTACTGCGGCCCCATCATTGTCATGGCGCTCTCCCCGCTCATCTTTGGCGAAAAGCTGACCGGCGGCAAAATCGCCGGCTTTATCGCCGTTGCTTGCGGCGCCTTCCTCATCGCGGCCCAAGGCCTCGGCGGCAATATGCCCATTGCGGGTATCGCCTGCGGCATCGCCTCGGCCTTCTGCTACGCGTTGATGGTCATTGCCAGCAAGGGAGCGCCACATATCGAAGGTCTCGAGAACTCCACGCTCCAGGTGAGCGCCGCCTTTGTGACCGCGCTGGTCCTTACGCTCTTCACGCAAGGTGCCCCCTCGTTCCTCTCCCCCAGCATTGCCGCCGGCATCGATTGGCGCGCCGTCGCTATGCTCGGCGTCGTCAACACCGGCATCGGTTGCCTGCTCTACTTTAGCGCCGTCGCCAAACTGCCCGTGCAGACCGTCGCCGTCGTCGGCTACCTTGAGCCGCTTTCGGCCGTCGTGTTCTCGGCCGTCCTTTTGGGCGAAACCATAACACCGGTCCGCCTGATGGGCGCCGCGCTTATCATCGGCGGCGCGATCTTTTGCGAACTCGCCGGCAAACGCGCAAACGCCAAGGCCGGCATCGCCCAGACAGCACGTGCTTAATAGCCCCTGCTCTGAAATACTACCTGCGTATATGAATAATCCCCAGATGGGGATTATTGTCTAAAACACCCCGATGTGCCAAACTGCTCTTATATGTATAAAGATGGCATAAAGGTCTACTGCTCGTGGCAGGGGCCAGATGTCCAAGGGAGTCCACGTGGCACACAACAAGCTGGAGGCAAGCCTCCAAGACCAGCGTAGTCAAGGCGGGCATGGAGCCATTCCCCTCTCCGCTGGCATGCTGCTCGTAACGCTCGGCGTCGTCTACGGTGACATCGGCACAAGCCCCATGTACACCATGAAATCAATCGTCGCCAACAACGGCGGCATCGGCACCGTCAGCGAGGACATGATTCTGGGCGCGCTTTCGCTCGTCATCTGGACCATGACACTCGTGACCACGGTCAAGTACGTTGTAATCGCCATGAAGGCCGACAACCATAACGAGGGCGGCATCTTCGCCCTGTTTAGCTTGGTGCGCAAAGTGGCGCCTTGGCTGATTCTTCCCGCCATGATCGGCGGCGCGGCGCTGCTCGCCGACGGCATCCTCACCCCCGCCGTCACGGTTACCACGGCCATTGAGGGCCTGCGCACTATCGAGTGGGGCCACGCACTATTGGGTGACGGGCAAACCAACGTCATCATTATTACCATCATCATTATCTGCGGCCTATTTGCCATGCAGCGCGCCGGCACCTCGTCAATCGGCAAGCTGTTCGGCCCGCTTATGACGCTATGGTTCCTGTTCCTGGCGGGCGCCGGCCTGTTCAACATGCTCGGCAACCTGTCCATCCTACGCGCGCTCAACCCCATCCGCGGCATCATGTTCCTGTTCTCGCCCATCAACCACTCGGGCATCATGGTGCTCGGCTTCGTCTTCCTGTCGACGACCGGCGCCGAGGCGCTCTATTCGGATATGGGTCACGTGGGCAAGGCTAACATTTACGCATCCTGGCCGTTCGTAAAGGCGGCCCTCATCCTTAACTATCTGGGTCAGGGCGCTTGGCTGCTCGCCAATAACTCCAATCCCCAGATGCTCGCGATGGATATCGTCAACCCGTTCTATATGATGCTTCCCGAGCCCCTGCGCCCCTTTGCCATCGTGCTTTCGGCCGTAGCGGCCATCATCGCCTCGCAGGCGCTCATTACCGGCTCGTTCTCGCTGGTATCCGAGGCCACGCGTCTCAACCTTATGCCGCATCTGCGCATCCACTACCCCAGCGACACCAAGGGCCAGCTCTATATTCCGCTCGTCAATAACATCATGTGGGTCGGCTGCATCTTCATCGTGCTGCTGTTCCAAAACTCCGAGCGCATGGAGAGCGCCTACGGCCTCGCCATTACCGTGACCATGCTCATGACCACGACGCTTTTGACGAGCTATATCGCCGGCATCCTCAAGCACAAGCTGGGCGCTTGCGTCTTTGCCCTGCTTTTTGGCGCCATTGAGCTGTGCTTCTTCGCTTCGTGCCTCACCATGTTCTTTGACGGCGGCTACGTCATGATCTTCCTGGCCGCACTGCTGTTTGGCCTTATGTACGTGTGGCGTCGCGGCACCGCCATCGAGCGCACGCAGACGATTCTGCTGCCCGTCTCCAAGTACATTGACCAGCTCAACCGCCTGCGCAACGACGAGACCTACCCCGTGCTCGCCGACAATCTGGTGTTCCTCACCAACAGCCCCGACCCGCTCACGCTCGACCGCGACGTGCTCTATTCCATCCTAGACAAGCACCCCAAGCGCGCCAAGGCATATTGGTTCATCAACGTGCACGTTACCGACGAGCCCTATACGCACGAGTATTCCGTTGAGACCTTTGGCACAGACTTCCTGTTCCGCGTGCGCTTGGACCTGGGCTTTAAGGTCAATCAGCGCATCAACGCCTACCTACGCCAGATCGTTGGCGACCTGATGGCATCGGGTGAGTTGCCGCCGCAACATCACACCTACTCCATCTACGAGACACGCGGCAACGTGGGCGACTTCCGTTTTTGCATGCTGCGCAAGATGCTTGCCCCCGAAACGGACATCAACCGCAACGACCATCGCGTCATGGCCATCAAGTACGCCGTCCGTCGCGCCTGCGGAAGCCCGGCGCGTTGGTACGGTCTTGAGAACTCGGCCATCATCATCGAGTACGTGCCGCTGTTTGCCCGCATGCGCCCGGCCGTTAAGCTCGTGCGCACCCAGGTGCCGCTCGAGGTTCAGATCGAAGAGGCCGACGAAATGGAAGTCGATATCTTCTCGGACGACTTGGTCAACGGCAACGAGGCCGGTAGGGACATGAACGTCGATCCCACCGAGCTGCTCGAGAGCGTCGCCGATATGCCCGAACAGCAACAGCTCGACGGCCTCGAGAACGAACAACTCAACGACGCCAACTTCTAGCGACGTCATAAATCAACGACAGCGGCCCTGCACCTCACGAGAGACGCAGGGCCGCTTTGCATTGCAGTAAAGCTAACGGCTACGAACGACGCGGCTCGGGAACCACGAGCCTATCGGGGCTTGCGCCCTCGGCATCCATCAGGCTCACGTAGCGAATCGACGGATCATCATACATCGCGTAGTAATAATTGCCCGTGCGCGCGCTAAAGCATCCGGTGTAGATAGTCTTCTCGAACTTGCCATCGCCCATCCTGGACGCCCCCTCAATCATCACCACGCCCTCAAGTGAACGGAACATGCGGACGACGTTTTCGATCTCGCTCTCCTTTTGCGGGTAATTGGCATTGAGGTACGCCGCCTTTACAAAACGGCTCGGCGAATAGCAGTCACCCGGAATACCGCGCATGCCGGCGCCCGCGCCATAGGGCTTGAGCTCGGCGCCACGCCATGTCGCCGTCTGCGGAAAATCGCTTGTGGCAGTGATATAGGTGCGCAGGTTTTCCATGTGCCACGGGAAGGTCGGCTGGTTGGCAAGGGTGTCGACCGGATTGTCGTATACATGCAGGCCGTCAGCCATCATCTCGACCACGATGCTGCGCTGGCTGTCGCCGATAATCCAATGGAGCAGCGACACGCCCAGCCCCTCTCCGGCAGATTTGGCGACAATCACCGTGTCGCGCAGCGCGGCCTCGACCTCATCGACCGTCGAGAACGTAGCTGCCACCCACAGGGGGAACTCATAGGCCGCGATATTGGTCTTGCCGTCGACAGGGTCCTCGGCATACTCGGCATAACCCGGGAAATTGAGACCCGCCACGGCGAGGCCCGCATCGTTGCCGCAATCGAAGAACATAGGGTAGTTCCTGTAATCGATGCACATACCGATCACCGCGTGCGCCGCTGTCGCGTCGTCGATAAACGAATACGGAATGTGAAACCCGCGCGGCATCACGCGAACCTGTTGGCCGTAGTCAAAGCTCCAGTCGAGATTGCGGCCCAGATACATGTGGCCAGAATTATCGGTAAATCGAATGCTCGTGCACATGGCGCCTCCTAGCTTTACGTTCTTTCTTTCTAAGCTTATTGTCACCAATCAAAGAGGCGCTAAACACAAAAGCCCGGACATGACAACAATGTCACGCCCGGACTATTCAAGCAGGATAAACTCAACCAAGTTAACCCCGCAGGTCGTCTAAGGGGTCAAAGTGCCGCAGATTGCCACGAAAGAGGAGCGAAGCGTACTTAAGGTACGCGAGCGACGATTGAGCGGCAAGGTGCGGTGCTTTGGTCCCCTTAGACCAACTTTCCAAGACAGTGGTCGATCATATGCTGGATCATCTGTGCCTCGAAGCCGACGAAGTCCTGCTTGCGCTCGCGCATCTTGCCGTCGACGATCACGTCATAAGCAACCTTGCACTTGATATAGCGCGTGGACTTGGTGACCTCCTCGTGCGTCAGGCAGCTCTCCTCCATCTTGCTGGCGCCCAGGCCAAACACCAGACGGGGGTTGTAGAGCACGTGGGGCTCGCCGGCGTCGTCCAGATAGACGCAAACCTTCTTGGTAACGCCAATCTGGTTAGCGGCAAGGCAGCCGGCATCGTCGAGCGACTTGATGGTATCGATCAGGTCCTGTGCGACCGACTCGTCCTCGACGGTCGCAACCTCGCAACGCTGGGACAGGATAGCCTCGTCGTGGCAAAGCTCTTTAATCATACGTTCCTCCATAGGGGTCGTTGTAACCGCTTAAGTATACGGTACCCACACATTTTCATGCGAAAAATACCGTCCGTCTGCTACGAAGCGCCGAACATCAACATGCGAGGAACAACAGCGTCGTAAAGGGGCTATAGTGGGAGCGTTCGTGTCAATCGGCCTAAACTCGGGGCCGAACAAGGAAAGGGTATGCATGGACGAACTATTTCACGTCAGCGAGCGCAAGTCCACAATCGGGACCGAACTCCGCGCTGGACTGACAACATTCCTGGCGATGGCCTACATCATCGCCGTCAACCCCGCGGTGCTCTCGGGCGCTGGCATCGATGCGGGAGCGCTCGCCTGCGCCACCTGCCTGGGCGCCGGCATCATGACCATCTGCATGGGCATCTTCGCCAACCGCCCGCTCGCCTGCGCGTCGGGCTTAGGCGTCAACGCGATGATCGCTGGAATCACCACCACCGTCTGCGGCGGTGACTGGCACGTGGCCATGAGCGTCATCTTCCTTGAGGGCGTCGTCATCTTGCTGCTCGTGCTTTGTGGCCTGCGCGAGGCCATCATGGACGCCATCCCGGTTGTCCTGCGTCACGCCATCTCGGTGGGTCTGGGCCTGTTCATCGCCATGATTGGCCTGTGCGATGCCGGCATTATCACCGCTGGCGCCGGTACACTCGTCGGTCTGGGCGACATCACCTCCCCCACCTTTATCGTCGGCATCATCTCCATCGTCGTGACGGTTGCCCTGGCTTCCCGCAACGTGCCGGGCTCGCTGCTCATCGGCATCATCGTCGCCGTTATCGCCGGTATCCCGCTGGGCGTCACCCACGCCCCCGAGGGCCTCATCGCACCGCTCGACTTCTCGAGCATCGGTGGCCCCATCGCTGACGCCGGCGGCGTGCCCGCCATCGTCAAGGTCCTTACCGACCCCACGCTCCTCGTCATCTCGTTCTCGCTGCTCATGAGTGACTTCTTCGACACCATGGGCACCGCGATGGCCGTGGCCAAGCAGGGCGAGTTCCTCACCGACGACGGCAACGTCGAGGATATCAAGGAGATCCTGATCGTCGACTCCGCCGCCGCTGCTGTGGGCGGTTTCATGGGTGTCTCCTCCATCACCACCTTCGTCGAGTCCACTTCCGGCGCCGCTGACGGTGGCCGCACGGGCCTCACCTCCGTCACCACCGGCGTGCTGTTCATTCTCGCCGCGTTCTTCTCCCCCATCGTCACCATCGTTTCCAGCGCCGCCACCTGCGGTGCCCTGGTCTATGTCGGCTACCTCATGATGAGCGAGGCCTCCGAGATCGACTGGTCCGACGTGTCGCAGGGCTTCCCGGCGTTCATGATTGTCGCCGGCGTGCCCTTCACCTACTCCATCTCTGCCGGCATTGGCCTGGGCTTTATCGCCTACGTGATCGTCGCGCTCTTTAAGGGCGAGGCCTCCAAGATCAAGCCGCTCATGTGGATCGCAGCCCTCGCCTTCCTCGTCTACTTCTTTGTAGCGTAGCGGCAAAGCTGCCAAAGCAGAACACCAAAGCGCGGAGTCGCATCGAGCGGCTCCGCGCTTTGCTTTTAAAGCCAGGCAACGCACGGACGCGCGATGTATTGCTTCCCAAGTTTTGGACATTTTGCCCTCCAAACGGCACTACCGCCGGTTACATCCTGCAGATATGCTGGGCGTAATCGCATAGGCCCTATGAGGATGGGAGTAACCATGGCCGCCTTGTTCACGACCCCCAAGCGCAATGACAAAACCTCTGGAGCCCATTTTGTCGAGCCCGACGTGCGCCGTCGCACGCTGCTCGCACACGGCAGCTGGCGCCGCGTGACACGCCGCATCGTTGTAGGCGCCGTATGCGCGCTTACGGTGAGCTCGCTGCTCATGCCGAGCGTCTCGCTCGCGGCCGAGTGGGTAGACGTCGGCGGCAGCCGGTATGACGCTGGCACCGCAGCGGGTGACGAGGCTGGCACCTGGTCATGGGATGGCGCCGATGACATGAAGCTCAACGGCTATAACGGCGGTGCAATCCAGGCTGCGGGCAAGCTCAACATTGCGTACGAGGGCAAGAACACCGTGAAAACCGAGCCCGATTACACCGGAGCCGCCATCAAAGCGCAGGATGGCACTAACCAGATAGCGGAGTTGAACATAACGAGCTCGAATAGCACGGATGAGCTCAATGTGACAGCCGAGGCCGATGCAATTAAATCCACAGGCGACCTCTCCATTTCTGGCCCAGGCACTGCGAACACCACGAGCACTACTTCCGACGGAATTGAGGCAAAGGGCGACCTCTCTATCACGGGCTCGGGCACCGTGAATGCAACGGGCGGTACCGAAGGTATCCAATCCAAGGGCAAGACCACCATCGATTCCTCTGGCACCGTGATCGCTAAAGGAGGCGAAGGTTACGGCGTCGCCGCGGGCAGTGACCTCATCATCAAAGGCGGTGGCAAGGTAGAAGCAAGCTCGATAGAAGAAGCGGCGATTTGGGCTAAAGACGGCAACATCGACATCTCGGGCGGCAGCCAGGTTAAGGCAAACTCCGAGGGAGATCTTGCCGTCGACACTGAGGGTAGTCTCGCGGTCACGAACGCCTCCCTTGACGCAAGCGGTGTTGAATATGGTGTCTATGCCTACAAGGGCGTTACGCTCGATCACGCGACCGTGACGGTCCGCACAAGCGCGAGCGGCGGCCAGGCCATCGCCCTCATCACTGACGGGGACGACATCGTCATCAAGAATGGTTCCATCGTGGACGCGTTCGCGGAAGGCAAATTCTCGGTTGCAATCTCTACCAGAAACCACCAGCCAAACGTCGCTGGCGGCCACATCTATATCAGCGACTCCGTTGTTAAGGCTATAGCCCGCTATGTCGAGACCGGTGGCGATGGCCCCGATCACTACAGCAACGACCAAAGCGGCGGGGTCATCCCTGAGCCTAGGGGTCTGAACATCGGTATCTTCGCCCAGACCTACGAGGGCATCACGCCCGCGAGTATCTCGATCGTCCGCAGCAAGCTCACGGCCGAGGGAGACACGGCGGCAATCTTCGCTCTTGCCATAAGCGAGGATGGCAAGGCGATCGGCACCATCAAGATCGAAGGCGCTCCCATCCAGACGCCCGCAGGCGGCAAGATCATTAACTATTACAACGAGGAAGAGTACGGCCCCAGCATCTCCTACGAGGTAGGTCAAACCATCGGCACGGGCGACGCTGTGATCAACTCCCCCTATAACGAAGCTGTCGCCAAGAGCACGGTCATCATGCCTCCCGAGGAGATCAAACCCGAGGAAAAGCCCGGCGAGACCAAGCCCGAGGGTTCCAAGTCCGAGGGCACGAAGACGACCAAGGCCGTTGCAGTTGCAACCACGGGAGCCAAGACCACCGGCAAGCTCGCGGCAACCGGCGACGCCTCAAGCGCAGCCATCGTGGCAGCCGCCCTTGCGGGAACAGCCGCCATCGCCGCGGGCGCCGTGGTGAGCCGCAAGCGCTCGTAAACTCTTTTTCGCACGGGACGGGTGGATCGCGGCCCTTGCCTTCCTCGTCTACTTCTTCGTAGCGTAAGGGCAAGGCTGCAAAAGCTGAACAATAAAGCGCGGAGTCGCCATGCGGCCCCGCGCTTTTCTTTTAGCGCCGGTCCCTGCGCCGGCGTGCGGCCTATTTCTCCCCCATTTTGGCCATTTTGCCCTCCAAACGGCACTACCGCCGGCAACATCCAGCAGATACGCTGAATCTAGTCGTATAGGCCCTATGAGAACGGGAGCAACCATGGCAGCCTTGTTCACGACCCCCAAACGCAATGACACTACCGCCGGAACCCATGTTGCCGAACCCGACGTTCGCCGTCGCATAGGACTCGCACACGGCAGCTGGCGCCGTGTGACACGCCGCATCGTCGCGGGCGCCGTGTGCGCGCTCACGGTGAGCTCGCTGCTCATGCCGAGCGTCTCGCTCGCAGCGGAATGGGTCAAGGTCGGCGGCAACAAGTACAACACCGCGGCGAGCGACGAGGCCGGTACCTGGTCGTGGGACGGCGCCGACGACTTGAAGCTCAACAACTATAACGGCGGCGAGATCCAGGCCGCAGGCAAGCTCAACGTGAATTACTCGGGAACCAACATCGTCACTGCCGAATGGATCGAAAGCATCAACGTTTCTCATGGCACTAACGAGAATGCCGAGCTCAATATCCAAGGCGACGAGGGCGGCACGCTCAGCGTGACATCTACTGAGGACGCTATCCTCTCCACGGGTAATATCAACATCGACGGAGCCGGATCCGTCAACGCCACGAGCACTGGGTTTGATGCCATCAATGCCGGAGGTGATCTCGCTATCAAAGGTTCGGGCAACGTCAACGCCACGGGTGCATCGGATGGCATCAGGGCAAACGGCAATATCACGATTGACGACAGCGGAGCCGTCACCGCCAGGGCTACCAAGGACAAGGGTATTGGAGCCGACAAGAACCTCACCATCAAGGGTGGCGGGACGGTCGAGGCAAGCTCAGCCGATGGTGAGGCCCTTTGGAGCGGCGGCAATATCAACATCTCGGACGGCAGCCAGGTCAAGGCAAGCTCCGAGAAAGACGCTGCCGTCGAGGCCAAGGGCAGTCTCGCGGTCACGAACGCCTCCCTTGACGCAAGCGGTGTTGAATATGGTGTCTATGCCTACAAGGGCGTTACGCTCGATCACGCGACCGTGACGGTCCGTACCAGCGCGAACGGCGGCCAGGCCATCGCCCTCATCACTGACGGGGACGACATCGTCATCAAGAACGGCTCCACCGTGGACGCGTTTGCGGAAGGCGAGGTTTCGGCTGCATTCTCCACCAGAAACGATCGACCCAACGAGAAGGGCGGCCACATCTATATCAGCGACTCCGTTGTCAAGGCCATAGCCCGCTATGTCGAGAACGGCGACGGCCCCATCCCCTACAGCGAAAACCAAGATGGCGAGACGAGGCGCGAACCCCAAGGCGAGAACATCGGCATCATCGCCCAGACCAGCGAGGGCGTCACACCCGCAGTCATCTCGATCATCCGCAGCAAGGTAACGGCCGAAGGAGATACAGCGGCAATCTTTGCCCGTGCCATGAGCGCTGACGGCAAGACAATCGGCACCATCAAGATTGAGAACGCCGCCATCCAGACGCCCGAAGGCGGCAAGGTCATTGACTATCGCAAGCTCCGTGACGGCATCTACGAGGCAGGCCAAGCCATCGGCACGGGCGACGCCACGGTCGACTCCCTCTATATCAAAGCAGTCGCCAAAAGTACGACCATCGCACCTCCCGAGGTAGCCAAGCCGGAAGACCCCAAGCCCGACGAGACCAAGCCCGCAGAAAGCAAGCCCGCGGAGTCCAAGCAGAACCCCAAGCCTGAGGGCTCAAAGCCGATCAAGGCCGTTGCGGCTTCAACCACGAAAGCCAAGACTACCGGCGTGCTCGCGGCAACCGGCGACACCTCGGGTGCGGCCATCGTGGCAACCGTCCTTGCGGGAACAGCCGCTATCGCCGCAGGCACCATGGCGAGCCGTAAGCGTTCTTAGACGCCTCTGCGCACATGGCAGCTCCCGCGAAGGCCCCGAGCCCCAGCACCGTTTAACAACGCCACCGCCGAGCTCCCCTCCGGCGGTGGCGTTTTCCATATGCGTCCGCAGGGGATGCACGAGATTGTCTTTGGTCTAGCCCAACCGGCATACGCTGGCGTGCGACAATTGGGGCTACCGATATCACAACACTGAGAGAAGCCCGTCATGGAAGCGCATCAAAAGCAGATAACCGTTTATTCGAATCATACGGAAAGCGCGCCTGTCATCTACCTTCCTGTGGTCGTGGGCGACGGCAGCGAGGTTTATAAGTGTTGCCGAGAGCTCGACTGTCCGCCATTCGCCCTCGTCACCATTGGCGGGCTCGATTGGAATCGCGAGCTGAGCCCCTGGGCATGCGACGGGACCGTACGCGATGCCGAGCCTTTCGGCGGCCAAGCTGCCGATTTTCTTGATGAGCTGCTGAATCAGATAATCCCCCAGGTCGAGTCGTCGCTTCCTCAGCCGCCCACCCGGCGCGGCATTGCCGGTTACTCGCTCGCGGGCCTCTTCGCACTCTGGTCCCTCTGGCAAACCGACGCCTTTGACCGCGCCGCGAGCGCATCGGGGTCGCTATGGTTTCCCGACTTTGTCGACCGTGCCAGCACGGCCCCTTTTGCCGGCAGCCCGCAAGCCGTCTACCTGTCACTCGGCAAAAAGGAAACCAAGACGCCCAACCGCATGATGCGGTATGTACTCGACGACACACGCGCGATGGAAGCGTTGCTCGTCGAGCGCGGCATTCCAACAACGCTGGAGCTCAACCCCGGCAATCACTTTGCCCAAACCGACTTACGCATGGCCCGCGGCATCCACTGGATACTGACACATTAAAAATGGTGCCCACACGCATATACGCATGGGCACCATATCTTGTTTTAGCTGAACGCAGCTGCTATTCAGCAGCCTCCTCAAGCTCGGAGACATCAAACTCAAAGTCGTTACCCGGCAGGATGGCGTTGAGCACAATGCCCACCAGTGAGCCCACGGCAATGCCGGACAGCGAAATGGTCACGCCGCCCAGCTCCAACACGATGGCGCCGGCGGTGCTGTAGGCAATGCCGAGCGAGAGCACGAGCACCAGAGCGGCCACAAGCACGTTGCGGTTGTTCTGGAAATCGACCTGGTTCTCGATGAGGTTACGAACGCCCACGGCGCTGATCATGCCGTAGAGCACGAGCGACACGCCGCCGATTACACACGCCGGCATGGCCGCAATGACAGCCGCGAACTTAGGGCAGAACGAAAGCACGATGGCGCAGCACGCGGCAATGCGAATCACGCGCGGGTCGAACACACGCGTCAGGGCAAGCACGCCGGTGTTCTCGCCATACGTGGTGTTGGCCGGAGCGCCGAAGAGCGAGGCCAGAATCGTGGCGAGACCATCGCCGAGCAGCGTGCGATGCAGGCCAGGATCGGCGATGTAGTTACGCTCGCAGGTGGAACCAATAGCCGAGATATCACCGATATGCTCAATCATGGTCGCAAATGCCAGCGGCATGATGGTGATAATGGCCGTCGTGGCAAGACCGCTATCGAACTGCGACCCAAAGAGCGCAAACACGGTGTTATGCCACACGACGGGCAAACCAACCCAGGGAGCGGCTGCGACGCCAGAAAAGTCGACCTCGCCCAGCGCAGTCGCAACGGCATAGCTCACCGCAACGCCCAGCAGAATCGGCACGATCTTGACCATGCCGCGGCCCCAGATGTTGCAGATGACGATCACTGCCACGGCGATAACGGCAACGAGCCAATTGGTCTGGCAGTTGGCAATGGCGGAGCTTGCCAGGATCAGACCGATGGAAATGACGATGGGGCCCGTCACCACCGGCGGGAAGAAGCGCATGACGCGCTTGGCACCAAACGCACGGAAGAGCGCCGCGAGCACCGGGTAGAGCAATCCGGCGCAGGCAACGCCCAGACAAGCGTAAGGCAATAGCTCGGCCTCGCCGTTGGGCGCGACAGCGGCATAACCGGCAATAAAGGCAAACGAGGATCCCAAGAATGCGGGGACCTTACCGCGCGACAGGAAGTGGAACAGCAGTGTGCCCAAGCCGGCGAACAGAAGCGTTGCCGATACCGAGAGGCCGGTGAGCACGGGCACCAGCACGGTGGCGCCAAACATGGCAAACAGGTGCTGTAGGCCGAGCAGGAACATGCGCGGGCGGCCGAGCGACGATGCGTCGTAGATGGCATCGCTGACGGCGGGCGTCGAGGACTGGGACATGGATGTCCTTTCGAATGGAAGGGCGATCAGGCATATCGGATAACCTGCCCGAACGATACGATCCGAACCATTGTACGCGATACACTATGCCTCGCACGCGCCGCCACCTGCAAACACTAGCGCTATTTCCAAACGCGCTCGGCAATGCGCTTGACCAGCGCGATCTTTGCCCATTGCTCATCCTCGGTCAGCTTGTTGCCAATCTCGCAGCTGGCAAAGCCGCACTGAGGCGACAGATACAGGTTCTCGAGCGGCACGTACTTTGCGGCTTCACGGATGCGCTCGACGATAGCATCCTCGTTCTCGAGCTCTGCCGCCTTGGTGGTTACCAAGCCCAGCACGACCTTCTTGCCCGGGGCAACGTACTTGAGCGGCTCAAAACCGCCGGCGCGCGGCGTATCGAACTCCAGGTAAAATGCATCGACATCCTCGTTTGCGAACAGGTACGGCGCGATGGGGTCATAGCCGCCCTCGAAGGCATAGGTGGAGTGGTAGTTGCCGCGGCACACATGCGTGTTGATGACCAGATCGTCGGGCTTGTCCGCGATGGCGGCATTGTTGAGCGCCACGCCCAGCTCGCTTACCTTTTGCAGGTCGACCGGGCTCATGCCGGTTTTGGCGACAAAATCGGTGTCGCAGTAGATGCCCCAGGTGCAGTCATCAAACTGGATGTTGCGGCAGCCTGCTGCGTACAGGTCGGCGATCACCGTGCGATAAGCGGCTGCGATGGCGTCGGCAAGTTCCTCATCGGTCTTATAGACAGCGCGCAGGCTCTCCTGCTGGCCGTCGCAGCGGTCGAGCGTGACTTCGGAGAACGTCTGGATCGGCGCCGGAATGGTTTGCCGCGCGACCTGGCCCTCCCCCTCGAGCGCCTTGACAAATTTAAAGTGCTCGACGAACGGATGGTTCTCGCCGCTAATGGGGCCGGTTACCACGGCGGTGTCGGCTGTGGTCTCCTCGTCGTGGAACATATAACCCGTACGCGAGGTACGGCGTTCAATGCCGTTAAGGCCCCACATAAAATCGAGGTGCCAGTAGCTGCGGCGAAACTCACCATCGGTGATGACCTGCAGGCCGGCGGCCTTCTGCTTTGCCACCAAATCGCGAATGGCATCGTCCTCGACGGCCTTAAGGCCGGAAGCGTCGAGTTTACCCGCGACATAGGCGGCACGGGCGTCCTTTACAGCCTGCGGACGAAGAAAGCTGCCGACAATATCGGCGCGAAACGGCGCGTTCGGTTGAATCGAAGTGCTCATAGATATCTCCCTTTGCATTGGTTGCTTTACTGGGACAGAGTATGAGCGCTCATATGACCATCGTAAAATATACGTTTATAACAGTTTGATATAGATGCTTCCTATATCAGTCTGGACTGTCATAAAGAGACTTGAACCGTGCGGAGCACAGCAGCCTAGATATGCTGACGAATCGCGTCGATATAGGCCCGACCGTAGCGCGTGAGCGTCGTGTTCTTACGCGTAATAATGCCAATCTCCATGTATTCGTCCACATCGAGCGGAATCGAGATAATACCCGGCCCGTTGAGCTCGTGGCTGATCACGCCCGAACACACCGTGTAGCCGTTGAGACCCATGGCCAGGTTGAACAACGTCGCACGGTCACGCACGCGGATATTCTTGCGACGCTCAAACGTCGAGGTCAGTTCCTCGGAATAGTAGAACGAATTATAGCTGCCCTGCTCGTAGGACAGGAACGGGTAGTCTTCCAAGTCCTCGAGCGTCACGCTCGAGCGGCCCGCCAGCGGATGGTCTGCGCATACAAAGACATGCGGCGCGGCGCAGAAGAGCCCCTCGAATACGAGCTCGTTGGCGGCGAGCATGCGCTCGATAACCTCGCGATTGTGCTCGGACAAGTACAAGATGCCTAGCTCGCTTTTCATATGCGCGACGTCCTCGATAATCTCGTGAGTCTGCTCCTCGCGCAGGGTAAAATCGTAGCGCGCGGCATCGAACTCGCGGATCACGTCGACAAACGCGTTGACGGCAAAGGAATAATGCTGGCAGCTCACACTAAAGTGCGGCACCTGCTCGGACGCGCCCTTGTACTTGCCTTCGAGCAGATCGGCCTGGTCGAGCACCTGTCGCGCGTAGCCCAAGAAGGTCTCGCCCTCCTCGGACACAATGACACCCTTGTTGGTGCGCTCAAAGATGTGCACACCCATCTCGTTTTCGAGATCGCGAATCGACGCGGTAATCGAAGGCTGCGACACAAAGAGTCGGCGCGAGGCCTCGGTGATGCTGCCACATTCGGCAACTTTGACGACATATCTGAGCTGCTGAAGCTTCATGGCTTTCTCCCTAGACGTTCGTGACGTCGAAACCCGTCGCATCCATCTGACGCATAAACGGCGGCATCTCCCCCGTCGCGGCGCAGGCGGCAATCTGATGCAGAGCCCCAGCAACCGCATCGTCTGCCGCAGCGCCGATATGCCAGCGCGCGGCAGCCGTGACAGCCTCGTTGGCATTGGCGACTGCAACGGAGTTGGGAACGGCATCGATCATGGGCAGATCGTTATCGGAATCGCCAAATACGGCCACCTCATCGGTCGTCAGGCCCAAAGCGCGCGCCAGCTCCAGCGCAGCGCAGCCCTTGTCCCAACCTGCTGGAAGGATGTCGAACAGGCGCACACGATTGTTGGGAAACACGAGTGAGAGCTCCGGTACCTCAGCGGCAACGCGCTCACGTAGCTCCGCGAGCTCCTCACGCGAGCGGGCGCTCCAAATATTCGCCTTGTATACCGGGGCATCATCGACAACAGGACGGCACGGGGCCTCCTCGCCTTTGAGCCATGCGTTGCCGCCCGACTCCATGGCGCGACGAACGCGCTCGGGATCACTCGTCACGCAATAGGCATCGTTGCCCCAAAAGTCATCACCCAGGCTATAGACCTTCAGATAGGTATCGTCGGTCTCTTGCTCGAGGTAATCGGCCAGACGCATCAGGGCATCGTTGTCGGTCGCGCGCGAAGCGACCGCCTGACCGTCGACAAACATTACCTGGCCGTTGCAGAACGCGCCGGTCGAGAAGCACTCGGCGCGATTGCGAAACATCCAGCCCATCGCGGACGGCTGGCGACCCGAAACCGGGCCAAAATGCAGACCCGCCGCCTGCATGGCATGAATACCCTCAACGGCGTAGTCGCTAGCGCCGTCATGCCCGGCTGGAATCAGCGTATCGTCCATATCAGTCAGCACAAGTTTAATCATAAGGCCCCCATTCGTATCGGTCCTACCTATTGTAACGACCTGCCAAAATAAACCTGTCCCTTTTTGGCAGGTGCGTTAGTATAGGGAACAACAGATTCGATGCGGGAGTGCCGGCGGTGCAAACCACAAGGCTGAGAGGGCATGGGGCCCAATCCTTTGAACCTGTCAGTTAATGCTGGCGTAGGGAGCATGCCGCCTTTACAGGGGCGCTGTCTATGCACAGCGCCCCTTTTCTATGCCAAGGAGGCATGTGCAGTGATTGATTCGGAACAGCTTAAGCAACATATGGTCAAGGCCGTGGAGGAGATTCGCGCCACCAATCCGATGGCCGGCTCCATCACCAACACGGTGACGATCGACTTTGTCGCCAATGCGCAGCTCGCCGTGGGCGGTTCGGCCGCCATGGTCTATCTGCCCGACGAGGGCGAGGCGCTCGTTGCCGGCGGCGGCGCCATCTATCTCAACATGGGCACGCTCTTCCCCATCTACGAGCAAACGATTCCCCGCGCGGCCAAGGCGGCACACGACGCCGGCAAGCCCTGGGTGCTCGATCCGGTAGGCCTGGGCATCGGTAGCCTGCGCACCCAGTTGGTAAACGAGCTCAAGCAGTACAAGCCCGCCATCGTGCGCGGCAACGCCTCCGAGATCATCGCGCTCGCCGGCCTGTGGGGTCTTGAGGGCGAGGCGACCGATCTGAGCCGCGTGCGCGGTGTCGATACCACCGATACGGTTGACGCCGCCCGCGATGCTGCCGTGGCGCTCGCCCGCTACACCGGCGGCGCCGTAGTGGTCTCGGGCGAAGTCGACCTGATCACCGACGGCACGACCGTGGCCAAGTCCCACGGCGGCAGCCCGCTCATGTCCAAGATCACCGGCTGCGGCTGCTCGCAGGGCGGCGTGCTGGCCGTGTACGCCTGCGCTGCCGACCCGTTTACGGCAGCCGTCTGCGGCACCGCCGTCTACAACGTGGCCGGCACGCGTGCCGCCGCTGTCGCCGACGCCCCGGCAAGCTTTAAGGTCGCCTTTATCGACGAGCTCTACCGTGCAACCGCCCAGGACATTGCCGATAACCAACTCGAGCTCGAGGAGGCATAGGCCATGTCCGAGCCTGCAACCAATACCGGCATGAACACGCTCGTCGCTGTGGCCATCGCCCCGTGCGGCACCGGCGATGAGCTATCCGCCGAGGTCGCCGAGGTCGTGCGTGTTATTCGCGAGAGCGGCCTTCCCAACCGCACCACCTCGATGTTCACCGAGATCGAGGGCGACTGGGACGAGGTCATGCAGGTCGTGCGCGACGCAACCTTTGTGTTGGCGAGCAAGGGCATCCGCACCGAAGTCGTGCTCAAAGCCGATATTCGGCCCGGATTTACCGACACCATGACCGGCAAACTCGAGCGCATGGAAGCGCAGATCAAAAAGCAGGAGGAAGCACGATGAGCATCCGCGACAACCTTGATATCTCGGCCTATCTGGTACTCGGCCCCGAAAACACCCTCGGGCGCCCCGTGGGCGATGTGGTGGCCCAGGCACTCGACGCCGGCTTTACCTGCATTCAGGTGCGCTCCAAGGTGGCAAGCGCCCGCGAGATCATTGCACTGACCGGCGACGCCGCGCAGGCAATCGCACAGGCCGGCAAGACCGGTCAGGTCGCCTTGCTGATCGACGACCGCCTGGACTGCGTACTCGCCGCGCGCGAACAGGGCATCGCTGTCGACGGCGTGCACGTGGGCCAAAGCGATATTCCCGTCGAGGTCTGCCGCAAGCTGCTGGGCCCCGATGCCATCGTGGGCCTTTCGGCCCGCTGCGAGGAGATGCTCGAGTACGTCAAGACCGCCGACATGAGCCTGGTCGACTACCTGGGCATCGGCCCGCTCCACGAGACCGAGACCAAGCGCGATTGCGGACGCGCAGCCGACGGCTCTATCATCACCAAGAGCTTTGAGGACCTGGCCGCACTCCACGCGGCAAGCCCCGTGCCCATCGTGGTGGGCGGCGGCGTCAAGACGGCCGACCTGCCGCAGCTTAAGGCCACCGGCGTCGACGGCTTCTTTGTGGTGAGCGCCGTCTGCAGCGCCGACGACCCCCACGCCGCAGCCAAGGAGCTCGTCGACACCTGGCAGCAGGCATAAGTCTAGACCGAGCAGTTGCTCCGCAGCCTCATATCTTCAATAACGGAAAGCGCATCCCAGTTTGGACGTCCATTCTGGGATGCGCTTTCCACATGCGACCCTTACCCCGCCAGATACGCTTTCAACGCCGGCAAAGTCGCCTCCGCATCGCGGCGACCGACCTGGTAGATGCGCTCGAGCTCATCCGGTTCGCGGCACAGTGACGGCACCTTCACCGATTCGCTCGGCCACACCACAAAGATATCGCCGGCAGCCTCGCGACGTGCCAGGTCATCGAGCGTGGCATTGTAAACCTCATGCCGATGCTCAAGCGCTGCGACAAACTCCGGGTAGTGACGGAACACGCGACGCAGCATGGGCATCACGCTGTTGGGCTGCTTCACAAAGCCCGCCGGCTGCGTGAGTACCACGATATTGCGGTCATACCCCTGTGAAAACAACCAAGCGCTGGGAATGGAATCAGCCACGCCACCATCCAGATACTTATGCCCGTCAATAGCAACGGGACGCGTCGCCACGGGAATCGCCGACGACGCCCGGATCCACTCGATATCGCGCTCATCGCCATAAGGCAGGTCGTGGTAGACGGCCTTGCCCGTCTCGATATCGGTGCACACGCACGTAAACCGCATGGGGCAGGCGCGATATGTCTCCAGGTCGATGGGATCGCGCTCGATGGGCACCTCGTGATAGGCAAAATCGGCATTGAACATATCGCCGGTCCGCAGCCAGCTTGCTACACCCGCATAGCGCTTATCGGCACAATAGGCCTTGTTATAGCGAATGGCGCGGCCGATCTGGCGCGATTTAAAGTTGTAGCCAAACGCCGCGCCCGCCGAGACACCCACCATATGGTCGCAGGTCAAACCGTGCTCCATCCAAACGTCGAGCACGCCCGCCGTATACATACCGCGGTAGCCGCCTCCCTCGAGTGCAAGCCCCACCGTGCGCGTCATATTTGGCTGTGTCATGCGACCATCTCCGTTCCTGCGTTTAAAACCGGGACAAGTATACCCGTCAACATATACCGCCCCAGTCGCATTTTTCATGCGCACCCAGGCGTTGCGGTTTGGCGAATAATAGCCGCCCGTAGCATGTACACCCATATATAATTCTGCACTGTTGTTTATACTACTCAGCAGTTATCAACAGCGAACATTAGCCGGTAAATTAACCCAACAACGCAGCAAGGCGGGGGCCTGGATACACGCAAAGCGCCGAACAACAACGCGTGTGCACAACGAGCTCGCCCGACGCAATTCGCCCGACCTCAGAAAGCCGCTTACGACATGGATACTGTCAGCAATTACACCGAAACGCTCGAAAAGACCGTCCGCGACCTTCTCAAGCGTCAGGAGGATCTGATCAGGACCGCCTTTACCGACCAGCTTACCGGGCTTGGCAACCGTGGCGGCTTTGCCCGCTCCCTCGAGGAGCTCTGGGAGCAGGACACCCCCGTTACCATGGCGTACGTCGATATCGACAACCTCAAGCACTGCAACGACGTCTTTGGGCATGACGAGGGCAACCGCTACATCTTGCAGGTAAGTCTCTATCTCAAGCTGTATATGAAAGTGGACGAGGCGGCGTTTCGCATAGGCGGCGACGAGTTTGCCATCCTATCTACGATTGCAACCGAGGACGACCTCGCCGAACGTCTGGAACGCTGCCGAACGGTCCTGCTCAAAAACAACGATTCCGAGATGCCCCGCTCGTTTAGCTATGGAGTGTCGTATGCCGACCCCGCCCTGGGCGAAGCCCCCAATCGCATGACGCTCGATGCCGACCATCGCATGTACGACTACAAGCTACGTCATGCCATGCACCTTGATCGACGCAATATCACGCAAGTCCACGCCGACGACTTCGAAATAAGCGATCGCATTTTCGACGCCTTTTCGATGCTCAACGAAGGCCGCTATTTCTTTATCGAGAACTTGGACAAACATCGCACCCTTTGGTCACAAGGCGCCTTGCGCGATCTTGGCCTTCCCTCGGAGCACATAGACAACTGTCGCGATTACTGGAAAACGCGCGTGCATCCCGATGACCTTGAGGCCTACATCAACGACATCGACCAAGTCTATAACGGCACCAAGCACCGTCGCGTCATGCAGTATCGTGTGCGCAATGCCGTCGGCGACTACGTCCTCTGCCGTGCTCGCGGGTTTCGCATCGACGGCGACGAAAATGTCCCCTCGCTCTATGTCGGCGAGCTCGTCAACCACTCACTTGCCGAAACCGTCGACGCCGCGACAGGCCTCGGCACCCAGCGCATGTTGGTCAATGCCATCGACGCCTGTCGTTGCGACCGTTGCGAGACGGGCCTTATAGCGGTGCGCGTTCGTGGCACGACAAAGCTCAACGAGCTTTACGGGGCCGAGGCTGTCGACAACATGCTTGCCGAATACGCAGGCCGCATGCTGTCGATCACCCGCGACAGGAGCAGGGTCTACCGTTCACGTAGCGTCCAGTTCGTCGTGCTCAGCAACGACCTGGACCACGAGGCATTCGAGCAACTGACCCGCCACCTTAAAGAAGCCGTTTTCGCTCCTGTGCAAATCGCAGGCGACACCATTGCTCCCGTCTGTCTTGTCGTCCCGACCTTTTACGAACGCCTGGACTCCCAAGCATCGACTGTTTTGGGCGAACTCGATCGTCGCCTTCGCACGGCCGGCGGACTTGTTCCCAACGACAGTCTGCCCATACCCGAGATGGAACGCAAAGGCGCCGTCGCCGAGCACCTCGACATGCTCACCGGTCTCTACCGACCCAGCGAGTTTATGCGCCGTGCCAATGCCTTCATCAAGGCAAGGCGCGACGGCGCCTGGTGCATCGCCACGGTCGACATGGGCCACATGCGCCTGTTTAACGAATGGTATGGACAGGCCGAAGGCGACCGCCTGCTTGCCGATGTGGGCACGGTCCTCAAGGACATCGAGAATGCCGGCATGGGCGTCGCAGGGTACTGGGGCCAAGATGACTTTTGCGTACTCATCCCCTTTAAGCACATCACCGTCCATCAAATCTACAACCGCGTTCGCGAGGCAGTAGCCAGGCATGATGGCGGCGTAGGTTTTTGGCCGTCCATGGGCGTTTACCCCATCGATTCCAATGAGGAGATCACCATCGATGCGCAGGCAAAGGCCATGTTTACCAATCGGCGCGCAAAAAACGACTTTAAGGAGCGCATTGCCATTTTTTGCCCCGAGGAGTACAAGCGCGAAATCGTGTTCAACCGCACGCTGACCGAATTCCAGTACGCGCTGTCAAATGGTCGCATCACGTACTATCTTCAGCCCCAGGTCGATATGGAAACCGGCGAGATTATTGGCGCCGAAGCACTCACCCGCTGGATTGACAAGGACGGCTCTCTCATTTCGCCCGCAACGTTTATCCCCGCACTCGAGGAAAGCGGCTTTGTAGTGACGCTCGACAAATATGTTTGGCAGGGCGTCGCCATGTGGCTCCGCGAGCGCCTCAATCGAGGACTTCGCGTGGTTCCGATTTCCCTCAATGTGTCGCGCGTAGACATTCTTGCCTGCGATGTCGCCGAGCATATGGGGTCGCTCGCCGCCCAGTACAACCTGCCGCCCGAACTCATGCACATCGAGATCACCGAGACCGCCTATACCGGAGAGTCCGAGGCCGTGGATAAGCTGACCGCGGGTCTGCACACCCGTGGCTTCTCGACCTACATGGACGATTTTGGCACCGGCCAGTCCACGCTCGCGATGCTCAAGAACGTCAACGTCGACGTCATCAAGCTCGACCGCACCTTTGTGCCCACCGACCGCGATCAAGGCCGCAGCGCGCAGATCGTGTCATCGATGCTCGAGATGGCGCAGTCGCTCCATCTGCCCGTCGTGGTTGAAGGCGTCGAGACAAATGAGCAGGCAAACATGCTACGACAAATGGGCGCCCGCTACGCTCAGGGCTTCCTCTACTACCGCCCCATGCCGGCGAAGGATTTTGAGGCATTGCTCGATGGCGGCAATAACAACTGATTCGCTCGCGCGCAAAACGCCATCACCGAAGGGGGGAATTTGCCTCCATTAGCTAACTTATATCCCCAATTCAAACCGAATTGGGGATATGATACAAACCGTTGTTCCGCCCAAGGAGGTTATCCATCATGAACGAGTCCTATCGCCTGGGCGAGCAATCGATTATTGCCTATCTTCAGCGACTTGCGAATGGCATCTCGACCGCCGAACTCGATGTTGCCGCGCTGCCTGCTGAGCTACGCGCCGTTGGCGAGCAGCTGCAAAAGACGCATGCCATCCTGCAACAAGAGCGCCGGCTGCTTGAAAGCAACGCCTATATCGACCCGCTCACCAACTTGGGCAACCGCAACGGATTCGACCGTCACGTCGAGCAACTCTGGCACAAAGGCGACCCCTTCACCTGCGCCTATATTGACATCGACCATCTCAAACATTGCAATGATAGGTTTGGCCACGCCGAAGGCAATCGCTATATTCTGAGCATCTGCCGCACGCTCTCCGAAACCATGGAGCACGATGAGATGCTGTTCCGTATCGGTGGAGACGAGTTTGTGCTCATCTCGCTCTCCGCAAACGAGACTGAACTCGAGCAGCGCTTGGAGCAGGTACGTGCCGGGCTGATCGAGGCGAGCTCAGGCGGCAAGGCGCCCATGATCGGCAGCTTTAGCTTTGGCTGCTCGCGCGTCGATCCACTTGCTGGCGACACGCGTCGCCAGATGACGATGGATGCCGATCGCAAGATGTATCGCTATAAGCTTATGCATCGTGTGCAGCAACCGAAAGACAATGATGCGCCGCAACGCCCAATCGTCGATCAGCTTCCCTGCAACGACCGAGTGTTCCAAGCGATCTCCATGAGCTCCGAGACGCGCTATCCGTTCATCCTTAACCTCGATACTGGAGAATTGCAATGGTTGGTCAACGCCGTGCGCGATTTTGACCTGCCCTCCCAGCACCCTTTTAACTCACTCGACATGTGGCTCGCCCGCGTTCATCCCGAGGACCGCGACAACGTACGCGCCGAGCTCGACATGGTGATAAACGGCACGTGGCACTTCCACTACATGCAGTATCGCGTAATGGATGCCACCGGAAAATACGTGCTTTGCGACTGCACGGGCTACCGTTTGGACGGCACCGACACCGAGCCCAGCATGTATGTGGGCATTATCATCAACCGAAGCTTGGCAGATACGACCGACTCGGTAACGGGCCTGGGCGATGTCCACGCGCTGGTCAACGCTATTGGAGAGATGCGCCGCGTGGCGCGCGAGGCAGGCTTTATTGCCATTAAGGTCGACGATATCGCCGAAGTCAATGCCCACTTTGGATTCGATGCAGGCGACCGCGTGCTCGCCGAAAGCGCCGCCTGTCTCATGGATTGTTCGCGCGGCAAGGGTCGCCTGTTCCGCTCGACGGGACCAATGTTCGTGGCGCTTTTCGATGAGCTCGGCCCCGAGGCAATCGACGAGCTCGCAAACGAAATCGAACGATTCCTGGGTTCTCCCGTGCTCATCGGCTCGCTTGAATATCAGCCGCCCATTCGCGTGGCCACGCTCCATCTGAACAGCGTTGACCGACAGCCCGTTTCCATTTTGAACGAGCTCAAAGCGTTGCTCGGGAAAGCCGTGCAGGTGCCAGGTACCAAACTGGATTAGCACCGCGCCCGCGCCGCCTCCCCCATCGTGCGATAATCCTCTGCAGAAGTCACCAAAAGCAGAGGGAGTTTGTGATGAAGGTTCTTTTGGTCAATGGCAGCCCCAAGGCAAACGGCAACACCGCCCGCGCACTCGCCGAGGTCGCCGAGCAGCTCAATGCCGAAGGCATTGATACCGAGGTGTTTCAGCTGGGCGCCAAGCCCATTCGCGATTGCATCGGTTGCGGCCAGTGCGGCAAGCTTGGCGGTCGCTGCACCTTTGACGATGACGTAGTGAACGAGCTCATCGCTGCCGCCGAGCAGGCAGATGGCTTTGTTTTTGGCTCACCTGTCTACTATGCGCACCCCAGCGGCCGCATCCTTTCGGCCCTCGATCGCGCCTTCTATGCCGGCAGCAAGGCCTTTGCGCACAAGCCGGGCGCTGCCATCGCCGTCGCCCGTCGCGGCGGCACGTCGACGACCTTCGACGTACTCAACAAGTACTTCACCATCAACCAGATGCCCGTGGTTGCCTCCACGTACTGGAACAACGTGTTTGGTCGCGTGCCCGGCGACGCCAATGGGGACGCCGAGGGCCTTGCCACCATGCGCAACATCGGCAAAAACATGGCCTGGCTCCTTCGCTGTATCGAGGCAGGACAGGCCGCCGGCATCAACGCACCCGAGGCAGATCGAGCAACGACCAACTTCATCAGGTAGAACGGCGGAACAAATACATGAACGTGCAGATTTTTGGCACCAAAAAGTCCTTCGATACCAAGAAGGCGCAGCGCTTTTTTAAGGAGCGCCGCATTAAGGTGCAGTTTATTGACCTTAAGGAAAAGGAGATGAGCAAGGGCGAGCTCACGAGCGTGATGCAGGCGGTCGGCGGCATCGACAAGCTGCTCAATCCCAAAACCAAGGACGAGGAGACGCTCGCGCTCATCCAGCACCTTACCCCCAGTCAGCGCTTCGACAAGCTGCTCGAGAACCAGCAGGTTCTAGCCGAGCCCATCGTGCGCAACGGCAAAAAGGCCACCGTCGGTTATTGCCCCGATGTATGGGGAGCCTGGGAGTAGCTTGTGTTATTTGCCGGCGCGTGGGTATAAGAGCAGGCGTTTGGCATAAGATTCAACTGTAAGCCATGTCTAACAAAGGAGGGCACATGCCCAACAAACCCGTGAAGATCATCATGCTTACCGGATACCTCGGTGCCGGCAAGACCACGCTGCTCAACCACATCCTCGCTAACGACGGCGGCATCCGCGCCGCCGTGATCGTCAACGACATCGGCGAGATCAACGTCGACGCCAGCCTTATCGCCGACGGTGGCCTTTCCGAGACCGACAACCTCATCCCGCTCACCAACGGCTGCATCTGCTGCACGCTTTCGGACGACCTTGCCAACCAGCTGCAGGGCATCGCCGATTCGGGCAACTTCGACTACATCATCATCGAGGCATCGGGTATTTGCGAGCCTATCCCCATCGCCTACACCATCTCGAGCTTCTGCGACGAGGCCAAGGTGGGCGGCGAGCCCAAGCTCGCGCTCGACAACATCGTGGCCGTGGTCGACTGCGCCCGCATGTACGACGAGTTCAACGGCGGTCGCGACCTGCTGGCAGAGGATATCGACGAGGACGACATCGAGAGCCTGCTCATCCAGCAGATCGAATTCTGCTCCACGCTGATTCTCAACAAGACCGATACCGTGAGCCCTGAGCAGATCGCCGAGCTCAAGGCCATCGTGCGCAGCCTGCAGAAAGATGCCGTGATCGTCGAGGCCCAAAACGGCGAGGTCCCCATGGAGGAGCTGCTCGACACCGACCGCTTCGACTTTATGCGCGCCTACAATTCCGCCGCCTGGATCGATGCCATGGAGCATCCCGAGGAGCACGATGACCCTGAGGTGCTCGAGTACGACATCGAGACCTTTGTTTACTCGCGCCGCAAGCCGTTTGACCTGCAGAAGTTCACCGATTTTGTTGAGCAGGAGTGGCCCGACGAGGTCATTCGCGTCAAGGGTCCGTTGTGGCAGACCGGCGATCCGGACATGTGCTACATGTTTGAGCAGGCTGGCCACCAGATGCGCCTGATGGAGAACGGCCTGTTTGTCGACTCGGCGCCCGAGGGCGAGAAGCAGAAGATCATCGACGAGAACCCCGAGATCATGCAGATTTGGGACGACGAGACGGGCGACCGCATGACGAGCCTGTGCATCATCGGCCGTCACATGGACAAGGATGCGCTCATCGCCTCCCTCGATGCCTGCCTGACCGACTGGCACCGCGCCTAGGTTTATCCAAGCGGGTTTTTCCGCTACGTAACCGCCAAACCACCACGAAGGTGCCTGTCCCCTTCGTGGTGGTTTTTCGTTCTGAGCCAAGGAGATTCATGTTCAACATTGTGCTGTATGCGCCCGAAATCCCGGCCAATACGGGCAATATCGGCCGTACCTGCGTGGTCACCGGCGCCCGTCTACATCTGGTGGAGCCACTGGGCTTTTCGCTCGACGACAAGACAGTACGTCGCGCCGGCCTGGGCTACTGGCAAAACTTGGACGTGACCACCTATGCCGGCTGGGAGGATTTCCTTGCACGCAATGGTCTCTCCCCTGCCGACGAACGCCTGCATCTGCTGACCAAAAAGGCACGCCGCACCTATGCGCAGAGTGCCTACCGCGATGGCGACTACTTGGTCTTTGGCAGCGAGAGCTCGGGCATTCCCGAGCCACTGCTTGCCGCGGCGCCCGAGCGTTGCGAGCGCATCCCGATGCTGCGCGATTGCGACTCACTCGATAACGCCGAAGCTTGGGAAGCTCACGAGGAATCGCTGGGGCATACCGAGGACAGCCACGAGGCCATCCTTCAACAGGATATCTGCGGCAACTTCGTCAACCCGGACGACTACCGCATCAGCGCACTTAACCTCTCCAACAGCGCCGCCATCGTCCTCTACGAGGCCCTGCGCCAGGCAGGCTTTCCGGGAATGTGACAAAGGAACTATCCCTTTGTCACATTCAAGCGCCACGCCGATGGCACACACGCCTAATTGATGCTCTAGATAAAGAGCCCTCACTTTTAATCAGAATTAACTAAAGTAAAATGAAGTTAAACGACGGTGTGAAAGGAGAGCCTTGTGGAATATCTCGAGAACCCGTTTACCCCCAGTTTTGGTGAGGTTCCTGCCCATCTCGCTGGCAGACAACAGATTATTCGGGATTTGGACCGCGCCTTCTTGAGCCAGCGTAGGCGCCCAGAATTGACCTCGATCTTCTCAGGCGCGCGTGGAACCGGTAAAACCGCTCTCATGTCGTCGCTCGCGACAAGGGCGGAATCCCACGGCTGGATTGCCGTAAAGACGACCGCGCTCCCGGGAATGCTTGAGGAAATCGAGTTCGGGGCGAAACGTGCTGCCGGCCATCTTGTCGACCCGTCTAAGAACTTCGAAGTCACCGGTCTCGGAATTGCACCGCTCGGCAGCATCGAAGTCAATCGCGTTCACGATGCCTCAACCTGGCGTTATCGCATGAGCGACATCATCGACCAGCTCAACGAGGCTGGCACCGGTCTGCTCGTCACAGTTGACGAGGTGGACCCGACACTCGACGAGATGATTCAGCTTGCAGCGACGTATCAGCACTTTGTGACCGATGGGAAACGCGTCGCCCTGCTCATGGCGGGACTTCCCAACAACGTCTCGACGTTGCTGAACCACAAGACGGTCTCGTTCCTTCGCCGCGCCCAACAATATCATCTGGGTCGCATTGCCGACTATGACGTACGCGAGGCCTTGATTCGCACAATCCAGGAAAACGATCGCCTGGCAGATGCTGGGGGAATCGATAGAGCCGTTCGCTCGATCTCTGGTTTTCCCTTCCTATTGCAACTCGTAGGCTACCGTGCCTGGGATCTCACAAGCGATTCGAAGGAAATCTCGTCACGCGACTTTGACCTGGGAATCAAAATCGCGCGCGACGAGATGGACGACCGAATCCTCGCGGCAACCTATCGGGAGCTCACTGCAGAGGACAAGCGATTCCTCATCGCCATGCTCGATGACGAGGAAGAGTCCACCACCGCTGACCTGGTCGAGCGCCTTAAGCGTTCGCCGCAGCAGGTCTCCCGCTACCGACGCCGCATGATAGATGCCGGCATCATCGGGGAACGAGGACGAGGGCTCGTCGCATTTGAATTGCCATTCTTCCGCGACTACCTCGCGGCTCAATGCGTGAAATAGGCATCAATGAGGCAAAGGGGCTGTCCCTTTGCCTCATTGTCTATAGGTAGCGGCCGGTAATGCTTGCGGAGCAGGCCGCGATGTCGCCCGGCGTACCGGAGCAGACGATTTGCCCGCCCGCATCGCCACCGCCCGGGCCCATGTCGACCACGTAATCGGCATTGCGGATAAGGTCGAGATCGTGTTCGATCACGATGACTGTGGCGCCCTTGGCAACGAGACCGTCAAACACGTTCAATAGCACCTGAACATCGAGCGGATGCAGGCCGATCGTGGGCTCGTCGAATACGAATACGGCATCGTCCTGCACGCGGCCCATCTCGCTCGCAAGCTTAAGACGCTGTGCCTCGCCGCCCGAGAGCGCCGGCGTGGGCTCGCCAAGTGTGAGATAGCCCAGGCCCAGGTCATGCAAGGTCTGCAAGCGCGTCTGAACCTTCTTGAGTCCCAGTGTGGCGTCGATGGCCTCGTCCACACTCATGTCCATGAGCTGCGGCAGCGTAAGCAGACTCCCGTCCTTGCCCTCGCGATGGATATGCGAGGCGGCCTCGGCGTAGCGCGAACCACGGCATGCCGGGCAGACGATCTCGACGTCGGGCAAAAACTGCACGTCGAGCGATATCGAGCCCGTGCCATCGCACGTAGGGCAACGCAAGGCGCCAGTGTTGTAGCTAAAGGCGCCCGCCTTGTAGCCGGCTGCCTTGGCTTCGGGCGTACGGGCAAAGGCGCGGCGCAGCTCGTCATGGATGTCGGCATAGGTTGCCACCGTCGAGCGAACATTGGCGCCAATGGGCGTAGCGTCAATCAGGTTGGCGCGGGCAATGCCTTCGGCATCGACCCAACGCACGTGTCCCGGCAAGCGCTCGCCAGCTGCCTGCGCCTTAAGCGCCGGGATGAGCGTCTCGAGCACCAACGTCGTCTTACCCGAACCCGAAACGCCCGTCACCGCGACAAGGCGGCCGCGCGGGATATCGACTTCGAGCGGCTTGACGGTATGGATGGCATCGGTCGCCATGCGGATATGACCCTGGTCGAACATTTCGTCGTCAGTCACCTGCGGACGCAAGCGCTTGGGCTCGGCGCGCAAAAACGGCGCGATGCGACTGCTCTGCGATTGCTCGACCTCGTCTACCGTACCAGCGGCGATCACATTGCCGCCGCCTGCTCCGGCAACGGGGCCCATCTCGACCAGATAGTCGGCTTCCGCCAGCACACGTGTATCGTGGTCGACAACAACCACGGTGTTGCCGTCATCCACCAGATCGCGCATCACGCCCACCAAGCCGTCGACATTGGCGGGATGCAAGCCGATCGAAGGCTCGTCCAGCACATAAAGCACGCCCGTCGATCGGTTGCGCACCACGCGAGCAAGCTGTACGCGCTGGCGCTCACCCGTGGAGAGCGTGGCACCGGCGCGGTCGAGTGAAAGGTAATCGAGTCCCAGGTCGACTAGACGACGGGCCGCGCTCAAAAACGAATCGCAGATATCCGTCGCCATGGGCCGCATCTCGGACGGCAAGGATGCGGGCACCCCGCGCACCCACTCAATCGCCTCGCCCAGCGTCATGGCCGCGGCCTGCGCCAGATTGATACCGCGCACTTGGAGCTGGCGCGCAGCCTCGGAAAGACGCGTGCCACCACAGTCGCGGCATGGCCCCTCGCGCAAAAAGCGCGCAACGCGTTTGAGCCCCTTATCGTCCTTAACCTTGGCGAGCGCATTTTCGACGGTATAGACGGCGTTGTAATAGGTGAAGTCGAGCGGCGTGGCGCCCTCGCCGTTTTTGGGAACGTAGAGAATGTGCTTCTTAACCGCCGGGCCGTGGAACACGATATCGCGCTCTTGAGGCGTGAGCTGGCTAAACGGCACGTCGGTGCGTACGCCCATCTCGCCGGCGACCTGCTTCATCAAATCCCACATGAGCGTACCCCAGGGAAGCACCGCACCCTCGTTGATAGTCTTTGACTCGTCGGGCACCAGGCTCGCCTCGTCCACCTCGCGCATAACGCCGGTACCGCCACAAGTGGGACACGCGCCGCCGCTATTGAAAGCCAAATCCTCGGCACTCGGCGCGTAGAACTCGCGACCGCACGCAGGGCACGTGAGCGACAGGCCTGCGGCAACGTTAAGGCTCGGTTCCAAACGCGTCCCGCAATGCGGGCACACGTGATGGGCGCAACGGCTAAAGAGCAGACGCAGGCTATTGTTGAGCTCGGTCATGGTGCCAAAGGTGGAACGCACGCCCGGCACGCTCGGACGCTGGTGCAGCGCGAGCGCCGCCGGCACGTGCAAGACCTCATCCACCTGGGCATGTTCGGCCTGCGTCAGACGGCGGCGGGTATAGGTGCTGAGCGCCTCCAGATAGCGGCGCGAGCCCTCGGCATAAAGAACCCCCAGCGCCAGCGAGCTCTTGCCCGAACCCGACACGCCGGCAATACCCACGAGCCTTCCCAGCGGAATATCGATATCGATGTCCTTGAGGTTATGGACGCGCGCGCCACGCACCTCGATAGCCTGCGGGCTCATCTTCTGTTCCGTCACCTTTATCACCCTACTCATGCCATAAAACTCGATTGCGAATGTACTCGCCCAGCATGGGCACGGTAAACCGGACGAGGCCGTATCCGGCAGCTTCGATGACGCGCTCGCGAATCAGGCTTGCGCGATATTTGCTCGCCCAGCTCTGGGTGCGATCGCAGCGCTCAATGATATCCGCCATGCGCGTCGGTTTACCCTCGTCAGCAGCCATGGCCTCGATAAAGAGGCGTTGCGGACTGCGCAATCCATAATACAGGGGCGCGTCGACTGCTTCATAGAACTCAGAGATGGCATCCGCGTGCCCAACCTCAACATCGCGTTCTTCAATGACCCGCGAGTCACGCCGGACAGCAGCCCGCCACATGTAATATCCCACCAGCTGGACCATATAGGGATGCCCCATGCTCCTGCGCGCCGCAAGGTCCGCCGTCCCCGCATCAACGCAAAGACCAGCGCCTTTGACCGTCTGGATATATGAATCGCGCACTTTGGGCAAAGAAATCGCCCCCAGCGTACGCTGCTGGGCGCGCCGCAAAAACGTCACGCTCGGCTCTTCGAGCAAGTCATCAACCATACTGGGCAAGCCGGCGAACACTAGCGCAAGACCGCGCTGATCGTTATCGGACAAGCCCGTGGCATCCTGATCTCCGAGCACTTGCTGATAGAGAACGGCAAGAGCCGCCAGCTCCTCGATAGACGCAGACTGCGCCTCGTCAATCGCAAACAGTATGCCCTTGCCCGGACCGAGCTTCTTGAGGCGCTCGTTGACCAGCCCTCGTAACATCTCGCCCTTTGCTCGCGCCGCCTCGACCGACACCCGGCCAAACGACGGCCCGAACTCCATTGACGTCACAACGGGTTTATTCGAGCGAAGCGCGTCGGCTAAGCGGTCGCATAAGCCAAGCGAAGCGGAATCGGAGACAACCACCCATCCGCGCGCGCTGGCTAGACGTTGCAGCTCCCGCAGGAGAACCGTTTTGCCGCAGCCGCGGTTTCCCGTAATGAGCATGAGCCTACCCGGCGCTCCGGCGCCGTTATCGAGCCCTTCCTCGAAATCTTCGATGACCGACTCGCGACCGATGAGCATCGGAGGCCGCTTGCCTGCCGTTGGCTTAAAGGGATTTGGATTCATGTCGGCCTCCTCGGATTGGCAAACCCTGGCAATAGTTATACCAACTTGTACCGAGTTATACCAATAGCATGTGACAAAGGAACTGTCCCTTTGTCACATGTGGCCGAAAAACTCGGCGTCTGCTGCTCGCCAGGGGCGGAAGGTGGCGGGATCGACCTTTACGTGAGCTGCGGCGGGCACGTCGTACCATTTGACCGTGTAGCCGGCGCCGTGAGAGCAAAAGACCGAGTCGGGCGTGTTGGGCAGATCGGCCTCGGGCTCATAGGCGGCCGCCTCGATGACGCGCTCGGCATCATGGCAAGCCGCATAGCCGGCGAACTCTAGATACAGATGCCCACGACCACTCGTGTAGGCAGCCACCTCCAGCGCGTAATCCTGCACCTCAGATGCCGGCACGCGACCCACAAGCTTTGCCCGGTCCCCCGCCATCGTCGGTGGCTCGTACTCGGCACCCATGCGCGTGGCATCCGAGAGCGCCCGGCCCACGCACTCCCCCGGCACCTCAAGCTCAAAGTGGTACCACGGCTCCAGCAGCACCGCCGCGCCGGCCTCACGCGCCTGCATGAGCCCCTGGCGAATCGCGCGGTACGTGGCCTGGCGAAAATCGCCGCCCTCGGTGTGTTTGGCATGCGCGCGGCCGCCCGTGAGCGTAATGCACACATCGGTGATGGGCGAGCCGGTCAGCACGCCCAAGTGGTCGCGCTCCATGGCGTTGGTGAGTGCCAAACGCTGCCAGTTAAGATCGAGCTCGTCGGTCGAGGTCACGGTGCCAAACTGCACGCCCGAGCCCGCCGGCAACGGTTCCAGACGCAGATGCACCTCGGCATAGTGGCGCAGTGGCTCAAAGTGGCCCACGCCCTCGACCGGCTGCGAAATAGTCTCCTTATAGAGAATGCCGCCGGGCTCAAACTCGACCGCAAGGCCAAAACGATCGGCCAACACCCGCTGCACGACCTCGAGCTGCACGGCGCCCATCAACTGCAGGTGAATCTGCTCCAGATGCGTATTCCAGCTTACGCCGAGCATGGGATCTTCGTCCGCTAACTCAGTCAGCGCTTTGAACACCGCGTGGACATCGTGTTCGCCCGGAAGCACCGTATAGGTGAGGACCGGCGCAATGACAGGCGCATCGCCCGCGGGCTCCGCGCCCAGGGCGTCCCCCGGGCGAACGTGCGCAAGACCCGTCACGGCACAAATACCGCCAGCAGCAACTTCTTGAGCAAGCTCATACTTCTCGCCGTTATAGATGCGCACCTGGTCGATCTTTTGCTCCCAAGTGGAGGCGCCAGAGCATCCCTCGACAACTTGCTTTGCACGCAGTACACCGCCCGTCACCTTGACCCAGGCAAGACGCTCGCCACGGTCTCCACGACTCACGCGGTAGACACGCGCGGCGAACTCCTGGGGCCATGTTCGCTCGTGCATCAGAGTACACATGCCGTCGAGTAGCTCGTCCACACCTCGGTCCTTGAGCGCCGAGCCAGCAAAGCAGGGAAAGAGCTTGCGCTCGGCAACCATGCGCGACAGCGTTGCGACAGAAAGCTCACCCGCATCAAGAAACTCCTCGAGCGCCGCCTCGTCCAACGCAGCAGCGTCCTCCTGAACGGCGCCGCCCGCCAGCAGTTCGTTGGCATCCAGACAGCCCTCGGAAAGACGTTGCCCAAGTTGTGCCAGCAAAACATCGCGGCCGGGATTCTCCAAATCGATTTTGTTGATATAGATGAACGTCGGGATGTCATAGCGCGCAAGCAGGCGCCACAGGGTTTCGGTATGCCCCTGCACGCCATCGTTGGCACCCACAACCAAAATCGCGTAGTCCAGGGCGCACAACGTGCGCTCCGCCTCGGCAGAAAAATCGACATGCCCCGGTGCATCCACGAGCATGACGTGGGTTTCACCGTGGTCGAGCACAGCCTGTGACGAGAAGATCGTGATACCGCGCTCGCGCTCGATCGCGTTAGTGTCCAGATGCGAATCGCCATCGTCCACGCGGCCGCGCTTGCGAATACGACCCGCGTTGAACAGCATGGCCTCAGCCAGCGTGGTCTTGCCGGCATCGACATGCGCCAAGATTCCAACGACCGCTTGCTTCGACATGGCTCTCCTCTTATTGCAAGCCCATCGCACGCGGCAACGGGCATCCTCGTTCCACACTGGATGATACAATTAACGGGCCGGCGGGCGAAGCGGGCCCTATCCCCCGACCGAGCTCATCGCCCTGCGTTGCCGCGCGGCGATTTTCGTAGGTTCGCGCCTTGCGAAAGCCGGCTTGCAAAACAGCGCAGCGAACGAAAATAGCCCCACCCGGGGCCATTTTCGTTCGTGCAAATTGTTGATACGCGTCCCCGCTCTTATGCCTCGCGCAGCCAATCAAACGCGACGCGCGGCGTACCGTCCGACACATATACGATACCGGCGCGCTTAAACCCGGCCTTGGCGATGGCTCCCTGCATGGGCAGGTTGTCCTGATGTGTGTCGATACGCAGGTGATCGGCGCGCTCCTTGGCAAAGGCAAACATCGCAGCCGTGATACCGTGCACGGTGCCGTCGGATGCCACACGATGCAGCACGGCGTACGGAGTGTCGCTTCGCCATTGACCGTCCTCAATTACGTCATAGCACTCGTCCGGACCCGGTAAAAAGGCAAACGTCGCCACCACGCGACCGTCGACTTCACACACGTAACTACCACCAGCGGCAATATCGGCAGCCAGTTGCTCGGCCGAAGGCGTGCCCTCGGGCCACTGCGTGGCGTTGCCATGCGCGCGCATAAAGGCGCGGGCGGCGTCATAGATGGCCATGACGGCGGGAATGTCGGTATCGAGGGTTTTTCTGATCATCACGCGGCGACCTCACGTTTATTGGTATCACTTTGATTGGGCAATGATACCAGCGTTTGGAGAGAGGCGCGAAGCAGATGGGAAGCAAAAAGCGAGCCGCCTGGTCAAAGGCCAAAAGCGAGTTTTTGGGCGCTGCTACCGGCGGCGATATGAGCGACCTGTTTGCGCGCGAAGACGAGCGCCGCGACGCCCTGAACGCCGAGCGCGATGAAGCCTGGCGCTACAAGTCGTGCGAACGCAAAAACCGTTACGACACGCGCGCCGAGGCCGAGGCCGTTATGGCCGACTGCGAAAACCGCGGGCGGCGTGGTTTGGCCTGCTACAAATGCGAATACTGCGGCGGCTGGCATCTGACGTCGCACCCTTGGAAATAGGCACCGCATCGGCACGGCACCGACGGAGCGCCAACCATCGCACGCAAGCTACGGGCGCGGCGGCACCAAAACATCGTAACGAACGGCCTTGCCCGCAAGTCGATAGCTCGGCTTAACGCCGGCAAGCAGCGAGCCCTTCACCGGCCGCTTGATAACGACCTTGCGCGGATGCACAGCAAGCGCCGCCTCGACCAGCGATTCCTCATCGGTACATGGCTGTTCCAGATGGTGCAAGAGTTGGAACTTCTTTTTGACCGCCGCACTTTTGGTGCGCTCGGGAAACATGGGGTCCAGATACACCACGTCGGGGGCGGCAAGCTCGCCCCGCCCGATCAACTCAGCTACATGGCGAAGACCGGCAATGCTGTCCTCGCCCGCATGAAGGCGCATGCGCGACACGGCAACCGCAAGCGCCGGATCATCTGCTGCGCGATCCAAGGCATCCTTGAGGAGCGCCGCAATCACGCAATCCTGCTCATACAGATCGACGGTAAAGCCCGCGGCAGCCAGCAGCAGCGAATCCTCGCCAAAGCCTGCCGTGGCATCAATCACCCATGGGCGCTCGATGCCTTTTGCGCGCGCAGCCTTTACCAACAGCTCTTGCTGCAGACGGCCCTGTTTGAGCCGCGGAAGCATGCGGCCAAAATCGGCACGCAGCTCCATCGTGCCGTCGGTGAGCGTGAGGCCCTCGGACTTCCCGATCAGCTCAAGCCCCGCGGCTCGAGCAACAGAAAAGGGATCGACGACGCCCATGGACACTCCTTAACAAACAAACGAATACGCGGGGCGCCGTTTATGCCGGCGCCCAACCATCCGCTATTGTCCCACATGCGACATGGCCCACAGCATCCCAATGCAAAGCACCGCCATCAACCCCGTGCACACGGCAGCGATCACAGAATCGCTCATGCGCCTTCCCAGCGACCGCGGCTCTCGTACTTGCCCTGCTCCGTACATCATGACTCCTCCTTGAGACCAGCTCCTTGTTACGGCCTCATCATCGCAGCGCCGCACATGAGCTGCCATCGATTTGGCTTACGTCCAGCTTTCCTTTTTGAAAGGTTGGACCGTACAGGCAAGAGACGCTTTCAAACGCATGCATCGTCCCGTTGAACTACAATGTGCTTCACGATATGTGCCGTAACCTGGGCGCGACAGATTCTCCGCGCCCGCATCGAAAGGACCAGCTATGAGCGCTGCTCGCAAGACACTCAAAATCCTTGCCCTGATTTATTTTGTTCTGGGCATCGCCAGCCTCGTCATCGGAATTGCCGGCATTGTTACCGGCAATTTTGGATCCGCTTACGGATCGAACGCCACGCTCGCCGCTGTTGTGGTGATTGTTAAGGGCCTTGTCGACCTTGCCGCAGGTGTTGCGGGTATCAAGGGCGCCAACAAGCCTTCGCAGGTGGATGGCGCGTTTAAGCTCGGCATCGTCGCCGCGGCAGCCACGCTCCTCCAGGCCGCGCTCACGCTTCCCGCGCTCGGCGGCAGCTCCGTCAATATCGTCGCCTTTGTCATCGTGGTGTACGACCTGTTCTTTGTTCAGCAGGCGCACGCCGTTAAGGCCGAGAACAAGGACCGCCTGTAAGCGCTCGCTTCTCATAAGCTCTGCAGCCAAGCAACTAAAAAGGGCCGATCGCGCATCTCCGCGGTCGGCCCTTTACGTTTGCCCAGACAAAACCTACCAAAACAAACCTGTCCCTTTTTGGTAGGTTAGTGGCGGTACTCGGCGATGATGAAGTCGATGTCGGTTTGAAGGGTGTCCAAGTTTGCCAGGCGCTCTTTGTCGGCAGGGCGCGTGCGATAGTAGTACGGCGTCATCTGGAACACCGCTTCGATGTCGGCCTGCGTCTGGAGCGTAATATTCGCAGATACCCGCTGCGTTCCGACCAACTCGAGCTCGGTGGTCTGCGGCAGCTTCTCATCGTTAAGGTACGGCGTGTCGTAGAGCACCTCCTTGAGCCCAAAGAGATGACGGGCGCCCGGCACCACGGTGTAGAGCGAGCCCTCGGGCGCCAGCACGCGGGCAAATTCGCGCTCGTTAAAGGGAGCAAAGAGCTCGGTCACCATATCGAAGGCGCCATCGGCCACGGGGATATCCTTCATATTGGCCACAAAATAGGTCGCATCGCCGCGCTTGGCGGCCAGGCGCACCATCTCTTTGCCCAAGTCGAACCCGTAAGCGTCCACGCCCGGCACCGCGCCCATGGCGCTGGTGTAGTAGCCCTCGCCGCAGCAAATATCGAGCAAGGCCAGCGGCTTGTCCGACGTAGCCGCGCACCGCTGAGCTCGTTCGCGCACGAGCTCGACCATTGCATCGCGCAACGGCGCATAGTAGCCACGGTTTAGAAAGTCGCGACGACTGCGCGCCTGCGACTTGGGATCGCCCATGGAGTCGCCGCTCTTGGACGAGCGCAGTAGGTACAGATAACCCTCGCGCGCACGGTCAAACCGATGCCCGCCCGCGCATGCAGCACCGCGTTCGTCATCCACCAACGGCTCATGGCAAACGGGACACAACAACATGGCAACTCCTTAGCGCGAACAACACAACGCCCACCATTGTCGCACGCCTTCCCCACCTAGTCATTGGGGACGTTCTTGAATGACTAGTTAGAAGAGATAAGGAGTGTCCCCAGCTGTCGACAGAAAAGGTACGTCCCTAAGTGCCGGATGGTTGCATTAGGAGTATCATCGTCTGCGCAAATAAGCACGAAAGAGCATGTTAGAGATTGAGAGCGTATGGCTGATACCGCATCTAAGCACATTGACATGACCACCGGCTCGCTGTGGCGCAATATTCCCCTGTTCGCCTTCCCCGTGGCCGCCACGAGCATCTTGGAGCAGCTGTCGAACCTCATCGCCACGGTCATCATCGGTAACTTCTCGGGCGACCAGGGAACCCTCGCCATGGCGGCGGTCGGCTCCAATGTTCCGCTTACCAGTCTTATGCTCAACCTGTTTATTGGCATGTCGCTTGGCTCCAACGTGGTCATCGCCAACGCTATCGGCCGCAACGATCAGAACATGGTCAAACGCGCCGTCCATACCTCGATTTTAATGGCACTCGTGGGCTTTGTCGTCATCGCACTGGGCGAGATCTTTGCCGAGCCCATGCTCGCCGCGCTCAACGTTCCCGCCGAGACCATGCCGCTCGCCTCACTCTATCTGCGCGTCTTTTTGCTCAGCATGCCCTCGATCTTGCTCTACAACTTTGAGGCCGCGATCTTCCGCTCCGTCGGCATCACCCGCATGCCGCTGCAGGCGCTTGCCGTGTCCACCGTCCTCAACATTGGCCTGGATCTCATTTTTGTCCCCGTACTCCACTGGGGCGTCGCGGGCGTCGCCATCGCCACCGCTATCGCCTACACCGTCAGCGCCGCCACGCTCTTTATCCGTCTGCTCAAGACCGACTCCGTCGTCCGCGTCACCCCGCGCGACCTGGCTATCGACCCCGTCGCCCTCAAGCGCATCGTCAAGATCGGCCTGCCCGCCGGCATCCAAAGCGCTGTCTTTGCCGTCGCCAACATCATCATCCAGTCTGCCATCAACAGCCTGGGCACCGAGGTCATGGCAGCATCGAGCGCCGCCATGAGCCTGGAGTACGTGTGCTACAACCTGCTCAACAGCTTTAGCCAGGCTTGCACCACCTTTGTGGGACAAAACCACGGTGCCCGCCAGATCGACCGCTGTACCAAAACGCTCAAGGTCTGCCTAGTCGAAGGCGGTATCGTCGCGCTCACCACAATTATCGTTATTGTTGGCCTGGGGCGCGAGATCTTGTCGCTGTTCAACAGCGATCCCAACATCGTCTCGATCGGCTATATCCGCGTATGTTCGATCTTCCCGGCGTACGCCTTTAGCATGTTCTACGAAAACATGTCGGGCTACCTGCGCGGCTTTGGTATCTCGCTCACGCCGGCCCTCATCACCATGATCTGCGTCTGCGGCATCCGCTTCTATTGGGTGTTCTGCGTGTTCCCGCACTTCCGCACCTTTGCGAACATCATGATGGTCTACCCCATCAGCCTGGGCACCACGGCATTCTTTATGGTCGTGGCGGTACTACTCTGCCACCCGGCACGCACCTATCGCGCCACCCAAGCCAAAGCGACAGCCCGCTAAACACCGCACTCAACGCCACGCCAGTCATTAATTGACAATATGCGAGCTCATATAGTCGATAAAGCGCCTCGTGGCGATAGGCATGGTGTCCCAGCTGCGCCAGGCGGCCACCACGTCGCGCGAGGGGGCATGCACGATGGGGCGTACGCGAATATCGGCCCGCATGCCCTCCACAGTACGACGGTAGAGCATGCTCACGCCCAGGCCCTCCTCCACCATCGCCATGATGGTGTAGTCGTCGGTCACCTCACTCGTCACGTGCGGCGACAGCCCATGCGCCGCAAATGCATCGAGCACCAGACTCTGTTCGCCCTCATCCAACAGTACAAACGGCTCGGACGCCAGGTCGGCGAGCGTCACCTTTTCCTTTGCCGCCAGCGGATGCGCGGCCGGCAACAATGCCACCAACTCGTCGTGATAGACCACGCGCTTCTCGAGCCCAGCGGTAAATCCGCGCGCCGTAAAACAAAAATCAACCACGCCATCGTGCACCCATTGAGCGTTGCGCGTGTAATCGCCCTGCTTGAGGGTGAAGCGTACGCCCGGGTGCAGCGCCCCAAAGTCGCGAATCACACGCGGCAGCACGGTACGACTCACGTTGGTAAACGTCGCGATGCGAATATCGGTCGACGAAAGCCCCAGCAGCTCCTGGCGCTTGCCCTCGAGCTCGGCCTCGGCGGTCACAATCTGGCGCAGGTACGGCAGATATTGTTTACCGTCGCGCGTAAGCGAAACGCCCTGCTTACCGCGCTCGATAAGCGTGGTGCCCAGCTCGCGCTCGAGCGCCTTGACGGCCTGGCTCACTGCACTTTGCGTATAGCCCAACTCGTCCGCCGCGCGTTTCAGGCTGCCGCAATCGACCACCATACAAACAATCTGATACCGCGATGCCATCGTGCCTCCACATCAATGCAGCCGTAAAACGTTTTGCCAGCGCTTTTTCTGCCAACATTAGCGTTTCTTAATCATACTGAAGATACATTCGCTTTACTACATCAATATCTGGGAGCAGAATCCTTTTTACGAAACCGTTCTGTAACAAAAGGAGTCCCATGGATCGCAAAAAAGCAATCGCGCTCTCATTTTCCGTTCCCGTCGCATGGGGCTTTTCGTACCCCCTCATGAAGATCGGCATGGACAGCATGAACGCCACGAGTATCGTCGCGCTGCGCTGCATCATCGCCTTTGCGGCTTGCCTGCTGCTCTTCCACAAGCACGCGTTGCGCATCAACCGTGACCTTATGGTCCGCGCCGCCATCATCGGCGCCATTATGGCAACCGAGCTCACCTGCATGTGCCTGGGCTCCAGCCTCACCTCCGCCTCCACCGCCGGCTTTTTGCAGAGCCTGACGGTCGTGATCGTGCCGTTTGCCAACGCCGCCCTGCTGCGTCGTGCCCCCGAGCGCAAAGTGCTCATCGGCACCGCCATCGTCACCTGCGGCATGCTGCTGCTCTCGGGCGCCGACTTCACCAGCCTGAACCCGGGCGCGCTCATCATGCTGCTCTCCGCTTTTGTCTATGCCGGCCACATCATTGTGGCGAAGCGCTTTGTCGAAGATGTCGACCCGCTGGCTCTGGGCGTTTGGCAGCTGGGCTTCGGCGGCCTGTTCTCGGGCATTGCCGCATGCGTCTTTGGCGGCTTCACGCTTCCCAGCACGCCGAGCGAGATCGTCGTTGTCGTCGCGCTCGCACTCATCTGCTCTGCCTACGGCTTTATCACCCAGACGCTCGTGCAGCCCCACGTGCCCGCCGAGACCACCGGCTTTGCCTTCTCGCTCGAGCCGGTATGCTCCGCCGTCTTCTCGTTCTTCCTGGTCGGCGAGGTCCTGAGCCCCATCGCCTTCTTTGGCGCAGCCCTCATCCTCACCGGCGTCATGGTGGCAACCGTCGAGCTTCCGCGCCTCCGCGCACATGGACAGGCTCGCATGGCAGGAGCGCCCGAGCACGTCTCGTAGATCCTACTCTTCATACAGCCGTGGCATAAAGGCAACCGGTGCGCCTTTACAATAGATGCCAACAAAGCATCTGACGTAAAGGAGCCCCATGGACGCCGCGACCCGCGACCGCAACATAGCAACTTGGTTGGGCGATGCGCCGCAGCCGGTACGTGACACTACGAACCAGCTGCTCGAGCGCATCGCCCTTTTGCGTACCGAGCAGACTATCTACCCGGCACAAGACGACATCCTCAATGCCCTCGCTTACACGCCGGCCGACCAGGTCAAAGTTGTCATCTTGGGTCAAGACCCCTATCACGGGCCCAACCAGGCCATGGGACTGTCGTTCTCGGTCCCCGCGACGCAAACCAAGTTGCCGCCGAGCCTGCGCAACATCTATAAGGAGCTCAAAGCCGATCTGGGCTGCCCCATTCCCGCCACGGGAGACCTAACCCCATGGGCACAACAGGGCGTCCTGCTCCTCAACACTACGCTCACCGTGCGCGAGCATGCCGCCAACTCGCACGCCAAACTGGGCTGGAGCACGCTCACCGACTACGTTATCGAACGCTGCTGTCAGCTGCCCCAGTCGGTAGTCTTTTTGGCATGGGGCCGCTTTGCCCAGCAGATGGTCGAAGGTAAGCTCGTCGCAACTGGCGCGGGCAAGGCAACCGACAAGTTCTGTCTGGCCTCCACGCACCCCTCGCCGCTTTCGGCCAACCGTGCCACGGCAGAACTCCCCGCCTTTATGGGATCGCGCCCCTTCTCGGCAGCCAATCGGCTACTCGAACAGCACGGCTCGACCCCAGTCAACTGGACTTGCCTCGGCTAAAAACCGATACATCAAAAAAGCGCCCGACGGCTTCCCATCGGGCGCTTTTCCTATTCGGGCCAAATAAATTGTGTGCGGCCGGCCTCGCCACCGTCAATGAGCAGACTCTGTCCGGTCATAAACCGGTTGGTCACGCCCACAAAATAGATCCACTCGGCGATCTCTTGGGCGGTGGCCCAGCGTTTAAGCGGCGTGAGCTCCATAATCTGGTTCCACAGGTGCTCGTCTTCCATCACGCAACGGTTGAGCGGTGTGATGACGCCGCCCGGGTCCACACTGTTGGCAATGGCCTGCGGCGCCAGACGGTTTGCAAGGTTCTTGGTGTAGGCGATAACGCCGCCCTTGCTGGCGGCATAGGCGGGAAACTCCGATCCCGTATGCCCACTCGCCGACCCCACATTGACCACGGATTTGATAGCCGGCGCCGGCTTGGCGGCAAGCCCCTCCCCCACAAAGGCATAGCGCTCGGTCACGTTGATGGTGCCACACAGGTTGGCGGCGATGTCGTCGGCCGAATCCTGCGTACCGGCAACGTTCACGATCACCTGGGGTTCAAGGTCACCTGGAAACGAGTCAGGCTCGCGGACATCAACAATCAGATGGCGGTAGCACTCGTGTTTGATCGCCGCCGGCAAAAGATCAAAGCCCACGACCTCGTGGCCCTCGTCCAAAAAGCGCTGCACGCACGCGGCTCCGATACCGCCCGAAGCGCCCGTGATCAAAACCCGCATACTTGCTCCTTAGGCGGTTGCGTGGCGCTCGAGGTACTCGGAACCCACATTCTCGCGCTCCCAGCCGCGCACGACCTTGTAGCCCACGGGGCTCAGGAAGACCTCGCACAGTAGCTCGGCAACAGCGCCGGTCAGCGAGCACATAAGAACCTGCACCCAGGTCCAGCCAAAGAACGTGTGACTCACCACAATGGCAAAGACCAGGTTGTCGATAAACTGGCCAACGCCCGTGGACACATAGGAGCGGAAGGCAAAGCTCGCAAAGTTATTCTTTTTGAGCATACGGCCAAGCGACTGGTTGAGCGTGGAGTTAACCACGGCAGAAACGAGCATTGCCAGCGAAGAGCCCAGCACCACGTACCAGGTGCCGCCGATGGTGGCGTTAAGGGCAGTGTTGACCTCGATCATGCCCGTGTCGTAGTAGGCGCCCCACATGCCGGGCGTGAGCGAGCATGCCCAAAAGCACAGGCTCACGGCCAGGTTGACCAGCAGCGCGAGGATAGAGATTTTGATGGATGCCTTGGCGCCAAAGCGCTTGCAGATCATGTCCTGGCACAAAAACGAGACCCAGCTCACCACAAAGCCGCAATCGAGTGCCAGATACGGCAGGCTGATAAGCTCTTTGTTGGCCAGCAGGTTCATCATGATGACGCTCACGAAAAACAGCGAAACCGTTGCCGCGGGAATGCTCCGCAACAGGACCTTGTAGTCCTCCATGACCTTCTTGATCATTATGTACTCCTTTGGTTTTAGGTTTAACGAGCAGGATATCGGACCCGAACTGCTCGGACGCCCCGGTCTTGAGACGACGGTGGGTATGATAGCCGCTCACACGGCATCAGGCAAGCAATCGGCGCGGCAGCCCCGCAGGGCCACCGCGCCGATGCGTTAAAACGCTACGTTGCCAAACTCCGACAGGATAAGGTCGGGATTGTGGTCGGTAGCCCAATCCACGTTCCACGGGCTCGTGAACAGCAGCAACTTACCGCCGCGCATGTCCTCGACGCGCAGGGTGTCGCGCGTGAGCGAAAGAGCCGGGATATCGATGCTGTCGGGGTCGTTCTGGATCCAGCGGATGTCCGTATAGGGCAGCGGCTGACGACGAACCTCAACACGGTACTCGGCCTTGAGGCGGCGCTCGAGTACCTCAAACTGCAGCACGCCGACCACGCCCACAATGACGCTCTCCATGCCGGCACCCAGCTCGCGGAAGATCTGGATGGCACCCTCTTGGGCAAGCTCCTCCATGCCCTTCACGAACTGTTTGCGCTTGAGCGTATCGACCTGCGTGATGCGGGCGAACATCTCGGGAGCGAACGTCGGGATCTGCGGGTACTGCACGTGGCGCTTGCCGGAGCACACGGTGTCGCCGATGCTAAAGATGCCCGGGTCGAACAGACCCACGATATCGCCCGCGTACGCCTCGTCCACGATGGCGCGGTCATCGGCCATCATCGACGTGCCCGTAGCGAGCTTGAGCTTGCGGTTGCCCTGCATATGGAAGGCGTCCATGCCGCGCTCGAACTTGCCCGAGCAGATGCGCACAAAGGCGATGCGGTCGCGGTGGTTCTTGTCCATGTTGGCCTGGATCTTAAAGACGAAGCCACTAAAGTCGTCGCGGCAAGGATCGACCGGCTCGCTGGTGAGCGTGTCGGTGTAGGCGCGCGGCGTCGGGGCCAGACGCAGGAACTCCTTGAGGAAGGGCTCCACGCCAAAGTTGGTGAGCGCCGAGCCAAAGAACGCCGGGCTCAGCTTGCCGCAGGCCACGGCATCCAAGTCGAGCTCGTCGCCGGCGCCATCGAGCAGCTCGATGTCGTCCATTAGGTTCTTATGGTTCTCCTCGCCGATGAGCTCGTCCATGGAAGGATCGCCCAGCTCGGCCTCGACCTCGGCGACCTTCTTGGTGGCGTTGGCGTGGCCGTCGCCCTCAAAGGCGATAACGCGACGGGTCTGACGATCGAACACGCCGCGGAAGTTGCGGCCGCTGCCGATCGGCCAGTTCATGGGATACGTATTGATACCCAGGACGTTCTCGATCTCTTCCATGAGCTCAAACGGATCGCGAGCCTCGTGGTCGAGCTTGTTCACAAAGGTGAAGATGGGAATGTGACGCAGCGTGCAGACCTTAAAGAGCTTTTTGGTCTGGGCCTCGACGCCCTTGGCGCCGTCGATGACCATGACAGCGGCGTCGGCGGCCATAAGGGTACGGTAGGTATCCTCCGAGAAGTCCTGGTGGCCGGGGGTATCGAGGATGTTGACGCAGGCGCCGTTGTAGGTGAACTGCAGGACCGAGGAGGTAACGGAAATACCGCGCTCCTTCTCGATGTCCATCCAGTCCGAGACGGCATGCTTGGCCGAGCTCTTGCCCTTGACCGAGCCGGCGGTCTGAATGCTGCCGGTATAGAGCAGCAGCTTCTCGGTAAGCGTGGTCTTACCGGCGTCCGGGTGGCTGATAATCGCGAATGTGCGGCGCGACGAGATTTCATCCGACAGGCTTGCCATGCGGATCCTTTCTTGCATTGAGTGCATTACGTCGTTGTAACCGCACTATTGTAGCCGCGAAATCCCGCTCTAGAGCGCCTATCAGGACAAATTCATCAGTTGGAGCCTGGTTGGCAGTCGATGGCGACACTCCGCAGCAGTTTGTCTCGATCTGTAACATCTAGACGGTTTTTGAACCTCTTCCTGTTACAGATTTAGACAAACAGGTGGGGCCCGCCAGCAAAATCTCAATCTGTAACAGGTAGCCGTCCAAATCGGTTCCAGATGTTACAGATTGAGATGAATGAACGAGCGGACAATCCGTATTTACCTCTTGCATAACTGTGCATAGTGTATATATACTGTGCTTACCGGTTATATACACGTGTAGCCCAACAGCTAAGGAGCCGCTGTGGACATCATCCTATCCAATTCGAGCGACAAGCCCATCTACGAGCAAATAGCCTCGCAGGTCAAAGCTCAGATCCTTTCGGGCGCACTCACTGCGGGAGCCAAACTCCCCAGCATCCGTGCACTCGCGAGCGATCTTGGCGTGAGCGTCATCACCACCAAGCGCGCCTACGCCGACCTGGAGCAGCTCGGGTTTATCTGCACCGTGCAGGGCAAGGGCTGCTTTGTCGCCGAGGGCAACCAAGAACTCTTGCGCGAAAACCAGCTCTGCCATATCGAAGAGCTGCTTGCGAAAGCGGCAAGCCAAGCCGAAGCCTTGGGCGTCACGCGCGACAAGCTGCACGAAATGCTCGACCTGGTAGCCCCCGAAACCATGCAGTAGCCATCTGCAAGAAAGGCTATACCATGCAAAACTTGCTTGAACTCAAAGGCATCTCACGCACTGTAAGCGACCGCTTTTCGCTGCGCGACGTCACGCTTGCCGTGGAGCCTGGCCAGATCGTCGGCTTTGTTGGTGCCAACGGTGCTGGCAAAACAACGACGATTCGAGCTGCTCTCGGGCTTATAAAGCTCGATGCAGGCGAAGTGTACCTGTTTGGGCAGCGCTGTGGCGCCGACGCGCCCGATGAAGCGCAGCGCTGTCTACGCACCCGCGTCGGCCTCGTGCTGGACACGTGTCCTTTCCCTTCCACACTCAAGGTGACCGAAGTTGAGGCACTCGTAAGCCCGGCGTACCCCACCTGGAGCCACGCCACCTTCGCTAGCCTCATCGACCGATTTGGCTTGAATCCCAAGGCAAAGGTCAAGGACCTCTCCCGCGGCATGGGCATGAAGTTGCAGCTTGCCTGCGCACTCAGCCACAATGCCAAGCTGCTCGTTTTGGACGAAGCCACCGCGGGCCTTGATCCCATGGCGCGCGAGGAACTGCTCGACGAGCTGCTTGCCTTTGTCGCCGACGGCCAGCACAGTGTGCTGCTCTCGAGCCACATTACGTCCGACCTCGATCGCGCCGCCGACCGCGTCATCTGCATCGATAACGGCTCGATTATTTTTGACCTGCCGCGCGAGGACATTACCGACCGAGCCGGCATCGCCCACTGCACCCAAGCACAGGCCGCCGAGCTTATGGCTTGCGTCGAAGGCGCCCGTGCCGTCCACCACGCCTATAGCGTGGACGTGCTCGTGCCCAACCGTCGCGAAACGCTCGAGGCCTTCCCCGAGATTCCCAGCGATCGGGCAACCATTGATGACTATCTTCGCCTCATGCTGAAAGGAGCTTCGAAATGAAACGCGCCTTTATGTCCGAGCTCGCCATCGCTCGCTCGCTTATCCCGAGCATTGCAGGCGTCGGCCTGTTCATGTTTGTCGTGCTGACCCTTGCCAACGCGACAGACGGCGATTCCGGCATGAGCGCCGGCGCCTGTGCGGTCAGCGCTATGTCGCCCATCATAATCATGAACTCGCTAGCTGGCTACGATAACCAAAACGGCTGGGAGCGTTATAGAGCAACGTTGCCCTTCTCGCGCAAAGACATCATCTGCGCACGCTACCTGAGCATCATTGTCTTCTCGGCTGTCATGGCGTGCGCCGCCGCGCTTCTGAGCATCGTCTCCTTCCCGCTCTTCAGCAGCGCGGGTATCCCGTTGACGGGACAGATCGTCTTTGAGATTGCAATAGCCTCGGCAGCATCGATGCTCATCTCCCTCATGATGGTGTTTTTGGCGCAGCCGCTGTTCTTTCGATTTGGACACATGGAGGCGCTGCGCCTATCCGTTGGCCTGTTTGCCCTGCTTGGCTGCGGCACCATGGCCACGCTGAGCTCCTCCAACCCCATCAGCAACTGGCTCATGTCGATTGCCGGAGCGAATCCCGACCCTGCCGTTCTGGGCTGTCTGTGTGCAGGAATTGCCGTGCTGGCCCTCGCACTATGTGCAATCAGCTGCACCGTCAGCACCAAGGTTTATCGAGTACGCGATCTGTAATCGACGGCTAAAAAAGCTTAGGTGGTACCCCGCTTATTTTTTCAATGAAACGAGGCGGCATAGCGTCACCACCGCCCTTCACAGCAGGCCGTCTAGTTCTTGGCAACCAAAAAGACACCGTCAGCATATCGAAGGTGAATACTTTTCCGAGAAGTGAACGAGTAAAAACAGTGCCCTGTAGCATCGACATTTTTAAGGACTCAATTCCTGCGGTTTTTGTCTAAGAATCCTGCAGTTTTGTTCGAAAAAAGTGTGCATGTTCCAGGGGTCCAGATTTACTCGTTCACTTCGCGGAAAACCATTCACCTTCGATTCGAGCCTTAACCAAATGCCCTCTCGAACTATGGCCTCTGTCTCACCACAGCGATATCAAAGCTTCATGGCGGGACGGTATCATCGGACGAGCGCCGTAAATCTGGCGCGGTCGTTCTTTGGGGAGGCATTTCACCCGTGTCGTGGGTCGCAGCAGCATTTGTGTCGGCTTTCTTTGCCGGCATCACATCTATCCTGGCCAAATGCGGCATCAAGCAGACCGACTCCGATGTCGCGACGGCCATTCGCACCTGCGTGGTGCTCGTTTTCGCCTGGGCAATGGCGGGCATTTCTGGATCCATTGGAACCATCGGCAGCATCGAACCCAGATCCTGGCTCTTTCTCGTCCTCTCGGGACTCGCTACCGGTGCTTCGTGGATCTGTTACTTTAAGGCGTTGGGCATCGGAGACGTCAATAAGGTCGTACCGGTCGACAAGATGAGCACCGTACTCGCCGCACTGATCGCCATCGTACTTTTTGGCGAGCCGAGCAACCTTGCGGTTAAGCTCGTGGGAACCGCTGTCATCACCCTCGGCACGTTTTTAATGATCGAGAAGAAGCAGTCTGCCGGACCCGAGCAGCAGCAAGACCGGACCTGGCTCGCTTACGCCCTCGGCGCCGCCGTGTTCGCAGCGCTCACGTCCATCCTTGCCAAGGCTGGCATCGAAGGCGTCGAGTCCAACCTGGCCACGGCAATCCGTACCTGTGTGGTACTGGTTATGGCATGGGCAATCGTGGCAGCTAAAGGCAAGATGGGCCAAGCCGTGCACGTAGACCGCTACGAACTCGTATTTCTCGCGGCATCGGGCATTGCGACTGGCGCATCGTGGCTGCTATGCTACTACGCCATCGCCACAGGCCAGGTGAGCGTCGTGGTGCAGATCGACAAACTATCGATTGTCGTATCGGTACTATTTGCGCGCCTGGCATTCAACGAAAAACTCTCACGACGCAGCGCCATCGGTCTCGTCCTCATCGTACTGGGCACTGCAGCGCTCGCAGTTTGGAAGTAGCGCGGCCAGCAGCCGCTACATCCTCACACCTGGCTTGGGATGCCTGTACTGACCGTGGGATGCCGTGCGCTTACCGTGCGAGATGGCAAATTTGGGACAACAGTGCAGGCAACGAAGGCAGGCTGCGCACTCCGGCTTTGTCCAGACGGGAAGGCCGTCGCGCATCTCAATCGCCGCCATGGGGCAGCGCTTGGCACACAGGCCGCAGCCGATGCAGCGATCGGCATCGACGGCAAACTTGCTCGTCTGTTGCATGCGCGGCAGCCCAATTGCGTGATACGCGCACGATGCAAACAGAGGCACGCGATGGCGCATCATGTTGCCCGCGCGGCGTGCCCGCACCGCCTCGATCACGGCATCAATCTGCGCCTCGGCAGCTCTATTGATACCCTCAACCTTTTGAGGGTCAGACAGGTCGAAAACAGGCGTCCAGGTATCGGGCATCTTGACGCTCATCGCCGCATCTAACTCGAGCCCACGCTCGTGCAGCAGGTCGCGGGCAAACTTGGCCGATTGACCGGTCGTCGAACCGTACGTCGAAACATGGAACGTATAGGGGCGCTCGCCGCCCTTTGCACCGGCAGCAATCGACAGGTCGGCAGTCTTCAAAAACTCGATCATCGGTGTCGGCAGACCCCAGGCATACACCGGAGCAACAAATCCCAGCTGACAGGGGCCTTCCGTCGCAACAAGGCGAAGGGCTTCGGCATCAAAGCGCTCAATCGACATAACTTTGTCGCTTGTCGCCGCTGCAATGCGACGCGCCACATGCTCGCTGTTCCCTGTCGCGCTAAAGTACAGGATCATCTCGTACCCCTGGAATTGACTCGTGAAAAACCGTACTACTTGCGCAGCGGCTTGGGCAGCGGAATACCGGCAGCGATGACGGCGGCGATGATCATACAGACGATGCCTTTGAGCGGGAAGCACATGAGCAACAAGCCCACGACCATAACGGGTTGGCGCATGACGGCGCCCATCGTCGATGCCGTGCAGACGGCGACGCAAAAGACCGGATCTGCGCCGGTGAGGATGGCCAGGCCATAGCCCAGGCTTACGCCCGAGAAGATAACCGGGAAGAAGTGGCCGCCGCGCCAACCAAGGTTGATGAGGGCGGGGGTCAGCATGGCCTTGACAAGACCGGTCGCGATAAGCACGCCGGCGGGAATGGTCAGATAGGTTTCCATGAGCACGTCGGCCTGGGTCTCGCCGGCAAACATGGTGTAGGGCAGGACCGTGCCGCAGATGGCGAGCGCCAGACCGGCCAGCATGGCCTTGACGACAGGGCGCTCCCCTATTGCATGGGACAGTGCCTCGCTTGCGTGCTCGGAGACAAAGTACAGCCAGCCGCAGATTGTTCCGATCAACGACAGAGGGACGAGCCAGGTAAGCTCTAGGTTGCCCACCTCGGCGGACTCGAACCTGGGCATGCCCATGCCGCCGCCCACAAGCTGGCCAAGCAGCAGGTAGGTGCCCAGACCGCCGGCTATCGCAATGCCGTAGACCACCGTCTTTTGCGCCTTGGGCAGCTTGATGGTGATCTCGTCGGACGTGGACTCATCGTCGGCGTCTTCGCCCTGGCCGTCGGCGCTACCGGCAAGCGGCGCCACAAAGCCAAAGACGGGCGCGGTAAAGAGCGCCGTCAGAGCAGCCTGGGTGCCCAACAGCGTGAGCTCCCTAAACTCGGCTCCAAAGCGACGCATGCGGTCGCCGACCCAGCTGCACAGACCAGCGATAACGCCGGTCAGGCCGGCCTCCGGTCCAATGCTTCCGCCAAACAGCAGCGGCAGCAATGCCGCGAGCGAAAGCTTGCCCAGATTGTCGTACGGGTAGCGCCCGTCTTGCTTAACCTTAGCCATCACCTGGTTGAGGTCATCGGTCTTGGTGCCTGTCATCTTTTCGTACAGACCGATTAACAGGCCGCCCAGCAGGCAGACAAAAAACGGGTACGGCAAAAAGCCAAACGGGCCGCTGGCAAGCTCGGGCGAAGAGACGCCCAGCGCGTGCGGAATCTCGGTCCACAGATAGTCGATACCGTGCTCCATCGCAAAAAAGAACAGCCAGACCGCGGCACCTGCGAACGCACCGGTCACGGCAACGCTAACTAAAAACAGCGCGCGGTTTGTGGGTTTGGCAAGGTTATCCATCGGGTCCTCCCGCGGTCAAAGTCGACATAGATACGTTTTATTGTAGAGCGAGTGTGGCCCAGACAAGCTAACCATCTGCGCTGCAAACGGCACCATTGGGAGCCATAGTGGGGCAGGTTCAAGACTTATCCGTTGATAATCGAGGCAATCTCGCGCAAATCGTCGGCAAAGTAGATGCCTTGCTGGCGCCTCGGGCTCGAAAGTCCTTTATCAATCATGTGCCCGAGCAGCGCCTTGAGGTCGTTGTAGTAACCGTCCAGGTTATACAGGATGCACGGAGCACTCAGGTGCCCCAACGACACCGCAGACATGACCTCGGCAATCTCCTCGAGCGTGCCCGTCCCACCGGGAAAGGCGATGAACGCATCGCCGAGCTCAATCATCTTGGCCTTGCGCTCCGCCATATCACTCGTCACGATGAGGTCGTCGATACCGTCATGTTGAAACTCAGCCTCGATAAAAAAGCTCGGCTCAACACCCGTCACGTGTCCGCCAGCATCGAGCACGCTATCGGCGAGCGCACCCATCAGGCCCGATTTGGACCCACCATATACCAGCGCGTGCCCGTTGGCGCCAATCCAGTTGCCCAGCTCCTGCACCGCGGGCAGAAACGCCGGGTCATTGCCGGCGCTGGCACCCAGATACACGGTGATATGCATATTCAGTCCCCCTGTTGTGGCGCGCGACGTTCGTCTTAGCGCTGGCGTCGACGATACTCGCGCACGCGACGCGAAAGATCGGCAAGCTCGTCGCGATCGAGCTCTTCCAAATGCTCCAGATCATCCATAAAGCGTGCCATGGTGTCCTTTTGACGCATCTTGATAAGCGTATTGCAGTAGTTCACCGCCACGCCCGTGAGCATGGCGATGTAGAAGATGCTGATGACGCTCAGAATGACGGTAATGGCGCGGGCAACCGGTGTCTCGGCCGGAATGTCACCAAAGCCGATGGTCGAGACCGTCTCAAAGCTAAACCACAGGCCATCGCCAAACGTGAGGGTCGTGGGCTCGGACAGCCAAACGGCCGTCGAGCACAGCAGATAGAAGATAAGAAACAGGCCCGTGATGCGCGCAAAGCCAGCCTGGCGCAACACGTCGGCAAGCGTCCTCAACTTGTTCATCGCGACCCCTTTTCCCAGACGCCCAATCACGTTCGCTCGGTATTGTCCCACGCCTCCCCCGCAAACGAAACTAGTCATTGGGGACGTTCTTAAATGACTAGTCAAACAAGAACGTCCCCAATGACTAGTCGTTTAAGAACGTCCCCAATGACTGCCAGGCGGGAGCGTTTAGCGGTGCAGCTGCCGACTGGGCAGGTTGAGCTGGTATCCTTATGCGGTAATGTCTCGATTCGTTAGGATTGCATGTGAGAGCTGCCACTGTCCTTCGTTCAGTTATATATCGCGCTCTGGCCATTGTGCTTGCCGCGCTTGCCGTACTAAGTTCTATCGCGCCTGTCCAGGCTTTTGCCGATGACTCTAGTCAGCAAGTCAAAACGGTCCGCGTCGGCTGGCTCGTCAACAACGAGGGCTTCCAGAACGGCACCCCCGGCGAGCGTCTCTCGGGATGGGGTTACGCGTACCTCCAGACCCTGTCGTACTACACGCCCGGCTGGCGGTACGAATACGTCTCCGGCACCTTCACCGAGCTTATGGACATGCTCGAGACGGGCGAAATCGACCTCATGCCCAACATCTCCTATTCCGAGGAACGCGCCCAAAAGCTGCTCTTTTCCTCGAACCCCGAGGGCACCGAGCGCTACTACATCTACGCCAAGCCCGATCGCGACGACCTGACCAAGGGTGACCCCCAAGCGCTCCAAGGCCTTACCATCGGCTACAACCCCGACGTTATGCAAACCTTCGTTGGCCAGCAGTGGCTCGCCAACGAAGGCATTACCTGCACATACAGGGAGTATGACGGGGGATCCATGCTCTTTGACGCACTCGCAAACGACGAAGTCGATGCCGTCATCATGAACGACACCATTTCGTCGCCCGATGCCTCCCCCATGTTCTACGTTGGCTCGAGTGATTACTATTTTGCCGTCCCCAAAAGCCGCCCCGACCTGATGGACGACATCAATGCCGCCATGTCGGCAATCGCCCGCGTCAACCCACGCTATATCGACGAAGTCAAATCTAACTACTCGGCCCAAAACAGCGGTTCATCATCGCTCAACGGCCCCGAACGTTCCTGGCTCAAAACAAATGACAACACCATCACGCTTGGCTACATTACGGGCAAACTCCCCTACTGCAACGAAGACGAAGACGGCAAAATGGAAGGCTCGCTCGCATCGCTTGCGACGACGTTGCACGATAAATTTGGCATTACGGTCAAAACCGTCGCCTTTGATAGCTACAAGATGATGTCAAAGGCCCTGTCAAAGGGAAGCATCGACGCTGCGCTGCCGGTATACCGAGATTACTGGTTTGCCGAGCAATCTGGCGTTGTGCAGTCGGTATCGTTGGGAACCGTGTCCCTCACCGCCATCCACACCGGCGGCAACCTGAACAAAGACCTTCAGAACATCGCCTGCACCAAATCATCGTTTATCAACCAAAATGTACTTGAAAGTCTGTTCCCCACAGCGACCGTGACCGAATACCAATCCGCCGATGAAGCGTTCGACGCCCTCAGGAAGGGAACGGCACACTGCATCGTCGCTCCCAGTTCACGTGTAAAAACCATCGGCGACCGTCATGATCTCGAAGGCTACGAGACGACCGAGCTCCCTGACACCTGTGAGCTCTCGTGCTGGATTTCGCGCGGAAAACCCGAGCTGTTGGGAATCATCAACAAGGGCATCATCAATGCCGGAGAATCGCTCTCCGCAAGCAATTACTCCTCCACGTCGTACACGGCCCAGGAATCCAACACGCTTCAATTCCTTTATCGCAACCGTGCCGCCGTTGCAGCTGCCCTCATCGGTATGTTGTCGGTCGGCATCGTCCTGCTCATCTGGGCACTCGTGCGCGCTCGAACCGAGCGCAAAAAAGCCGATGCCGCCAACGCCGCTAAGACGGCATTCCTCACGCGCATGAGCCACGACATCCGTACACCGCTCAACGGTATCCTGGGCCTTATCGAGATCGAGGAATTGAAGGAAGTCGATATCCAGGTCGCCCGCGAAAGCCGTGCCAAGGCGCGCGTTGCCGCCAATCACCTGCTCTCGCTGATCAACGACATCCTCGAGATGGGCAAAATCGAAGACCGCAAGCTAACACTGGAGCATACGCCTTTTAACCTCAAAGAGCTCTGTGACGATACGCTGGTGCTGTGCAAGCTCCGCGCGTCCAGTAACGGCATCACAATGCAGGACAATAGTCTGCCGTACGCCACGGGGCCATACATGGTCGGCAGTCCCACCCATATCCGACAGATCATGATCAACCTGTTAGACAACAGCATTAAGTACAACAAGCACGGCGGCTCCGTCACCTTTAGCTCAAAGACCAAGCCACTCGATAACGGGCGCGCTCTCTTTTGCTTTAGCGTTTCGGACACCGGCATTGGTATGACTCCCAAGTTTTTAAAGCATATCTATGAGCCGTTTGCCCAAGAAGGTGACGATGCGCGCAGCAAGTTCCAAGGAACCGGCATGGGCATGCCAATCGTCAAGTCGCTTATTGAACTGATGGGCGGCACGATTGAGATTTCGAGTGAGGTTGGCGTGGGGAGTACGTTCAACGTCCAGATTCCGCTCGATATCGACAAAGACCCTCAGGCAAGAGAGCGCGCGGACGAACAAGCAGACAGCTGCTCGCTTGCCGGCATGAACGTTCTTTTGGCAGAAGATAACGAGCTCAATGCCGAGATTGCCCAGGCGCTGCTCGAAAGCGAAGGCATTGTCGTAACTCGCGCCGCCGATGGCAACGAAGCGGTCGACCTATACGTTGGCCGTCCCGCCGGCAGCTTCGATGCGATCCTGATGGACATTATGATGCCGGACATGGACGGTTACGAGGCAACCCGCGCGATTCGCCTGAGCGAGAAGGTCGATGCAGCCGATATCCCCATCATCGCGCTCACCGCCAATGCCTTTGCCGAGGACGCCAAGGCGGCACACGAAGCCGGCATGAACGCCCATCTGTCCAAACCGCTCGACTTTAACAAGCTCAAAAACATACTCGCCCGCATCAAGAAAAACGGAGCTGTTTCGCTATAGTTTGTGCTCAACCACCACGCACGACCAGAAAGGAAGCCAATGATGTTTAGGCCCTTACGTCGAAAGAAACGCGCCATCACCGACGAGGTAGCGCGCGAACTGCTCGCTACCTGCAAGCGCGGCGTCTTTGCCGTCAACGGCGACGATGGCTACCCGTACGCCATTCCCGTCAACTACTTCTTTGACGCCGAGCACGATAAGATTTATTTCCATGGCGCCAAAGCCGGGCACAAGGTCGACGCACTCAAGCGCGATGACAAGGTCTGCTTTACCGTTTACGGCAACGAGTGGTACCAGGACGGTGACTGGGCTCCCTACGTTATGAGTACCGTGGTCTTTGGCCGCTGTCGCTTGGCGAATGACACTCCTGCGTTTATCGAGGATAAAGTCCGCCAGCTCGCGCTTAAGTACTACCCTTCTGCCGAAGAAGTCGAAGAGGAAATCGCCAAGGACATCAAGGGCGTCCAGCTCTACGAGATTACGATTGAGCATCTTTGCGGCAAGCAGATTCAAGAAAAATAAGCCTCAAGAGCAGACCTCACAAATAGCAATATGGTCCGGTTCCGACCCACCTTGGAACCGGGCCATATGCTTATGAAGCATCGGCGGTTATGTGTGCAAGCGCCTCAACGAGCTCCTGCGAGCTCACGGGTTTACTCAGGTGCGCATCCATGCCCGCCTCACGCGAAAGCCTGCGGTCGTCGGCAAAGGCGTTGGCACTCACGGCGATAATCGGCGTGGTCGCGGCATCCTCGCGATCGAGTGCTCGAATCTGACGCGTGGCCTCAAGGCCATCGATGCCAGGCATCATGATGTCCATCAACACCACGTCGTACTCGTGCGGTGCGCTCGCGGCAAACGCCTCAACGGCAGACTCGCCATCCTTAACATGCGTCACGACAGCACCGGCACGGCCGAGCGTAAACTGCGCGATCTCGGCATTCAGATCGTTATCCTCTACGAGCAAAACGCGCAAGCCCTGGAGCGCATCGCCGTCGCCCGCATCTACGCGAACTGCCTGAGGAATCTCGGAGCGGTCGCACTTCTCGAACGGCAGGCGGATGGTAAACGTCGTCCCCTGCCCCAAGACACTCGTAAAGCTCATGGTTCCGCCCATAAGCTCGACCAACTGTTTTGCGATAGGCGCGCCCAGGCCAGTTCCCGATGAAGCACCTTCCACCTGTTGTTCCTCGCGGCAAAAAGGCTCGTAGAGGTGCTGTTGGAACTCCTCGCTCATGCCAATACCGTTGTCGGCGATCGTGTATTCATAGACGGGGACGCCATCCGCTGGCTCCGCCTCGCGGCACACCAGGCGAACATAGCCGCCCTGGCGGTTGTACTTGACGGCATTGCCGGCAATATTGAGCAACAAGCGCTTGAGGTGCGTCACGCTCACCCGTGCATAGGGATGAACAAGGGTTCGTTGGTCACAAATAATTGTAACCAGACGCTCCTCGGCCTGGCGCTCCAGAATATCGCACACCTCGCGATTGAGGGCCACCAAATTTGTGGGTACGAGGTTCAGGTCGACCTGCCCGCTCTCCAGGCGACTCATATCGAGTGCCTCGTTGGCAAGGTCGAGCAGCAGTCCCGATGCCGTCCAGATTTTCGAGCGGCACTCAGTCTGCTTTTGCAAATCGTCCGCATTGGCATCGCCAACCTCGACCATGCCGCGAATGCCGTTGATGGGCGTGCGCAGATCGTGGCTCATGCGACGCAGAAACTCTGTCTTTGCCGAATTGGCAGACGAGGCCTCACGCGCCGCCTTTGCCAGCTTGTCGCCATAGTCGCGCTCCTGCTGCAGCAAGTCCGTCAAACGTCGGCGATCAGCGCGGCGACGCACCATCACAACAACGGCTATAAAACCGCTGTAGAGCGCCAGCACGCCGGCAGCAACAGCCGCGACAACCTCAAAGTAACGCCGCGCCGGAGCATAGGTGTACACATAGAATTTGTGCGCTTTTCCAAATGTGCCCAAATACCACTCGCCGTCGGCGTTAATCAATTTGACCTTACCAGCCAGGCATCGATCCTTAATACCGTCGACAATGAAGACGTCCGTCGCAGGCAGATCGAATACGCCCAATACAGTGGGTTCAACGGCATTGGTCGCAACGACCTTGCCGTCGCTTTCGATCACGATATTGCCGCTATCGATGGTTTCATAGCCTTCGAGCAAACTCTGCAGTTTGAGTATATTGCTTGCAACCGCCTTCGCGCTCTGATGCCTGACCGCGATAACGACGCCCTCGCCATCCCGCCGAGACACGCAGCCAATGTCTGCGACCGAATCATCCGCAAGCGTGATGCGGGCGGTATAGGACTTAAGCGGATGAGTTGCCACCTCCAGCACGGGTGCTTCCTTTAGATACGTAGCAAGCGACTCGTAGCCCACGCCATTCGTCGAGGACTCAGACACCAAATTGCCCGATGCGTCCGTCACGATCAGTGCGCTCACGTTGAACTGGTCGGCATATAGCTCCAGCCTTGTGTTATCCACCGAACCGTCGCGCTCCATATCGCGCGCTGCCTCTCCGGCAATCTCCATAACGCGTATCAGGTTTTTGGTCGTATAGGCGCTATTGAATGCATCGTAGGAAAGGCTCTGCGTCGCCACGTAATCGACAACGTCGGCAAAGCGCTGCTCGGCTTGGGCCGTCATGTAACCGTAGCTCATCATGCCGGCAGCAACCGAGAGCACTATCCCCAGCAGAGCGACAAGGAGCCATGCCCCTGCCGAACGATTGCCCCGCTCCTCTACGGCGTGGTCAGGCGCATCGATCATGACAGGCCCTCCACATTCAAAAATGGCGAAGGGTCATCAAAGTACTTTGACACTAGGCGTTCCATGGTGCCATCGGCAAGCATTTCTTGGTAGGCATGAGTGAGCTTGACGTCGATGCCGCGCGTATCGTTGATATCGAAAGCGGTGCCCAAACCAACCTTTAGCAGCGGCTCATCCAAAATGCGATATGTCACACCATAGTCTTTTTCGTAGGTGAGGAACGAGGACTCATGCGCGGCGATAGCGTCGACCAGGCCCTCGACGAGCGCCGGGTTCAGATATGAACCGTCCGAAAAGCTGTAGAGCTCCTTAATCTGCGGAACGTTTTCATTTGTGCGATTGAGCAAAATGCCCTCGGGCTTGGTGGTGGACTGAACCGCCACGATCTTATCCTCAAGATCGGCAAGCGTGTAGATATCGCTCTGGGGATCGACCGCGACCACCTGGCGGCTCGCAAGGTACGGGCCGGCCCAACGATACTCGTTTTCGCGACCCGTCATGCTAAAGCTACCCATGACGCAATCGAGTTCGCCGCTCGCCAGCAGCTCTTTCTTCTTTTCCCAGTCGATCAGCTGGTATTTTGGCTTGTAACCAATGCGGGCCAAAGCCTCGGTCAATATCTCGACATCCAGGCCAACAATATCGCCGTACTCGTCGGTATACACAAACGGTGGATAGAGGTCGCTGCCGACGTTGAGCGTCTTGAGGTCGTCGTCCTTTACCTGCGTGGCGTCCGGGCCTTTTGATGCAGACACCGAGGCTCTGCCATTCGACTCGGAGCAGCCGGCTATCGCTACGACAAAGGCACTCGCCACTGCAAGCGCGACAAACAACGATATGGACACCGAGCGGCGAGGTCTTTTCATCGAGCTCCAGAAGATCCTGTTTACAGACTGAAATGGCTAAAGATAATACCAAACGAAACCACTCGAGCGTCCAATGGTTACAGACGTTTTACCATGCGGGGCCTTCCAGCCGACTTGGCAGAAGGCCCCGCATTCAGCGCACACTTACCGCGTATTAAAAACGTAGCGTTCCAGGCGGTCGCACGCTTCCCTTACGCGCGAAGGCGGCAGCGCCAGATTCACGCGAATGTGGCAGGGTCCGTGGAACGGACGGCCGTCCTGATACCCCACGCCCACGCGCGCCCCCTCGTCGAGCAGCCACTGAATATCGCGGCCATGCTCACGGCACCACTCGGTGCAGTCCAGAAACACCATGTACGTGCCCTGCGGACGTGAAAACGCGACGCCCTTCCAGTGTTTTTCTGCATACGTGCAGAAGTACTCGATATTGCCGGCAAGCACCTGGTTGAGCTCGTCCACCCACTCGTAGCCCTGCGGCTGGTAGGCACCGATAAGCGCATGCATGGAGAGGACGTTCATCTCGTTGTAGTGAGTCTTGTTGGACACGGCGCACACGCGGTCGCGCAGCGTCTCGTTGTAGATGATGTGGTAGCTGCCGACCAGACCCGCCAGGTTAAACGTCTTGCTCGGCGCATAGAGGGCAACCGTGCGCATGCGGGCATCCTCGCTCACCGACTGCGTCGGGATATGCTTGTGTCCCGGCAGGATGATATCGGACCAAATCTCGTCCGAGATCACCACGCAATCGTGCTGGCGATAGATGTCCATGGCGCGCTCGATTTCATCGCGCTCCCATACGCGGCCGCAGGGATTGTGCGGCGAGCAGAACACCACGGCATGAATGTGGTTTTGGGCGAGCTTATACTCCATGTCCTCAAAGTCCATACGCCACACGCCCTGGTCGTCGAGCTTAAGCGGGCTATGGACAATGCGATAGCCCGCGGCTTCGATGGACTTGGTAAAGCCGATGTAGGTAGGGCTGTGGACCAGCACCGCATCGCCCGGCTGGACATACGCGCGCAGCGTCGACACGACACCGCCCAGCACGCCGTTTTCGTAGCCGATATGCTCCGGCGCCAAGCCCTCAACGCCGTTGCGGCGGCTCTGCCATTCGATGATGCGATCGAAATACTCGGGGCGCGGATTGAAATAGCCAAACATGGGATGCTGGGCGCGCTTGATGATGTACTCCTGGACCGTGGGCACCGTGGCAAAGTTCATGTCGGCCACCCACATGGGAATGCGGTCGAAGCCCTCGTCGGGTGCGTTCGGAGCCATACCGGGGATCTCGCCCCAGGAGTCAACGGCGATGGAGTCCATGCCGTGGCGGTCGATGATTGAAGTGAAGTCGTATTTCATGCTGGACTCCCGTGCGAAGTGGATTGTTTTGGTAGGCGTTATTGTCCACCAGCGTAGGCGATTTTGGCATGGGGTTTGGCGCTTAATTTGACGGGTGCGGACGAATGGCTGGTTAGTCTCGCGCGTCGTTGACGGCGACTACGGTTAGCTGGGTTTCATCGACCGCAAACGATATGTCGAGCCCGGCGTAAGCCAAGTGATAAACGCGGTTTGGCTCGTGCTTGCTGCCCGCGCGGCGCGGGTCTTGGCGAAGGACCTCGACCAGACCGGGAAGCTTTGCGGGCGGGACCATATCTTGAAGCGCTTGCGGGAACTCAACATCGAGCTCTTGCCACGGAGCATCCTCAATCCAACCGCCGGTCGCATCCGGGTGACAGTCGGCAAATGGAATGTAGGGCTTAATGTCGTAGATGGGCGTACCGTCGCGCAGGTCGGCCCCCAGCACATGGATGATGGGGCCATCGTCGGTGAACTCGACACGATCGAGCTTGACGCAGGTGAGCCCGATGGGATTCGGGCGAAACGGACTGCGCGTGGCAAACACGCCCACGCGTTCGGCTCCACCCAGACGCGGCGGACGCACGGTTTTCGACCACTTGGCATTAGTGCCGGACCTGTCCTGCGACTTGGCATCGGCAGCTATGTCCTTAGCCGTGCCGCCGGGCGTTCCGTTTTCGAAGCGCCACAGCAACCACAGGTGAGAGAAGGAGTCCAAACCCTCAACCGCTGCATTGGAGGCAAATTCCGGCTCAAAGACGATGCGCCCCTGCAGATGGGGCGCCAAAAAGCTGTTGCGCGGAATGCCGAACTTCTGCGGCAGGTCGGTATGTATGTGTGCAATAGGTTCCATGCCGGTCATTGTACGGCATGGAGGCATGGAGCGTTGCGCGCAATTCTTCGCCGCGGTCGCCCGTCGTGCAACCAACGGTTGCTTGGAAGGGCGTCTGCCGCCGCGTATGCTTAAGCCATCAACCAGCAGAAAGGAGCCGCTATGGCCTTTGCAGAAAAGCTCATTGCCATCCGTCGCGCCCATCACCTTACCCAAGAGCAGCTCGCCGCCAAGCTCTTCGTCACACGCCAAGCCGTCAGCCGTTGGGAGCGCGACGAGGTCACCCCGGGCATCGACATGATGAAGCTCATTGCCGCCGTAACCGGCGAGCCCCTGTCTCATCTGCTCGAAATGCCCGAGCACTATTGTCAGAGCTGCGGCATGATACTCACGCCCAACGACTGCGGCACCGACGCCGCGGGCGCCACGACCGACCATTACTGCAAGTGGTGCTACGACCACGGCAAGTACACCTACGACACCACGATGGAGGCGATGATCGAGGACTGTGCCCCGCGGCTGGCGCAAAACACCGGCATGTCGCTCGACGAAGCCGTCTCGCTCATGGGCGCCGTCCTGCCGCAACTGGAGCGCTGGCGCACCGTGCAGGAAAACGAGGAGCGCTACGGTGCCGAAGCCCGGGCGCGCTATGGCGATGAGGCTATCGATGCGGCAAACGAAGCGCTGCTGGACATGGACCCCGAGACATGGAACGACATGAAGGAACTTGAACGCGCTGTTCTGGGCCAGCTCTCGATCGCCATGGGCGATGGCGATGCGGACGGAAGCGAGGCTCGCAAGATTGTCGCGATGCATCGTCGCTGGATTGCTCTCAACTGGGGATGCGAGCCCCAGAACGAAGCGTACCTGGGCCTTGCCCACGGCTATCTTGCCGACCAGCGCTTTATCGACTACTACGACAAGCCCTGCGGCACCGGAGCCACGGCGTTTCTGGTACAGGCCATCGAGTCGTCGTCGGCTCACGCATAGACCGCGGCAGCTTTGGGTATTTCAATCAAAACCTCAACCGATTGGAGACCTATGGCTACTGATCACGAGCTCGCGCTGTACGTTATGACCGGCTGCCCGTATTGCTTAAAGGTCAAGCACTTTTTGGCCGATAACGGCGTGTCCATTCCCGAGCGTAATATCTCGACCGATTCCGATGCCGAGCAGACACTCATCGCCATCGGCGGAAAACGCCAGGTTCCCTGCCTGTTCATCGACGGCAAGCCACTCTACGAATCGAGCGACATCATCGCGTGGGTCCAGAAGAACCTGCTCTAACACTCGCGTTGCGACCGGCTCGCCCCAACCTATACGACCCAAACATGTACACCAGCATCCAAAGTCGACATTTTTCGACATCTTTGGATGCTGGTGTACAGTTTTTTGCAGAGGTAGTCATGGACGCTCTTAACCGGCTAATTGTTTGAGGCGACCTTTGGATTATGGCTGTTTGACGCCTCTGGAAAGGGTTTCCGAGAGGGCTGTGGTCAAAAAAGGGCAAATATGAGTACTGCTACCTGTTTAGTAGCAGCGATTTTGATTACTTCAGGAACTATCCAACGTTCCATACGTCCGTAGACGACGCTATTTCTCCTCATATGTTTAATAAAAGTAGCTCCTAATGGGAACAAATCTCATCAGGAGCTACTATTTATAGCAAAATAAATGCAACTATAATGGCAACAGTACTCATATTTGCCCTTTTTTGACCAC
>CATVTV010000001.1:0-150242 GCA_958347015.1 uncultured Collinsella sp. | reverse complement strand
CACGGTGCTTATTTCCCAGTGATCACTCGGACCACTTCTTAGTGAACATCAACAAACTTCGCGCCATACAACTCTACGAGCAGAACCAGCTCGACCTACGCCGCGCCTCAGTCTCCTCGGCATTGGCGCTCGCAAACACCCTAAGCTGCGCCATCGAAGACCTCGTCTGGCAACCGATCGTCCTGGAGTACGACTCGCGGGCTATTTCGTCTGTAAAGCTATAGAGGAGTCAGACATGCCTTGGAGCTATGTTCAACAAGATGACGGCGCTGATTGCGTTGCTCAAGAAGATCATTCAACTGCGCACGTGGCAAATTCAGCATCACCGATTTTGCTCGACGGCGCCACGTCAATCGACGAAGCTATTCGGCTGACCATTGAGGGTATGCCCAACGCGCTCAGGCTCTTGGAGAACTCATGATGGCGGCTACGCAGCGGGGCGCTCATCCGTTCGCGCCGCTCGTGCTTGATGATGCCGGTTCGCTCGAAGCTATTGCCGCGGCTGTGATACGCCTTCACAGCACGCTGATGACGGTCGGGCGCTGCTATACAACCGACGCCGCAGGCGACCGGGCCACGCTTGAGCTTGGACGCGTCGAGTCCGTGCTTGCGGGTGCATTCTGTACGATATTCGGCCAATCGCCGGCCGACCGCTTCGCAGACATCTTTGACCAGGTCACCTACGTGGCAGAACACATGGTCAAGGACCACATCTTTGAGGACGGTAACAAGCGCACCAGCCTTGTCTTTGCGTTGTCTGTCCTAAGATTCGCCGACACTCCGGTCTTGCTGTCCGACAGCCCCGAGCCCAAAGACAACCAGTACTACGCCTGGATCCAGGACCTCGTTTCCGGAAACCGTACGACCAGCGGGCTCGCCGAAGAGCTGCGCCGCGGTTGCATTGCGGACATGGGCGACCCGTCGCGCGTATAGAATCTAAGCATTCGCACGCCTGCCATTATCTTGATTGGAAGCCACATGGAGATCCCCAGTACCCTGTGCAGCAATGTGTACGATTTCGCGTTTTGCCCCGAGCCCTGCTACGACCGCTTGGCCGATCTTGCCGACCCCGAGGACTGGGGTCCCGGCAACCGCATCCTCAAAAACTACCTGTCGTTTTCGTTTAGCCGCGCGGTGTTTTTGACCGAGCGCGACGTGGACCAGACTGCGTCGTCCAACTTGCCGCTGGTGTTTGACGACGACCGCTGCCTGTTTAACACCGGCCTGTACACGCGCCGCTACGAGACCATCTACGGCCTGTTTGAGCCCAACACCAAGCCGGACGCGCGCCAGCGCTGGTTTTTGAAGGGTTTCTTTAAGGAAAGCGACCCCATGCTGGTCTCGTTTGAGTACCTGCCGTGCCGCGTGCGCTTTGCCGAGGACCCCTCCGAGCAAGTCTTTGATTACCGCCTGCCCATCCGTTCCAACATCGACCACATTCTGGGCGACGAGGAGAACCTGACGCGCATTCCTGTCAGCCTGATGGGGGAGGGCAACTCGCTGCTGCTGCGCCGCGCCTTTGAGGGCGCCGTCGTCGAGGCCGCCCGTCGCGCAGCAGCCAACTACACGCTCGCGGTACCGCAGTTCTATGGCGGCCGGATCCAGCTGCTCTTGCCGCTGTGCCTGACCGGCGACAAGCCCGAGCTGGCGCTGACCATCCAGCGCGAGGACGGCTTCTACGCCGCGCGCACCTGCCTCACGCTCGACATGGCCTACAACAACGCGCGACTTATCTGCCGTCCCGAGACTTCGTGGATTAAGCGGTAAATGGTGGTTTAGCTGCGGGTTTGCCGGTTTCTTTGGTTGCTTTGGCTTGACCATCACCCACGAATTTGAAATCAGGGGCAAAAAGTTCTTGGTAAACCACGCGCGGCTATGATAGTATCTCTTTTGCCGAAAGGCGACGGGCGATTGGCTCAGGGGTAGAGCATATCCTTCACACGGATGGGGTCACAAGTTCGAATCTTGTATCGCCCACCATCAAAAGCGCAGGTCAGAGGTGTTAAGCCTCTGGCCTTTTTCTTTTTGACACCAAGGGTGACACCAAAACTGACACCAAAATCGAATCGTAGTCGTATAAGGCGTCATTTTTTATCTCGCCCTTTTTGCTGAGGCCATTGCATGTTTTGTATAAAACGCCTGCGTCTTTTCATTGAATTCCCCATGTGATCCGCGCGCAAATGTGGAGACAAGGACCACATGCCCAGAGCTCCTTCCAGCGAATTTCTATCACACGAGGGGTTTTTGGCAGAACTCGTCAAGCTTTTGGTCAGCGTTTGGTTAGCTTCCGGTACTTACCCGCATGATGCCCCGGTAGATAATCGGCGATGTCCGCAATCCGCACGGCCTACGGCCGATACTAGGGGAGGCGCAAATGGACGAAATCGTCTGCGCAAACACCGCATTCCGCTACTGGCGCTGCCCACCGCAGGTGCGCGAGCTCTACCCGCGCCTTCCCAACTCCGAAGACGGCTGGCGAGCCCTATCTCAATCACCCTTCGTAGTTGACGTCCTCAAGACCCCGATTATTACCACAACAGTGCCCGGTGGCGTTAACTAGCATTCGGGATTACGGACAACCATTCACTGTGATGATGTTTCTGGGGTGGACAGCACGCTGGAAACCGCGATGAGCTTTAGAGTTACCAATCCACTTCCGACGCTATTTACCATGGCGCGCTTTGTGTCTCCAACAGATCTTGTCCTTGCCATGTACGAATTCTGCGGATGGTTCTCAGTCTTTGAGCCCACCGCCGCAGCAGAAGCGGAACTAGACAAAGCCAAAGACGCTGCCGAGAATGCAACAACCGAATCCCTCTTTGACCTTGATGAAAGCCAAGAAGAACCACAATGGAAACGCGTTTATTCGCGCATAAAAGTCAAAGAACAGGTAAATGCGAAGGGGCCCAACGGACAAAGGAAAATGATTGAGGTCACAAAGCTAAAAGGCACTTCGCTCTGGATGAGGAAGCCGCTCATCGAATTACACGAGCTTCATGAGTACGCCAGTAGGATGAAAAATCGAAAGTGGAGTACGAAATTTTACAACGCCGCGCAACTGGTGACGGGTGTAGCCGCTTCTCCGCTCGAAGTTGCAGGAATTTTATTGCTGTCGCTTCCTCGTTCTCGAGGCGGTGCCGGCTTTAGAAGCGTTTACGTCAACGACCTTACGCCGCTTATCGCATCGGCGCAGAGCATTGCAGGGCAAAAAGTCTGCTACGGGGATATCGTGATCGTGAATCCAACCAAAATGAAGGCAGGCATCGTGGAGATTCAGGGAGAGGTCATTCACGGATCAGGCGCCGTGCTCGACCACGATGCCAAACGCATGACGGCGCTGCAAAGTATGGGGTATGACGTCTTCCTGGTTACGCACGACATGCTTAACGATGCCGAGCAGCTTGATGCGATCGTGCGAAGTCTTTGCTCACGTTTGGAATTGCGCTATAGGTGCAAAACCAGGGCGCAAAAGACGGCGGAAATGGAGCTACGAGCCAACGTGCTGTGCAATTGGCTGGAAATCGGTCGTTAGACGGGTGCCCTGCTCACTTCCGGGCGCCCTCGGCCGACTGCGCGCGATGCCGCCGCCACGGAACCGGCCCATCTACTACGTTTAGCCCCGGCCCCTCGACCATACCCCGTATTTCGCGAAAACCGCAGGCCGTCTACCTGCGGTTTTATTTATGCCCGAGACGCCATGGTCGGGGGATGCCGCCCAAACGTAGTAGATGGGCCGCATCCGTGGCGAGAGGCCCGCGGGGCGCGCCCCGCGGGCCCCCGCTCTCGAGTCCGTCCCGCATCCTCGCCCCCGCCGCAGAAAGTTTTTCCGAAATTGTCCTTGCATCGCCGTCCGAGTTCCCGTATAGTACTTCTTCGCACGGGGGCGTAGCTCAGCTGGGAGAGCGCTTGACTGGCAGTCAAGAGGTCAGGGGTTCGATCCCCCTCGTCTCCACCCGAGCATTGAATGAGGCTCCAACGCAAGTTGGGGCCTTTTTTCATATAGGCACACAAGGTCAAAGGCGGCACCATGATCCTCCTGGTCGACAAGATCGAAAAAAGCTTCGGCGCGCGCGTCCTCTTTAGCGGCGCGTCCTTCCAGATCAACCCCGGCGAACGCTTTGCGCTCGTGGGCCCCAACGGCGCCGGCAAAACCACCATGCTCAAAATCATCATGGGCATCGACAGCCCCGACGCCGGCCAGGTCCAGTACGCCAAGGACTGCCAGGTGGGCTACCTAGAGCAGGAAACCAACCTGGAGCACAAGGACACCACCATCCTTGCCGAGGTCATGGCCGCCGCCAAGGAAATCCGCCGCATGGGCGAGCGCGCCAACGAGCTGCAGGCCCAGATTACCGAGCTCTCCGAGCAGGGCAAGGACGTCGATGCACTCCTTAACGAATACGGCCAGGTCCAGGACCGCTTTGAGCACCTGGGCGGCTACGAGCTCGAGAGTAACGCCCGCAAGATCCTGTCCGGCCTGGGCTTTAAGGTCACCGACTTTGAGCGCCCGTGTTCCGAGTTCTCGGGCGGCTGGCAGATGCGCATCGCGCTGGCTAAGCTCTTCCTGCGCCACCCCGACCTGCTGCTTCTGGACGAGCCCACCAACCACCTGGATCTCGAAAGTGTCCAGTGGCTGCGCGGTTTTATCGCAAACTACGACGGCGCCGTCCTCATCGTCAGCCACGACCGCGCCTTCATGGACGCCTGCGTCGACCACGTCGCCGCCCTCGAAAACCGCCGCGTAACCACCTACACCGGCAACTACAGCAGCTACCTCAAGCAGCGCGAGGACAACCTGGAGCAGATGCGCGCCAAGCGTGCCGCCCAGGAGCGCGACATCGCCCACATGCAGGTCTTCGTCGACAAGTTCCGCTACAAGCCCACCAAGGCCGCCCAGGCGCAGGAGCGCATCCGCAAGATCGAGCAAATCAAAAAGGAGCTCGTCATCCTGCCAGAGGGCCACAAGCACATCGACTTTAAGTTCCCCGATCCGCCGCGCTCCGGCGACATGGTCGTGGGCCTGGAGGGCGTCTCCAAGTCCTACAGCGACAAGCACATCTACAGCGACATCGACCTCAAACTCTACCGCGGTGAGCATGTGGCGCTCGTCGGCCCCAACGGCGCCGGTAAGTCCACCCTCATGAAGATCATCGCCGGCCTGGAGCCGCCCACTACCGGCACGCGCGACCTAGGCACCAACGTGGGCGTGGCCTATTACGCCCAGCACGCGCTCGAAGGCATGACCGAATCCAACACTGTCCTGCAAGAGATCGACACCGTCACGCCCAAGTGGACCGTGCCGCAGCAGCGCAGCCTGCTGGGCGCCTTCCTGTTTAGCGACAACGATTCCATCGAAAAGCAGGTCCGCGTCCTCTCCGGCGGCGAAAAAGCGCGTCTGGCCCTGGCCAAGATGCTCGTGGCGCCTGAGGCGCTCCTGTGCTTGGACGAGCCCACCAACCACCTGGACATCGACTCGGTGGACATGCTCGAGAACGCCCTGCAAAACTTCCCCGGCACCATCGTACTGATCAGCCACGACGAGCACCTGGTGCGCGCTGTGGCCAACCGCGTCATCGACATCCGCGACGGCAAGGTCACGGTCTACGACGGCGACTACGACTACTACCTCTACAAGCGCGAGGACCTCGCAGCCCGCGCCGCCGCCGAGGCGGCAGGGGAGAGCGTGCCTGCCGCGGCCAAGTCCACCAAAGCCAGCGCCGCCCAGGTCGACACCCCCGCCGCGGCGCCTAAGCCGGCCGAGGGCAAAAAGACCAAGGAGCAAAAGCGCGCCGAGGCCCAGGCCCGCGCTGCGCTCAACAAAAAGCTCAAGGGCGTGCGCAACCAGCTCAAGAAGATCGAGACGGAGCTCGACAAGAAGCGCGCCCGCTATGACGAGCTTATGGAATTGATGGCGAGCGAAGAGCTTTATGCCGATCAGGACAAGTTCAACGCCGCGCTGGGGGAATATAACGGGCTTAAGCAAGAGCTGCCCAAGCTCGAGGACGAATGGCTGGAGCTTTCCACCCAGATCGAAGAGGAGACCGCGCGTGAACTCTCGTAAGGCCGCCGCCGTGGCGATGAGCATCATCGCCATCGCGTGCCGCATCTGCGGCATCTTTATGAGCGCGATGACCGTGCTGCTGTGCTTTAGCGGCCTCACCGCCAAGCTGCAGATCGTGGGCTTTGTCGTTGAGCTTTCGCGCGCGCTGCCGAGCGCCATCGCCGGCTACGGCGTCATCACGTCGCCCTTTGGCGGCGTGTTTCGCCTGGATTACGCTATCGTCGCCGTGATTCTATTTGTGGCCGACTACCTGCTTACGCGCGCCTCGCGCCGCGTCCGCTAGGGGATCGACATGTCCAGCAGCTACCTCATGAACCTGCTCGCCAGCGCCGTAGCCGTCATCGTTGGCATCGTGATCCACGAGAGCGCGCACGCCGCCGCAGCCTGGGCGCTCGGCGATAAGACGGCGCGTTCACGCGGCCGCGTTTCGCTCAACCCGCTCAACCACATCGACCCGTTTGGCACCGTCCTCCTGCCGCTGCTGATGCTTGCCGCCGGCGGCCCGGTGTTCGCCTTTGCCAAGCCCGTGCCCGTCTACCTCAACAACCTCAAGCACCCCAAGCGCGACGAGGTCCTGGTGAGCGCGGCCGGCCCTGCATCGAATATCGCGCTCGCGTGTCTCGCGGCCGCCCTCATGCACGTGGCATACGGCAATCTCTATGTCAGCATGTCCTTTGCCGTGGCGTCCCAAATCATGAACTTCGGTGCCACCTTTATCGTGGTCAACCTGTCGCTCGCGTTCTTTAACCTCATCCCGATCCCGCCGCTCGACGGCTCGTCGATCATCGTGCCGTTCCTCAAAGGTAAGGCGCTCGCCAACTACTATCGTCTGCAGCAATACGCCATGCCGATCCTTATCATCGTGCTGTACCTGCTGCCCATGTGGACCGGCATCGACGTGATCGGCCGGTATTTCGACGTTACCGTGTATCCGCTGGCCGAGTGGCTGCTCAACTTCGCAATCGCCGGCATCTAGGGTAAACTTACAGGTCGACCGCGTAAAACGGTCGCAGCATGCACTCAAACCGCGCCGCGAAGGCGCCGTCAAAGGAGGTCGGAGATGTCGTATCGCGTGTCGACGCAGGTCTACAGCGGACCGTTCGACCTGCTGCTGCAGCTGGTAACCCGCCAAAAAGTTGATATCGGCGCCATCTCGATTAGCGAGGTGGCCGAGCAATACCTGGCCGAGGCCGAGCGCATCGAGGCGCTGGACCTGGACGTCGCAAGTGACTTTTTGCTGGTCGCGGCAACCCTTTTGGACATCAAGGCCGCCTCGCTGGTGCCCCAGGAGGCCCCCAGCAAATCCGCCGACGATGACGATGACGAGGACGACGAAGACCTCGAGGAACTCAGCGCGCTCGACGGCGACGCCCTGCGCGAGGTCCTGATCCAGCGCCTGATTGCCTACAAGCAGTTTAAGGGCGCGGCGGCGGCCCTTGGCGCGCGCATGCAGGCCGAGAGCCGCATGCATCCGCGCGTGGCCGGCCCCGACCCCGAGTTCCTGGGCCTTATGCCCGACTATCTGGCTGGCATCACGCTGCGCGGCCTCGCCGTCATCTGCGCCGACCTGGACGGCAAGCGCCAGACCTTCCTGCTGGAGGCCGAGCACGTGGCGCCGCATCGTGTGCCGCTCGACCTGACGGTGGCATCGGTCGACCGCTTTACCATGGCGCACCAAACCTGCACCTTCCACGAGCTGCTGGACGGCGACGCCACGACCGAGCAGCTCGTCGTCACTTTCCTAGCCATTTTGGAGCTCGCCAAGCGCGGCTCGCTCACATTGAGCCAGGACGAGATCTTTGGAACCATTCAGATCAACCGCGTCGAGGGCGCCGAGGCCTATGTGCCCGGCGAGGGCCCCGAGCTCACCGAATAGGAGCGGCAACCATGTCAACCCTTTCTACCCTAGAGGCAAACAGCCTCAAAGGCGCTCTCGAGGCGCTGCTGCTGGTTTCGAGCGACCCCGTGAGCGCGCCCGCGCTGGCCGGCGCACTGGATATCGCCCCCGGCGAGTGCGCGTCGCTTTTGGCCGAGCTCAAAGTTGAGTACGAGGAGGCCAATCGCGGCTTTCAGTTGCGCGAAGTCGCCGGCGGCTGGCGCCTGTTTACACACCCCGCCTACCACGATGTGGTCGAGGCCTACGTGCTGAGCTGGGACACGCAAAAGCTGTCGCAGGCAGCGCTCGAGACCCTGGCCGTCATCGCCTACCACCAGCCCGTCACGCGTGAGGTGGTCAAGGGCATTCGCGGCGTCAACTCCGACGGCGTCATCGCGTCGCTCGTGGATAAGGGCCTGGTGCGCGAACTCGGCCGCGACCCCCAGCGCGGTCAGGCCATCATCTACGGCACGACCAACGCCTTCTTGGAGAAGTTCGGTCTGCGCTCCACCCGCGACCTGCCCGATCTGGAGCAGTTTGCCCCCGACGAGCAGTCGCGCCAGTTTATCCGTGAGCGTCTGAGCGGCCGCAGCATTCAGTCTACGCTCGAGGAGCAGGCCGATGATCTGGACGAAGAGCGCGAACTGATCGATACCGATGTTGAGGACACCGATGACGCAGAGTTTCTGCCCACCGGTGATACCTCGGAGGACATGCATGACGAGGACTAACGAAGCAGAGGTGACGCGCGCCGCAGGCGCCACAACGCCCGCAGGCGACGCCCAGCCCGTCTACCCGCACACCATGCGCCTGCAGCGCTTTTTGGCGCGCGCGGGCGTGGCGAGCCGCCGCGGCTCGGAGGACCTGATGACCGCCGGCCGCGTGACCGTCAACGGCCAGGTCGCGACCGAACTGGGCACCAAGGTCGATGTGGACCGCGACCATATCGAGGTCGACGGCATGCCCGTCAAGCTCAACCAGGGTGCCGTGTACCTGATGCTCTACAAACCGACCGGCTACCTCACCACCATGAGCGATCCGCAGGAGCGCCCTTGTGTGGCCGACCTGGTGCCGCGCGACCGCTTTCCGGGGCTCTTCCCGGTGGGTCGCCTGGACCGCGACACCACGGGCCTTCTGCTCTTTACCACCGACGGCGACCTTTCGCAGGATCTGCTGCACCCCAGCAAGCACGTCTACAAGACCTATCAGGCACTGGTAGACGGCTGCCTGACCGATCGCGACTTGGAACCACTCCGTCGCGGCATCGAGCTCGACGACGGTCTGTGCCAGCCGGCGATTTGCCGTGTCATCAGCGCGCGCGAGGCCGAGGCCGTGGCTCCGCAAGGCGTCAAGCCCGGCACCACCGCCGTGGAGGTCATCATCCGCGAGGGGCGCAAGAACCAGGTCAAGCGCATGCTGAGCAAGATCCACCACCCGGTGATCCGCCTGCACCGCTGTAACTTTGCCGGCCTAGAGCTCAAAGACGTGGCTAAGGGCTCGTGGCGCGAGCTCACCGACCGCGAGGTGCAGATCCTCAAGGCCGGCGGCATCCCGCCTAAGCAGGCCGGCGCCAAGCGCGGCGGCGCGCCCGCGACCAACACCGCAAGCCGCGCGCGCCACCACGGCAGTCACGGCTCCGCGCCCAAGCGCAACACCTACCGCGAGCGTTACACGGGCTAGGCAACCCGCCAAGCCGCAGCTCCTGCGTCCCATACCAGCACGTCAACCACCGAAAGGAAGCATTGCATGATCGTCGCCATCGACGGCCCCGCCGGTTCCGGCAAGTCCACCATCGCCAAGGAGATCGCCCGCCAGCTGGGCTTTAACAAGCTCGATACGGGCGCCATGTATCGCGCCGTCACCTTCGCCGCGCTCGACCGCGGCATCGACCTGGACGACGAGGCGGCCATCGACGCCCTCGCCGAGCAAATCGAGATCCGCTTTACCAACGGCACTGGCGAGGACACGCGCCTGACCATCGACGGCCAGGACGCCTCGGCTGCCATCCGCACCCCGCAGGTCGACGCCAACGTGTCCAAGGTCTCGGCCTACCCGGGCGTGCGCGCGGGCATGCTCATCCATCAGCGCCGCGCCGCCGAGGACCGCGATATCGTGGCCGAGGGTCGCGACATCGGAACCGTCGTATTCCCCAACGCGCAAGTCAAGGTCTTCCTGACCGCCGACCCGCGTGAGCGCGCCCGTCGCCGCGTGCTGCAGCGCCACCAGAACGATGCACAGCCGCTCACCAGCGAGCAGCTCGAAGCCGAGGTCGACGAGACCCTCGACGCCCTCAAGCAGCGCGACAAGCTCGACAGCAGCCGTGAGGTCGCGCCGCTTGTGCCAGCCGAGGACGCCGTGCACGTCGACTCCACCGCCCACACCATCGATGAGGTCGTCTCGATTATCGAGGACCTCATCAACCAAAGGAGGTAGCCCATGCGCCTGTTTAAGCAGACGCCCGAGGATTACTACAACGCCCCCTACGCCGAGTTCCCGGCGCTCATCCGCGGCACTGTTGCCGTTGTCATGGCAATCCTTTGGGCATTCTCCAAACTCATGTGGCGCTGGAAGGTCGAGGACGCCGACCTGCTGTTTGAGCGCCAGGAAGGCCGCGGCAGCGTGGTTATCTGCAACCACACCTCGATGGCCGAGCTCCTGGCTGTAGAGACGGCGCTGTTCTTTGGCGGCCGCCGCATCCGCCCCATCTTTAAGTCCGAGTTTGCCAAGAGCAAGATCGTACGCTGGGCTTTTAGCCGTGTGGGCGGCATTCCCGTAGAGCGCGGCACAGCCGACATGAAGTGCCTGCGTGCCGCCCAGCATGCGCTGCAGCGCGGTGAGGACGTTCTGATCTTCCCCGAGGGCACGCGCATCCGCTCGCGCGAGATCAAGCCCGAGGTCCACGGCGGCTTTGCGCTCATCGCCCAGATGGGCAAGGCGCCCGTCAACCCGCTCGCCATTTGTGGCTGGTCCGACATTACGCCAGCGGGCAAAAAGATCATGCGCTCCAAGAAGTGCTGGATCCGTGCCGGCAAGGCCATCTCACTTTCCGATGCACCGGCCGATCTCAAGCGCAAAGAGCGCCTGGCATGGTTTGAGTCCGAGGCAATGAGCCGCGTATACGCCATGCGCGACGACCTGTGCGCCGAGCACCCGGGCAGGTTTTAGCCATGGTCGAGGAAGTCATGAATACCGCCGCGGCCGCCGCTGAGGAGGTCGTCCCCACCATCGAAATCGCAGCGCATGCCGGCACCTGCTACGGCGTGCAGCGTGCACTCGATATGGCATTGGCGGCCGCACCGCAGGCGGGGGAGAGCGCTCAGGTTCACACGCTGGGTCCGCTCATCCATAACCCCATCGTGGTACGCGAGCTTGCCGAGGCCGGCGTCGGTCTGGCAGACACCTTGGACGACGCCGTATCGGGCACCGTGATTATCCGCGCCCACGGTGTGGTGCCGCAGGTCATCGACGCCGCTCGCGAGCGCGGCCTTACCGTGGTCGACGCCACCTGCCCCTACGTGAAGAAGGTCCACGTGGCGGCCGAGCGCCTGGTGCGCGAGGGCTACCGCGTGATCGTCGTGGGCGAGCCGGGCCACCCCGAGGTCGAGGGCATTCTGGGCCACGCTGGTGATGACGCTCAAGTCGTGAGCTGCGCCGCCGATGCTGACGCGCTGCCGCTCAAGGGCAAGGTGGGCCTGGTTGTGCAGACCACCCAAACCGCGCAGAACCTGGCCGAGGTTGTGGCCTCCATCACCCCGCGTGTGCAGGAACTGCGCGTGATCAACACCATCTGCGCCGCCACGAGCGAACGGCAGCAGGCAGCCGCGTCGCTTGCCAACCGCTGTGATTGCATGGTCGTCGTGGGCGGCAAAAATTCGGGCAACACCCGTCGCCTGGCGCAAATCTGCGCCGACGTCTGCGAGCACACGCACCACATCGAGGAAGCTTCCGAGCTCGAGGCCGCATGGTTTGCCAGTGCGCGCCACATCGGCATCACCGCCGGAGCCTCCACCCCGCAAGAACACATCGAACGCGCCGTTGCGCGCATCAAGGAGCTTTGCCGCTAATCATGGACCAGACCGTACCCGCATACGCCGCCGAGGTGGCCGATTACGGGCGCAGCCGCGACCCCGAGCCGGGTGAGGGCGCGCTCGTAAAGAACGTGCGTCCCGAATCGCCCGCATGGGATGTGGGTATCGAGCCGGGCATGCGTGTGCTCAAGGTCAACGGCGAGCAGCTAACCGATATGATCGTGTGGCTCTGGGAAGCGGACGACGACACCGTCGAGTTGGAGGTTTTCGACTCGCGCGACGGCACCGTCACCCCCGTCGAGCTTGACCGCTTTCCCGGCGAGGACTGGGGCCTAGAGTTCGATGGTCCCATCTTCGACGGCATGCGAACCTGCGTCAACGCCTGCGTGTTCTGCTTTATGACGATGCTGCCCAAGGGCGGCCGCTCAACGCTCTATATTCGCGATGACGACTACCGCCTGAGTTTTTTGCAAGGTAACTTTGTCACGCTTACGAATCTCTCCGACGAGGACGTGCAAAACGTCATCGACCGCAACATGAGTCCGATGAACGTGTCGGTCCACGCCGTGAGCCCCGATGTCCGCCGCCGCATGATGGGCCGCAACGCCCAGCGCGGCATGGACGTGCTTGAGGCCATCATGGCCGCCGGCATCGAGATTCACGCGCAGATCGTTTTGTGCCCCGGCATGAACGACGGCGAGGAGCTGGAAAAGACCCTGCGCTTTTGCGAGGAGCACGAACAGATCACGAGCCTGGGCATCGTGCCGCTCGGTTTTACCAAGCACCAGAACCGTTTTAGCTGGTCATATAGCGACAAGCCCGAGCTCGCTCGCGAGACCATCGCCATGATCCGGCCTTTCCAGGACCGTGCCTTCGAGCGCTTTGGCCGTCACACCTTCCAGATGAGCGACGAGTTCTACCTGGATGCCGGCATCGAGCCTCCCGAGGCAGACTTTTACGACGGCTACCCGCAGTACTACGACGGCATCGGCATGATCCGCTCGTATCTGGACGAGACAGACGATGTCCTTGCCGCCGACGCCGAGCGCCTTGCCCGCGTTCGCAAGGCTATGACCGCCCACAACCAGCGCCTGGTATGTCTCTCGGGCGCCAGCGCACGCGATACCGTGGCGCGCTTCGTGGAGTCTCCACACGGCCTTTCCGGTACCGTCACGGCCATTAAAAACCGCTACTTCGGCGGCAACGTGGACGTGACCGGCCTCATCGTCGCGAGCGACATCCTGGAGCAGCTGCCGCAAGATCTGTCGGGGGTTATGCTCTTTGTGCCTAAGCTCATGTTCAACGCTGACGGCATGACGCTTGACGAGTATCATCGTGACGATTTACTCGCAAGCCTTACCAGTCGCGGCGCCGAGGTTCATGTGGTGTCGACCATGCCGCATGAGCTGCTCGATACCCTGGAGCACATCCTTGGCATTGTGTCTGCCGACTCTACTAATTCCACTGACCCTACCCATTAAAGGAGAGCAGATGAAACCTATCGTCGCCGTCGTCGGACGCCCCAACGTGGGCAAGTCCACGCTCGTTAACCGCCTGGCCCAAACCTCGGACGCCATTGTCCACGAGTCCCGCGGCGTCACGCGCGACCGCTCGTATCACACGGCCGATTGGAACGGCCGCGAGTTCACCATCGTCGACACGGGCGGTATCGAGCCGCTCAAGAGCGACGACGTCTTTGCCACGTCCATCCGCGACCAGGCGCTCGCCGCCGCCGAGGAAGCCGCCGTCATCCTGTTTGTGGTCGACGGCCGCACCGGCGTCACCGAGGAGGACGAGTCGGTCGCACGCATGCTCAAGCGCTGCGACAAGCCGGTCTTTCTGCTGGTGAACAAGCTCGATAACCCCGATCGCGAGAACGACAGCATCTGGGAGTTCTATTCGCTCGGCATCGGCGAGCCCACGCCGCTCTCGGCCCTTCACGGCCATGGCACGGGCGACCTGCTCGACGACATCGTCGCTCTGCTTCCCGAGGAAGAGGACGAGGTCGCCGATGAGTTCCCCGACGCGCTGAACGTCGCCATCATCGGCCGCCCCAATGCCGGTAAGTCGTCGCTGTTCAACCGCATCCTGGGTGCCGACCGCTCCATCGTGTCCAACATTGCCGGCACGACGCGCGACGCCATCGATACGGTCGTGGAGCGCAACGGCAAGCATTACCGCATGGTCGACACCGCGGGCATTCGCAAGAAAAGCACCGTGTACGAGAACATCGAGTACTACTCCATGGTCCGCGGCCTGCGCGCCATCGACCGCGCCGACGTGGCGCTGCTCGTCGTCGACGCCTCGGTGGGCGTCACCGAGCAGGACCAGAAGGTCATGGGCTTGGCCATCGAGCGCGGCTGCGCCATCGTGGTGCTGCTCAACAAGTGGGACCTGCTCGACGATGACCGCAAGCGCGAGGCCTGCATGGAGACCATCGACCGCCGTCTGGGCGTCATGGCTCCCTGGGCCCAGTACCTGCGCATCTCTGCCCTGACCGGCCGCAGCGTCGAGAAGATTTGGGCGATGGTCGACGCTGCCGAGAAGACGCGCTCGCAAAAGATCAGCACCTCGCGCCTCAACACGTTCCTCACCGACCTGCGCGAGTTTGGTCATACCGTGGTGGACGGCAAGCGCCGCCTGCGCATGCACTACGTGACCCAGACGGGCGTCAACCCGCCGACGTTCACGTTTTTCGTCAACCACAGCGACCTGGTCAATGACACCTACCAGCGCTACGTGGAGAACCGCATGCGCTCGACCTTCGACTTCGCCGGTACGCCCATTCGACTCTTCTTTAGGAAGAAGGAGCAAAAGGATGCTTAATCCGATTCTGCTGACCGCCATCTGCGCCGTGGTCTCGTTCTTTATCGGAGCGATTCCGTTTGGCTTGATCCTGGGCCGCGTGTTCAACCACACCGACATTCGCAAGGCGGGCTCCGGCAACATCGGCACCACCAACGCGCTGCGCGTGGCCGGCCCCAAGGTGGCCGCGCTCACGCTGCTGCTCGACTGCCTTAAGGGCGCCATCTGCGTCCTTATCGCCCGTCCGCTCATCGCGAGCGTGGGCTACGGCTTCCCTGTGAGCATTATGGCTCCCGGTGCCGCCGGCGATTGGATGCTCGGCGTCATTTGCCTGGCGGCCGTGTGGGGACACATCTTTTCTCCCTACCTTAACTTCCACGGCGGTAAGGGTATCGCCGTGGGCCTGGGTGTGATTCTTGCCTGGTACTGGCCCATTGGTCTGTCGCTGCTGGGCATGTTTATCGTGGCCGTCGCCATTACCAAGTTTGTGTCGGTGGGCTCGCTTGCCGCGGCCATCGGCCTTCCCATCGCTGCCTGCGCGGTCTTTCCGTACAGCAGCCTGGGCCTCAAGTTTTGCATGGCAATGATCGGCATCACCGTAGTGTGGGCCCATCGCGCGAACATCAAAAAGCTCATGACTGGTAAGGAGTCCAAGCTCTCGTTTACCAAGCGCGTCACCGAGCCCGACGATAAGTAGGAGAGAGTCATGAATGTTGCGCTGATTGGCTCCGGCTCCTGGGGAACCGCCGTCGCCGGCCTTGCCGCCGCGCGATCCGAGCGCGTGACCATGTGGGCCCATAGCGAGCAGACGGCAGCCGGCATTAACGGCGAGCACCGCAACCCCCGCTATCTGGTGGACTACGTGCTGCCGGAAAACGTTGTCGCCACGACGGACTTGGCCCAGGCGCTCGACGGCGCCGAGGCCATCATCTTTGCCGTGCCTTCGACGCACCTGCGCGACGTCTGCCACCAAGCGGCTCCGTTCATCGCGGGCGAGACGCCGGTTCTGTGCCTCACCAAGGGCATCGAGCCCGAGTCCGGCCTGCTCATGAGCGAGGTCATCGCCAGCGAGATCGGCAACGAGTCACGCGTGGCGGCACTCTCGGGCCCCAACCATGCCGAGGAGATCTGCCGCGGCGGGCTTTCGGCCGCCGTCATCGCCAGTGAAGACCAGCAGGTGGGGGAGACCTTTAAGGAGCTGCTGCTTTCCACGGCCTTCCGTATCTACCTGTCGCAGGACATGACGGGCGTCGAGGTCTGCGGCGCCATGAAAAACGTCATCGCTATCGTGTGCGGCATTTCTGCCGGCTCGGGTGCGGGCGACAACACGCTCGCCCTCATCATGACGCGTGGCCTGGCCGAGATCAGCCGCCTGGTGCACGCCCGCGGCGGCCAGGCCATGACCTGCATGGGGCTTGCCGGCATGGGTGACCTTATCGCTACCTGTACCTCCGAGCATTCGCGCAATCGCACCTTTGGCTTCGAGTTTGCCCATGGCGTGTCGCTCGACGAGTACCAGGCACGCACGCATATGGTGGTCGAGGGTGCCGTCGCGGCCCGCAGTGTCAGCGAACTCGCCCGTTCACTGGGCGTAGACATTCCGCTCACCTTTGCCGTGGAGCAAACGCTCTACAACGGTGTTACTTTGGATAGGGCGCTCGAGATTCTCACCGACCGCGTCCCCTCTCAAGAGTTCTACGGACTCGCCGACTAGCGCAGAAAGGCTACTACCATGGGTTCCATCAAAATCGCTCCGTCCATCCTTTCGGCCGACATGGCCAACCTCAAGAGCGAGCTCGACAAGATTGCCGGCGCCGACTACGTGCACTTCGACGTCATGGACGGTCACTTTACCGGCAACCTGACCTTTGGCGTCGACATCCTTAGGGCCGTCAAGCGCTCCACCGATGTTCCGGTCGATGCGCACCTGATGGTGTCGAACCCCGACGAGACGGTCGATTGGTACGCCGACGCCGGTGCCGACATGATCACCGTGCACTACGAGGCCTCCACGCACCTGCACCTCACGCTCACCCATCTGCAGCAGCGCGGCGTCAAGGCCGGCGTGGTGCTCAACCCCGCCACCCCCGTGTGCGTACTCGAGAGCATCATCGACGTCGTCGATATGGTGCTGCTGATGAGCGTGAACCCTGGCTTTGGAGGCCAGAGCTTTATCCCTGGTACCATCGCCAAACTTCACGAGCTTACGGCCATGTGCGAGCGCCACGGTGTGTCGCCCCTGATCGAGGTCGATGGCGGTATCTCTTCCAAGAACATCGCCGAGGTCGTCAAGGCCGGCGCCAACGTGCTCGTAGCCGGCTCCGCCGTATTTAAGTCCGAAGATCCCGCCGCCGAGGTTGCACTGCTGCAGAAGCTGGGCAACGAGGCCGCACAGGAGGCATAAACCCTTATGACCGCAGGTCAAAACCGCATACCCGTGAATCTTGACTATGCCGCCTCGACGCCCATGCGCGCCGAGGCGCTCCTTGCGCAGCGCGAGTACGACGACAGCGAGCTTGCCGGCGTCAACCCCAACTCGCTACATTCGCTCGGACGCAAGGCCGCTGCACGCCTGGAAGTTGCCCGTCGCGAGATCGCGCGCAGCTTTGGCACACGCGTTCGCCCGTCCGAGATCATCCTTACCAACGGCGGTACCGAGGCCAACCAGCTGGCACTGCTCGGTCTTGCCGAGGGCGCTCGTCAACGTGATCGCAAGCGCGATCGCGTCATCGTTTCGGCCATCGAGCACGATTCGATTCTGGACAACCTACCGCTGCTGCGCGCCGCCGGCTTTACCGTCGACCTGGTGCAGCCCTGCCGCGCGGGCTACATTGAGCCTGCCACGCTTGACGAGCTGCTCGGCGACGACGCGGCGCTCGTGAGCATTATGGTCGCCAACAACGAGACCGGCGTGGTGCAGCCCATCCGCGAGCTGGCTGCCGTCGCACATGCCTCCGGCGCCTTGTTTCATACCGATGCCATCCAGGGCTACTTGCATATTCCGCTCGATGTCACCGAGCTGGGCGTCGATGCCATGACCGTTGCCGCGCACAAGATCGGCGGCCCTGTGGCATCCGGCGCGCTCTACCTTAAGAGCCGCACGCCGCTGCGTCCGCGCATCTTTGGCGGTGGACAGGAAGCCGGCCGTCGTGCCGGTACGCAGGATTTGCGCACGCAGCTGGCTTTTGCCGCAGCCGCTTCCGTGTTGCTGCCGAATGTGGGCCAGGAGCGTGCGACGCTGCAGGCCCTTTCCGACAAGCTCTACGCCACGCTTACGGCCCATCCTCGCATTCACGCCACGATGGGCGACTACGCGCAGGCCGATCGTCTGCCGGGTATGGTTTCAATCTACGTCGACGGCATGGACTCCGAGGAGCTCATCATTAAGCTCGATGCCGCCGGCTTTGAGGTTTCGGCCGGATCGGCTTGCTCGAGCGGCAGCATGGACCCGAGCCACGTGCTCAGCGCCATGGGCATTGGTCGCGAGCAGGCGTTGGGGTCGCTGCGCATTTCCTTCGATGACCGCGTGAATCCGGGCGATCTGGACGTCTTTGCGCAGACGCTGCTTTCGATCGTAGGCGCCGCATGATCGTCTCCGAGCTTGAACGTGCGCTGCTGGAGCGCTATCCCAAGGCAGACGCCGAGGGCTGGGATCATGTTGGGCTATCTGTAGGTGATCCCGCTGCCGAGATCCGCGGTGTTGCCTGCGCGCTCGACGCGACCGAGGCCAACGTGCGCCGCGCTCTCGAGGCCGGCGCTAACGTGCTGCTGACGCATCATCCCATCTATATCAAGGCGCCCGAGGCCTTTTGTCCAGCCGATTCTACGCGTCCCCAGTGCAGCGCTGCACTGTACGAGGCGGCTCGTTGCGGCGTGAGCATCATCTCGCTTCACACCAACCTGGACCGCTCGCACGAAGCGCGCGTTCGTCTGAGTGAGCTGCTGGACGCCGAGCCCATGAGCTCGCTGGAGCATGTGGACGAGCCTGAGCTCACCGGTCTGGGCGCACTCGCGACCCTCCACGACGCCTGCAACCTGCGCAATCTCGCCAACCGTGCCGCCACGGCCTTTGGCAGCGATCCGCGCGTATGGGGCGAAGCCGAGCACCCGTGCCGGACCGTCGCCATTTTGGGTGGCTCCCTGGGCGACTTTGGAGAGCTCGCCATCGCCGCGGGTGCGGATGTCATCGTGACGGGCGAGGCGGGCTACCACGTGGCGCAAGACCTTGCCCTGCGCGGGCTGCCGGTGATCTTGCTCGGCCACGACCGCTCCGAGGAGCCGTTCGTGGATATCTTGATGAACTCTGCAGTTGACGCCGGGGTCGACCCCCGTCATACGATTAAAATACTGAACCCTTGCCAATGGTGGACTGTGACAAAAGGAGAGAACTTATGAGCGCCGGCGCTACGCTACTCAAGCTGCAACAGATCGATTTGGAGCTCGCCCGCAACAAGAGCGAACTTGCCAATATGCCGGAGCTCAAGGAGCTCGCTTCCAAGCGCAAGACCTATGTGAAGCTCAAGTCCGAGATGACCAAGCTCTACGCCCAGCGCAAAGATCTGGATATTGAGCTCGACGATCTCAACACCACCGAGATCCAGACCAACAACGCCATCGAGGCCGCCAGGAAGCGTCACGTCGACGGTTCTGACTACCGCGAGGTGCAGGACCTGGAGAATGAGCTTGCCACCCTGGCAAAGCGTCTGGACAAGATCGAGCACACCCGCAAGGATGTCGTCGTCGCCCATAAGGAGGCGCTCGACCGCGAGGCCCGCGCGCAGACCATCATCGCCAAGTTCGAGGAGGGCGTGAAGGCCGATACCAAGGCCGCCCGCGCCAAGGCCGCCGACCTGCAGGCCCAGATCGATGCCGCAACCAAGGAGCGCACCGCGCTGGCTGCCACGCTGCCGACTGACGTGCTCACCGATTACGAGCGCCTGCTCAAGCAGTTCCGTGGCCTGGCCGTCGAGACCATTCAGGGCAACATCCCCACGGTCTGCCACACCGCGCTGCAGGCATCGTCCATGAGCGACCTCAACCACGACGGCAGCGAGATTACACACTGCCCGTACTGCCACCGACTGCTGGTGCTCCCGAGCAAGGAAGCGTAAACGATGGCGGCGCCCAATAATTCAATGCAACTTGAGGGAAAAACGATCCTGCTGGGTATTACCGGCGGGATCGCCGCCTATAAGTCGTGCAATATCGTGCGTCTGCTGCAAAAGCGAGGCGCACGCGTCAAGGTCGTTATGAGCGAGCATGCCACGGAGTTTGTGGGCCCGCTCACCTTCCGTGCGCTCACGGGCGAGCCGGTCGCCGTGGGCCTATTCGACGATCCCTCCGACCCCATCCACCACATTTCGCTTGCACAGGAACCTGACCTGGTGGTCGTGGCGCCTGCCACGGCAAATATCATCGCTAAGATGGCCAACGGCATTGCCGATGACCTCATCTCCACGACGCTGCTCGCCACGCAGCGACCCATTGTGATCGCGCCGGCCATGAACAATGGCATGTGGAAGGCGCCGGCAACCCAGGCCAACATGGCCACGCTGCGCGAGCGCGGCGTTCACGTGGTAGGACCCGGCAGCGGCTACCTTGCCTGCGGCGATGTCGACACGGGACGCATGAGTGAGCCCGAGGACATCGTCGAAGCCATCTGCGAGGTGCTCAACCCCGTGCCCCAGGACCTTGCAGGCAAGCGTATCGTGATCACTGCCGGTCCCACGCATGAGCCGATCGACCCGGTGCGCTTTATCGGCAATCGGTCGTCGGGAAAGATGGGCATCGCCCTGGCGGGGGAGGCTGCTCGCCGCGGTGCTGCGGTCAAGCTCGTGCTGGGACCGACGTCACTCGACGTGGGTCGCGGCGTGGAGTGCGTGCGCGTGCAGACCGCTGCAGAGATGCTGCAGGCGGCGCTGGGCGCCTTTCAGACGGCCGATGCGGCCATTTGCGCGGCCGCTGTCGCCGACTACACCCCCGCAGCCCCTGCCGATCATAAGCTCAAAAAGGCCAACGAGCGCTTGGATCGCATCGAACTGGTCGAGACGGTCGATATTTTGGCTGAGCTCTCGCGCCAGAAGGGCGAGCGCCGTGTGATCGGATTTGCAGCCGAGACCGATAACGTCGTGGAGTACGCTGAGCGTAAATTGGCCCGCAAGGGTTGCGATGCCATTATCGCCAACGATGTCTCGCGTGCCGATTCGGGCTTTGGAACCGACACCAATAAGGCCTGGATTGTGAGCACAGCGGGTACGCAGGAACTTCCTGTGCTAACAAAACCCCAGCTCGCAGATACAATTTTGGACTTGCTCAAAAATAATTAAAAAAGTTCTTGCACAAGTCCAAAGTTTCGGGTTAATATACTTCCTGTTGCGAGCGAGAGCAGAGCAACAAACAAAAGCTTCGGGACGTGGCGCAGCTTGGTAGCGCACTTGACTGGGGGTCAAGGGGTCGCTGGTTCGAATCCAGTCGTCCCGACCAGAAGTTTGCAGGTCAGGCACCTAGTGCCTGACCTTTTTTGTTTTTAATCATCATGATTCATTTGCTTTAAGCAACAACTTTCTCAATCGATGCAATCACCGAATCAAAACGTGTACGTCAGCCTCCAAAAACGACATTTTTCGACATCTTTGGAGGCTGATGTACACAAAATCGATAAACATCCCGCTCAATACCGTCCTCCACATGTCTGGACTCTCTATGGCCACGCTGGATAGACATCGCCAGAACGGGTATAGTATCGAAAGTTATGTCGTTTACCAGCGGGGGAGTCCTGTGGGCATCAAGAAGAAGATCAAAAAGGAGCTTATCGGCACTTCCGATTACCCGTCGAATAAGATCTTCACGATCTCCAATTTCATCACCTTTACGCGCCTGATCCTCACGCTCGTCTTCCTATACCTGTTTGTGACGGACAACAACCGCGTCGTCGCCATTGTCATCTATGCCATCGCGGCTTCCACCGACTGGATGGATGGCCAGATTGCCCGCATGACCAAAACTGTCTCGTGGCTCGGCAAGGTTATGGATCCCATCTGCGACCGTGCACTGCTGTTTACCGGCGTTCTGGGCCTGGTAGTCCGCGGCGAGCTTCCCATCTGGGTCTGCATCCTCATCATCGGTCGCGATGTTTACCTAGGGATCGGATCGCTCATCGTGCGCCACTACCACCGGCGCCCCATTGATGTCGTCTTTCCCGGGAAAATTGCCACGGCACTGCTCATGACCGGCTTCTCGCTCATGCTGCTGGGCTTTCCCGTCGTGGACGGCTGGCATCTGCTGCCCGCCACGTTCACGGCATTCCCGGGCCTCAACGGCAGCTCGGTGCCCCTCGGCATCTTCTTTGTGTACGGCGGCGTGATCTTCTCCATGCTCACCGCTGTCATCTATTCCATTAAGGGAGGGGCGGCCATTAAACAGGCCATCGCGCATCCCGAGGACGAGGACACCGACTTTCTCAACCCCGAAATCGAAGACTGATTCATTGGGGTATGATTACGTACGGTTCATTCTTTGCGGCGTGGCCGCGTTAGATAGGGGTTGTCATGGACAACAAGGTTAACAATATGCCTCAGAACGATAAGACTGCGGACGCTACCTGCGTTTTCCGTGTTCCTTCGAGCGATGTCACCGTTCCCGACCTTATGGCCAACGTGCGCATCACCGCTCCGGTTCTGTCCATCGTCAAGGGTCCGCAGACCGGAGCTGCCTTTGAGCTCGAGGACGACGTGACCACCATCGGCCGCGATCCCGCGAACGGCATCTTCCTCAACGACATGACTGTCTCGCGCAGCCACGCACGCATTATTCGCGAGGGCCTGGGCGCCCGTATTGAGGATCTGGGCTCGCTCAACGGCACCTGGGTCGACGGCGCCATCGTCAACGGTGCTCCGCTGCACGACGGCTCTTCCGTTCAGATCGGTACGTTCACGCTCATCTACCACGAGAGCACGCCGGAGCGCATCGAAACCGGTGAGTAGGTAATGGCCGAACGCAACTATCTGAGTATCGGCCAGGTCGTCAATCTACTTCGAGGCGCATACCCCGATCTATCGAACTCAAAAATTAGATTTCTCGAAGATGAGGGGCTTATCACTCCTCATCGTACGCCTAAGGGGTATCGCCAGTACTCCAAGGAAGACGTTGACCGTCTCGAGGTCATCCTGCACCTGCAGAAGACCCGCTACATGCCGCTCAACGTTATTAAGCAGCGCTTGGAAAACGCTACGGACCTGTCCACGTTAGCTTACGAGGTGGGTCTTCTGTCCGATGTTCCGCTTAAGACGGAGCCCAAGGAGACCAAGCAAAAGCTGCATCCCATCGAGACGATTCCCGACATGCTCGGCGTCGAAATCTCGTTTATCCGCTCCCTTGCCGAGAACGATCTTATTCGCATCATCAAGAGCCCGCAGAACCGAGAGCTCGTCGATGGCCGAGATTTCCCGATTATCCGTTACTGCTCGGAGCTGTCGCGCTTCCACATTGAGCCGCGCAACCTGCGTCAGTACGTATCGTCGGCAAATCGCGAGTCTTCGATGTTTGAGCAGGTTCTCGTGAGCATGCTCGGCATGGATACCTCCGATGACGAGCGCGACGCCAAGCTCGAGCGCGCTTTTAAGAAGCTGCACGACCTCACCGAGGGTGTGCACACCGCGCTCCTTAAGAACCGTGTCTTTGAGTCGCTCAACGCGGTGGTCGAGGATGCTGACATCGATGCTCTCGATGAGGAGATCGCGCGTTCCGAATCCACCAAGGCTAAAAGCGATGGGGCAAGCGTCCCCGCGGTTACCGCGCACGACGAGTCGCTCGTTCAGCCGTCCAAGGTCGTCGTCCCCTCGCATAGCTCGTCTGCCAACACGGGTAAATAACCGCCGTCCACCCGGCAATCCATGAAAGGTCACGCCATGTACGACTTCGAATCTCATATTGTCGATATCCCCGACTATCCCGAGCCCGGAGTCGTCTTTAAGGACATCACGCCGCTCTTTGGCAATCCCGAGGCCCTGAAGGCCATGGTGGATGCCCTGGCCGAGCATTTTGCTGGCATGGGTATCACCAAGGTCGTAGGACCCGAGGCCCGCGGCTTTATGGTCGGTGTGCCCGTGGCCGTCGCCCTAGGTGCCGGCTTTGTTCCCGCACGTAAGCCGGGTAAACTGCCGCGCAAGACGGTAAGCGAGAGCTACGAGCTCGAGTATGGAACGGATTCTATCGAGATCCACACCGATGCCATCAGCTCTAAAGATACCGTGTTGATTCTGGACGACTTGGTCGCGACGGGCGGAACCGTCGAGGCAACAGGTAAACTGGTGCGAGATATGGGCGCAAAGCTTGTAGGTTACGGTTGTATCCTTGAGCTTGCGTTTCTCAACCCTCGCAAGAAGCTCACGCCTTCTAACGAGGACGTTGAGCTCTTTAGTCTGGTAACGGTGGAATAGCCGCTACCCTTAGATACCGGAAAGGAAGCTTCATGCGCACAGCAAATACGCACAAAAACATGGCACGCTGCGCTGCTACGGCAACCCTCGCTTGTGTTTTGGGCCTGGGCCTCGTGGCTCCGGCCTACGCCGATACCGCATCCGACCTTGCCGCTGCTCGTACCAAGCTCGAGCAGATTGGCACCCAAACTCAGCAAATTCATGAAGAACTCTCCGCACAGACGCAGGAGCTTGATCAGACTGCAGGCGAGATCACGCAAAAGCAGCAAGAGATTGCCGAGGGTCAGGCAAAGCTTTCGAGCTACGTTGCCGGTGAGTACAAGACCGGCGGTCTGAGTCTCCTTCAGGTTCTGACGGGCGTCGACGATCTGGGCGACATGCTCAACCGTCTGTTCTACTACGGCAAGGTTTCCGACAAGCAGGCCCAGACCATTCAGGATGTCAAGGACCTTAAGCAGCAGCTCACCGATAAGCAAGCCGAGCAGGAGAAGAACGTCGCCGCGACGCAGAAGAAGGTCGACGAGCTCAATGCCCAGCAGGCTGAGGCCCAGAGTGTTGTGAACTCCCTGGATTCACAGCTGCAGGCCGAGCTTGCTGCCGAGGCCGAGGCCAACGCCGCACTGCAGGCTGGCATTAATGCCAGCACCGCCGAAAAGGCCACGGTGAGCAACGACACTGCCGGTACGACCGAGAACACCCCCACGCCCACACCTGCTCCCACGCCGCAGCCTTCGACGCCCACTCCTGCTCCCACGCCGCAGCCTTCAACGCCCGCTCCAGCTCCGACGCCTTCCGCACCGAGCCAGTCCGTTGACGGTGGTACCGTTGTTTCGCGCGCCTACAGCAAGCTTGGTTGTGCTTATTCCTGGGGCGGCATTGGCCCGAACAGCTTTGACTGCTCCGGCTTTGTAAGCTACTGCCTCACCGGCCGTTATTGCCGCCTAGGTACCACGGGCACCTTCATGGGCTGGACTCGCGTGTCCGATCCCCAGCCTGGTGATGTCGTGGTTAACTCTTACCACACCGGCATCTACATTGGTAACGGCCAGATGATTCATGCTTCCGACTACAGCACGGGCGTTATCATCAGCTCCGTTGCCGCTGGCATGAACAACAATTACATTTTCGTTCGCTACTAATTTCTTAATACAGCGAACGAACGTGGGCCTCGCGATCTTGAATCACGAGGCCCATTCTTTTTTGCCCCTACCGTTTGCCATAAGATCAGGACAGCTATCTAGTATTCAAAACTAGATAGCTGTTCAATCAATCAAAAAGATGGCTATAATTGATGAGGAACAACTAGAAAGGACCCTCAATGAGCTGGGCACTTATCTCCGATTCGAGCTGCAATCTTCGCGATTGGCAACCAACCGCACCTCATACCACCTTTGCATTCGCGCCTCTCAAAATCCGACTAGGGGAGCGCGAATTTGTCGATAACCTCTCGCTCGATGTTCACGAGCTTAATGTTGCCATCCAATCGGAAGCCAGCGCATCATCGAGCTCCTGCCCAAGCGTAGGGGAGTGGGCTGAGCTCTTTAAGCTCGCTGACAAGACGATCTGCATGCCCATCTCCGAGGGCGTCTCGGGGAGCTACAATGCCGCGGCCACCGCTCGTGACATGGTGCTTGCCGAGGAGCCCAATCGTCAGATTCACCTGGTCAATTCGCGGGCAGCTGGTGGCAAGATGGATCTGATCTTCTTACTGTTTGATCGTTATCTTGCAAGCAACCCGGAAGCCTCCTTTGAGGACGCCTGCGCTTACTTCGATAGCTTGGAACAGAACAGCAAGATTCTCTTTAGCCTGTGTAATTACGAGAACCTTGCAAAAGCTGGACGCATTCCTAAGGCAGCCGGCGTCATTGCCAACAAGCTCAATATACGCATTTTGGGCACGGCGAGCGAAGCGGGTAAAATTGAACTCGTTGGGCACACGCGTGGCGAAAAGAAGATGCTCAACAAGATTATTGACACCATGGAAGCCGAGGGTTTCACGGGCGGCGAGGTCATCATCGATCACGTTGAAAACGAAGCTGGAGCCCAGTCGCTTGCCAACCGCATTGTGGAGCGCTGGCCAGATTCCAAGACTATCATCATTCCCTGTAACGGGCTAGATTCATACTATGCCGAGATGCACGGCCTCATCATCGGCTACGGCATGGGCGTGGCTTCGGGCCGATAATGTCCAACTAGACAAACGCACGGGCGGGATAAGGGGCCAGTGGCTCTTTATCCCGCCCGTTTTATACCTCGGTTAGCTATTAAACCCATTGAACTTTAGATAACTCATAAGGTACGCCTTCGAAACGAAGGACGATACCGCACTGCGTACGAGCAACGATTCGCGCGTAACCTGGTGTGCGGTATCGGGCACGGGAGTCTGCTCGACGGAAAACGCCGCACGAATCGATGCCTCAAGTTGATCGACTACATAATCGAAAGCCGTCGGAGCGTCATAGCTCAAGCGCTGAATATTAAAGAGCGCCTGAACCGCAGCGATGGGCAGCACCTGCTTAAAGATACAAATGGCGATGAGACGCGCAATCTGCTCACGGCCATACTGCTTTTTAACCGGAGCAGGAACGAGGCCAACCTTCACGTAGTTATTGATCATCGAAGGCGTGATAACGGGCTGCTCTACGCAAATCGAAAGCGGCTCCATCCACAGCGCAACATATTCAATAACCTGATCGCGATAGAGCGTTACGTTGGGCAGCTGGTCATAGCGTGGCAGGCTCAACGCGTTGAGCTTACCAACCATATCGGACTGAATAAATGCATCCGGCAGCACCGTCGGCTGAATATCCTCCGGCTTAATGCTGACCGATGTATCGGACATCGGGATAACATGTTTGACGTGGTTCATAAGAGGCCTCCGTTCGTTTACTATATTGTATTCTAGGTTATCTAGTTTTGCATACCATATAGCCGCTAAGTAAAAGTGGTTGGACAGCACGTTGAAGCACCGTCCAACCACTTTGTTTATAGATAACAACCTTACATAAGATATATTATCGTACTTATCCGCGTAGGAAAGCGTATGCGCTGGTAGCCGCTATGGCTCCGTCCGAAACGGCGGTCACAACCTGGCGTAAACGCTTGGAGCGGATATCGCCGGCTGCGAATAAGCCGGGCGTACGGGTGGCCATCGAATCGTCGGTAACAATGCCGCCGTCCGGAGCCAGATCGACTAGATGCTCAACCAGCTCGGTGTGTGGCTGCGTGCCCGCAAAGACAAAGATGCCAAAAGAGCCAGGTTCAAAGGACTTAGTGTGCATTTCACCAGTCGCATTGTCCTTGAATGTAATTGTCGTAGGCATCGCTTCACCAGAAAGCTCAACAATACTAGTTTGGTACCTAACTGAAATATTGTCACTAGCAAGCACCTTATTCACAACGCCCTCGGGTGCACGGAATTGATCGCGACGCAGCACGATGGTCACGTTGCTGGCGATTTCTGACAAGAACAGGGCTTCCTCGCAGGCAGCATTGCCGCCGCCGATGACAAAGACCTGCTTACCTCGAAAGAACATGCCGTCGCACGTCGCGCAATACGAAACGCCACGACCGCGATACGTATCCTCGCCAACAAAACCAGCAGGACGCGGCGTGGCACCCATGCACGCAATGACGCTCTTGGCCGTTGTGTCGCCCATATCATGATGGATGGCAAAGTGAGCCGCATCGGCATCGTAATCGACGCCCGTCACCATACTCCATCCAACCTGAGCTCCCAGGCCTTCAGCATGCTGTTGAAACCGCTCACCAAGTTCAACACCGCTCAGCAGCGGAATGCCAGGATAATTCTCAATCTCGTTGGACGTGGCGATCTGTCCGCCAGACATGCCCTGCTCAAGGACAGTCGTCGTCAGGTTGGCGCGCGCCGCATAAATGGCGGCAGCATAGCCTGCAGGGCCGCCGCCGATAATCGCAACATCGATTGTCTGATCGGTAGTCATGAAGAGTCCTCTCGTCGAAACGTTGTCGTTCTTTGCGCTCATACCCAAATTTACGTGAACGTGACACTCATGCACTACAATGATAAATCCGTGTTACAACGTCGAAGGGGAGTTATCGATGGATCAAACGCAGACGAGCGACGACGCTCCCCTGCTCACGCACAGCACTCCCCAATCGAAGCAAACCACGCTCTTGGCTCAGCAAAAGCCTCTCGTGACCATCGTGCACGCCTCGGTCGGCTCGGGCCACAAGGCCGCCGCAAATGCGATTGCGCAGGCATTCGACCTCATCCGTGGCACCAATGGCATCCCCGAGGACGTTGAGATTGAAGTGCTCGATATCCTTGATTTTGGACGAATTAAATTCGACGGCAATAAGACCGCGGCTTCTTTTACGGGAGCCACGCGCCCCATTTACGACCTGACCTGGCGATACACGCTAACGGGACATCTTCTCTGGGGTGGCGGCACGGCATGGTCGCGAATTATGTTCCCTGCCTTCAACGAATATATTCGTAGTCGCAGGCCCATAGCCGTGGTCGCAACGCACATCACGGCAGCCAATGTTGCCGTGGGCGCTCGCGTAATTACGGGTATCGATTATCCGGTCATCTGCGTACCGACCGACTACGAAGTCGAGGGCTGGTGGCCCCACAAGGACACCGACCTCTTCTGTGTTGCCAACGAATTTATGGCCGAAACCCTGCGTCCGCGCAAGGTGCCCGAGGCAAAGATTCGCATTACCGGCATTCCTATTCGCGCCGGATTCGACACGGATTACGATCGCGAGGAAGAGCTAGCCAAGTTCAACCTCCCCATCGACAAGACCGTCGTGCTGGTAATGGCCGGTGCCAGCCTGCCTCAGCCTTACGTCCGCTTTCGCGCGGCGATGGACCACACGCTCCCCTTCCTGCGCAGCTTCGAAGACATGCACTTTGTCTTTTTGCCCGGCAAAGACGTGGAGTATGTCACCCGGCTGAAGACGCTCTTCGATGCCATGAAGCTCGAGAACGTAACGGTGTTGGACTATGTCGACGACATGGCGGCCCTCATGCACGGCTGCGACCTGGCAATCCTCAAATCGGGCGGACTCACGGTCACCGAGTGCCTCTGCGCGCATCTGCCGATGATCCTGCTGGGCAAGTCCTATGGCCAGGAAAAGGCCAACACCACCATGCTTACCGGCATGGGCGCCAGCATGCACGTCACCACGGCACGAGACCTCATCGTGACGTTGCGACATCTTCACGATCATCCGGAGTCACTTAGGGCGCTGCTCATCAATGGCGAAGTCCTGCGCCGCCCCCACGCAGCCAAAGACATCGCCGTCGCCACCATGGAACTCGTAGGCAAACCCCAAAAGCGCAAACGAGCCTTCTGCCGCTTCTACTGGGGCGGAAAACCTGCGCATATCAGGTAGACGAAAGTCCGCTGCTCGGCGGGAGCCGCCCATATATCATTCCATGCTCAAACATTCTCGCTGCGCTGCGAAACTGCGCGTGGAACGATATATGGGCGGCTCCCGCCGAGCAGCTACGTTTACGTGCTAGCAGCTATGCCAGATTCCCTACCATTAGAACCTGCAAAGGAGAAATCGGAAAAAATAAATATAGTAAGCCGATGCGAGAAAGGAGGTTTTCCTTTATCGCATCGGCTTACTAGAAAGAAAGGCTTTTATTTTTCAAGCGAGTAACTGCCCGCCCGCCTCTCACACATATCGTTCCACGCGCAGTTTCGCAGCGAGCGAAGCGACGCGAGAATGTTTGAGCATGGAATGATATGTGTGAGAGGCGGGCGGGAGGGATACGAGCGCCCCTAGGCGACGCCGCTGGAGCCGAAGCCTCCTTTGCCTCGGTCGGTTTCGTCTAGTTCTTCGACTTCTGTGAGGTTGACCGTGGGGACTTCTTGGATGACGAGTTGGGCGATGCGGTCGCCTTTGTTGATTTGGATGTTGTTCGTGGGGTCTAGATTGATGAGGATGACTTTGAGCTCTCCTCGGTAGTGGGCGTCGATGAGACCGGGCGTGTTGACTATGGACAGGCCTTGCTTAATGGCTAGGCCGCTGCGGGGCTGGACGAAGCCGGCATAGCCGTCGGGCAGCGCAATGGCCAAGCCAGTGGAGACCAGACGACGCTCAAAGGGCTTGAGGGTGCAGTCTTCGTTGGCGCGGAGGTCGAGACCGGCATCCGTAGGATGGGCGTATTTGGGAAGTTCGACGGTTGGGTCGAGACGTTTAATGTTAACGGTAATGTTGGACATGAAATCACCTTAGCTTGTCGAGCTCTTGCAGAAACTCATCGACGTCTTTGAAATCGCGATAGACCGAGGCAAAGCGGATGTAGGCCACTTTATCGATCTTGGCCAACCGCTTAAGAACCATATCGCCCAGCTCATGGGACGTAACGGCCGTAAGCGTACGAGAACGAAGCTCGACCTCAATATCATCAATGATCTCGTTGAGTTTTTTAGTGTCGATATCTCGCTTGATCGTAGCGCGCATCAAACCGACCAGCAGCTTATTGCGATCGAACCGTTGCTTGGTTCCGTCTGACTTAATGACCTCGATAGGGTCTTCACAACGCTCAAATGTCGTAAAGCGATAATTGCATGAGCAGCATTCGCGACGGCGCTTGATGGTGTTATTAGATTCCTGCATGCGGGAATCAACGACGCGGGTATGTGCCTTGCCGCATTTGGGACAGCGCATGGTACCTCCTCTAAAACGATTACAAGGGTACCATGCGACAGTGCTTAAATCTTAGGAACGTGCGGGAACTTTAAGATGCGCACCGGCATCGAGCGAGCCATGCTCCAGGTGATTGACGTTGCGGATCATATCAGAGATCTCCTGCGTGGAAAGACCCTCAATCGGATGCTCCTGGGCAAGCGACCACAAGGAATCGCCAGACTGAACACGGACGGTCTCGTAGGTAACGTTGGATACTGACTCGGCATATGCGGCATGACGAGCGCTGAAGATCGAAGTAGCAAGTACAAAGAAGAGCGTGAGCGCAACGGCCAAGGCGACAATCGTCGAGACCTTTAGGGCAACGGGGGCCGAAGTCGTGGCGACGCACTGGCTGCGGACGGGCTTGCCAGGCAGTGTTTGGAATCCAGATCGGCCGCCTTTGACAACCGTGAAAGCCGGAGCCGCAGGCGTCTCGAGCTTAAGGGCAAGGTTTCCCTGGACCGTATCCGTTGCGTTCATCATGTTCTCCTCTCGCGTATTTTGCTGAGAACAGTTTTATCAAGCCGCGCGGACAAAAATGTCTAGCGCGAGAACGAATGTTCGGTTATTATTATCTTCGAACAGTTGTTCCTGTCAAGCAATAATCGAACATTTGTTTGACATTGGCAGAGAGGATCCCCTGATGGCTCGCAAAATTACCAAGCGTCAGCAGCAGATTTACGACTTCATCAAGGAATATCAGCAGGAGAAGGGCTACCCGCCCAGTGTGCGCGAGATGGCATCGGCCGTAGGCCTCTCCTCCCCCAGCACGGTGCATGCTCATCTCTCTGCCCTGGAGGCTCGAGGACTGCTCAAGCGCGATGCCACCAAGCCTCGCGCCCTAGAGCTCTTTGATGAGGACGGATCCTCTGTCTCGATTTCCAAATCCGATGAACCCACCGCGCCCCGCGGAACGGTCTCGCTGCCGCTCGTCGGTCGCGTCGCGGCTGGGATTCCCATTCTGGCCGAGCAAAATATCGAGGACACCTTTACCATCCCGACCGAAATCGCCACAGACCAGGGCTCCTTTATCCTTGAAGTGCACGGCAGCTCAATGATCAATGTCGGCATTTACAACGGCGACTACATTATCGTTCGCGAGCAAAAGAGCGCCATGAACGGCGAAATCGTCGTGGCCATGATCGATGGCTCGGCGACCGTCAAGACGTTCTACAAGGAGCAGGGGCGCGTGCGCCTGCAGCCCGAGAACGACACCATGGAGCCCATCTATGCGACGAACCCCGTTATTTTGGGTAAGGTTGTCGGATTAATGCGCCGGTTCTCGTAATGCAAAAACGCATCACCATATTTGATACCGTCCGCGGGTTTACGATGCTATCGATGGCAGGTTTCCACGCCTGCTACGATTTGGCCTACCTATATGGATGGGATATACCATGGTTTACCGAAACGGTTTTCCAGGATATCTGGCGCGCTAGTATCAGCTGGGTATTTTTGTTTATCGCCGGTTGGATGTGCACGCTCTCGCGTAATAACGTTAAGCGCGCCCTCAAATACGCAGCCGCAGCCTTGGTCGTATGGATTGCAACTACACTGGTATCAGTCGACGATTCGGTAAACTTTGGCATCATTTATTGCATGGCAGCGTGCACCGCGGGGGTTGCACTCACCCGTCCGTTACTCACAAAAATACCGGGCTCGTGGGGCATCGCAGTGTGCCTTGTTCTTTTTGCCCTAACCTGGGGCATTCCAAAGGCGGTCTACCCACTCCCCTACCTGGCATGGCTTGGATTTCCGGATCCGGGCTTTGTTTCGGGAGATTACTATCCGCTCATTCCGTTTGTCTTTATGTACCTTACCGGCTTTTTTGCTGCCCAGGAGGCACAAGCATCAAGCCTCGAAGCGCCAGCATGGGCATACGCCAATCCCATCCCGGCACTCGCAGTCCTCGGTCGGCATGCCTTACCGTTCTACCTACTTCATCAGCCTGTCATTCTAGGCGTGCTAGAGCTCGTTTATTCCGTACGATAGCGCTCAAGACGCGGCGCGATTCGGGCTGGCAACTTCGCCACAATGCGAACGCCGTCCTCAAGATATTCCTCGTGTAGAAGGGTTCCCTGCTCATGCACCAGCGTAATGAGGGCGCCCTCGCGATACGGGATATCAGCGGAGAGCAAGACATCGGTGGCAGCTGCCTCACGAGCAATACGGTCAACGACATCGTCGAGCCCCTCGCCCGTCTGGGCCGAGAACAGCACGGCCTCGGGATAGCGACGATGGAAACTCAAGCGATCGACGCTATCGAGTAGGTCGATTTTATTGAACACCGTAAGCGTCAAACGCTCGCCGGCACCGATCTCGTCAAGAACGCGATCGACTGCCTCGAGCTGGCGCTCGTAGTCCTCGTCGGAGGCATCCACAACTTTAAGAATCAGATCGGCACCAAGGACCTCAGAAAGCGTGGACTTAAAGGCATCAACGAGACCATGCGGTAGCTTTTGAATAAAGCCGACGGTATCGGTAATGGTCATGCCACGACCACCGGGCAAGCGATACGAGCGCGTCGTCGGATCGAGCGTGGCAAACAATTTGTCCTGTGAAAGCACCGTAGACCCGGTCAGGCGATTGAGCAACGTTGACTTACCGGCATTGGTATAACCGGCTAAGGCAACGCGAAACGCCGGCGACTCGATACGGCTCTTTGACTGGACATCGCGGCGCTGTTCAACCTGCTTGAGCTCGCGACGAAGCGCAGCAATCTTGTTGCGAATCAAACGCCGGTCAACCTCGAGCTGGCTTTCGCCCTGGCCAAAGCGCGAACCAATGCCACCGCGTGTCTGCTCTTTAGCAAGATGGCTCCACATACCGCGCAAGCGGGGCAACAGATACTGCAATTGGGCTAGCTGCACCTGCAGGCGACCCTCACGAGTCTGAGCGTGCAGGCCAAAGATATCGAGAATCAACGCCGTACGGTCGATAATCTTAACCGGTTCGCCCACGGCTTTCTCAAGATACGACTGCTGAGAGGGCGTTAAATCATCGTCGAAGATAACAACATCGGCATCCATACGATGCACGAGCCCGCAAAGCTCCTCAACCTTACCGGAGCCGATAAACGATTTTGGATACGGCTTAACCAGACGCTGTGACAAACGCGCCACGCACTGAGCGCCAGCCGTATGGGCCAGGCGCTCAAGCTCGTCAAGCGAACGATCGAGCGGCCAGGCGTTATCGCGCCACTCAACTCCGACAAGAACGGCACGTTCGGGCTCAGGCGCCGTGGGAACGAGGGGAAACCGAGCCATTAGACCGCCTCGATACGGTGTAGGATATCCTCAACGACCTCATCGATCGTAAACTCGTCCATATCGAACCACACAATGCGGTCATCGCGTTTAAACCACGAAAGCTGACGCTTGGCATAGCGACGCGAACGCGTCTTGATGAGTTCACGGGCCTCATCCATAGAAATCACGCCGTTAAGGGCATCGATAATCTCTTTATAGCCAATCGCCTGCATCGAAGTCAGGGCATCTCCCAGCCCCTGGTCCATAAGACCACGAACCTCATCAACAAGACCCTGTTCAAACATCAGATCGACGCGTAGGTTAATGCGCTCGTAAAGCGCCTCGCGATTACGCATCAATCCAAACCACAGAGCGTGATAATGCTCGCGCGGAACACTAAACTGCGACTTCTGCTGCGCGTAGGACACACCATCATCGTGCATTTCGAGCGCGCGAATCACGCGGCGAACATTATGAGGGTGGATGACCGCAGCGGACTCGGGATCACGCTCGGCAAGCAACGCGTGCAGCGCTTCATCACCTATGCGTTCGGCAAGCTCCTGATACCCCGCGCGGCGATCGTCCTCAAGCTCGCCTGAGGGAAAATCCATTTCATCCAGGGCGGCCTTGAGATACAGGCCTGTGCCCCCGCAAAACACCGGTAGGCGGCCCTCGCCCAGCAAGCGCTCAACATGCACACGAGCATCTGCCTGATACAGCGCCGCAGAATATGCAACGCCCGGATCAACAATATCGACCAGGCGTAGAGGCGCCGTGCACTCCTCGGGTGCCATCTTGGCAGTGCCGATATCCATACCTCGATAGATTTGCATCGCGTCACACGACAGCACTTCGGACGAAAGACGAGCCGCCAAACGATCCGCGACATCACTTTTGCCAACCGCGGTCGGACCGACAATCGCAACGGCGGAAAGGCCTGCCCCGGGAGAAATCATTAGCGCGGCTCGCCCACAACGGATCCGGACAGATACCAGGTCTTGGCAACATCGACGTCAACATCGACAATCTTGCCAATCAACTGATCGATACTGTAGCCCTCGGGAATCGGTGCATGAACGGTCTGATTCTTAGGACTCTTGCCCAGCAGCACCGCGTCATTCTTTTTGCTCGTACCCTCAATAAGCGCCGGCACAACGGTGTGGAGCTCACCTTGGTTATATTCGTGCGCAGTGGTCTCAATAACCTTCACCAAACGGTTGAAGCGCTCAAGAATCACCTCATGCGGCGTGGGATCATCAATCTCGGCTGCCGGAGTACCGGCGCGCTTGGAATACATAAACGTATAGGCCTGAGCATAACGGACCGTCTCGGCAAGCGAGAGCGTCTGCTCAAAGTCTTCCTCGGTCTCGCCGGGGAAGCCAACGATGATATCGGTCGAAAGCGCGATATCGGGCATGCGATTGCGGATGCGATCGACAAGCCCCAGATAGTCTTCGCGCGTATAGCGACGATTCATCTCTTTAAGGATGCGCGTCGAGCCCGATTGAACTGCCAGGTGCAGCTGCGGCATGACGGCAGGCGTCTCGGCCATAGCGTCGATAGTCTCGGCCAGCAGGTCTTTGGGGTGTGAGGAAGTAAAGAAGATGCGCTCTACACCCGTATCGCCCACGGCACGCAACAGGTCGGCAAAGCGCGGCTTGCCAAACAGATCGCGACCATAGGAGTTGACGTTTTGACCCAAAAGCGTGATCTCGCGCACGCCCTGGCGTACGAGACCGGTGACCTCGTCGACAATCTCCTCGAAAGGGCGGCTCTTTTCGCGACCGCGCACATACGGCACGATGCAATAGGTGCAGAAGTTATTACAGCCCGTCATAATGGGGACCCAGGCGTGATACTGGGTCTCACGATGCCACGGCATGCTCATAGCATCCGTGTCCTCGTGTTCATTGGTGCGAATATGACGCTTGCCGTCCAAGAACGCCTCGGCAATGAGCTCGGCAACATGCGCGATGGAATGCGTGCCAAAGATAACATTGACGTTATCGACATTGGTGAGCAGACCCTCGCCGTCGCGCTGCGCGATACAGCCGCCCACGGCGACCACACGCTTGCCCGAGGGCGAAGGCGGGAGGCTCTTACAAGAGTTGCACTGACCGTACAGACGGGTGTCAGCGGCCTCGCGAACGCAGCACGTCATGAACACGACAATGTCAGCATGCTCCGGATCGAGCGCCATGAGACAGCCATACGAGTCGAGCAGGCCACTCACACGCTCGGAGTCGTGCTGATTCATCTGGCAGCCAAAGGTGCGGATAAAGTAGGTTTTACCGGCAAGAATATCGCGTACGGAACCCTGGTCCATGTGTATAAGTCCTAACGAGGTGGAATAGGCGGAATCAAAGAGCGCGGGCAAAGAGCAAACACGCTAGGCCACAGGTTTAACGTCGTCCATCACAACGTTATCCATAGCAGCTCGATTAATCTGATGAACGTAAATAGAAAGACGGATGGCCGTGCGCGACTCCCCGTTGATGAGGATGTCGGAGAACACCGGCGCGCAGGAAATATCAAACCCGGTTGGAATCAAAAAACCGCGTGCAATGGCCACGGCCTTGATGGCCTGGTTGACGGCACCCGCGCCGACACACTGGATATTGACGGGGACACCATCTTTGACCATGCCGGCAATGGCGCCGGCAACGGACGCGGGCGATGATTTGCTTGATACCTTCAGGCAATCCATGAAGAAACTCCTGCGTTTAAAAGTACGTTTTAACTGCAATAACTGTATCGTACCGAACGGACTCGGTAAAGATGCTATTCCTCTTTGGCAAGATCGAACGTCACGGTAATACGATCACGCGAAACACGAATCTTGGGGTCGCCGCAAAGGTTGAGATAGTACCGCGATGCAAGATCGTTAAAGTCGCGTTCGACGGCTCGCGAGAACTGCGCCATGTCGTCCTTGGCGATACGCAACCCGCGACGATCTTTGGCTAGATCAACCGGAGCGGACGCGTGTGAGGACGAATCGCGCTCGCGAAGCAGGCGTGCGGTCACACCGCGAACGGGCTTAATCTGGCCCGCCAAGATACGATGCGCCGTACGCTCGGACATCTCAAGGCCCAGACCCGAACAGATACGAATAAAGTCTTCCGCATCCGAAGCAAGTCCCAGGCGATCGACCACCGGAAGCTCGGCTTCGTCATCGATAAACAAAAGACGAGAAGCATCGAGACGGCTGGACGCCTGCGCATGCAACGTCGCGGCAATCTCGGACGGAGACCCCAAATAGACATCACAGGCGCGCAGCTCCTCGAGAGCAAACTCGCAGGCGGCGCGAATGATGTTGTGAGGGCCGCGGGCGCAGACATAGTGACCGTCCTCGTCCTTCACGGCCTGAGGCCAGCTGGACTGATCGGCGCGCTCGCCAAGGCGGTCGGTAGCGACGCTCACCTTAAAAACCGAGCCAAGGTCAACATCCGACGCGACAACGCGTGCCTCGTCGGTGTTCTGCTTAATCGAGAACAATGCCATGCCTCGACCGTGAACGCCCCAACGATCCATCTTCATGCTCTCGAGCTTGGAGGTAACGCGAGCATCAAAGATGCGCTCCTGCATATCCTGCGGCACGCCCGAGCCGTTATCCAGAAAGACGAGCGTACGGACGCCATCTTCCTTGGTCGTGGCGAGATAGACCTTGTCGGCGCCGGCATCACGAGCGTTGCGCAGCATTTCGATGACAATATCCTCGACATGCTGAATGTCGTGCTTTGCCTGCCGCCGCTCGGCCTCCGAAACGCGGAGGCGGACATACCCCTCGCCAAGGTTCTCCTCGACGCGAAGGTTGCCCTCCCCCGACATCGACGCGATAAATGAGATGAGCTCGTTCGCGTCGTTCATGTTATTTAGCGATATCGACAGCGCGGCTCTCGCGAATCACGACGACGCGCACCTGACCGGGATACTCCATCTCTTCCTCGATCTGATGGGCGATGTCATGAGCCAAGACCGTGGACTGAGCATCGGAAATCTTGTCCGGCTGAACCATGACGTGAACCTCGCGACCAGCCTGCATAGCATAGGTACGCTCGACGCCGTCATGGGAGTTGGCAATCTCCTCGAGCTTCTCAAGGCGCTTGATGTAGTTCTCGGCCGATTCGCGACGGGCACCAGGGCGAGAGGCAGAAACGGCATCGGCAGCCTGGACCAGAACATCGAGCACCGTGTTGGGGTCGACGTCGGCGTGATGGGCCTCGATAGCATGAACGATAACGGGCTTCTCGCCATAGCGACGGGCGAGCTCGGCGCCGATAACGGCATGCGGACCCTCGACGTCATGGTCGATAGCCTTACCAAGATCGTGCAGCAGGCCGGCACGCTTGGCGGTCACAACGTCCAGGCCAAGCTCGGAAGCCATCACGCCGCACAGGTCGGAAACCTCGAGGGAATGCTGGAGCACGTTCTGACCAAACGAGGTGCGGTAGCGCAGAGCACCCAGGGTCTTAACGATCTCGGGGTGCAGATCGTGGATACCGGTATCGAAGGCAGCCTGTTCGCCAGCCTCGCGCACGCGCTGCTGAACCAAGTCGGCGGCCTTGTGATACATCTCCTCGATGCGGGCGGGGTGAATGCGGCCGTCAGCAATAAGGTTCTCAAGGGCGACGCGGGCGGTCTCGCGACGGACCGGATCGAAGCTCGAAAGCACGACGGTCTCAGGCGTATCATCGATCACGAGGTTGACGCCGGAAACCTGCTCGAAGGTGCGGATGTTGCGACCCTCGCGGCCGATGATGCGACCCTTGAGGTCATCGGAAGGAATGTGCACAGAGGTAACGGTAACCTCGGCGGTGTGGTCGGCGGCGCAGCGCTGAATCGCCAGGGACAAGATCTCCTGAGCGGTCTTGTGGCACTCGGCGCGAACCTGCTGCTCGGACTCACGGATGATCGTGGCGGCCTCGTGGGTAACCTCGCCGCGAACCTTGTCGAGGAGCTCCTTGTGAGCGTCCTCGCGGGTCAGGTCGGCGATGCGCTCGAGCTCCGAAGTCTGCTTGGCGCAGAGCTCCTCAAGCTCGCGGGAGCGCTTCTCAACCTGGCCAGCCTGGCTGGACAGCTGATGTTCGCGCTTGTCGAGGGCATCGTTGCGGCGATCGAGGGACTCCTCGCGCTGCATCACGCGGTTCTCGAGCGTACGAATCTCACTCTTACGCTGCTTGTCCTCGGCCTCGGCAGCCTGCTTATTCTTGATAATCTCTTCCTTGGCCTCAAGCAGAGCCTCTTTTTTGAGGGTCTCGGCCTGACGCTTTGCATCACCGATTAGGGACTCAGCCTGTGCGTGTGCCGACTGGATCTTTTCGTCGGCCTCGTGAAGACTACCCTGCTTGGCGGTGCGCATGTAGGCAATGGCGGCGATGGCACCCAAAACGATGCCAACGAGCGCTGCGATGATAGGCATGCTCACTCCTTTTTATGGATTCGTTACACAACAAAGCGAACCGTCCTTGCGAACGGCTCGCGACATTTGAGTAATATGGGCGCAGCTTATGCGGGTCGGATACAGATAAACATATAAACAAACTCATCAAAGATGAGCACATATCACAAAGCAAATGACAGTGTTTATCGTACGTTGAACCGCAACAACTGTCAAATAAATGGACCCAGTACGGCGGCTAAAACGCGGCGAACGGCAGGTACGCAAAACGCAGGTGTCTAAACTGCACATTCCTCACGTTCGGCATCGAGACGCGCCTTAACGGCATCGGCGGCGATGCGGTACGAAAATCCCTTGCCCATCAAAAACCGGACGAGCTTTTCGAATCCACGTGTCTCGGGAACACGACGCTTTGCGAGCAAAGCCGACGCGCGAGCCAAGTCGTCCTCCACGGCAAAATAATCCTCGGGATAGCCGGGGATATCATCGAGTACGACATGGCGGCGCTTGAGCTCGGTCTCAATCTTGCGCTGTCCCCAGCCGCGTCGTTTGCGTTCCTCGATAAAATACGAGCAAAAGCGGTTCTCATCTAAAAAGCGATACTCAGTGGCACGCTGGACGGCGAAATCAATCGCGGCCGCGCGAAAACCATAACGAGCCAGCTTGTCACGGACCTCACCCGTGGCATGATCGCGGCGCGACAGCATCTCAGTCACCATGGTGAGCGCGCATTTACGCTCAATGAGCTGTACCGCTTCGCGAAACTCATCCCAATCGCAGGGAAGATCGGGGCGATTTTTAAGGAACAGGCGCGCGACACGAACAGGAATCCAGATGGATCGTTCAAAACCGCCCTCGAGCTCACAGTCGATATGTGCACAAGGCTTTTTTGATGCATACCCACTTGAGAACGAGGAGGCCGCCTTCTTATCGGGAAAGACGACCGTGGCCTCGGTCACCGTATACGACATGAGGGCATCCGCTACTCGTCGTCATCATCGAGCATCGCGGAGCCATCGATGGCGTAAAGTTCATCGAACTCCTCAGTTTCGGGCTGATCGGTCAGCTCGACCTCAGACGGAGCATCGTCATCGAATTCAAGGCCGCAGGCGAGACGAACCTTATGCTCGATCTCGTCAGCACAATCGGGGTGTTCGCGCAGGAAGGCCTTGGCGGCCTCGCGACCATTGCCGAGCTTGTCCTCACCGTACGCAAACCAAGAGCCCATCTTTTTGCAGATACCGCACTCGACGGCCATGTCCAGAATCGAGCCCTCCTTAGAGATGCCCGTGCCGTACATGATATCGAACTCGGCAGAGCGGAACGGAGCGGCCACCTTGTTCTTAACGACCTTGGCACGCACGCGATTGCCGATGACCTCGTCCTTAAGCTTAATGCTGTCGATGCGACGAATATCGATGCGCACCGACGAGAAGAACTTGAGGGCGCGGCCGCCCGTCGTAGTCTCGGGGTTACCGAACATGACGCCAATCTTCTCGCGCAGCTGGTTAATGAAGATGCAGGTCGTTTTAGATTTGGCGAGCGAGCCGGCGAGCTTACGGAGCGCCTGGCTCATCAGACGGGCTTGAAGACCGACCGTAGTATCGCCGATCTCGCCCTCGATCTCGGCACGCGGAGTCAAAGCGGCGACAGAGTCGACGACGATGGCGTCGATGGCGCCAGAGCGCACGAGCATGTCGACGATCTCGAGCGCCTGCTCACCCGTATCGGGCTGGGAAATGAGGACCTCATCGATGTCCACGCCGATACGCGCGGCATACGTTGGGTCGAGCGCGTGCTCGGCATCAATAAATGCCACGACGCCACCCATAGCCTGGGCCTCTGCCAAAATCTCGAGTGAAAGCGTTGTCTTACCGGAGGACTCGGGACCGTAAATCTCGACGATACGGCCGCGTGGCACGCCGCCGATGCCCAAAGCGGCATCGAGGGCCAGGGCGCCCGTGGGAATGGCCTCGACCTCGAGCTCGGGACCACCGTCGCCGTACCTCATGATGGAACCCTGACCGAATTTCTTCTCGATCTCGGCCTTGGTGGTGGCGATCATCTCATCGCGCTCTTTACCCGTCGTGCGAGCATGAACGGTACGTACGGGACCTGAATTCTTGGCCATGAATAGCCCTCCTCTTAACAACCTGCATCGATAATAAACGAACGGCTGTTCGTGGTCAACCGTTCAGATAAATCATATGCAGCCGACCTTTCCAAAACCCAACCAAACGCCGACCAAACACTGACCAAAAACTTGACCGCAGGCGAACCAAGCAAGGCAAGACAAACATGAATACGCCAACTACCTGCACAAAGAGCAAATTCGCCAGAGGTCCCTATCTCCACAATTAAGGGGCCCGGAGGCCCCTTAAAACACGTCTATTCCATAGAATCGAGCACGTAGACAATGCGACCCAGTGCCTCAGCGACCGCATGGGCACGGACGCATGAACGATCGCCCTCATAGTGACAGCGAATGGAGTCCACGACCGGCGCTCCCCCATCGGCCGAGCGATACGCCCAGCCAATATAAAAGGTTCCAGCCGGATCGTCCTCGGTGCCTCCACCGGGGCCGGCATAGCCCGTCGCGCTCACGGCAATATCGCTCTGGTACAGCTCCAGCGAACCGGTAGCCATCTCGCGCGCCGTCTGGTACGACACCGCGGTATAGCGGTCGAGCGTCTCCTGCTCAACGCCGAGCACGCGATGCTTAATCTCGTCGCAGTACGTCACCGCACCGCCACGAAGCACTGCCGAGGCGCCAGGGATATCGGCAATCGTCGAGGCGATCATGCCCGCTGTCAAAGATTCAGCCGTTGATACCGTCACACCACGAATGCTTGCACGCTCGACAATATCGCGTGCGTGCTCTTCGTTATGCGCGGCAATCTGCTCAAATGATTCCGTCATGCCTACCAGGACCTAGACCGAAAAGACGACCTTGCGGCAGTTCCAGAAGTACTGAGCGCCCGAGATAACGGTCAGGATAACGGCCACGGCGTACAGGAAGCGTGACACCGAGTAGATACCGAGCGTCAGCGCCACCGGGCCAAGGTGCAAGCCGGCCATCGCAAAGACGCACAGATAGCCGCAGATGGAAACCATCGTAGTCGCCGTCTTGTACTTGCCGAGCTTATCGGCGGCAATGACCACACCGGCCGCACTCGCGACCATGCGCAGGGCGCTCACCAGCAGCTCGCGGAACAGGATGATGAACACGGACCACACGGTCACCGCGCCAAAATCCAAGAACAGCAGCAGGGCCGAGAACACGAGCAACTTATCGGCGATGGGATCCAAGAACTTACCGAAGTCGGTGATCTCGTTGCGCGAACGAGCCAGGTAGCCATCAACCTTATCGGTGCACGACAGGATGACGTACAGAATAAAGGCGGCGGCGGCGAGCGGGCCGTCGAAGGTGCTCCAATCCGTACCGGCAACGCTTGTGTGAGACAGCGCCGACACAATCATGAACACCGGAATAAAGACGATGCGCACGCACGTCACGATGTTGGCGGGCGTCCAAACACTCGTCAGTTCCTTATTGCTCTCGTTAGCCACGACGCTCTCCTACTCCACAACATGACCGATAAGCTCGTAGCAGAAGCTATCGGTAAACTCGACCGTCAGAATATCGCCCACAGATGCCTCGCTGGCATCCAGATGCACCGCGCCATCAGAATCGGGCGCCTGGAACCAGGCATGCCCGATGAGCTCGGCACCGTCCTCGGTCTCCTCGATACCGTCGACGATCACCTGGGCGCGCTCACCCACGTGCGCGGCAGTCGCGGCAAAGCCGAGCGACTCGGCCAGATCCATGGCCTCCTGGGCGCGCTCGAGCTTGACCTCTTCGTCGACCTGACCTTCCATCTTAGCGGCCAGGCTACCCTCCTCCTGCGAGTAGGCAAAGACGCTCGTGTAGTCAAAGCCGACGGTGTCCATAAAGTCGATAAGATCGCAGAACTCATCGTCGGTCTCGGTCGGGAACCCCACCATGGCCGTGGAGCGGATCACGATACCGGGGATGCGCTCGCGCAGGTCGCGGAACAGGTCTTCGAGCTCCTGGCGCGAACCGGAGCGGCGCATGGCCTTGAGGATGCGCGCGTCGCAGTGCTGCACAGGAATATCGATATAGGGCAGCACCTCAGGCGTATCGCGAATGGTCTCGATAAGCTCGTCAGTCATGCCCTCGGGCTGCAGGTAAAGTACGCGGACCCACACGTTATGAGGACGCACCGCCTCAGCAACGGCCTGCAGCAGCTGCGCCAGATTGCGCGGCGCGCCCTCGGCGATGTCCTCGCCGGCAAAGTCGGTACCCCAGATGCCGGTGTCCTGACCGATCAGAACGATCTCACGCACGCCACCGGCGACCAGATCGCGCACCTCGGAGATAATGCTCTCGGCATTGCGCGAGTGATAACGACCGCGAATATACGGGATCATGCAGAAGCTGCAGAAGCGGTTGCAGCCATCGGAGATCTTGACGTAGGCGACAGCGCCCTCAACAGTGCGCTTGACCTGCGGAATATAGGCGGCAATCTCGCGCTCGACACCCAGAACGTCATCGATGACCGCCACGATGCCGTCTTCCTCGTCGGCCTTCACAAAGGCCGCGACCTCGGGCAGCTCGTCGGGCAGGTCGTCGCCGTAGCGTGACGGCACGCAGCCGCACATGACGATCGGGCAGGAACGAACGCCGTCCTGCACCTCATTGGCAAGCTCGAGCGTGGTCTCGATGCTCTCGGACGTTGCAGAGGCAAGGAACGAGCACGTATTGACGATGGCGATATCGGCATCTTGCGGATCGAATGCCTCCTCGTAGCCCGCAGCGGTCAGCAGCGAACGCATACGGTCGGTATCGACCTCGTTCTTGGCGCACCCGAGGGTGATATAGAGTACGGAGCCCAACGGAGTATCCATGTTGGAGAGCAGTCCTTTCGAATGAATTAGCGGTAGTTGGTGAACTGCAGCGGCTGACCGTAGTCCTGGTCGCGCAGGAACTGGATCACGGTCTGCAGCGCATCCTTGGAAGCAGAGGAAACACGCAGTTTATCGGCCTCAATCGTCACCTTGACCTTGAGCTTCTGATCCTTAATGTCCTTATTGATCTTCTTGGCAGTCGTCTGGTCGATACCCTCGACGATGTGACCGAGCACGCGCACGGTGCCGCCCGAGGCAGCCTGAGGCGCATCCCAGGACACAGCCTTAAGATCGATGCCACGCTTGATGAGCTTGGAGCTCAGGACATCGATGATCTGCTTGGAGACAAAGTCGGCCGGGGCGTTGATCGTAAAGAGCTTGTCGCCCTTCGAAAGCTCGATGGTGGCGCCGGAGTCCTTGAGGTCATAGCGCTGAGAAATCTCGCGCGTGGTCTGCTGGAAGGCATTGTCGACCTCCTGCATATTGACCTCGGACACGACGTCGAAGCTTGAATCTTTAGCCATGGTTAATCCTTTCGCTTACGAGCGGACTAGTAGCTGTCGTAAGAATAGTCGTCTGAATAGGGCGTAGTCTGCCCGTCGGTGGCGGCATCAGTGCCGTCCGTGGACTGGGCATCGGTTCCATCAGTTCCGTCGGTACTTTCGGTGCCATCGGTACCGTCAGCGCTCTCGCCGTCCTCGGCGTCGGTCGTCTCCTTCTTGGGAACGGTGATCGTCACGCGTGCCACGCCCGACGTCTTAGTGTCGTAGCGGACCTTTTCGCCGTTCTTGGTAACGGTGACATCGGAAGGCTTGGACGTGGTGATCTCGATCGAGGACTCGGGCGTGTATTCCTGCTCAAAGGGGCCGGTCGCCTGGGCGCCATAGACCGACTTGCCATCAACCTTGACCTCAATCCAAGCAGTCTTGCCCTTGGCAACGGAGATCTTGACCTTTGTGACCTCGTTCTCTTCCTTCTTGGCCGCTGTCTTGGCGGCGTCTGAATCGGTCGACTCGTCCGTCGTCTCATCGGTGTCCTCATCGACGGATTCGGTCTTCTTGGAAGACTTCTTTGTCGTTGTCTTGGTGGCAACGGGTGTCTCGGGAGTCGACTCGGGAGCCGAGGAGCCGCAGCCACGCAGGAGCACCACGATGAGCACGATCAGCAGCAGCGCCACGGCACCGATACCGGCGTAAACGATACGAGGATCGAGACCGTTGTTCTGGGGAGCACACCCACCGCCGCGGCCACGATTGGAACCACCGCGACCAGCGCCTTGGGGCATACGACCACGGTTATTGTCAGAACGTCCGCGATAGCTACCTTGGCGCTGCATATTGCGCTGGCCCGAGCGGGGGGCAAGCTCGCCGCGACCCTGGTAGTTGCGCTGGCCCGAACGAGGCGCCGAGGAGCGCTGGCTAAAGGTCTGCGACTGAGATCGAAGGCGAGGCGTCACCTGCGTAGTATCGGCGTCTGCATAGCCGCCGCGCGGACGACCGGAAGAAGTGCCACGGTACCCGCGATCGGAATAACCACCATCGCCGTAGCCGGCACGAGGGTCTCGTGCGACACCGCGGGCAGCGGGGAGTGCGCGCTCCTCGGGTGCCGGCGTGCTGCGAAAACGATCGCGCTGGGAACGAATCTCCTCGCTCGAGCCCGTCTCGGTAATATAGCCAGCCTGCTGAGGGCGCTGGCCATAACGCGTCGAACGCCCGCCCTGAACCATCAGGAAGCGGCCGTTGTCAACAGAGGAACGCGAATTGACGTAGCCGGCGGCGTCCTGATAACGACCGCCCTGCTGCGACGTCTCGCGCTCATATGCCATCAGATCGTCAAAATAAGCGTTGACGACCTCCCGCGGATTGAGGCCCAAAAAGCGCGCATAGCTCGAAATCATGCCCTGCGCATAGCCGCGCGGAGGCATCGATGCAAAATTGCCATTCTCGAAAAACTCGATGATCTGCGGCCTGATTTTGATGGTGTTGGCGACCTGCTGAATGGAAAGGCCCATTCGGCGACGCTGCTCGAGCAGCATGTCACCAAAGCGTGCAGCCATCAGAATCCTCCAAACTCACGATCTTCACGTGCCATCTCGGCGTCGACGGATTCCAGCGCGGCAAGGCCTTCATCATCCAGCAGGACCTCGCGCGGCTTGGAACCGTCGGGCGGTCCGACGACACCCTTTTCTTCCAGCATGTCCATAATACGCCCGGCGCGCGCATAGCCAACCTTCAGGCGGCGTTGCAGGCCAGATGTGGAGCCCAGCTGCGATTCCACCACAATATGGGCGGCTTCCCAGATAAGCGGATCGTCGTCCTGAGGCTCAGCAACGCCGGTGCGCACGATGCCGCCGCCACCTGCCATGGACATGGAGGCAGGTGCCACAGCCGACAGGATCTCCTCGTGGTAGTCGGGTTCGCTTTGCGACTTGACGAACTCGACAATTTCGTTGATCTCGTCATCCGAAACAAAGCAGCCCTGGATACGGCGGGGCTTGCCCCAGTCAACCTTAGAGAACAGCATGTCACCCAAGCCGGTGAGCTTTTCGGCACCCATCTGGTCAATGATGACGCGGGAGTCGATGCCCGTTGCGACGTTGAAGGCGATACGATTGGTAATGTTTGCCTTGATGAGACCCGTCACCACGTTAGAGCTCGGACGCTGAGTCGCCACGATAAGGTGGATACCGGCGGCACGGCCCAGCTGGGCGATACGCACAATCGACGCCTCGACGTCCTTGCCGGCAACCATCATCAGGTCAGAAAGCTCGTCGATGATGATGACCAGGTAGGGCATCTTTTGCGGCGGGTTATCGTAATGCTCAAACTCGCCGGCGGCCTGCTTTTCGTTATAGGTCGAGATCTTGCGCACGTTAAGGCGCTCGAAGACCTTCAGACGGCGCTCCATCTCGGACACCGCCCACTGCAAGGCACTCGCGGCCTGCTTGGGCTCGGTCACTACGGGCACGTACAGATGCGGCAGGCCGTTATAGCCTGCGAGCTCGACGCGCTTGGGGTCGACCATGATCAGGCGAACGTCCTCGGGGAGCGCGCGCATGAGCAGGGTCGTGATGATGGAGTTGATCATGACCGACTTACCGGAACCGGTGGTACCGGCGATCAGCAGGTGGGGCATCTTGGCAAGATCGGCGACAACCGGCGTGCCCTCTGCGTCGCGGCCGATGGCAAGCTCAAGCGGACCGCCCTTAACATAGGGCAGCACATCGCCCAAGTTGACGTTCTGACGCTTGCGATTGGGGATCTCGATACCCACGAGCGAGGTGCCGGGAATCGGGGCAAAGATACGCACGGACTGAGCAGCAAGCGACAGCGCGATGTCATCCTCAAGGCTCGAAATCTTGCTCACGCGCTCGCCCTCGCCGGGCTGCAGCTTAAAAGTCGTCACCGTGGGGCCGGCAATCCAGCCGACAACGCGAGCGCTACGGCCAAACTCAAGCAGCGTGGACTGCAGCGACTCGGCGGTCTGCTCCAGCTCCTTGTCCGAAGACGTGGCAGAAGCGGACTGAGGGTTTGCATGCAGGATTTCGAGCGGCGGAAGCTTAAGGCCGTCCTCTTCTTCGCCCTCGTTATCCGTTGGGGCATTGCCCGCTCCCCCATCGCTAGAAGCAGACGCCTCGGCAGCGCCCGCGACGGCCGTATCGGCAACCTTTGGGTGCTTGAGGAAATCAGGAATTTGAGGGGCGGCCGAGACGGGATTCACGGCAAACGGCGGTTCGGACTCGTCGACCTTGCCCGGATCGTCCTCCATCGAAAGCTGGCCGGTCACCTGACCGCGCTTGGCATGGCGGCGCGGCAGCAAGGTCGTCTTGGCGGTCTCGATCGGAGCCTCGTCGTCCTCGTCATCGCCCTCGGTAAGCTCGATCTCGCTCTCGGACCAAGACGGGTCGGGCTCACTCGTATTGAGCTTGGGAGCCGTCTTGCCCTTCTTGGCATGACGGCGCGGCAGCAGCGTCGTCTTAGCGCGCTCGGCCTCCACGGCATCGGACACGTCGTCAAACGGATCCTCGTCCTCGTCGTCATCGTCCAAAACCGGGTCCGCATCGTTGCCCATGACCGTGGTCACGGCCATATCGGAGCCCTTTTGACGAAGAATGCTCAGGTGCGGACGGGCAACGCCGGGCACCGACAGGGCTTCGTCGTCACCCCACGGGCTCGCGTTGACGTCGGCACGACGGCGCTCGGCAAAATCGGCCGCACGGTCGCGGGCAGAGCGCAAAACACCGCCCACCGAAAAGCCGATGATGACAAAGCCAACGACGGCCAGACCCAACAGGACGACCATCGCGATAGGCTTGCCCAGGGCATTCTGCAGCGCGCTCGCAATAAACGCACCGATGTAGCCACCCGCGGCGGACAGGTTTTGCTGCGTGAACATAAGATCGCACGAGTCGCTCGTACCCGGCACCATCAGCGAGAGAATGGAGACGACGGCGATAAAGACCACGGCACCGCCCGCAACAGAGCGCACGTTGAGCGGCGAATCCTCGCCTAAAAAGAGCGTGGCGGCAAACAGCAAAATGACAATCGGCAGCACGTAGGCGCCCAGACCAAAGCCCAGGTGGTAGAAACCGGCAACCGCAGCCGTAACGGGTGCGGTCGCCGGCGAAATCACGGCAATGAAGGACGCAATCGCCAAAACGGCAATGACCACGCCGGCGATATCACGGTTGGCCGAAGGCTCGACCAGGGGCTCAAAATCGTCGAAGTCGGCCTCGTGGCCCTTATTGGCACGAAGATGGGAACCGGCACCCTTAGCAGATGCCGGTTGGTTGTTGGCTTTATTGCCTTTGGCGTTTTGTGCAGATCCGCGCGCCAAACTAAACCTCCATGACGACCGGGATGATCATCGGACGAGTGCGCGTACGGCTCCAGATAAAGTTAGAGAGCGAGTCGCGCACGGCCTTGCGAATGGCATCGGAACCGCTGCTCGTAAAGCTGAACTTGCCCTTCTCGATCGTCTTCATGATGGACGCCGAGGCGTCGTCGGAGAACTGATCGTCGATGGCAAAGGAGACGCCACGGCCCGAGAACTCGATGGCCTCGATCTTCTTGTGCTTGAGCGAAACGATAGCGACAGCCGTGACCATACCGTCGTTGGCAAGCTTCTGGCGATCGCGCAGAACGATAGGGTCGGTATCGCCGATGCGCAGTCCGTCGACGTAGACGACGCCAGACTCGACGGGCGTACCGCGCTTGACGATACCGCCACGCATCTCGAGCGTATCTCCGTTATCGAGGATAAAGATATGATCGTCCTTGATGCCCATTTTGCGGGCCAGCTGGGCATGGGCGCGCAGATGCACGGCCTCACCGTGAACCGGCATAAAGTAGGTGGGCTTGGCCATGGCCATCAGGAGCTTGAGCTCCTCCTGGCTACCGTGACCCGAGACGTGAACGAGGGCGCGGTTCTTATCCCACACGTCGCAGCCAAGCTTAGCGAGGCTGTTGACGACCTGCTGAACGGCCTTCTCATTACCGGGGACCGGCGTTGCCGAGAGGATGACGGTATCGCCCTCGTGGATGGAGAGCGTCTTGTGCTCGCCGTTGGCCATGCGCGAAAGGGCCGACAGAGGCTCGCCCTGCGAACCGGTGCACATGACGACAATCTTGTCGTCGGGCAGGTTGTCAATATCGAAGGCATCGATGATATCGGCATCATCGATGTTGAGATAACCGAGCTCGCGCGCCACACTGGTGTTGGTGAGCATGGAACGACCGGTCACGACGACCTTGCGGCCGCACTTGCGGGCGGCGTCGCAGATCTGCTGCAGTCGATGGATGTGGCTCGAGAACGACGCGACGAACACGCGGCCCGGAGCATTCTTGATGGCATGCAGCAGATTGGGGCCAACCTCGGCCTCGGACTTGGTAAAGCCCGGAACCGTGGCGTTGGTGGAGTCGGACAGCAACAGGTCGATGCCCTGCTTGGCAAAGCGGCTGATAGCGGCATAGTCGGGCGTGACACCGTCGATGGGCGTCTGGTCGAGCTTAAAGTCGCCGGTGTGCATAACGGTGCCCTGGTTGGTGCGGATAAACACGCCCAGAGCGCCCGGGATGGAGTGCGTCATCGAGAAGAAGTCGAGCGAAATGCCACCCAAATTAACGTGGCTGCCGCCCTTGACCTCACGGAACTTGGGTGCACGAATGCGGAACTCGGAGAGCTTGCCCTCGATAAAGCCAAGCGTCAGCTTGCTCGAGAAGATGGGCACCTTGTTGTTGAGGTCCTGCAGCAGATACGGAAGCGAACCGGTGTGGTCCTCGTGGCCGTGAGTGACGATAATGCCGCGGAGCTTTTCCTCGTTCTCCAGAACGTAGGTGTAATCCGGGAGCACCAGATCGATACCAGGCTGCGAATCGTCGGGGAACATGAGGCCAGCGTCGACGAGCACCATGTCGTCGCCGCACTCGAAGACCGTCATGTTCTTGCCGATGCCATCAAGGCCGCCGAGCGGGATAATCTTCAAGGGAGATGATTTTTTAGCTGCCATAGGTGAGTGTTGTTTCCTTTCTTCGAAACGGGTCTGGAACAACCGACGGGGCGCTTCTGGCAAACCGACCGTCGGGAACGTACAACAATGCATCGCAGAGTCGAAGCAATAACCACAGTATGATACCCATTTGCACAACAACAGACCACCCATGCATCAAAGCCCCATCTGAACCCGTCTATCCCGCCGGGAATAGCAAAAGGGCGACCCCTGTCCGGAGTCGCCCTTGTTGAGCTGCTTATATGCGGCTGTTACTCAGCGTCGTGGTGGCGGCGGGGCTTGCGGCCTCCGTTGTCGCCAGGACGGCGCGGACGGTCGCTGCGCTCGGAGCGCTCGCGACGCGGACGCTCGCGACGCTGGAAGTGCTCGCCGTCGCCCTCGGAGGCACCCTCGGCGCGAGCCGGGGCCTCGGGCTTATCGAGACGATCGAGCGAGATCTTGCCGCGATCGTCGACCTCGATGACGACGACCTTGACCTCGTCGCCCACGTTGAGGACATCCTCAACCTTCTCCACGCGACCCTTGGCGACGCGGGAGATGTGCAGCAGGCCGTCCTTGCCGGGCAGCAGGTTCACGAAGGCGCCGAACGGCTGGATGGAGACCACGCGACCGGTGTACTCCTCGCCCGGCTCGGGAACCTTGATGATGAGCTTGATGCGCTCGACGGCCTGATCGACGGACTCGCCGGTGCCGCCGACAAAGACGGTGCCGTCCTCCTGGATGTCGACCGAAGCACCGGTCTCGTCCTGGATGCCGCGGATGACCTTGCCGCCGGAACCGATGACGTCGCGGATCTTATCGGTCGGAACCTGGATGGAGACGATGCGCGGAGCGGTGCTGCGCGTGGTGTGACGCGGCTCGGGGATCACATCGAGCATCTTCTGCAGGATGAAGGCGCGACCCTCCTTGGCCTGCTGCAGGGCGCGGGCCAAGATGTCGAAGGTGAGGCCGGTGGCCTTGTTGTCCATCTGCAGGGCGGTGATGCCCTCGGTGGTGCCAGTGACCTTAAAGTCCATGTCGCCCAGGAAGTCCTCGAGACCCTGGATGTCGGACAGGACCACGGTCTTGCCCTCCTCCTGGATCAGGCCCATGGCGATACCGGAGACCGGGCGCTTAATGGGCACGCCGCCGTCCATAAGGGCGAGCGTGGAGCCGCAGGTCGAAGCCATCGAAGAGGAGCCGTTGGACTCCATGACCTCGGAGACCACGCGGATGGCGTAGGGGAACTCGTTCTCGTCGGGAAGCACCGGCAGCAGAGCGCGCTCGGCCAGGTTGCCGTGACCAATCTCGCGGCGCTTGGGGCTGCCCATGCGGCCGGTCTCGCCGGTGCAGAACGGCGGGAAGTTGTAGTGGTGCATATAGCGCTTGCCCTCGGTGGGCTCGATGGTATCCAGACGCTGGCCCTCGTTGAGCATACCGAGCGACAGGACGGAGAGCACCTGGGTCTGACCACGCTGGAACAGGCCGGAACCGTGAACGAGCGGCAGGTAGTTGTCCTTCACCATGATGGGACGAATCTCGTCGGCGGCACGACCGTCGACGCGCTCGCCGGTCTCGACGACCATGGTGCGCATGGCCTTCTTCTCGAGCTTCTTGAGCGCCACGGGGATCTCGCGCTCCCAGGCGGCCTGCTCCTCGTCGGTGAACTCGGCGCGGATGGACTCCTTCAGAGCCTCGACCTTACCGATGCGGGAAAGCTTATCGGCGTCGCGCAGGGCAGCGGCCATCTCGTCGTAGTGGGCGAAGATGCGCTCCTGGACCTCCTCGACGGGCTGGTCGAGCGGGTACTCCTTCTTAACGATAGCGCCGTTGACCTGCTCCCACTCGGCGACGAACTCGTCTTGGGCCTGGCAGAAGGCAGCGAGGGCCTCCTGACCAAACTTCATAGCGGCGAGCATGTCGTCCTCGGAGATCTCCTCGGCGCCGGCCTCGACCATCGAGATGAAGTCGGCAGAGCCGCCCAGCTCCAGGTCCAGGTCGGAGTTCTCGCGCTCCTCATAGGTGGGGTTGACGATAAACTCGCCGGTCTCAACGTTGCGGCCGATGCGCACGCAGGCAAGCGGACCCTCGAAGGGCACGCCGCCGAGCGTCATAGCCAAAGAGGCACCCATGACGTTGATGACGTCGAAGGGGTTAACCTGGTCGGCGACGAGCGAGGTGGCGACGATGTGCACCTCGTTGCGGAAGCCGTCCGGGAAGCTCGGGCGGATTGGGCGGTCGATCATACGAGCCGTGAGCGTAGCCTTCTCGCTGGGACGGCCCTCGCGCTTGAGGTAGCCACCCGGGATGCGGCCGGCAGCGTACATCTTCTCGTTGAAGTCGACGGTCAGCGGGAAGAAGTCGTAATTTTTGCGCTCCTTGGAGACGACCACGGTGTCGAGCATCGTGGTGTCGCCCTGCTTGACCAGACAAGCGCCGGTGGCCTGCTTGGCAAGCTCGCCAGACTCGAAGGTGTAGGTCTTGCCGTACAGCTCAAAGGTCTTGGATACGAGTGTCATTGTTCTCCTTTACCCCACAGGCCCCTTGCCTGCGGGCTTCTCATGTGACGCGGGCCCCCTGCCCCCGCCACGCTTCAGAGCGTGATTGTTCACGCCCTTACACAAAAAGAGCGCCCCGCTGCGCAGGACGCTCTTAGCATGTACAAATCCTTACTGGATGTTGTCGCGGATGCCCAGAGCCTTGATGAGCTCACGGTACTCGACGATGTCGTTCTTCTTGATGTAGGAAAGAAGACGACGACGACGGCCGACGAGCATGAGCAGGCCACGACGGGTGTGGAAGTCCTTCTGGTGGGACTTCATGTGCTCGGTCAGCTCCTTGATGCGCTCGGACAGGATGGCGACCTGAACCTTGGGGTTACCGGTATCGACCGGGGAGTTACCGAACTGGGCGGTCAGCTCCGCCTTGCGCTCTTTGGAAACAGTCATTGTTTCACCTTTCGTTTCGCGTCGCCCGCGGGCGACTCTATTCGCCTCGGACTGGGAAGCCGCCGGTGGAGCGAACATCCAAGGTCGAGGTACCAACAGGTCGGTATGTTACCACAAGCGGCGCGCGCCTACGCATCATCACCGACCCAACATGAATTCCATCGCACGGAGCCGCTGATCGGTGTGCGTGGCGGCCCAAACATGCGAAAGCCCCAGCAAAAAAGCCGCCGTATGCGGATCGATTCGCTCGGCCATGAGTTCATCGAACGTCATGGACATGAGGGCGCGCAGCCATGCGACCTCGCCGACCGATACCAACTCGGCGCCAGGCACGCTCGAGGCGCATGAGCCGCACATGAGGCCGCCCGCCTGAGGCGAAAAATACGACAGCATGGGATCACCGCACGAGACGCAGGCCGAGAAATCGGGTCGGTAACCAACGTGCGACAGCAGTTTAAAGACAAAGGCCGCCACGAGCAGGTCCATATGTGCCGAGTCGAGCCCGCTGCCGACAAGCGTGAGCGCCCGCTGCGTGATGGCAAAGGTAAATGGATCCTCGGCATCCTCGAATGAGCACACGCGCGCAACCTCGGCAATCGCGCTGGCGGCACAGGTCGTCTCATAGTCAGGAGCAACACCGAGCGGCGCCTCCATAAGCTCCGCCTGAGAAACCACGTCGAGCGAGCGACCATGTGCTAACAGCATATCAACGGTGCAGAAGATCTCGCAGCGGGCCGCAAGGCGACCGCCAGGCTTACGTGCGCCCTTAGCCACAGCACGCACCTGCCGCCCCCGTTCGTCGAGCATCGTCAAGATCAGGTCGGTTTCCTTGAGCTTAGTCTTGTCGAGGACGAGCACCTTTGTGCGATATGTGCGAGAGCCTGCCATGAACGCCGAGGCTTAATCTTCGGCATTGTAGCCAAAGCGGCGGATCTGCGCCTCATCATCGCGCCAGCCGGCCTTGACCTTCACGTCGAGCTCCAAAAAGACCTGAGTGCCAAAGATACGCTCAAGGTCACGACGGGCATCGATGCCGATATGCTTGATCATCTCGCCACCCTTGCCGATGATGATGCCCTTCTGCCCCTCGCGCTCGACGTAAATCGTGGCGTGCACGCGCAGGACCTTCTTAGTCTGCTCGAGCGCGTCACAGATGACGCCCACGGAGTGAGGGATCTCGTCGCGAGTGCGACGTAGGACCTTCTCGCGCACAAACTCGGCCACGAGGGTCTCGTCGGACGCGTCGGTGCCCATGTCCTCGGGGAACCAGCGCGGGCCCTCGGGCAAAAAGTGAGCGACGGTCTCGATAAACGCATCGACGTTGAAATTCTTGACCGACGACGTCACGATCTCGTCGTCATATTCCATGAGCTCGTGGGCTGCCTTAAGCTGTTCCATAACCTGGGCGGGATCGGCCTCATCGGCCTTGGTGAGCACCAGGACCTTCTTGGAACGAGCGTTCTTGACGCGCTCGGCGACCCAGGCGTCTCCCCTGCCAATGGGTTTGGTAGCATCGATCAGAAACGCGACGACGTCTACGTCATTGAGCTCAAACAGGGCGCTCTTATTAAGCTCAGAGCCCAGGCCGTCCTTGGGCTTGTGGATACCCGGTGTATCAACGAAGACCAGCTGGTAACCGGGGCGGTTGACCACGGCACGCATACGGCGGCGGGTCGTCTGGGCCACCGGAGAAGTGATGGCGACCTTCTTGCCGTAGCAGGCGTTGAGCAGCGTGGACTTGCCGGCGTTGGGGCGACCGACCAGGGCCACAAAGCCGCTGCGGAAACCGGGTTCCACGTCGCCAAAGCCCGCGAGGCTCTCGCCCTCGTCGCACAGGGCATCGAGCTCCTCGTCGCTCAAACCCTCAAACGGGTCGAACTCCTCGACCTCGTCAAACGAATCGGCAACTTCAGCCTCGTCCAGGACCTCGTCATGCAAAACTTCATCGGTAGGCTGCATATTGTCGGACATGGGAATCCCTTTCTAAATAAAGTCGAGCGCGTGAGCAAAGACAAGCAGGCCCACGATCGCGGCGGTAATGGAAAGAACGTATACAGAGGCAGCGGCAATATCCTTCGCGCGCTTGGCCAGCGGATGCAGCTCCTGGATCGCCAGGTCGACAATCGCCTCCATGGCGGTATTGCACAGCTCGCCGTGAATCACCAGGCCGCAGCAGATGATGACCGTAGCCCACTCGGCAATATCGAGCCCCACGATGCAGCCGGCAATGACGGTGCACACGCCCGCCACAAGCATGACCTTGATATTGCGCTCGGTCTTGACGGCGGTGACGAAGCCCTCCATAGCGTATGAGAACGACTTTAAAAAGGACGGATGTTCCTTGTTCGATCCGGGAATCATAGACGGCTCCTAGTCGTGGGCATGATTGGTTATGGGGCCGACATGGACCAGCTTGGGGTCCTCGCCGCGCTCAAGCGCCAGGTCGCGCAGGATGGCATCCTCGCGTGCCTCCATGACCTCAGCTTCATCGTCCTCGATGTGGTCATACCCCAGCAGGTGCAGCATTCCGTGCACGAGCATCAGCCGGCACTCGTAGGCGGGACTGTTACCAAAACCGGGGGCCTGGCGGGCAATAACCTGCGGGGCCAGGATAATATCGCCGAGCTCGAGCGTCTCGTCGGCGGGAATGTCCTCGTCAAAGGCCGAGTCGCATTCAAACGAGAGCACGTCGGTCGTGCGATCGATGCCACGCCACTCAAGGTTGAGCTCGTGCATCTCGTCCTCATCGACATACGAAAGGGAAATCTCGACCTCACGCTCAACACCCTCGGCGGCAAGCACAAATCCGCAGATGTGCTCCGCCTCCTGGGCATCGAGCAGCGTATCGAGCTCGGCATCATTGCTGATCAAAACACTCAACGGGACTCCTTTCGATCGTGTGCGCGCTGCTCGCGCGCATCGTCGTATGCATCATAGGCCTCAACGATACGGCCCACCAGGGCATGGCGCACCACATCGGCACGCTCCAGGTGAGAAAACGCCACATCGTCGACACGGCCCAAAATCTTCTCAACGTCGGCAAGACCGCCGCGACGACCCACCAGGTCACGCTGGCTCAGGTCGCCGGTAATCACGAACTTGGAATTAAAACCCAGGCGCGTCAGGAACATCTTCATCTGCTCGGGCGTCGTGTTTTGTGCCTCATCGAGCACCACAAAGGCATCACTCAGCGTTCGACCGCGCATGTAGGCGAGCGGGGCGATCTCGATCACGCCACGCTCCATGAGCTCATCGGTGCGTTCGCGATCCATCATGTCAAAGAGGGCATCATAGAGCGGGCGCATATACGGGTCGATCTTTTCCTCGAGGGTGCCAGGCAAAAAGCCCAGGTTCTCCTCCGCCTCGACAACCGGGCGCGTCAGGATCAGGCGGCCTACCTCATGGCGCTTGAGCGCGGCGGCGGCGAGCGCCATGGCCAGATAGGTTTTACCGGTACCGGCGGGACCGAGGCCAAACGTGATGGTATGCGAGCGAATGGCATCCACATAGCGCTTTTGGCCGAGCGTCTTGGGGCGGATGACGCGACCGCGATAGGATAGCAGCACGTCATCGCGCAGCGACGAGGCATCATGCTCGCCGTCGCGCAGAACGGCCAGACAGCGCGAGACATCATCGGCAGAAAGCGTGCGCCCGGCAGCAGCCTCACGAAAGGCGTGTTCGAAAAAGCGCGCCACGAGCTCGACCTCGTCTGGATCGCCGCTCACGGCAACGCTGTCACCGCGGGCAACCACATGGGCGCGCACCAAGTTCTCGAGTGCACGAAGGGCGCCATCGCCGGCGCCCAAAACGCGCGAGGGGTCGATACCCTCGGGAACGGTAAGTCTAATCTTCGAGGCTTCCATGAACCTCCCTGCGTGCATGAACCAAGCCGGAATCATCGACTCCGATGATAGCAACATCGAGCAGGCACGGGGCTGTGAGTCCACAGGTATCATCAAGACGGGCATGATGGAACGAGCCGAGCGTCAGGTTGTCACCATACTCGAGCACCGCACGCTCGACCGTGCCCACGCGGCGGCGGGCATCGGCGACCGCAAGCTCCTGTGCGGCAGCGCGCATGCGACGGCTGCGCTCGGCCATGACCTCAGGGGGTACCTGGTCGGGCATGTCGGCGGCGAGGGTACCGGGGCGCTTGCTATAGCGGAACACGTGCATGCGCGAAAAGCCCACGCGACGGCACAGCGCCAGCGACTCCTCGAACTCCTCGTCCGTCTCGCCAGGAAAACCGACGATAACGTCACACGAAAGTGCAGCCTGTGGCAGGTTAGCACGAATCATGCGCACGGTATCCTCAAAGGCCTCGGCACTATAGGGACGACCCATGCGATGCAGCGTCGCCGTGCAGCCAGACTGCACGGGCAGGTGCAAAAACGGCGCGATACGCTTCGGATAGCGAGCCATCACCTTGAGCAAGCGCTCGGAAATATCCATGGGTTCCACCGAGGAGATGCGCACGTGGGCGATCTCGGTGCGCTCCATGATGGCCTCGAGCAGCTCATCGATCTCGACGTGTTCATCAGTCGCGCTCTTGCCATCGTAGGCGCCCAGGTTCACACCCGTCATCACCACCTCGGGCACGCCGGCCTCCTGGGCTTCACGCACCTGTTCGAGCACGGACTCGACGGGCACGGAGCGCTCGGGGCCGCGGGCCTTCCACACGATGCAATAGGTGCAGCGGTGGTTGCAGCCATCCTGGATCTTCACGCCCAGCCGCGAACGACCGAGCGCATCGACCACGTCGCCATCGCTGCAGGCGGGCACGCTATCGGATTCGACACCCAGCACCTCGCAGACGCGCTCGGCGACGTCTATCTTGGACGGTTCGGCGATCACGCGATCGGAGAGCTCCAGCAGCTCCTCGGGATGCAGGTTGACGACGCAGCCGGTTACGACCACGTAAGGCTCGCCCGGATAGGCCAGGGCGTGACGGACGGCCTTGCGGGTCTTGGCCTCGGCCTCCCCCGTCACGGCACAGGTGTTAATGACGATCAGTTCTGCGTCCTGGGGCTCCACCATCGCAAAGCCCAGGCGCATAAGATCGGCAGTGATACGGTCTGACTCAACCCGGTTGACACGGCAACCGAGATTGACGACGGAAATATGGGGTGCGAGCACACGGGCTCCTTAATCGAGGATGTCGTCGAGGGCACTCTTGATACGGTCGGTCACCGACTTCTTACCGGAGGCGACGTCATCGCCCATCTCGTCGGCAAAGGCGCGAAGCAGTTCGCGCTGCTTATTGGAGAGATTGGTGGGGACGACCACACGCAGCTGCACGACCAGACGACCGCGCGAACCGCCACCGCCGATACGCGGCATGCCGTAATTGTTAACGCTCACGGTGTCACCGTACTGTGTGCCGGCGGGAACCGTCACCTTGACGACCTCGTCAGGCATAATGCCCTCGACCTCAATCTCGCAACCGAGCGCGGCCTGCGCAATCGAGATATCACTCACCAGATACAGGTCGTCGCCATTACGCTTAAAACGCTCGTGGTCGGCGACACGCACGTTGACGATCAGGTCGCCCGACGGCTCGCCACGAAGGCCGGCCTCGCCAAAACCGCTCACGCGCAGCTGGCGACCGGTCGAAACACCGGCGGGAATATCGATGTCAATCTTTTCGTGAGAAGGCGTGCGGCCCTGGCCATCACAGGTCTCGCAGGGATGATCGATGACCGTGCCTTCGCCGTGGCAGTCGGGACAGGGCGAAGAGGACTGAACCTGGCCCAGGAAAGAACGCTGGACCGTCGTCACATAGCCCGTGCCGTGACAGCGGCTGCACTGCTTTTCGGTCGCGCCCTCGGCCTTACCGGTACCATTGCAGTCCTCACAAGGGGCAAGACGGTCGTAGCTAATCGTCTTTTTGCAGCCGAGCGCCGCCTCCTCGAGCGTCACCGAAAGGGAGATGGCCATATCGCGACCGCGACGGCGCTCGCGACGGCTGCGAGCGCCACCACCGGCGCCACCGCCAAAGAACGACGAGAACAGGTCGTCCATGCCCATGCCACCAAAGATATCGTTGATGTCGACATAGCCAGAGCCACCGGGGCCCTCCGCGGTGCCGTAACGGTCGTAGTTAGCACGCTTCTGTTCGTCGGAAAGAACGGAATAGGCCTCGTTGAGCTCTTTGAACTTGGCCTCGGCCTCGGGATCGTCCGAAACATCCGGGTGTACCGTACGGGCTTTCTTTAGAAACGCGCGCTTAATCGTCCGCGCGTCGGCATCCTTGTCAACGCCAAGTACCTCGTAGTAATCCCTATTTTCCGACACGACCGAATCCTTCCAACTTTCATTATTGTCACAGTGCGTCCTATACCCAAGCTGGGCCGGGCGCAAACAGAGGGTTTGATGTTATTGAGCTCCGTAAGGCGAAAGCACGGCCCGCTGTGAGCAGCTCGCGAACCAAACTGACACAAGCGCGAACATAAAACCGTTGGCAAATCCATTGACGAACTGCATCGCGCCGCGCTTCCACCACAGCAAGCTGCGATGAAGCACACCGTCCGACAATACCATGAACAAGCCCATGGCAAACGGAATGAAGCACATCATAGCAAAGGCGGAAAACACGCCCGAGATGGCCGACAGTACCAAAAAAGGCGCGATGATACCCATGAGGTAGAAGCCAGTGCGAGCCTTACCCTCCAGGCGCTCGGCCTCAACGTGCGCACGACCGACCAGGTCACCGCCCGAAGCGCCGTTCGTGCCGGCGTGACCCATGTTGGGGATGCGCACCTCGTCGCCATCATGCGTGCCGGCGGGAAACTCAATCGTCTGCTCGGAGGTTACGCGGGTACGGCCGCTGCCACCGCAATCGGGGCACGGGTCGGCAACGACCTTGCCGGAACCGCCGCACTCAGGACAAACCGTCTGGAACGTGCCCGCACCAAACAGGAAGGACAGGTCGACATCGATATGGCCGCGACCACCGCAGCTCGGACAGGTGTGGGCATGCTCTGACGAAACGGAGCCCGATCCGCCACAATGTCCGCAGGTGTCAAAGCGGGTGTAGCGAACGGTCTTGTGGGCACCGCCCTTAGCCTCCTTGGCGTCGAGCTTGATATCGACGACCACGTTGGCGCCACTCTCGGGGTTGTAGGCCGCCTGGCCGCGACGGGGCTGGCCCCAGGCGCCCCCGAAGGGGAAACCGCCGTCAAAGGGATTGCCGTAACCGGCGCTGCCGGCATAGCCACCGCCATAGGGCGAAGCCGTCGGTGCACCGGCAAAGGGATTACCCGACCGCATGGCGTCGTAACGCGCACGCTTCTGCTCGTCCGAGAGCACGGCGTAGGCCTCGGAAACCTCTTTAAACTTTTCCTCGGCATCCGGCTCTTTATTGACGTCCGGATGGAGCTTGCGGGCCTTTTGTTGGAAAGCCTTTTGAATATCACGCGAGGTGGCGTCCTTGGAGACGCCCAAAATCTCGTAGTAATCTTTTTCGTTCATCGTCGCCATGCGCGGCAACCTCCTGCTCACAGCAGCGTATATATTGCGGTAATTCTACCCGAGCGGCCTAGGCTAGACCCCAAAACAGCTCGAACAGCATATTTCCATCGAGCCAGCCCAGGTGGGTCGGCGCTAAACGAGCGCGGGCGCGACCTGCGATAACGTCTTTTGAGGTGACGCGCCCCGCATGTCCTTCAACATGATCGGGCACCCAGGTGGCAAGGCCCAACTCGAGCGCACGGTCGCAGGCCGCCGCCAGCTCGCCCGTTGGGATGACGCAAGATGCACGAACCAACAGGTCGGACGCAACACCGCGCGTCATGCGACAAGCGAGCATCAGGTCTTCGGCCGCAGCCTCGCGCTGCGACAGATATTCGGCCTCAAACGCCGTCGCGCCATCATCACGTTGCACCAGACGCACGCGGTGTGCATCACCGCGAGCAGGAACGTCAGGAAACAGTCCAGCAAGGCGATCGAAATCCTCGGCATCAAGCATACCGGCGGCAGAACGGCCCAAACCCAGATAGCCCCGACCAGTCCAGTAGGCGATATTGTGAGCGCATTCATGCCCATCGAGCGCGTAGCTCGCCACCTCATACGGATGATAGCCCACCGAACACAGCCGCTCGCGCGCAACGTCCATGCATGCAGCTTGGAAATCCTCATCGGGCTCAAGCGACTCGTGACGGCACGCCATGCGGTAAAGCGGCGTACCCTCCTCGAGCGTGAGCGGATAGACCGACACATGGTGCGGAGCCGCCGCCAGCACGCCATCGAGCGTGCTCTTCCAACTCGTTGCGGTCTGTCCGGGAAGTCCACACATAAGGTCGCACGACGCATCGAGCCCAACATCCTTCACCGTCGCGATAGCCTCAAGCGCCCGATCGGCATCGTGAATACGGCCGATAGTCGCAAGTTCGGTGTTATCGAGCGTTTGGACGCCCAGAGAGACGCGTGTGACACCAACCTCGGCAAGCGCAGTGGCAAGCTCGGAGGTCAGTGACTCGGGATTGGCCTCGCAGGTAAACTCAACGGGCTTGCACCACATGGAGATACGACGGGCAAGTTTCACCAGGCGCTCCCCTGCCAGCGACGGCGTGCCGCCGCCAACATAGACGGTGCGGACCTGCGCAAGCGCCCCGGCGTCTCCAAAGGCATCAAGGCGTGCATACAGCTGCTCAAAATAGGCATCGAGCGCAGCATCCAGGTCGCACGGAGCGAAACTGCGCGAGTCAAAGTCGCAATAGCGACATTTTTGAGCGCAAAAGGGCACGTGCACATACAGCGCGGTAACGGCCACCCTTAAGCCTCCAGCGGATGAGCGGGCACCGACTCACCGGCGGCAAGCGCGGCCTCGCAGGCCACCACGTCGCGCTCGATATCATCGACCAGCGCCATAAACTCCTCGTACGTGGAGCAGCGCACCACCTGAGCGCGCCAGGCGGCGGCATGGGGCATGCCCTTTAAGTACCAGCTTGCATACGTACGGGCGCGCGACATAAGCGGCAGAAGCTCGTGCGTCAACGTCAGGTGCTCACGCAGAGCCTCCAGGCGCTCAACCGAGGAGCGAGAAGGAACCGGCGTGCCATCGAATGCAAGGGCTCGGGCATCGCCGAACACCCACGGATTGCCGTAGATGCCGCGCGCGATAAACACTGCGCTGGCACCCGAGCCTCGCAGATGCTCAGCAGCGTCCTCGGCCGAGAACACATCGCCCGAACCAATCACTGGAATCTCGACAGCGTCGGCAACCTCATCGACGACAGACCAATCGGCCTGGCCCGTATAAAGTTGCGTGGCACAACGACCGTGCACGGCAACTGCAGAGGCTCCCACCCCTTCGAGCATCTGGGCAAACGTTGCGGCGTTGCGATCCTCGGCATAAAAACCCTTGCGGATCTTCACGGTCACGGGAACATGCGCCGCGCCCACCGCTGCCTCGACAATCTTCTCGGCCAGGTCGGGCGTGCGCATAAGCGCCGAGCCCTCGCCCTTGGTAACGACCTTGCGAGCCGGACAGGCCATGTTGATATCAATCAATGACAGGCGATCGCCCACGCGTTCCTCGACGGCAGCGACGGCACCCGCAAACTGATCGGGCTTGGAACCAAAGAGCTGCACGCAGATCTGCTGCTCCTCGTCGGCCGGCAACACCAGGCGCCACGTCTTGTTGCTGGCATAGGCAAGGCCCGCAACGCTCACCATCTCGCTGTAGGCAAGGTTGGCACCGCGGCGGCGACACATAATGCGATAGGCGGGGTCGGTTACGCCCGCCATGGGAGCCATAAGGAACGGCTGCTCGGCATAGGCGCCCAGTAGCCGCTTGCTGTATTCAGAAAGCGCCATGGACCTACTCGTCCACCTTGAGAATCGCCATAAAGGCCTCCTGCGGGACCTCGACCGAGCCAATGGCCTTCATGCGCTTCTTGCCCTCTTTCTGCTTCTCGAGCAGTTTGCGCTTACGCGAAATATCGCCGCCGTAGCACTTGGCCAGCACGTCCTTGCGGCGTGCCTTAACGGTGGAGCGGGCGATGATCTTGTTGCCGATGGCGCCCTGGATAGGGACCTCGAACAGCTGGCGCGGGATAATCTCCTTGAGCTTGTCGCACAGGCCGCGGGCCAGGCCATAAGCCTTATCCTTGTGCACGATAAACGACAGCGCGTCCACCTCGTCGCCCGAAAGCAGGATGTCGAGCTTGACGAGCTCGGAGGGGCGATATTCGTTGAACTCGTAGTCGAGCGAGGCGTAACCCTTGGTGCGGCTCTTGAGCTGATCGAAGAAGTCCAAGATGAGCTCGGCGAGCGGCATATCAAAGCGCATCTCAACCGATTTACTCGTCAGGTGGATCATATCGGTCGTGACGCCACGGTGCTCGATAGCGAGTTGCATGACGGCACCCGTATACTCGGGCGGGCAGATGATCTTTGCCTTGAGGTAGGGCTCTTCGATACGCTCGATGCGCGTGGCCTCGGGCAGATCTTGCGGGCTGCGGACATCGACCATCTCGCCGTCAGTCTTGTACACGTGGTAGTCGACCGAGGGGCTCGTGGCGATCAGGTCCAGATTGAACTCGCGCTCCAGGCGCTCCTTGACGACCTCCATGTGCAGCAGGCCCAGGAAGCCCACGCGGAAGCCAAAGCCCAGTGCCACCGACGTCTCAGGCTCCCACACCAACGACGGATCGTTGACGTGCAGCTTATCGAGCGCGTCGCGCAGGTTCTCGTAGTCCTTGTTGTCGATGGGGAACAGGCCTGTGTAGACCATGGGCTTGGCCTCACGGTAGCCCGGCAGCGGCTCGGGGCAGGGGTTCGAAGCCCACGTAAGGGTATCGCCCACGCGCACAGCCTCGGGGTCCTTCAGACCCGTGACCACATAGCCAACCTCGCCGACGGTCAGAGCATCGACCGGCGTCTCGGCAGGGCGCTTGACGCCCACGCCGTCGACCAAGAAGTCGCCCTTGGCCTGCATCATGCGCAGGGTATCGCCCTTTTTGATGGAACCGTCAAAGATGCGCACCGTGGCGACGACGCCGCGGTACTCATCGAAGTACGAATCCAGAATAAGTGCCTTGAGAGGGCCATTTGCATCGCCCTTGGGAGGCGAGATCAAAAAGACAATGGACTCCAGCAGATCATGGATGCCCTCGCCGGTCTTGCCCGACACGCACACGGCATCGTCGGCGGGAATGGCCAGATCGTCTTCGATCTCGGTCTTAACCTCGTCGGGGTGCGCCGAGGGAAGGTCGATCTTGTTGATGGCCGGAACAATGTCCAAGTTAGCGTTCATGGCGAGCGTCGCATTGGAAACGGTCTGCGCCTCGACGCCCTGAGTGGCGTCCACGACGAGCACAGCGCCCTCGCAAGCGGCCAGCGAACGCGAGACCTCGTAGGTAAAGTCCACGTGGCCCGGCGTATCGATCAGGTTGAACTGATACGTCTCGCCGTCGTCGGCGTCATAGGACACGCGGACGGCATTGGACTTGATCGTGATGCCGCGCTCGCGCTCGATGTCCATCGTGTCGAGCAGCTGCGACTCCATGTCGCGCTCATCGACGGTATGGGTGAGCTCGAGGATGCGGTCACTGATCGTGGACTTGCCATGGTCGATATGCGCAACGATTGAGAAGTTGCGGATGTGGGAAATGTCAATTGAAGTATTCATGCGGACTATCTTACCCGAGCGGTACAAAAAATGGAGCCTGTTCCATAAAACAGGCTCCATTTATGCGCGTAATCTGTGTGGTGTGAAATTTACAACTTAAGCGTTGATGCTGTTCACGAGCTTGGCAAGACCGGACTTGCGGTTGGAAGCCTGGTTCTTGTGGATGACATGCTTGGCGGCAGCCATGTCGAGACGCTTGGTGACGGTCTTGAGGGCAGCCTGGGCCTTCTCGGCATCGCCCTCGGCGACGGCGGACTGGACGTGCTTGGTCAGCGTCTTGAGCTCGGACTTGACAGCCTTGTTACGCATGCGAGCTGCCTCATTGGTGCGGATACGCTTCTTCTGAGACTTAATGTTTGCCACTTCTGGAGTTCCTTTCGAGTTCCTTGCAAAAAATGTATGACACCTCTGAGACACGGTGAGGTCATGCAAGCGCCTACTATAGCACGCTCCCCCTCAAAGGGATAGAACGAATTTGTCAAATAGGCAGGTATCATCACGATTTTCTCAAGATGTTCGTAATCCAAAGCAAAAGCGCGGTCTCCGAATCGGCCGAACCCTTGAGCGCGAGCTCCACATCGACGGCACCCTCGAGCGCGGCAACGAGCTCGGTCATCGAAAAACGACGCGCCCAGGTAAGGTGATTCTTGACCTGCCAGGCCTGAAGCTTGAGCGTCGCGGCGAGCTCACGCCCCTGCCCGCGCCCATCGAGCGCTTTGGCGACGATCAGCTCACGAATGCGACCGCATAGCAGCGTGTAGGTCCACACGTAGCTCTTGGAGGGCAGAAGCTTAAAGAGTTCGAGCGAACGCCGCATATCGCGAGCCGAGACGGCATTGAGGAAGTCCCAGGGTTGAACCTCGGCCGTGCGCACGATCCAACGCTCCACGTCGGCAAGCTCAATCTGGGGTGCCTCGACCATCTGGGCGAGCTTTGCCAGATCGTTATCGAGCATGCGCGTGTTTTCGCCCGAACGCGAGACGAGCTCCTCGGCAGCAGCCGTCGAGATGGACTTACCGTGCTGCGTCGCCATCTGCTGAACGCGACGCGGCAGTTCCCAGCGCTTGGTACCCGAGCAATCGACGATAGCCTTCTTGTCGATCTTGGCGATTGCCTTATACAGGCGCGTATTCTTGGCAAGTGAGTCGGCGATAATGAGACAGACCGTCGTAGGGCTGGGACTTGCGAGGTACTCGACGAGGGGTTCCGAGACCGCCTTGGCAAGCTTGGAGCAGCCGTCGAGGATCACCAGGCGAAACTCGCTACCCATGGGAAAGGTATTGAGCGAGCCGATGATCGACTCGATATCGGGATCTTTCGTCATGTCGCGTTCATCGAGGTTGAACTCAACCATACCCGACTTTTCCAAGCGAGCTTTCATACGCGAGACAGCGTGGTCGCGCTTGACTCCATCGGTACCGACGATCAGATATGCCGGTAGCAGACCGGTTTCGGACATTGCACTCCCCTCTCGCAGACTCTCGAATTCGTACCGTGCCATTTTAGCCCAGGGGCACACCGCGCGCCAACGATGTCATCACGGCCGCTGGCATCGCATCGCAAAGCCCTTCGCGATCGGTGTGATGGTGATATCACCGTGTTCGATGGTGCATGCGAATGCACCACCCGCTTCCTTAACGGCATCGATGCAGGCATCCGACGGATGACCGTAACGATTCCCCTCGCCCGCACTCGCGATAGAGAGCTCGGGCTTAAGCGTTTCCAGCAGGTCTAGGTCGACAGAAACCTTTGAGCCGTGATGTCCCAGCTTGAGCACATCGATATCCCCCACCTCCTGTACAAACTCGCGTTCCTGATCGAGCTCGGCGTCGCCGGTGAGTAGCAAGCGGAGACTCTGGCCTCCTTGGACATAACTGAGCAGCAAGACAAGCGAGTCTTCATTGCCCTCGCCATCCACCGTGTCAAACGGCCACATCACACGAGCCCGAAATGCGCCGATATCGATCGCGTCCCCGCGAGCCACCTGCCGGTACGTTACGCCCGGGCGATTTAGGACCTCAGCGGGCGCATCCTCCAGCGCATTAGCCGCGACCGCAATGGTTCCAACTGAAAACTGATCAAGCACATCGGGAAGGCCACCCCAATGGTCTTCGTCCCAATGCGTCACGAAGACGGCGTCGATATGGTGAACGTTATTGCGAACCAACGCTGACACCACGCGCTCGTCGAGCCCGCAGTCGACGAGCACCACGGTGCTACCCTGACGAACCAGAATCGCATCGGCCTGCCCCACATCGAGCACCGTTACCGAAGGCGGCGCACATCGATCCCAATAGACATACGGAATACCCGCTGCAACTACCAAACACAGCAGCCCCGCCGCCATGGGGCGTGCGTGGGGACGTGGCCACCAGACCAAGAGGACCGCCAGCGCGAACGGCACCACGTATACCCAGACCGTATCGGGCGGCACGCTCACGGACGCGCCCGGAACAGCAGCAAAAAGCTGCTCGAAGAACAGCGCGCAACGAGCGACAATCATGGGCACCACGAGCGCCACGCGACTCAACAGCGGCACAAGCGAGCAGGGCACCAGCACGACCGACGATGCGAGCAGCACGCTTATCACCGGACCGATCACGGCATTTGCGATCGGGGCAATGAGGGAAAACGTCCCAAATGCGGGAATGGTAACGGGAAGAGTCGCCAGCTGCGAGCACAGTGTGACGGACAAAATACTGGCAACCCCCGAGGGCACGCCCAGCTCAACCAAGGCGTAGGTGGCGTAGGGGCAAAAACAAAGGATGGCAAATACGCTGGCGCACGAAAGCTGAAAACCCATCTCAAACAATACCGTCGGACGCAGCATAACAAAGATTGCCATGGTCACAAACAGAGCCGAGAGGCCATGCCGACGACGTCCGGCGCCGTTGGCGACAAGCGTCGCCGCCACCATACAGCACGCGCGCACGGCCGAGGGCGAAGCGCCCGTAAAGACGGCATAGGCAGCAAGGGCCAGCACCAGCAGCCCCCGCTGAAGCCCACGAGAGAAGCGCGTCTTTTGCAGGGCACTCTCAATCACAAACCCCACGATGGCAAGATGGCTGCCCGAGACAGCGATGAGATGCGCCGTTCCCCTCACCGAAAACCAATCGCCCGCCGGCTGGGCGCGCAGCTCGGCCGAACGACCGCAGACGACACCGGCTATGAGTGCACGCGCCGGGTCGGTCGCAGGCGCGATGGACGCAAGCAGACCATTTCGCAGCCGAAGCAGCGGCCCCGGAGAGCCCTCATCGACCGACACAATCCGAACGGCTTTAACCTTGCGTACCTCGCCTCGGAGCACGCGCGAGCGCCCATACGCATCGTTCTCAAAGCGCGAAACGCGGCCGATAACACGCACATGAGACCCGGCACCAAGCTCGCGGTCGCACGACAGACGAACCTCACCCAAGCGCCTGCCGTCCACGCATGTTTCGCAGGTGTAGGAATACGTCCCATCGTTTATGGACGGATCACCCTGCACAACAAACTCGAGACTGCTTGCCGCTCGACCGTCGAGCGCCTTCGTGGCACTTAGCGCACCCACAGCCCACCACGCCGAAACAATCGAGCCCGCCAGAAAACCGATAGCTGCGGCATATAGCCAACGTTTCCACAGGACAAGTCGCTCACAAGATCGAGCCAGCACCATGCACAGCGACGCCGCAACCGAAATAACTACAAGCGGTCCGACCGCCGATGTCTGCTCCCCCAGTATCGCATCGGCGGCCACGTTGAGCACCAAGACACAGCTAACGCACAGGCCGGCACACAAGGCCATCGTCCATGGCATGAGGGGCCGCGGGGGCATCACATGCTCGCGCTTGGGCGCGCTCATACGCAGATGCAATCTTTGATTTTGGCGAGCTTCTTCTCACCGATCCCCGATACGCGCATAAGGTCATCGACCGAGGCAAAGGCCCCGTTTTGCGTCCGTTCATCGATTATCGACTGCGCCATAGAAGGCCCGATACCCGAAAGCGTCTGCAGTTCTGCCGCGCTCGCCGTATTGATGTTGACGAGCCCCGACGAAGGCCCCGCACCAGAAGCCACGGCGGCGCCGCTGTCGGCCCCGCCCGACGCCGAAGCTGCCTGTTGCTCACCTACCGTCGGCACATAAATCTTTTGACCATCTGTAATTTTGGACGCACGGTTAAGCCCTGTCACATCCGCCTCGGCCGTAAGCCCTCCGGCGGCATCGATCGCTTGGGACACCCGCGCTCCATCTTTGAGCCGGTACACTCCGGGTGACACAACGGCGCCATCGACATCGACATAGACCTCCAATTCGGCAGAAGCTTTGTGCGAAGACCCATCGGACTCACGATCATGCGAATCAACGCCAGAACCCGGCTCCGCCGATGAGTCCGAGCCCCAGCCCGCTCAAACGACACGCCTCCGGACTCGCCGCCAAAGCTCGCCATCGCAAGCCCGCTCGCCATCGCGATGACGACGAGTATCGCCACCACCACCGCTTTATGCCCGAGCAACTTGCCCGCCCAGCGGTCCATCTTTTTGACCCGTTCATGTTGTTCGCGCTGCGCCATAGCAAAACCTCCCAGCACCATCGTGTCAGGAAAACGCAGCAAAACGAACCGCATGGACAAACCAATTTTGACGGTCAAACCAAATACCGACCAAAACCTTGCGCGAACATGTCCATTTATTCAGTCACGCGTCAGCGAATGAACATCTTGGCATCATTTGCCCAGATAGCAAAAGACCGACGATACAGGCGCATCGTCGGTCTATGCAGGTAATTACTCGTGATCTTGGTAAATCTCACGCGGAGCAAGCTCCGAATGTTTGCGTTTTAAGGTCTTAGGGGCCTTATACGTGTTGCTGGAGAAGTCGATGTACTCGGTCTGCTTAAGCAGGCGCTCGATCATCTCCTCGTGGTCGAACAGCTCCCAGGCCTCGTGCACGGCATCGAGTTTGGCGTGCGTCTCGGGACGACGCGGCATAAACAGCGTGCAGCAGTCGGGCGCCGCCTCAGTGGAAATATCGAATGTGCCGATCTCCTGAGCGCGTGCAATGATCTCCTGTTTGTCGGACCCGATGAGCGGACGGAACACGGGAATCTTCACAGCCTCGTTGACGGCCATGATGTTCTCGAGCGTCTGGGAGGCAACCTGACCGAGCGACTCGCCGGTCACGATGGCCTTGGCGCCCTCGATATGTGCAATGCGCTCGGCAACCGAATACATGATGCGGCGATACATGATCACGCGCAGGTTGCTGGGGCAGATGACGGAAATCTCACGCTGGCAATCGCCAAACGGCACCACGTACAGACGGCCGATCTGGACACCCGGCTCAAGCGCGCGGATGATGTCCTGCACCAAATACTCGCTCGTATCGGGCGTTTGAGGACGACCGGAGAAATGCACCGGCACGCACACCGCGCCGCGACGCGCGAGCATCCAGGTCGCCACCGGAGAATCAATGCCCGACGACAGAAGCGTCACGACCTTGCCGGCGGAGCCCACCGGCAGACCGCCCACGCCGCGCTCGGAGCGCGCGTACACGTAGACGCTACCCTGGACCACCAGCACGTGCACCATCGCATCGGGGTCGTGCATTTGGACCTTTTTATCGGGAAATGCCTCGCACAGCACCTCGCCCACCTGACGATTGATATCAATCGAGGTGAGCTCATAGTCGGTATTGGAGCGTTTGGCGTGCACCTTAAACGAATCGAAGGGGCCAAACTCGCGCAGCGCCTTGACGGCGGCGGCGCAGTACTCCTGCGGGTCGCGATTGGTGTGGTACGCCAGGGACACACGGGCAACGCCGGGAACGGTGCGGATGACACGCGCCGCCTCATCGGCCTGATGCTCGTTAAAGGTCACGAGGATATAACCGGAAATTCGAGACACGGCGTTCACGGAAAAGGCGGCCAAAGCCGCCTTAATGTTATCCATGAGGATATGCTCAAAATGTGCGCGGTTCTTGCCCTTCAGTCCAACCTCGTGATAGTGGACCAGGCAGACGCGAGCTGCCATTTAGGCTTCAGCAACCTTATGGCCGAGCGCCTTCTCGTAACGGGCCTCGTCGTAGGAGATATCGCCGTCGACGATCTCGTCCATAGCCATCGAGATGGTATCGGCGCCAGAGAGTGCGATGGTGATGTCGTCGACATCCTGAACGGCAAGCACGCGGTTATGCTGGCCACGCAGCATGCTATTGATATCGCAGGCACGCTTGGAGGCAAGCGAAGCGAGCAGGAAGCGGTTGTGATCGGTCTTCTCCAGAAGATCGTCAATGCAAGGCTTTACAACGGACACGGACCTCAGATCCTTTCATGCATATCGAGAACGCGAACGAGCTCGTCGGTCGCGCGGTCGAGATCGTCATTCACCACGACGTCGTCGTAGCGGTCGGCAAGGACAAGCTCATGGGCGGCGTTTGCCATACGCAGCTCAATCGTCTCGGGCGTCTCGGTGCCGCGACCGACCAGACGCTCGCGGAGCACCTCGAGCGAGGGTGGCTTGATAAAGATCAGCACGGCCTCGGGGAAACGCTCCTTGACCTGCAGAGCACCCTGGACATCGATCTCCAAGATGAGAGACGAACCAGAGGCGAGCTTGGACTGAACCTCGCTCACCAACGTGCCGTAGCAGTTACCGTGGACCTCGGCCCACTCAACAAACTCACCGTTTGCCACGCGGCGGTCGAACTCCTCGCGCGTCAGGAAAAAGTAATTGACGCCGTCGACCTCACCTTTGCGTGGGGCTCGCGTGGTAGCCGAAACCGTCAGGCCCAGGTTAGAGCGACGCTCGCGCACACGAGTGACGAGCGTGCCCTTGCCCGCGCCTGACGGTCCAGAAATCACAAAGAGCTTTGAATCCTGAGCGCTCACTTATTTGGTCAGCTGCTCGAGAAGCTGCTCGCGCTGACGGACGCCAAGGCCCTGGACGCGACGGGTAGCGGAGATGCCGAGCTCCTCCATGATCTTGGCGGCCTTAGCCTTGCCGTAACCGGGGAGAGACTCGATGAGGGTGGAAACCTTCATGCGAGAAGCAATGGGGTCATCGGAGTTGAGCACGGACTCGAGGGACTTCTCGCCCTTCTTGATCTGCTCACGGAGCTCTGCGCGAGCGTGACGTGCGGCGGCAGCCTTCTCAAGAGCCTGCTTACGCTGCTCATCGGTAAGCTGAGGGAGTGCCATTCGTACCTCCAAATAGTTGGGTTATATCTGATTCAATATTTGACATTTTAGCACGTAAAACGTACAAAATGCTCAATCGCGGCTCCATAGGTTAGACGATACCCGTAAAAAGTGCAATATATCGCGCTAAAAGATGAGCCCCCGACCTGCGATTCCACACAAAGGATGGGAAAGTTTTCGCAGGCACAGGGGCTAATTTGTGCTAAAGAGACCCAAAAGTGGTGACTTGAGGGAATCTTTTAGGCGACGTTTTCGACCAGCTCGGCAACGATGGCGTCAAATGCGGCAACCGGATCGTCGGCGCCGGTAATGGGGCGGCCCACCACGATATGGCTCGCGCCGCGCTCGATAGCCTGGGAAGGCGTGGCCACGCGGGACTGATCGCCCAGCGCGGCGCCAACCGGACGCACGCCCGGGGTCACAATCAGCGCATCGGGGCCCAGCAGCTCACGCATATCATGAGCCTCCATCGGCGAGCACACGATGCCGTCGATACCGTTGGCCTGGGCGAGTTTTGCCAGACGGGCGGCCTCCTCGGCAACGGGCGACTCGACGCCGATCTCGCTCAGAGCATCCTGATTCATGCTCGTAAGCACGGTGATGGCGACGAGCTTGGCTCGATCCTCGCGTGCCTCCTCGGCACCCTCACGGCAGGCGGCGAGCATAGCACCCGAACCCAAGCCGTGAACCGAAAGCAGGTCGGCACCAGCAAGCGAGGCCGAGCGAGCGGCACCGCGCACCTGATGCGGAATGTCATGGAACTTAAGGTCAAGGAAGACCTTAAAGCCCAGGTCCTTGAACGTCTTGACGATCTCGGGACCCTCGGCGTAATAGAGTGTCATGCCTACTTTAAGCCAAGCGGCATGGCCCGAAAGCTCATGGGCGAGCTCGAGCGCACGCTCACGGTCGCAGTCGAGGGCGACGATAACGCGGTCGCGGGCATCGGTCTCTAGCATTCGAAAGCACCTACCAGCTCGTTGATGTCCTTCACGCCCTGGGACTCGGCCCAGGCCTCGAGCTCGCGCGCAATCTTGAGCGAAGCGCACGGATCGACGAAGTTGGCCATACCGACCGATACGCAGGTGGCGCCAGCCAGGATAAACTCAGCCGCGTCCTCACCGGTCATGACTCCGCCGACGCCATTGATGGGGATATCGACAGCCTGAGCGACTTCCCAGACCATACGCACGGCGATGTGGTGGCACAGCGGACCCGAAAGGCCGCCCTTGGGCTTGGCCACACGCGACTTGCGGGTGTGAACGTCGATGGCCATACCCTGGATGGAGTTGATGACCGAAAGGCCGTCTGCACCCTCGGCCTCGAGGGCGCGGGCGATCTCGGCGACGTTGACCGGGGCCATCTTCACAAACAGCGGCTTGTCGGTCACCTTGCGGCAGGCGGCCATGACGCCAGAGGCGCCCTCGGGCGTGGAGCCCATGGCGGCACCGCCGGCGGCAATATTGGGGCAGCTCACGTTGATCTCATAGCCGGCAGCCCAGGGGCACAGCTCGACATACATCTCGAGCGCACGGACAAACTCGTCCACGGAATGACCGGCAACCTGGCAGATGACCTGGCAACCGTCCTTGGAGAGCTGCTCGAGCCATGGACCGGACTCGCGGGCGAAAGCGGCCACACCGGGGTTCTGCAGGCCCACGGAATTGATCATGCCGCCGGGAATCTCGGCCATGCGGGGTGCGGGATTGCCGGGCCAGGGCTCGGCAGCGCAGCCCTTGGTGGTGATGGCACCCAGCTGGGAGACATCGAAGAAGTTCTGGAACTGCCAACCGTAGCCAAAGGTACCGGCTGCGGTGTTGATGGGGTTCTGCATCTTGACGCCGCCGAAATCGACGGCCATGTTCACGGTACCCACTAGAAGACCACCACCTTGGAAGCATCAAACACGGGGCCGCACATGCAGGCGCCCTTCATACCGTCGACCGTCTCGACATTGCAGGTGTTGCAGGCACCAAAGCCGCAGCTCATCATGCGCTCGAGCGACACCTCGCAGTACGCGCCGGCCTCGGCGGCAGCCTCGGCGACCTTCTTCATCATGACGGCGGGACCACAGCTGGCGACGTAGTCGTAACCGCCCTCGCCAAGCAGCTCGGCGGCAGGATCGGTGCAGAAGCCGTGCGTGCCCAACGAGCCGTCGTCGGTGCACACGTTGACCGTGGCTCCCAGCGCGCGGAACTCGTCGACGCCCACGGCCTTGGACGCGGTACCAAAGCCCAGGCATACGTCAACGTCCACGCCCTGCTCGGCAAGCATGCCGGCCAGGCAGAGCACGGGCGGAACGCCAATGCCGCCGGCGACGAGCAGCGCCTTCCTGGTGCCCTCGGGCACAAGCCAGCCGCGGCCGCCAGGGCCCAGCAAGTTAGAGGTGGAGCCAGGGGCCATCTGTGACAGACGGCGGGTATCATCGCCCACGACGGCGTACCACAGCTCGACGGTGCCGGCCTCGGCGTCGGCGCGATAGAAGCTCAGGGGCACGCGAAGCAGCGAGGAAGCATCGCCCGGCACGGCGATATTCACGAACTGACCGGGCTTGAGCGCACTTGCAAGCTTGGGGGCCGAGATAACGAGCGAGAAGATGCCGTCGGCGATCTCCTGGTTCGAGACGACCTCGAAGTCGTGCATGCGTGCAGTGGAAGGTGTGGGCATAGACGCTCCAATCCCCCATGCGGTTGCATGGTTCAGGCGAACAGAAAGCGCGGCACCGCAAGGGCGCCGCGCACAAAAGCGATAAGGTTATGCTAGCAGATGCAGCCGTCGGCAAGCGTCTGCTTACCGCCGACAAACACATCGGTGGCACGACCGGTGAGTGTGCGGCCGGCAAAACCGGAGTTCTCGGCGCGCGACTCGTAGCCGTCCTCGCCGACCGTCCAGGTGGCGGTGGGATCGAACACGGTCAGGTCGGCAACGGAGCCCGCCTTGACCTGAACCTGGTCCAGACCCAGGATCTCGCGCGGCTTGATGGCCATGAGCTCGACCATGCGGCCCATGCCCATCTTGCCGGTGTTGACCAGCTCGGTAAGCACGAGCGCCAGCGAGGTCTCGAGGCCGATCATGCCGAAGGGCGCAAGCTCGAACTCGCGGGCCTTCTCCCACGGGGTGTGGGGAGCGTGGTCGGTGACGATGACGTCTACGGTGCCGTCGATGACGCCCTGACGGATTGCCTCGGCATCCTCAACGGTACGCAGCGGCGGGTTGACCTTGAGCGAGGTGTTGTAGGTCTCGTCCAGGTCGTTCTCGGTCAGGAACATGTGGTGCGGGGTGGCCTCGCAGGTGACCTGCACGCCAGCTGCCTTACCGGCACGCACGAGCTCCAGGCCATGCGCGGTGGAGATGTGCTGGATGTGCAGCTTGGCACCGGTCAGCTTGGCGATCTCGATATCGCGAGCGATCTGCAGCTCCTCGCCTGCCGCCGGCCAGCCCTCGAGGGCCAGACGGGTAGAGACCTTGCCCTCGTTGATCTGGCCGTGACCGACCAGGTCCTCGTCCTGGCAATGGCTCATAAAGACCTTGCCGAACATCTTGCCGTAGTCCATGCAGCGACGGAGCATGCCTGCACCCTGCACGCCGCGACCGTCGTCGGTGAAGGCGACGGCGCCGTGGGCGACCATATCGCCCATCTCGGACATGGCCTCGCCCTTGAGACCGCGGGTCATGGCGCCAGAAGGATAGACACGGCAGTGGCCGACCTCGGCAGCGCGGGACTTGACGAACTCAACGACGGTACCGTTATCGGTAACAGGATCGGTGTTGGGCATGGCGCACACGCCGGTGAAGCCGCCCTTGGCAGCTGCGCGGGTGCCGCTCTCGATGTCCTCTTTGACCTCGTAGCCGGGCTCGCGCAGGTGGACGTGCATGTCCACCAGGCCAGGGACGAGGTACTTACCGGAAAGGTCGCGGACCTCGGCTCCCTCGGCGGCGAGGTTCTCGCCGACCTCGGCGATCTTGTCGCCGTCAATCAGGACGTCAACGACACCGTCAAGCTCGACGGACGGGTCGACGACGTGGGCATTCTTAAGAAGCAAGGCCATTATCGGCACCTCCAAGCAGCAGATACAGGATAGCCATACGCACGCAGATACCGGCGTAGACCTGCTCCAAGATGACGGAGCGTTGCGGGTGGTCGGCCATATAGGAGTCGAACTCGACGCCGCGGTTGATGGGGCCCGGGTGGCAAATGATCGCGTCGGGCTTCATGAGCTTCTCGCGGTCCTTGGTCAGACCGAAGAGCTTGTGGTACTCGCGAATCGTGGGGAACGGGGCACCCTCGAGGCGCTCCTGCTGTACGCGCAGCATGTAGACGACGTCCAGCTCGGGCAGGACGGAATCGAGGTCGCTCGTCACGTGGTCGCAGCCCAGAACCTCGGGCGCCGGCGGCAGCAGCGTGCCGGGGGCGACGGCATAGGTCTCGCAGCCCATGATCTTAAGGGCGGGGATCAGCGAGCCGCAAACGCGGGAGTGGGAGATGTCGCCGACGACGGCGACCTTCAGACCGTGGAAGTCACCCTTGTGCTCCCAGATGGTATACAGGTCGAGCAGAGCCTGCGTGGGGTGGTTGTGCTTACCGTCACCGGCGCAGATAACACTCGCGGGCGAATTCTGCGTGACGATGTAGGGAGCACCGGCATGCTTGTCGCGCACGACGATGCAGTCGATCTTGTATGCGTTGAGGGTCTCGACGGTATCGACGAGGCTCTCGCCCTTAACCGTGGAGGTCGAGGAGCCGCCGAAATTGAGGCTGTCGGCCGAAAGGCGCTTCTCGGCGAGCTCGAAGGAGCTGCGGGTACGCGTCGAGGGCTCGTTGAACATGTTGACGATGGTCTTGCCCTTGAGCGTGGGGACCTTCTTGATGGCACGCTCGTTGACCTCGGAGAACGCCTTGGCGGTCTCGAGGATGAGCTTGATGTCCTCTTCGGAGTACTCGGTAATGTCAATCAGGTGCTTATGGTTGAACGCCACGGTACTACTCACCTCCCAGCGGCGCGGAGCCCACGTGGGAACCCGGCGCGACGTCGTTGATCTCGACAGCGGTACGGCCGTCGACTTCCTTCATATATAGGTGCACGTTCTCCTCGTGCGACGAGGGAACGTTCTTGCCGACAAAGTCCGGCGAGATAGGGAGCTCGCGGTGACCGCGGTCAACGAGAACTGCCAGCTCGACTCGGCTAGGACGGCCCAGGTCCATAACGGCGTCCAGAGCGGCGCGGATGGTACGACCCGTGTACAGGATGTCGTCCACCAGCACGACGCGCTTGCCGTCGACGCTGAAGGGAATGTTGGTAGCGTGGATCGCGGGAGCGAAATTGGTCGCATAGTCATCGCGATAGAAGCTGATGTCAAGGCTGCCGAGCGGAACGTCGACACCCTCGATCTCCTTGATCGCCTCGGCGAGCTTCTTTGCCAGAAGGTCGCCGCGCGTGACGATGCCGACCAGAGCGAGGTCTTCACAGCCCTCGTTGCGCTCGAGGATCTCGTGCGCGATGCGGGTCATCGCTCGGTTGACGGCGGTCTCGTCCATGATGACCGCCTTGGGGGAAGTCGTGCCCATCGATCTCCTTCCTCACATGTCTTGACTGCTGACACAGTCAAAAAAATAGATGCCCGACCGCTCAAAGCGGAACCAGACACCCACAGGAAGTACTACTCATTGGCAGCTATGTAATTCCATGTGGGTATCTCGTACCCCTTTAATGGTCAAGGCATAGTGTAGCCAACCTCGGGCTCAATTGCGAGCATAAATACAAGTCAATCCGTAAACGGAGCCAATCGCTCCATAAACCTATATATATTTGTGGGACGCGCTTGAAAACCTTGTTGCGAGCTGGCATAATCCCCTCTGCTGCACGCAAATCGGATCTACGTCCAGGGCCGTGGCGTGGGCACTATCGCCAAAAGAGAAATATCTCTGTGTAGATTGCGCACAGAGACATGCTTCTGTGCTATAGTTCAGGCTTGTTTGTTAACGCGACATGTTCGTTTGTCGCCCAAGGAGGGTCAGTTATGTCCAAAGTTTGCGAAGTTTGCGGTAAGCACCCCGTTGCCGGTCGCTCCATCAGCCACTCTCACCGCGTCACCAACCGTAAGTTCCGCCCCAACATCCAGCGCGTCTACGTCGTCGTCGATGGTCACCGTCGCAAGATGAACGTTTGCTCCACCTGCCTCAAGTCCGGCAAGGTTGCGCGCTTCTAAATAAGGTCTTACCAACAAGTACCTCGGACTCTCCGGGTCAAAGACCTCGCGTTCACATAGAACTTACCAAAGGCGCCCTCCCCTACGGAGGGCGCCTTTTTGCACTCATTGGGGACAGACTTACATGAGTGTTTGCACGCATTCGGGACAGACATACATGAGTGCTTTCACGCATTAGGGACAGACATGACGCGTGCCGGCAGCGATTCGGCCCCTGCCTCACGCAGCCTCCTTCCAGCCTGCAGTGGCCTTGGTCACGCTTGTAGCGCCGATACCGGTGATACGGGCAATTTGCTTGACCGTGAGATGCGCCCGCCTGAGCCTCAGCAGACAGGCATCACGCTCGGGTCGCGGCAGGGCCTTGAGCAGCGCAGGATCTATGCTCGGCAGGACTTCGTGCGCGACGGCAAGGGCGTCCTCATCGGGGATCCGTCGGCGTGGAAGAACCTCCACTGACCAGATGTGCCCGGCAACTTCCTCGAGATGCTCGCAATAGCAACGGGAGCCTCCGACAATATCGAGCATGGGGCCGCATCACAGATGTCAAAGGGATCGTAGCCCAGCTGGTATGCCTTGTAGCTTGACCAACGGTACGCCTCGAGTGAGTTGATTGCACCTTTCACCGGATTGAGATGGATATAATCGAGCAGCTGCACTGCCTGCGTGTCCGACTCAACCGCGACCCGCGAATAGCGATTGTCAAACAGATGCCCCGTTCTCCCCGTTTTCCCATTGAAATACTTAGCATATGCCGTCAATGCGCACTGCATCGCCTTTGAAAGGTTGTCATATGGGTCATCAACCATCAAATGAAAGTGGTTGTCCATAAGGCACCAAGCCAACACCGCCACTTCATGGCGGACGAACCTGTCCGAGATATCCGATAAGAAGCGATAGCGGTCGGAGTCATCTTCAAAAATAATCTGTTTGGAGTTACCGCGGTCAAAGACATGGTAATAGCCGGTGATCGAAACGGCGCGGGCGCATCGGGGCATAATCTCTCCTTCCAAAACTGTACAGGCAACGCCTAAAAGGAGAGAAGCAACGCGAAATGCTGAGCCTGTGACCTATTTATATCCAATGAGCGGCAAAAACAGGTCCAGAACGGCAAAATGACTAAACGATGTCTGTCCCAAATGAGTGAAAGCACTCATGTAAGTCTGTCCCCAATGAGCGGAGCAGTGCAGCATTAGTTGAAACGGTTCATTTAGTTGAAGCGTTTTAGTGTGCCTTTTACGGGAATCTTACCGTTCGCCGAATAATTTCTTGCTATCATGCAAGGCGTAGGGTAAATCTCCGATCGCAAGGAGACACAAATGGTGAAAAAGTCACCGGAAAACACTACTCCCGCAATTGTGGACAACGTAGAGGCGCTTGAGGCTAAGCTCGCTCAGATGCGAGAGGCCCAGGCGCTTTTTGCTACGTACACGCAGGAGCAGGTCGACAAGATCTTCTATGAGGCCGCCATGGCCGCCAACAAGGCTCGTATCCCGTTGGCGAAGATGGCCATCGAGGAGACCGGCCGCGGCGTTCTTGAGGACAAGGTCATCAAGAACCACTACGCCGCAGAGTACATCTACAACGCTTACAAGAACACCAAGACCTGTGGCGTTCTGGAGCGCGACGAGGCTTACGGCATCACCAAGATCGCCGAGCCCATCGGTATCGTGGGTGCCGTCATCCCGACGACCAACCCCACCTCCACCGCGATCTTCAAGACGCTGATCTGCCTGAAGACCCGCAACGCCATCATCATCTCCCCGCACCCGGCTGCCGCCAAGTGCACCATCGCCGCCGCCAAGCTCGTGCTTGACGCCGCCGTCAAGGCCGGCGCCCCCGAGGGCATCATCGGCTGGGTCGATGTCCCCTCCATCGAGCTGACCAACATGGTCATGCGCGACGTCGACATCATCCTCGCCACCGGTGGCCCGGGTATGGTCAAGGCCGCTTACTCCTCGGGCAAGCCCGCCCTGGGCGTTGGCGCCGGTAACACCCCGGTCGTCATCGACGACACCGCCGACGTGCTGCTCGCCGTCAACTCCATCATCCACTCCAAGACCTTCGACAACGGCATGATCTGCGCTTCCGAGCAGTCCGTGACCGTCATCGACACCATCTATGACCAGGTTAAGGCCGAGTTCCAGAAGCGCGGCTGCTACTTCGTAAAGCAGGGTGCCGAGATGGAGGCCCTGCGTGCCGCCATGTTCAAGAACGGCGCTCTCGACCACCGCATCCCCGGCATGGCTGCCGCCAAGATCGCCGAGCTCGCCGGCATCGAGGTTCCCGCCAAGACCAAGATTCTGATCGCCGAGGTCACCTCCACCGACCCCGCCAAGGAGGAGTTCTCCCACGAGAAGCTCTCCCCGGTCCTGGCCATGTACCACGCCAAGGACTTCCAGGAGGCCGTCGACAAGGCCGAGCACCTGGTGCTCGCCGGTGGCCCGGGCCACACCGCCTCTCTGTACGTGCACCCCGCCCAGGCCGAGAAGATCAGCCTGTTCGAGCACGTCATGAAGGCCTGCCGTATCGTCATCAACACCCCGTCCTCGCACGGCGGCATCGGTGACCTGTACAACTTTGGCATGAAGCCGTCTCTGACCCTGGGCTGCGGCTCCTGGGGCGGCAACTCCGTCTCCGAGAACGTTGGGGTGAAGCACTTGATCAACGTTAAGACTGTGGCCGAGCGCCGTGAGAACATGCTGTGGTTCCGCGCTCCCGAGAAGGTCTACTTCAAGAAGGGTTCCACGCCCGTCGCCCTCGACGAGCTGGGCAACGTCATGGGCAAGAAGCGCGCCTTCATCGTCACCGACCAGTTCCTCTTCAAGAATGGCAACACCCGCGCCATCGAGGCCAAGCTCGACGAGATGGGCATCGCCCACGACTGCTTCTACGACGTCGAGCCCGATCCGTCGCTGCAGTGCGCACGTCGTGGCGCCAAGCAGATGGCTCTCTTTGAGCCTGACGTCATCATCGCCGTCGGCGGTGGCTCCGCTATGGACGCCGGCAAGATCATGTGGATGATGTACGAGCACCCCGAGTGCAAGTTTGAGGACATGGCCATGGACTTCATGGACATCCGCAAGCGTATCTTCACCTTCCCCGAGATGGGCAAAAAGGCCTACTTCGTTGCCGTCCCGACCTCCTCGGGTACCGGCTCCGAGTGCACGCCGTTCGCCATCATCACCGACAAGGAGACCGGCATCAAGTGGCCGCTCGCCGACTACGCGCTGCTCCCCAACATGGCTATCGTCGACGCCGACAACTGCATGACCGCCCCGCGCGGCCTGACCGCTGCCTCCGGCATCGACGTCATGACCCACGCCATCGAGTCCTACGTCTCCATCATGGCTTCCGACTACACCAAGGGCCTCTCCGAGCGCGCCGCTAAGCTCGTCTTTGAGAACCTGCCCTCCAGCTTCACGAACGGCGCCAAGGACCCGCACGCCCGCGAGGAGATGCACAACGCCTCCTGCATGGCCGGTATGGCCTTCGCCAACGCCTTCCTGGGCCTCAACCACTCCATGGCCCACAAGCTCGGCGCCTTCCATCACCTGCCCCACGGCCTCGCCAACGCCGTCATCCTGACCCGCGTCATGCGCTACAACGCCGCCGAGGCTCCCGTCAAGATGGGTACCTTCTCCCAGTATCCTTACCCCAACGCGCTGCACAACTACGCCGAGATGGCCAAGTACTGCGGCATCGAGGGCAAGGACGACAAGGAGGTCTTCGAGAACTTCATTACGAAGCTCGAGGAGCTCAAGGACTTCATCGGCGTCAAGAAGACCATCGCCGACTACGGTGTTGACGAGCAGTACTTCCTCGACACCCTCGACGAGATGACCGAGCAGGCATTCAACGACCAGTGCACCGGCGCTAACCCGCGCTACCCGCTCATGAGCGAGATCAAGGAGCTCTACCTGGACGCCTACTACGGCCGCGAGCCCCAGGACTACGCCGTCTGCTAGTTTTAGCACGGTTTTTAACGGCGGGGGTGCACGGGTGTTTCACACGCCCCCGCCGTCGCTTCTATCGCATCGTTGAAAGGATGCAACCATGCTGCTACCCGATTCCAAGACCGAGCTCGTCCGCCGTGGCAACAAGGTCGTTTACGACCTGGGCGACAAGATCGTCAAGGTCTTTAACGAGACCAAGCCCGTCTCCGACGTGTTCAACGAGGCTTTGAATCTTGCCCGCATCAATGAGTGCGGCATCCGCAGCCCCAAGGCTCTCGAGGTTTCTCAGCTCGAGAACGCCAACGGCTGGGCGCTCGTGACCGAGAAGGTTCCGGGCACCACCCTTGCCGACAAGATGACTGCCGAGCCCCAGCGCTTCGGTGAGTACCTCGAGATGTTCGTCGACCTCCAGATCGAGATCCACGGCTACACCTCCCCGCTGCTCAACCGTCAGCGCGACAAGTTCGCCCGCATGATCGACAGCCTCGATCAGCTCAATGCCACCACGCGCTACAACCTTCAGGAGCGTCTGGACGGCATGACCAAGGAGTTCAAGGTCTGCCACGGCGACTTCAACCCCTCCAACGTCATCGTCGGCGACGACGGCCAGCTGTACGTCTGCGACTGGGCACATGCCACCCAGGGCTCCCCTGCTGCCGACGTTGCCACCACCTACCTGCTCTTTGCCCTCAACAGCAAGGATCAGGCCGAGGCCTACCTGGAGCTCTACTGCGACCGCGCCGACATGCCCATGCAGGTCGTGCGTCAGTGGACGAGCATCGTCGCCGCTTCCGAGCTCGCTCGTAAGCGCAACGTGAACGATGAGTTCCTTAAGAACTGGATCGACGTCGTCGATTATCAGTAATATCTGAGCGATTCATTTCGCATCGGAGGCACAAAGGAAACCCCGCAGCTCGAATGGGTTGCGGGGTTTCCTTTTAGCGATTGAGCACGCCGACAAGATAAAAGGTCGGCCCCGCATCTCCCCGATCTGGAGAAATGCGGGACCGTCCCGTATATCGAACTACATGCGAAATCGTAGATTAACGACGGGCCGCCTTCACAAGCTCGGCGACCTTGGCAACAACCTCGTCGATCGCCACATCCTCGCGCTCGCCCGTGGCACGGTCCTTGAGCTCGACGGTGCCGTTCTTAAGGCCACGCTTACCGAGTACCACCTGATACGGGAAGCCCATAAGGTCGTTGTCGGCAAACTTAAAGCCGGGACGCTCATCGCGATCGTCGACGACAACCTCGATACCCTCGGCGCACAGGCCATCAACGATCTGCTCGCAGACGGAAGCGCACTCCTCCTTCTTGGGGTCGAGCGGAATCACCGCAACCTCGTACGGGGCAACGGAGACCGGCCAGACAATGCCGTGCTCGTCGTTGTGCTGCTCCACGACGGCAGCGAGCGAGCGAGACACGCCCACGCCGTAGCAACCCATGATAAGCGGCTTCTCCTTGCCGTCCTCGTCCATAAAGGTGGCCCCCATGGCCTCGGAGTACTTGGTGCCCAGCTGGAAGACCTGGGAAACCTCGATGCCGCGAGCAGCAGAGAGCGGCTTGCCGCAGTGAGGGCAGGGATCGCCGGCGACGACGGTGACCAGGTCGGCCCACTCGTCGACGGTAAAGTCGCGCTCGGGGCAGGCACCGGTAAAGTGATAATCGACCTCGTTGGCACCACAGTGCCACTGCTTGGACTCACGCAGACTCTCATCGCACACCAGACGGATACCCTCGGGCAGGTTGACCGGTCCGATAAAGCCCTTGTGCAGACCGTAGGTCTGGAGCTCCTCGTCGGTCATCATGCGATAGCCCTTGCCAAAGACGTGCTCGGCCTTGCAGTCATTGAGCTCGTGGTCGCCCGGGACAATGGCCACAACCGGCTTACCCTCGGAGTCGATCAACGCCAGCGACTTGCGCGTACCGTTCTCGGGGAAGCCGAAGAACTTGGCGACGGCCTCGATGGTGCCCATACCCGGAGTCTCAACCTTGGTGAGCGTGCCATCGCCGGGGCCCTCGGTCACAACGACCTTGGTGCTTGCAGCCTCGTCATCGGCAGCAAAGCCGCAATCGTCGCAGTAGACGAGCGAGGCCTCGCCGGCGTCGGCCAGAGCCATGTACTCGACGGAGGTGTCGCCGCCGATCTCGCCGGAGTCGGCGACAACGGGCAGAGCCTTGATGTAGCAGCGCTCGCAGATGTTGGCGTAGGCCTGCTTCATCTTGTCGTACTCCTCCTGCAGGCTCTCCTGCGTGGCAGAGAAGCTGTAGGCGTCCTTCATGATGAACTCGCGGCCGCGCATCAGGCCAAAGCGGGGACGGAATTCATCGCGGAACTTATCCTGGATGTGGTACAGATTGACGGGCAGCTGCTTGTAGGAGCGCAGCTCGTTACGCACCAGGGCCGTGACGGTCTCCTCGTGCGTGGGGCCCAGCACAAACTCGCGACCATGACGGTCGTCAAAGCGCACGAGCTCCTTGCCATAGGCATCGATGCGGCCGGACTCACGCCACAGCTCGGCATCGACCATAATGGGCATCATGAGCTCCTGGGCGCCGGCGGCGTCCATCTCGTCGCGCACGATGTTCTCGATCTTACGAATCGAGCGCCACGCAAGCGGCAGATAGGAATACAGGCCCGCGGCCTCCTTGCGGATCATACCGGCACGAAGCAGCAGACGATGGCTTGCGAGCTCGGCGTCGGCCGGATCCTCTTTGAGCGTCGGCGCATAGAGCTTAGACATATACATTGCTCGGGTCATTTATTTCTCCTCAATAAGCTTGTCGACCTCGGCCATAAGCGCGTCGACAATTTGGTCCTCAGCTACTTTACCAATGATCTGGCCATGCGAAAAGAGCAAGGCCTGACCACGTCCGCAAGCAACGCCCAGGTCGGCATCAGAAGCCTCACCGGGACCATTAACGACACATCCCATAACGGCAATCGAAAGCGGCGCGGAATAGTTCTTAAGCCGCTCGGTTACTTCCTCGGCGATTGCGATCAGGTTAACGTGGCAGCGGGCGCACGTGGGGCACGAGACAATCTCGGGACCACGGCGACGCAAGCCCAGCGACTGCAAAATGCCCCAGGCAACCGGCGGCTCCTCAACCGGATCGGCCGTGAGCGAGACGCGCATGGTGTCACCGATGCCTTCAGACAGCAGAATACCAAGGCCCACGGAGCTCTTGATGGTGCCCTGCAGCTTGGTACCCGCCTCGGTTACGCCCAGGTGAAGCGGAACGTGGGGAATCTCGCGCGACAGGGCTCGATAGGTATCGAGCGTCGTTTGCACGCTATGGGCCTTGGCCGAAAGCACAATGTTCGTAAATCCGCGGTCTTCAAAATGCTTGACAAAACGCTCGCTCGACATCACGAGCTTTTCGGGCTGCGTGAGGTCGTCGCGCTCGGCGATATCCTGCTCAAGCGAACCGGCATTGACACCGATGCGAATCGCACAGCCCGCGGCACCCGCAGCATCGATCACCGCGTCAACCTTGGCCCAATCGCCGATATTGCCGGGGTTGATGCGCAGCTTGGCAGCACCGGCCTCAACGGCACCAATGGCGAGCTTATGGTTAAAGTGGATATCGGCGACAATCGGCACCGGAGACTCGGCACAGACGGTGCGGAAACCCTCAAGCGCGGCCTCGGTAGGCACGCTCACGCGCACGATATCGCAGCCAGCCTGCGCCAACGCACGCACTTGCGCAAGCGTTGCCTGGGCATCGGCGGTATCGGTGCAGGTCATGGATTGGACCACCACCGGCGCGCCGCCACCGATCCGCACGCCGCCCACATGCACGGGGCGCGTCAGCTCGCGAGGCAAAGGATGGGAAAAAGACAATCCAAACACTCCCCTACAGAATAAATCGAAGGACGTCGGAACGAAGCATATAGACAAACAGCAGCGCAAAGAGCGCGATGCCCACATAGCTCACAATCGTCTGGACCTTGAGCGGAAGCTCGCGGCCCGCAATCTTTTGAATGATCTCGATGACCAGCTTGCCGCCATCGAGTGGCGGGATGGGCAGCAGGTTCATAAAGCCAAGCGAGAACGAAATGAGGGCGGCAAACGAGAGGAACGTGGCAGGACCGGCAGCAGCAGCCTGTGAGGACATAACGCTAATACCCACGATAGAGGAGGACTGATCGAGAATCTCCATCGTATGCTGCGGCTGGAGCAGGCGCATCACGCCCTCCGCCGTCTGCACGACATAGGAGAACGACAGGCGAGCTGACGTGATGGGATCCAAACGGACCACCTGCGTAGAGGCATACACACCTAGGCGCTCGTCCTCTTTGAGTGCAACCGTGGTCGAATGCTGCTTGCCGTCACGCTCGTACTCGATGGCGATATCGTCCTTACCGGCAGCCTTGCCGATGGCATCGTAAACGTCCATCCAGGTAGAGCACGATACTCCGTCGACCGAAAGGATCGCGTCACCGCCCTCGATTCCTGCCGCGGCGGCAATCGAGCCTTCGCCAACCTGGCCGATCACATTGGTATCCAACGGCACCGTGACACCTGCGATGGAATAGATGCTCATAAGGAGCAAAAAGCCCGTCAGGATATTGACGATAATGCCCGCAAGCAGCATAAAGGCACGCTTGACAAAGCCCTGGCCCAAATAGGTGTGCGAGCGCTCGCGTGCAAGGAATTCGGCCTCGCCGCACGGCAGTTCCCATACATCGCCCTCGGCAGTCGCATGCTCTCGATCGAACTTGCGACCGTCAAAGGTGGTATATCCTGCAGCATCGCGCGGCAGGGTCTGGTACTTGGTGGGATAGTAACTGGGCGAAGGCTTTTCCCCTTCTTCATACCAGGGAACGATGGAGCCCCAGCCCAACAGCAAAGCGCAGGCCTCGAGCACATCCTCCTCGGACAGCTCGAGCTCGACGGCAAGATCGGCCACCGTCACACGGCCGTGGCGATAGATGGCCGCGAGCACGCGGTCGGCGCACGAGACATCGGTCGGATCCATGCCACAGATGGCAGCATACCCACCCAGCAGCAGCGGCGTCACGCCAAACTTGGTGCCGATGCGACGCGACGTGTGGTGAATATCAAAGCGACACGGCAGGCCCAAAAAGAACTCAGTCACCCGGACGCCACAGGCACGCGCCGCCAAAAAGTGGCCGCCCTCGTGCAAAAACACGAGGACGGAAAGCATCAGCAGGCCCCAAAAGACCGATGAGAGAACGCTCAGAACAGTATCCATAAAACGAAAAAGCAATCCTTATGGGTTAAGAACGGGTTGCGGCGAGCACCTGCGTAGCCTTTGCACGCGCCCAGCCATCGATGTCGCGAAGCTGTTCAAACGAATCGACCGTCTGCGCATCGTGAGCATCCATGCAGGATTCCACAATGCAATCGATATCGGTAAAGCTGCAGCCATCATGCAGGAAGGCATCGACGGCGACCTCGTTGGCGGCATTGAGCACGCACGGCATGGTGCCGCCCGTCTTGCCGGCACGTTCGGCCAGCGCAAGGCAGCGGAAGGTATCCATATCGGCCGCGTCAAAGGTGAGCTGCCCCAACTCGCGGAAATCGATACGCGGAGCCGGCGTATCCCAACGCTCGGGATACGAGAAGGCAAACTGGATGGGAATGCGCATGTCAGAGGCACCGAGATGCGCCATCACAGAGCCGTCGGCAAACTCGACCATGGAGTGAATCTTAGACTGGCGCTGGACGACCACGTTAATGAAATCGAGATCGCAGCCAAACAGATGCATGGCCTCGATACGCTCCAGACCCTTGTTCATGAGGGTGGCAGAGTCAATCGTGATCTTGGCACCCATAGCCCACGTAGGATGCGCCAGGGCATCGGCGCGCGTCACGCGATCGAGCTCGTCACGCGTGCGGCCAAAGAACGGGCCGCCCGAGCAGGTAAGCCAAATGCAGTGAGCCTCGCGCGGATTCTCGCCCATATAGCACTGGTAGATGGCAGAATGCTCGGAGTCGACCGGGATAAGCTGACCCGGCTGCGCCAACGGCATAAGCAGATCGCCACCGACAACGAGCGACTCCTTGTTGGCCAGGGCAAGACGCTTGTTCGAGGTCAGGGCAGCATGGCTCGCCTCGAGACCGGCAGCGCCCACGATGGCCACGAGCACGCAGTCGACATCATCGCGACGTGCGAGCTCGCACACAGCCTGCGCGCCAACGCCGAGCTCCGTGCCCTCGGGCAGTTCCTGCAGCACGGCGTCGGCGCCATGGGAGGCGTCCGCCACGGCAACCGCCGGAACCGAGAACTCACGGGCAGCGGCAACGAGCTCGGAGGTGCTGGAGTTAACGGACAGCGCCGTCACCTGCAGGCGATCGGCATGCTGACGGCACACGTCGAGCGCCTGAGTGCCGATAGAACCCGTACAGCCCAGAATAGCAACACGAAGACGCCCGTCGGGACCGTAGGTGGTCTGATAAGCCATTACAGCACGCCTCCGATCATCAGCAGCAGCTGTGCGGTAATGCAACCAAAGATGAGCGAATCGCTGCGGTCGAGCATACCGCCGTGGCCCGGGATAAGGTTGCCGGAATCCTTGACGCCCACACCGCGCTTGATACGCGACTCGATGAGGTCGCCGATAACGCCCAGAATGGAGACGACCACGCCGCACAGCAGTGCATAGGGCAGGCTCAGCTTATAGAAGTGCGTTGCCCACAGGATGAGCCAGATCAAGACAGACCCCAAAATGCCGCCGACAAAGCCTTCCCAGCTCTTTTTGGGAGAGATCTTGGGAACCATCTTATGCTTGCCGATACGGCTGCCCACGATATAGGCAAACGAGTCGGAGACCCAAAGGGACGCACAAACCCCAACCGAAAGCAGGGCGCCGGCAAAACCGGGCACGGCATCGCGCAGCAGCACGATAGCCGACAGCATAAAGCCAGTGTAGATAGGGCCCATGAGCGTCACGGCAACGTCAGAGATGCGCGTGCGCGGAGACCAGACATACCAGATACCAACCGCAAGCATCAAAGCGAACAGCAGAGCGTTCAACAGCAGCGAATCGCCCAGAGCCGAGAGCGGAAAGAGCACGGCGGCAGCGATTCCAAGGCGCTCGTTGGCAACCTTGCCGTCGAGCCTCGTCATGCGGAAGAACTCGTAGCAGCACAGACCGCTCATGACGGACACGAAGATGGCCGTGGGCACAATACCCAAAACCAAGCACAGGATAAAGACAACGGCATAGACGATACCGGCGGCGGCACGGGTGATAAAGCCCGCCAGCCACGAACCGGAGCTGCTCTTCGCCGCAGGCGCTCCCGCAGTGGCAGCCTTACGCGCGGGCGTCGCGGAAGTAGGTGCCTTGGGAGCGGATGGCTTGGGACGTTCGGACACGATTAAGCCTCCTCGGTCTTGCTCAGTCCACCAAACCTACGGTCGCGACCCTGGAAGGCCAAAATGGCGTCGACAAGGCCCCAACGATCAAAGTCGGGCCAATAGGTATCGGTGACATAGAACTCGGAATAAGCAACCTGCCACAGCAGATAGTTCGAAAGACGCAACTCACCGGAAGTGCGAATCACGAGCTCCGGATCGGGAAGACCGGCGGTGTACAGGTGCGAAGCCACCATATTGTCGTCAACCGCGGCGGGATCAATCTTGCCGGCAGCCGCATCAAGTGCGATCTGGCGGACAGCGCGGGTGATCTCAGCACGGGCACCGTAGTTAACGGCCAGCGCCAGCGTCATACCGGTATGGTCGGCGCACTCGGCAAGGCCGCGCTCAAAGACATCGCGGGTCTTCTTGGGCAGCGCGGAAATATCGCCCAAAAAGACAACGCGAACGTTCTCGCGCTTAAGCAGCGGTAGCTCATCGATAAACGTCTTGGCAAACAGGTGCATCAAAACGTTGACTTCGTGCTGCGGGCGATTCCAGTTTTCGGTCGAAAATGCATAGGCCGAAAGCACGTCGACACCCAGGCGCACGCAGGCGGTAATGATCTCACGCAGCGAGACGATGCCGGCCTTGTGGCCTTCGGTGCGGGCAAGACCGCGCGCCGTGGCCCAACGGCCGTTGCCGTCCATGATGCACGAAATATGGTGCGGGATGTTATTGAGGTCAAGGTCGGAAAAACCGACGCCCGCAGGGGCGTCGGCAAAGTACTCGACCAGTTTATGCTCGTCGTATTGCACCTTAGATCTCCATGACCTCGGCTTCTTTTTCCTTCAGAAGCTCCTCGACCTTGGCAACATACTCGTCGGTATGCTTCTGAACCTTGGCCTGCTCGCGACGAACATCGTCCTCGGTGAGCTCCTCGTCGCGCTCAAGCTTATTGTTAAAGTCGCGGCGGATGTTGCGGATGGAGACCTTGGCCTGCTCGGCGTACTCGCGGCACTCCTTAACGAGCTCGCGACGACGCTCCTCGGTGGGAGCCGGGAACGGCAGACGCACGACGGTACCATCGGAGTTGGGGGTAATGCCCAGGTCGGAGGCACTGATAGCCTTGACGATGGCATTGATGAGCGCCTTATCCCACGGCTCGATAAGCAGCATGTGGGCCTCGGGGGTCTTAACGGCGGCAACCTGCGTGACGGGCGTGGGAACACCGTAGTAGTCGACGGTGATGTCGGACAGAATGTTAGCGTTGGCGCGGCCAGTGCGGACCTTGGAGAAGTTATGCTTGAGGGACTCGAGTGACTTGTCCATGTGGGCGGTGATGTTCTCTGCCATGCTTAATCCTCCTGATAGACGAGCGTGCCGACGGGCTCACCCGCGAGCGCGCGCTTGACGGTGTCCTCGCCATCGATGTTGAGGACCAAAATGGGCATACGGTTGTCCTGGCAAAGAGCCGTAGCCGTGGAATCCATAACCTGCAGGCCGCGAACGAGCACCTCGTGATAGGTGATCTTGTCAAAGCGGACGGCGTCAGCGCACTTGACGGGATCCTTGTCGTAGATGCCATCAACCTTGGTGGCTTTAATCAGAATCTCGGCACCGATCTCACAGGCGCGAAGGGCCGCGGCGGTGTCAGTCGTAAAGTACGGATTACCCGATCCGGCGGCAAAGATAACGACGTTGCCCTTGGACAGGTGGTTGATGGCGCGACGGCGAATATAGGGCTCACAGATCTCGTTCATCTGGATAGCGCTCATCACGCGGCAGGGAACATCGTTGTGCTCGAAGGCATCCTGCAGGGCAAGCGCGTTCATAACGGTAGCGAGCATGCCCATGTAATCGGCCTGGGCGCGGTCCATACCACCGGCGGCGCCGGCCATGCCGCGGAAAATATTGCCGCCGCCGACAACGACGCCGACCTCATGACCAACGGCGAGCAGCTCCTTGACCTGCTTGGCAAGATGATCGGTAACCTTGGGGTCGATGCCGTAGTTGCCATCGCCCATCAGCGCTTCACCGGAGAGCTTCAGAAGCACGCGTTTATATCGGATGTCGGACAAAGCGATCCTCCTTTAATTAGACTCATAACATAATATCAAAGGCTTAACGGGGAGCCATGAAAAAGCAGGCTGTGAGTAAAACCCACAGCCTGCTCATTACCAGCTACAAGAGCTTATTTACTCGCCACGGACCAGACGGTCAAAGGCAACGACGGTAATGGTGTCGCCGAGCTCCTTGGAGACCTGCTCAGCGTACTTCTTGATGGTGAGGGAGCTGTCCTTGATGAACTCCTGCTCGGTGAGCACGGACTGCTTGTAGAACTTCTCCAGACGGCCAACAGCCATCTTCTCCTGGATAGCCTCGGGCTTGCCGGACTCGGCAGCCTGAGCCATGTAGATCTGCTTCTCGTGCTCGACGGTCTCAGCCGGAACCTGATCGCGGGTAGCGCAGATCGGGGCGACGGCGGCAACCTGAAGGGCAACGTCGTGAGCAAAGGTCTTGAAGGACTCTGCCTGAGCGGTCTCGGCCTTCTCGAAAGCAAACTCGACGAGAACGCCGATCTTACCACCCATGTGGATGTAAGAAGCGAGAGCGCCGTTCTCGGCCTTACGGGCGGCGAAACGGGAGATCTTCATGTTCTCGCCCATGATGTGAATCATCTCGGTGAGCTCGGAGGAAACGGTCTCCTCGCCCATCGGCTTCTCGAGCAGAGCGTCGACGTCAGCAGGCTCGGTGGTAGCGACAACCTCAGCGACCTTGGAAGCAAAGCCGGTGAACTTGGCGTTGGAGCCGACGAAGTCGGTCTCGCAGGAGAGCTCGAGCAGAGCGCCGGTCTTGCCGTCCTCGGAGACGAACGCGGCGACAGCGCCCTCGTTGGTCTCACGGCCAGCCTTCTTGGCAGCCTTGGCGAGGCCGTTCTTGCGCAGAACGTCGACAGCGGCGTCCATGTCGCCGTCAGCCTCGACGAGAGCCTTCTTGCACTCCATCATCGGGGAGTCGGTCATCTCGCGGAGCTGCTTGACCATAGCGGCGGTAATCTGGGCCATTGTGGTTCCTTTCAAAGAGATGAAAAAGAATTAACTAAGACTGATTTACTCGGCCTTGGGCTCAGCGGCCATCTCGGCCTCGGAGACCTGCTCCTTGCCGGAGCCAGCGAGGCAGGCGTCAGCCATGAGCTCGCACATAAGGGTGACAGCGGAGATAGCGTCATCGTTGCAGGGGATGCCGTACTCGACCTCGTCGGGATCGGAGTTGGTGTCGATCAGGGCGACGACGGGGATGTTCAGGCGCTGGGCCTCCTTGATGGCGTTCTCCTCGCGCTTGGTGTCGATGACGAAGAGAGCCTGGGGCAGACCCTTCATGTCGCGGGCGCCACCGAGGTTGGTCTGGAGCTTGGTGAGCTCCTTGCCGAGCACAGCCTGCTCCTTCTTGGGAAGCACTGCCATGCGGCCGTCCTCGACCATGGCCTCGAGCTCCTCCATGCGGTTGATGCGGGAGCGGATGGTGACGAAGTTGGTCAGCATGCCACCGAGCCAACGCTGGTTGATGTAAGGCATGTTGGCGCGCTCAGCGGCGTTCTTGACGGCCTCCTGAGCCTGCTTCTTGGTGCCGACGAACAGCACGTTGCCGCCCTTGGCGACATTCTTGACGAAGGTGTAGGCCTGGTCGGCGTCGAGGATGGTCTGCTTGAGGTCGAGGATGTAGATGCCGTTGCGCTCACCGAAGATGAACGGCTTCATCTTGGGGTTCCAGCGACGGGTCTGGTGACCGAAGTGGCAGCCGGCCTCGAGCAGGGTGCGGATATTAATCTTGGCAGCCATGATAAACCTCCTGTGGTTTGCCTCCGCGCGGGGTCATCCTCCAAAACCAACCCGGACATGTGCTACCAAAGCCCGGGCACCACGGTATGAAGTAGCCGCGCGTGCGTGATAAAAACCTGTTGCCGTGAAGCAACCCGATGAATGATAGCAGGATTGCCTCTTCCTGCCAACCCGCAATCAAAACCACACACCTAAATGTGCATCGACCCCCGGGGGCCGCGAAAGGCTATTCGCCACGGGGATGAGCTTGAGCAACGGCACGCTTAAGCCGATCGGGCGTAAGATGCGTATAGATTTGCGTCGTGGACAGACTCGCATGTCCCAGCAGCTCTTGAACCGAACGCAGGTCCGCGCCGCCCTCGAGCAGATCGGTCGCAAAGGTGTGGCGCATCGCATGCGGCGCGATGTCGGCCGGAATGCCGGCGAGATTCGCCAGCATATGGAACCGTCGTCTGAGCATAGCGGCACTCATGCGATTGCCACGCGCAGAAATAAACAGCGGATGCAGACCGGCTGCGGCGTCGCGATGCTTTGCCTGGGCGAGCAGCTCCGGCCTCCCCCGCTCGACATAGGTGCGCGTCGCCTCGAGTGCGCGACGATACAGGGGAACGATGCGCTCCTTGCTGCCTTTGCCCCAAAGGCGAACCACGCGCTCCGACCAAGCGATGGATTCCACATTGAGCGTCGCAAGCTCCGAGATGCGGACACCCGAGGCATAGAGCAGCTCGAGCATCGCCGCATCGCGCAGTCCCGCGGGTGTCGAGGTATCAGGCGTCTTGAGCAGCGCCTCGACCTGCTGAGTCGTAAGGACGCTCGGCAGGTCGCGCGGCAGCTTGGGCGACGCGATCGCCGAGACCGCATCGCCCTCGACAAACCCCTCGGCAGCCATCCAGCGATAGAGCGACCGAATAGCCGACAAATGTGCCGCAAGGGTGCGAGGCGCCACCTGCTCGCGCGAAAGCTCGGCCAAATACGCGCGGACGGTACGCACGTCGGCCTTACGCGCATCGACACCCGTACGCTCGCACCAGGCAGCAAAGCGCTCCAACCGCGATCCATAGGCAGTCACCGTATTGGGAGAGAGCCCCTCGACACGTGCGATGTAGGCGATAAACGAGTCGACGGTATCGTACAGGTCAAAGGCTATGACCGGTCGCCTCCAAACAAGTCGGAACGAGTGGCCAAGTAGGCATCGAGGGCCTCGAGGGCGCGATCCGCATAAGCCTGGTAGCGGTCGCGCTTACTGCGGCGCTTGCCGTCCTCGAGCGGCGGCACCAAGCCGAAGTTAACGTGCATGGGCTGATAGCCCACGGTTGCCGGATCGGTCGCATAGCCCACGAGCGCACCCAGGGCGCCCACTCGCGGTAACTCAACAGGCTCCGCCTCGATTGCCTCGGCATAGGTGTTGATTGCAGCGAGCAGACCGGTCGCCACCGCTTCCATGTACCCCTCGGTGCCGGTAATCTGACCGGCGAGGCGCACGCCCGAGCCAGGCACGGCAAAGGTGCCGTCAAGAACGTGCGGCGCATCGACAAAGGTATTGCGGTGCATGACGCCATAACGGAAGAACTCGGCATTCTCCAGACCGGGAACCATGTGGAAGACACGCTTCTGCTCGCCAAAAGTCAGATTTGTCTGGAAGCCCACCAGGTTATAGGCGGTCTTTTCCTTGTTCTCGGCGCGCAGCTGAATCGCCGCCCAGGGGCGACGTCCGGTACGCGGGTCAGTAAGGCCAACGGGCTTCATGGCGCCAAAGCGGATAGCATCTTTACCTGTACGGGCGACCTCCTCGGCGGGCTGACAGGCCTGGAAGAGATCACCGCCCTCAAAGTCCTTGAGCACCACGCGATCGGCGGTGGTGAGTGCCTCGATAAAGGCCTCGTACTCCTCCTTGTTGAGCGGAGCGTTGAGATAGTCGCCGCTCCCCTGCTCCTCGTAGCGCGACTGCGAGAACAGCACGTCCATATCGAGCGTGGAGGCATCGACGATTGGCGCGGCAGCGTCAAAGAACGCCAAGGCGTCGCCACCGACGAGCTTCATGACCTCTTCGCTCAATGCCGGTGAACACAGCGGCCCTGCGGCAATGACCACGTGGCCCTCGGGAATCTGCGTGACCTCGCCGTGCACGACCTCGATATTGGGCCGGGCGGCAACCTCGGCCTCGACAAGCTCGGAAAACTTAACGCGGTCGACCGCCAGGGCACCGCCAGCGGGAACGGCCGCACGATGAGCGCAATCGAGCAGCACCGAACCCATGCGCTCAAGCTCGGCCTTAAGCAGGCCAGCAGCGGAATCCGGACGGGTTGACTTAAACGAATTTGAGCAGACGAGCTCGGCCAAGTGATCGGTGTGGTGGGCCGGAGAGCTCACCTGGGGGCGCATCTCGCACAGCTTTACGGCAAACCCGCGATCTGCCAGCTGGATCGCACATTCCGAACCCGCCAGACCGCCACCGATAACCGTCACCTGATCGAACTGCATCTGCAAACACCTTTCTAATTGACACGCTTTCCATTGTGACCGAAGGGCGTCTGGGCGTGAAGCGCAAACTTTGAGGGCGCATACCTTCCATCCATCATGCGCTCGATAAGTCCCTCGAGCTCGAGCGAGCCCAAGAGTTTGAGCACGCCGACAGCATCGAGCGAGACGAGTGCGGCAATGTCTTCGACCTTGAGCGGCGAGGCGATAAGCGCGTGCATCACGGCCTGCTGCGTGGGGTCCAGATCGGCGATGCCAGGTGCATCGGGACGCGAGTAGCGCAGCGTGCAGTAGATGCGCGAGATCGCCATCTCGATTGATTCCTCGTCGATGATGCAGCAGGCTCCGTTAGCGATGAGATAGTTGGTCCCGCGCGACTCGGGCGAAAGGATGGAGCCCGGCACCGCAAGGAGCTCTCGTCCCAGGTCCATAGCGGCCTCCGCCGTAGAGAACGTACCCGAGGGCATGCCCGCCTCAGAAATAAAGAGCGCCTGCAACAAGGCAGCGATTACGCGATTACGCCGCGGAAAGGCGAACTTACGCGGTCCCATACTCCACGGCGAAATAGAAACGACCGCGCCGCCCGTATCGAGCGTGCGCGTGATGAGGCCGGCGCTCGAGCGCGGATAGACAACATCGGCGCCGGTCCCCAGCACCACGATGTGTTTGCCCCCGGCGTTGACCGCAGCCCAACCCGACGCCTGGTCGCAGCCGACCGCGCCGCCCGAGACCACCGTCACTCCCGCCTCAACCGCCACCTTTGCCGCAAGCTCTGCCACGGCGAGACCGTACGGCGACGCCTTGCGCGCGCCGATGATGGAAAGCGCAGGCGTCGATAACACGGCGGGTTCGCCACGCACATATAAGGTCTGGGGCACATCCGGGAGCTCCAAGACGGTCTTGGGATACAGCGCATCACCGGGGTGCAATTCGAAAATCTCCTCGCCCATTATTGGTCCCTCCTCCCCTGGTACATCGCCGCCTCGAGCACGTGATCCTGCGTCACCTGTTCGCTTTCGGCAACATCGGCGATCGTGCGTGCGATGCGTACCAGGCGCACGATGCCCCGACCCGTCAGATGCGTGCGCCTCGACAGGCCGAGAACGCATTTCTCGGCGGCCTCATCAAGCCCAAAGGTCGAAACGACGCCGTCAATGGACCGCGACTCATCTTCCTCGGCCTCGGTATCCGCATCGTCCATACGGGATTCACACCAGGCACGAAAGGCGCGCCCACGCACGACGTAATCGCGCAACTCGGCTGATGACATACCCTCCGCGCCCTCAATGATCACCTGAGGATCGGGGCGGGTCACATCGATCATCATGTCGATACGATCAGCCAAAGGACCGCGCAATTTGCCCCGGTAGCGCTCGACCATCGACGCGGAACAGCGACACGGCACCTCGCGATCGCCCAAAAAGCCGCAGGGGCAGGGGTTGCTCGCAGCCAGCAGCTGAAAGCGCGACGGGAAGGTAAAGGCCCCGTCGACGCGTACGATCCTGACGTAGCCGCGTTCGATGGGCTGACGCAGCGTCTGCAGCACGCCGGTGGGAAACTCGGCGAGCTCGTCCAAAAAGAGTACGCCGCCATGAGCTAGGCTAATTTCGCCCGGATGCACCGGGCGTCCGCCGCCGATGAGCCCCGCGGTCGAAATGCTGTGATGTGGACTGCGGAAGGGGCGATGCCCCGCCAACAAGCCATCAATGTTCTCGCCCAAGACCGAATGGATGCACAGTGCCTCTTGCTGATCCTCGAGAGAAAGCTCGGGCAAAATGCCCGTCATGCGCCGCGCAAGCATGGTCTTGCCCGAACCGGGCGAGCCGATCATGAGCAAGCCAAGCTCGCCGGCGGCCGCAAGCGCCATGCCGCGCTTGGCGACCTCTTGTCCCAGCACGTCGGCATAATCGAGCTCAGGCTCAAAGGTCGCCTCGAGCACTTCAGAATCCAGGTAATGCCGTGCGGCATCCCCCATGCCATGGGCAAGCTGAGATAGGTGGTCGATAAACCCGCAGTCAACGCCTGCAAGCGGCACATGCTGATCGGACCTACCGGCAATAAAGGAAAGCCCCATATCGCGCGCCAACAGCTGAAACGCCACCTCGCCCTTGACGGGCAGCACGGTGCCGTCCAGACCAAGCTCACCTGCGATAAGGCAGCGATCGAGGTTGTCACGGGGAATCTGCCCATCGGCCGCCAGAACCGCGATGGCAATCGGAAGGTCAAAACCGCTGCCAGTTTTACGGATATCACCGGGTGCCAGGTTGACGGTAATGCCAGATCGAGGGATCTCGAAGCCGGCCGAGCGCATGGCGCACCTGATACGCCCGCGCGACTCCATCACCTCCATACTCGGAATGCCGAGCATCTGGATGCCCGGAACGCCACCGGCAAGCGAGACCTCGACGGTGACGGGAATTGCCTCTACGCCGCGGATGCAGGCCGCGTGTACGGCAAGCGTCTCAAACGCCATCACGACACCTGCCAATCGAACGCATTGTACTGGTGCTCGATCTCGGCGATATGCCCGCCGCGGATGGTGACGCCCACGGCATCGAAGCGTATCGACCTGAGGGGATAGTGCTCCATGAGATAGCAACTTGCGATACGGCGATACCGACGCTGCTTTTGGGCGTCCACGGCCTCCTCGGGAAAGACCCGCGTGGTGCAATCCAGGGCGACGCGTCTCGTCTTGACCTCGGCCATCACCACGACATCGTCGAGCTCATCGAGCAGCACCAGATCGGCTTCGCCCTCAATACAACGATAACCCTGCTCCAACAAGGTGTATCCACGCTCGTTAAAGTAATCGATGGTGATCAGCTCGCCCAGCATGCCGAGCTCGCGGGGACTGAGCCCCTTGATAAACTCGGGCGTAATCGCCCCGCAGTCGAGCTCGCCGTCTTCCCAACGCTCCTTGAGTTGCTGCGTCTTGCTCTTTTTGCTTACGGCACACATGGGGTCTCCTTTCCCGCACACTGCATTGCCCCGATGATGAGGGCACCTTTCATGCGGGTAAGTACCGGAAGCAAACCAAAAGCTGACCAAATGCCGACAAAAAACGGGCCGTACGCAACAATCACGTTGCACACGGCCCGCTACCAGCAGGTTTATAAAACGCCAGAGGTCCCCGTCTCCACAATTGACCTAGAAAAGGCGCTCAGTCTGCAGAAAGTTTCCGCAAAAGCTCACGCGGTGCAGCGGACAAAGTCCGTGTTTGCGAATCGCCTCGATGTGCTCGGGGCTTGCGTAGCCCTTCGACTCGGCCAAATGATACTCGGGATACTCGGCGTCGTACTCGACCATCATCTCGTCACGCGTGACCTTAGCCATGATGGACGCCGCGGCGATACAGGCGATTTTGGCATCGCCCTTCACCACGTCGCGCTCGTTGGGAACGGCGCCCAAGGGGTTACCGTCCATAAGCACGCAATCGGGCTCGAGCCCCGTATCGGCCACGGCGCCCGCGACGGCAGCGCGGATGGCGCGTGCCATGCCCATATCATCGATATCCGCAGGCTCGATATGGCAAAAACCAATCGCCGTAGCGACCTCGGCAATCTTCACCGAGAGCAGCTCGCGGCGCGCCGGCGTGAGCTTTTTGGAATCGTTGATGCCCCAGACGCGCGGCTCCATAGGAAGGCACACGGCGCACACCGTCAAAGGGCCGGCCACCGAGCCGCGACCTACCTCGTCGACGCCCACGACCACGCCATCCCCACCGAGCTCGTGCATTAGCTCGTACATGCCGTTGACGCGCTCGCGCTCGGCAAGTTCCTTGGCATGACGCTTAAGGGCACGCTCGCAAGCCTTGATCACTTGCTGGCGCGGATCCTCACGATAATGCTCCACGAGGGCGGGGATCTCCTCAAACGTGGCGCTCGCCAGCTCGCCGGCAACCTGCGATGCCGAAACCGAACTCGTCATGTTGGCCATATCGGGGCCTCCTTGCATGCAAATCAGATAAAAAGAAGGGCCACCCGAAGGTGACCCTTTTGTCCAAACGAGTGGACAGACGCTGCGATCTTCTTAGCGCTTCTCGGGGATGCGAGCAGCCTTGCCCACCTTGTCGCGGAGGTAGTACAGCTTGGCGCGACGGACGCGACCATGACGGACGACCTCGAGCTTGGCGATCTTGGGGCTGTGAAGCGGGAAGGTACGCTCAACACCGACACCGAAGGAAATCTTGCGGACGGTGAAGGTCTCACGGGCACCGGCGCCGGCCATGCGGATGACGTCACCCTGGAAAACCTGGATGCGCTCGCGGTCGCCTTCCTTAATGCGGTAGTGGACCTTGACGTTGTCGGCAACGCGGACCTGCGGGATGTCCTCGCGGATCTGCTGACGCTCGATTGCGCGGATGTAATCCATGTGCAATTCCTTACTCTTCTAGAGGTGCCGTACCACCTTGGCCGGCACGTAGTTGAACAAACGTATTCGAGTATACACGCGCGGGTTTCTGCTGCAAGAACAATTTTTTTTGCAGACAAAAAGACAAAACCCGCACATGACAACCGCCCGCCTCACGAATGAGACGGGCGGCATGAAGGGGGCTACGCTAGGCGTCTAAATCCAAAACGTTACGCGGAGCGCTTCGCCTCGAGCTTGGCCTGAGCAGCCGCCAGACGCGCCAGGGGCACGCGATAGGGCGAGCAGGACACATAGTCCACGTCGGCCGCGTTAAACAGGGCCTTGATGGACTTAGGGTCGCCGCCGTGCTCACCGCACACGCCAAAGTGCATGCTGGGGTTGGTGGCACGACCCTTCTCGACGGCCATGCGCACGAGCTCCAGCACCGCCGAGTCGATGGTCTCGAAGGGGTTATCCTTCAAGATCTTCTTGTGCATGTACAGCGGGATGAACTTGGCCTCGGCGTCGTCACGCGAGAAACCGAACGTCGTCTGCGTGAGGTCGTTGGTGCCAAAGCAGAAGAAGTCAGCGTACTGCGCGATCTCGTCGGCGACCATGCAGGCGCGCGGCAGCTCGAGCATCGTGCCAACGGGAATGTTGAGCTCGACGCCTTCCTCGGAGGAAACCTCGGCGATCACGCGCTCGATGACCTCGCGAGTCTGAACGTGCTCGGCCGTAATGGAAACGAGCGGGACCATAATCTCGGGACGCGGGTCGACGCCTTCATTGATAAGGCGGGCGGCAGCCGTTGCCACGGCACGGACCTGCATGAGCGGCAGGTCACCGAAGACGACGGACAGACGCACGCCGCGCAGGCCAAGCATCGGGTTGGACTCGACCATGCCGTCGATGCGACGCAGGCGGGCACGCAGGGCGGCGAGCTCTTCCTCGCTGGCACCGGCGGCCTCCTTCTTGGTGATGGCGATCTCGAGCTCGCGAGGATTATCCAGGAACTCATGAAGCGGCGGATCGAGTAGGCGAACAACCACATCGCGACCAGACATGGCCTTGAACATCGCCAAGAAATCCTCGGTCTGGACCTTGAGCAGATCGGCCAGGGCCTGCTGCTTCACGGCCTCGTCGTCGGACAGGATGAAGCTCTGGATAATGTTCTTGCGATCGCCCAGGAACATATGCTCGGTGCGGCACAGACCGATGGCCTCGGCGCCAAACTCGAGCGCGAGCTCGGCATCCTCGGGGTTGTCGGCGTTGACGCGCACATGGTTGGAGTGACCGTCGGTCTCGTCCAGACGGATCTCGTCGGCCCAGGACAGGATGGTGTCCAGGTCGCCGGTGAGCTCAGCGGAGACCAAATCGACAGCGCCATCGACGACGATACCCTGAGTGCCGTCGATGGAGATGATGTCGCCCTCGTGCAGCACGCGATCGCTGCCCTCGATACGCACGACCTTCTCGGCCGCGTCGATGTGGAAACGCTCGGCACCGCAGACGCAGGGTGTACCCATGCCGCGGGCGATAACGGCGGCATGGCTCGTCTTGCCGCCGTGACTCGTCAAGATACCCTCGGCGGCGACCATACCTTTCAGGTCGTCGGGGTTGGTCTCCCAGCGGACCAGAATGACCTTATGGCCCTCGGCAGAACGCGCGACGGCGTCATCGCTCGAGAACACGACCTCGCCCACGGCGGCACCGGGACTGGCGTTAAGGCCGCATGCGAGCGCCTCGTACTTCTTGGAGGAGTCGAACTGCGGGTGCAGGAGCTGGTCGAGCTGCGCGGGGTCGATGCGGCTCACGGCCTCCTCACGGGTGATGAGGCCCTCCTCGACCATCTCGATAGCGATGCGTAGAGCGGCGGTTGCGGTACGCTTGCCCACGCGGGTCTGGAGCATCCAGAGCTTACCCTGCTCGATGGTGAACTCGATGTCGCACATGTCGCGGTAGTGATCCTCAAGCGTCAGGAAGACACGCTCAAGCTCCTCACCTGCGGACTCGAGGCCCGGAGTGGTCTTGAGGTCGGCGATGGGCTCGGTGTTGCGGATGCCGGCGACGACGTCCTCGCCCTGGGCGTTGACCAGAAAGTCACCGTAGAACTCCTTGGTGCCGTCGGCCGGGTTGCGCGTAAAGGCGACACCGGTCGCCGAGGTCTCGCCCTTATTGCCAAAGGCCATGGCCTGGACGTTGACGGCGGTGCCAAGGTCATCGGAAATGCCGTGCTGCTTGCGGTAGATGCAGGCGCGCTCGTTCATCCAGCTGCCAAAGACGGCTTGGATAGCAAGGCGCAGCTGAAGCTCCGGATCGTGCGGGAAAACGGGCTTGCCGTCGGCGACTTCGAGCTCGGGGTACAGGGCGGCCTCGACGTTGTCGGAGAAAATGCCCTTGAAAGTCTCGACGAGCTCATGCAGGTCCTCGGCCGAAAGCTCGGAGTCGACGCGAACGCCGGCGACCAGGCGGGCCTGGGTCAGGGCATTCTCGAACAAGTCGGCATCGACGCCCATGACGACGTTGGAGAACATCTGGATAAAGCGACGATAGCTGTCCCAGGCAAAGCGCGGGTTCTGCGTCTGGGCAATAAGACCCTGGACGGAATCGTCGTTGAGGCCCAGGTTGAGGACCGTGTCCATCATGCCAGGCATGGAGAACGGAGCGCCCGAGCGCACCGACACGAGCAACGGATCACGGGCGTCGCCGAGCTTCTTGCCGCAGCGGGCCTCGAGGTCGGCCTCGGCGGCAACGATCTCGTCGAGCGCGCCCACGGGCCACACGTTGCCGGCACCAGAGTACTCGACGCAGGTCTGGCAGGTAATGGTAAAGCCACCGGGAACCGGCAGGCCGATGCGGCTCATCTCGGCAAGGTTAGCGCCTTTGCCACCGAGCACGAAGTTCATCGACTTATCGCCCTCAGTGACACAAGTGCCCTGGGCATCGGTTCCAAAACGGTAAACCCTCTTGCAATCGCTCACGATACTTCCCCTTCCATGCGCTCTCGCGCACGACCGTGGTAACGAATCGGCCCGCCGGATGCGAGCCGTGAGGGAACTATACGGCGGGATTTGAACGGGCTTAAGCAGAGGATACGCGGTTTGGTAAACGTGCTAAAACTGACGGTAAACGGTAGGTAAAGGTGGTTACCTTATGAAGATACCACTATAGTGTAATTGCAGGTCAATGGCGGTAGAAATTGCTAAAGCGCTTTACCATAAGTAGCTAATTTGGGACGGGGCTATTTTAGCTGCCCCGTCGGCAATCGGCCAAAAAGCTCGCGAAGTCAGACGGGGTAGCGAAATAGCCCCGTCCCAAATTAGCTACTGCTGTTGAGCGCGGCGGGCGGCGCGGCGGGCTCTTGCCTCTTGAATCTCTTCGAGGTGAGCGATGATCTCGGAGGCGCTCTCCTCGATCGCCTTGCCGTCAGTGCGCACCACAAAGCAACCCAGACGTTTCATGAGGGCACGAGCCTCCTCGAGCTCACTGCGTACACTCTCGGGCTCGGCGTAGGAGCCGGCAACGGCACGGGCATAGTCGTCGCCCAGGCGGCTATCGCGAATCTCGGAAATCACATCGACGGTCGAAATCAGGCCGAACAACCGCATGGGATCAACCTCGTAAATCGACTTGGGCGGCTCCATACCGTGCGCCAGCGGAACGTTGGCGACCTTGTAGCCCTGATAGGCCAAATACATCGACAACGGCGTCTTGGACGTGCGGGATACGCCCAGCAGCACGATATCGGCAGCCGACAGATCGTCGCAACCGCGTCCGTCATCGTGCTCAACGAAATACTCCATAGCCTCGATACGATGGAAATAGCGATCGTCGGTCTTGTGAATCACACCCGCAACGCCCTTGGGAGGCACGCCAATAAGCGACGACAGCACGGCAAGCGTCGGGCCGATCAGGTCGACCGAGCGAATGTGCAGCATGCCCAGATAATCGAGCACGCGGGCGCGAAGCGCTGGGTCGACGATAGTGTGGAACACGGCAATATCGCGATGATCCGCATCGACGCGCGGACCCACAAACGACTTTACCTGCTCCACCGAGTTCACCTTGGGCAGGCGCAATAGATGAAAAGCCCCTTCATCAAATTGCCCGGACGCCGCAAGCACCACCTCACAAGCGGTATCTCCAAGCGAGTCGGAGATAACGATAACGGTGGGACGAGCGGTGACCGGGCAATCCATGCGGGGCTCCTTTTGGGCTTATGCGCAGGCTAGCTTACTTTTTGCGGGCAAGCTCACCGATGTTGGCGATGCCGGAGAACACGGCCTCGAAGCGGTTGAGCAGCTTAAGGCGATTATCGCGAAGCTGCTCGTCCTTGTCCATGACCATAACCTCGTCGAAGAAACGGTCGATGGGCGCGCGCAGGGCGGCGAGGGCGGCAAACGCGGCAGGATAATCCTCGGCGGCGAGAGCGGCATCGACGGCGGTCTGAGCGGCCTCGGAGGCGTCGGCAAGCGCAAGCTCGGCCTCGCCCATCAGGGCGCGATCGTACTCCGCGCCCAGCTCGGGCTTGGAGATGTGCGCCGCGCGGGCGTAGGCGGTTGCAAGGTTGTCGAAGGTCTCGGCGTCGTTCTTGCGGGCCTCATCGAGGGCGGCGCAGCGGGCGAAGAAGACCGACGGGGCAATGATGTGCACCGCGGAAACGGCGGCAACGGTGTCGGCCGGGATCTTCTCGTCGCGGGCCATGCTCACCAAACGGCCGTGGAAGAAGTCGCGAACCTGCTGGGCGACCTCGGCGGCGTCGAACTCAATGCCCTGCTCGCTATAGAGCTCGAGCGCAAAGTCGATGAGCGACGTGGGGTCGATCGGCAGACGGTCGCGCAGGATATTGATGATGCCGATGGCGGCACGACGCAGCGCGTACGGGTCGGAAGAGCCGGTCGGGGGCTCGCCGATGGCAAAGATGCCGGCAATGGTATCGAGCTTGTCGGCGCAAGCCACGATGCAGCCAGCGGTGCCCTCGGGTAGCTCGTCGCCGGCAAAGCGGGGACGATAGTGATCACGGATAGCGTGAGCGACCTCGTCGTTCTCCCCCATCGCGCTGGCGTAGTAACCGCCCATCACACCCTGCTGGCTCGTGAACTCGACAACAGCGTTGGACACCAGGTCGGCCTTGCACAGGTGAGCGGCGCGGCCGGCATCGGCGGCCAGGTGGGCACCCAGGTGAGCCTCACGGGCAATAGCGAGCGCAAGCTGCTCAATACGCTCGGACTTGGCGAGCACGCTGCCGAGCTTCTCCTGGAAGGCGACCTTGGCCAGACGCTCGCGGAACTCGTCGAGGGAGATCTTCAGATCCTCCTCGTAGAAGAACTTGGCGTCATCCAGGCGGGCGCGCACGACACGCTCGTTGCCGTCGATCACGCGCTCGGCATTCTCGGGCTTACTGTTGGAGACGACCACGAACTCACGCGTCAGCTTGCCCTCGCCGTCATAGATCGGGAAGTAGCGCTGGTTGGTGAGCATAGACTCGCAGATGATCTCGTGCGGCACCTTGAGGAACTCCTCATCGAAGGTACCGACGAGCACCGTCGGCCACTCGCAGAGGTTGATGACCTCCTCAAAGACCTTCTTGGGCGTATCGACGTGGCAGCCGGGGCGCGCAGCCTCGACCTCGGCGATACCGGCAAGGATGGCCTCACGACGGCGCTCGGCAGAAAGCACGCCGGCGTCCTCGAGCACCTGCTCGTAAACAGCGGGGCTGGCGACCACATGGTCACCGGGACCAAGCACGCGGTGGCCGCGCGTGGTGTTGCCACTCGTCACATCGGCAAAGGACACGGGCACGACATCCCCGCCCAAAAGGCAGCAGATCCAGCGGACCGGACGCACGAACGTGGCGTGCTCGTGGCCCCAGCGCTGAGAGCGGTAGTTGGGCCACTGCAGGCCGGCGATGGTCTTCTCGCACAGGGCCGTCAGAATCGGGGTGGCCGGGGCGGAAGGAATGTTCTTCTCGGCAAATACGTACTCACGGCCGTCGGTGTCCTCGCGACGGACCAGATCCTCGGCAGCCACACCGCACTTGCGGGCGAAGCCCTGGGCGGCCTTGGTGGCGTTACCGTCGGCATCGAAGGCGATGTTGGCCGCGGGACCGCGCTTGACCTCGTGAACCTCATCGGTCGCGGTGGCGACGTTAGCCACGAGCGCAGCCAGGCGACGCGGGCTCGAGATCACGCGGACCTCACCGTGGGCCAGACCGGCCTCATCGAGACCCTTGGCGATCATAGTGCCAAGCTGCTTGACGGCATTGTTCAGCGGTGCAGAGGGCATTTCCTCCGTACCGATCTCAAACAGGAAATCCTTAGCGTCTGCCATGGCTTACGCCACCTCGCCTTCCTGATCGGCATTCTCGTTGATTCCGGCGACCTCGGCCATATAGGCCTCGCAGCACGCCTTGGCGACGGCGCGGACGCGCAGGATGTAGTTGGCGCGCTCGACTGCGGACAGCGCACCGCGGGCATCGAGCAGGTTGAAGGCATGGCTGCACTTCATGACGCAGTCATATGCCGGCAGCGGCAGCTTGCGCTCCAGGCAGGAGTGGCACTCGGCCTCATAGTCGTCAAACTTCTGACGCATCATCTCGACGTTGGCGACCTCAAAGTTATAAGCGCTGAACTCGCGCTCGTTCTCCAGGAACACGTCGCCGTAGGTCATGGGCGTGCCGTCGGGCAGGTAGCTCCACACCAGGTCGTAGACCGAGTTGACGCCCTGGGCGTACATGGCGATGCGCTCCAGGCCATAGGTGATCTCGACAGGCACGGGGTCGACCTCGATGCCGCCCACCTGCTGGAAGTACGTAAACTGCGTGACCTCCATGCCATTGAGCCAGACCTCCCAGCCAAGGCCCCAGGCGCCGAGCGTCGGGCTCTCCCAGTCGTCCTCAACAAAGCGGACGTCATGGTCATTGGGGTCCAGGCCAATGGCGGCCAGCGAACCCAGGTAGAGCTCCTGAGCGTTGACCGGCGAGGGCTTGATGAGCACCTGGAACTGATAGTAGTGCTGCATGCGGTTGGGGTTCTCGCCGTAGCGGCCGTCGGCGGGACGGCGGCAGGGCTGCGCATAGCAGGTGCGCCACTCGGCGGGACCGAGCGAGCGCAGCGTGGTCGCGGTATGGAAGGTACCGGCACCGACCTCGGAGTCATAGGGCTGCATAATTACGCAGCCCTGCTCGCCCCAGTACTGCTGGAGGCGCAGGATGATGTCTTGGAAGGAAAGCGATGAAGCGTTCATGCCTCTTATATCCCCTCGTCGAAACGATTACACGGTTAGGTACTGTACTATAGCGGTTTTTAATCGATAGCGCCGATACGGTTGAGCGGCCAGTAGCGCACAAGCGCCACGGCAATCAAGTCGGAGCGGTCGACCGGGCCAAAGTAGCGGGAGTCAGCAGAGTTCTCGCGGTTGTCGCCCATCACCCACACACAGTCGTCAGGGACGGTGTAGGGATAGCTCACCTGAGCGCCGGGGGCTTGGACCGAAAGCGGCCAGCTCATGCCAGTCGTATAGTCCTCGTCGAGCGCCTGGCCATCGACGACGACCTTGCCGTCCTGCAGGTCGACCGTCTGGCCGGCCGTGGCAATAACGCGCTTTACCAGCACGTCATGCTCGGACGTGGCATCGGGGTTGTGGAACACCACGATATCGCCTTGCTTGACGGGCTGTCCGAGTTCGAGCGTCACCTTCTGCGCCAGAATCTGGTCTCCGATCTCGATCGTGGACTCCATGGAACCGGTAGGCACCACAAAGGGTTCGACCACAAACGAGCGAATCAAGAAGGTGGCGACCAGCGCGATTGCGACAACCACGACCCACTCAAACGCACCCTTTAGCACGGAATGCTGCGATGGAACCATTCTCACTCCTCGCTCTGCGAAAACGAAGCGTCCAGGATCTCCTGCGCGTACGCGCGCTCATTGGGCGTAAGACGTGCCGTCTCGATAAGATCGGGACGCCAACGACAGGTACGCTCGATGGCGTTTTTGCGACGCCAGGCATCGACCTTGGCGTGGTCGCCGCTTACGAGCACCGGCGGCACGCCCTCGCCATTGAACTCGGCGGGGCGGGTGTACTGCGCGTACTCGAGCAGGCCGCCGTCCTCAGCGGTCGAGAAGGACTCGTCCACGTTGCTCATCTCGTCGCCCAAGGCTCCGGGAATGAGCCGTACGACGGCATCGGCTACGACCATAGCGGGCAGCTCGCCGCCCGTGAGCACGTAGTCGCCGATCGATAGACGCTCATCGGCATACGCATATGCGCGCTCATCGACGCCCTCGTAACGGCTGCACACAAACAGCAAGCGCTCGCTTTTGAGCAGGCGCTCGGCCACATGCTGCGTAAAGGGCTCGCCGCAGGGGGTGAAGAACACCACGGTGGGCTTGGGACCCTCGGAGCTGATGGCCTCGATGGCCTCGGCAATGGGCTCGACCTTCATGAGCATGCCCTGCCCGCCGCCATACGGCTCGTCATCGACGGTGCGATGGCGGTCGTGCGTCCAGTCGCGCAGGTTATACGCATTAAAATCAAAAAGGCCGGCCTTGCGGGCGCGGCCCAAAATCGATGTGGACATGACGGGCTCAAACATCTCGGGAAAGACCGAAAGGGTCTCAATCAGCATGCTGTCCTCCCTACTTGTCCATATCGATCAAGCCGTCCATAACGTGGACGGAAATTGTTCCTGTGTCGGGAAGATCGAGCACAACCTGCTCGATCACGGGAATCAGCACCTCGCCGTACCGATCGCCCTCGACAACCCAAACATCGTTGGCGGGCGTCGACATGATCTCGACAATCGTGCCGAGCGAACCAAAGCGCTCGTCGGTCACCTCGCGACCCATAAGGTCGGTATAGGCAGCGTCGAGCGAATCGAGCTCGAAGTCGTCACGATTTGCCAGCACGTAGCATCCGGTGATGCCCTCGGCGGCCGTCAAGTCGTCTATGCCCTCAAACGAGACCAGATCGCCATCGCCCGTATCGGTGACGGACACGACCGTGCAAAAACGGTCGCGCTTGAGCGCCGGCGGCGTCAAGGCGACACGCATACCCGGCTCCAATACAGAAGGAAGCCCCCGCAGCGGCTGCGCGAGGACCTCCCCCTTCCTTCCGTGCGGCTTGACCACACGGGCGATGTTTTTGTACTGGGACCTCAAGGTCCTAGCCCAGAACCTCTACCTCGACAGCAGTGTCGAGGCGAGCGGCCAGTGCACGGGCGAGCGTGCGAATGGCCTTGATAGTACGGCCACGACGGCCGATGACCTTAGCGACGTCATCCTCGGCAACCGAAACCTCAATCGTAGAGGCGTCGTCACCATCGATGACCTCGAGGCTCACGGAATCCGGGTCGTCGACGATCTGAACAACGAGATATTCGACGAGATCGGCGATGCGATCTGAGAGCATTGCCTCACCCTCGAGCTGTGCAGCGTCAACCTCAGGCACGATTTACTCCTCGGCGCCCTCAGCGGCCTCAGCGGCAGCCTTAGCGGCCTCGGCCTCTTTGGCGAGCTGCTTCTTGGACTTCTTGACGACGGTCTCGGTCTTCTCACCCTCGTTGGCGGCCTTGACCAGAGCGGCGACGGCGTCGGTGAGCTGAGCGCCCTTGGACTGCCAGTCAGCAATCTTCTCGAGGTCGAGGTTGATGGTCTTGGGGGCGGTCATCGGGTTGTAGCGGCCAACCTCCTCGATGATACGACCGTCACGCGGGGCGCGGGAATCGGCGACGACGACACGGTAGTACGGACGCTTCTTAGCGCCGTGACGAGCAAGGCGAATCTTGACTGCCAAAGGAAACTCCTCCAACCAAGCAGCTTTAGGCTGCAACTACAAACAAACAGTTGAACATAATACGCCATCGACGCGGGCAGGTGAAGTCCGTGAGACCAACTTCTTCGGTGTAGTCGAGGGCAAATCCATATCTTAGACAAGAATTCGCGATTTGCAAGCGCATCCACGCACCCCACATGAGCTGCGCGGTATACTCATAACATGGAAAGACGCGAACATACATACGGTTATGAGGATGCTGCGGGCGTCACGCCGCCGCCCTGGACGGGTCCGGCGGTGGGCCTGATGGACCTCGATGCGTTTTTTGCGAGCGTGGAGATGCTCGACCACCCCGAGTGGCGCGGCAAGCCGCTCATCGTGGGTGGCGATGCCGATTCTCGCGGCGTCGTGTCCACCTGTTCCTACGAGGCGCGTCGCTTTGGCGTGCACTCCGCCATGCCCTCGGCCGAGGCACGGCGTCTGTGTCCTCAGGCCATTTGGACACACGGGCACTTCGACCGCTACCGCGAGGTCAGTGCACAGGTCATGGCTATCCTTGCCGATGAGACCCCACGCGTAGAGCGCGTGTCGATTGATGAGGCCTTTATCGACATCACGCCGGGTCGCTTTGCACCCGAGGACCCGCTGCTGGTTGCGCGGCGCATCAGTGATCGCGTGGCGGCACTGGGGGTGACCTGCTCCATTGGCGTCGGCTGTAACAAAACGGTGGCAAAGATCGCAAGTGAGCAAGACAAGCCATTTGGCCTAACCATCGTGCGTCCCGGGACAGAGCAGCGTTTTTTGGCCGTACTTCCGGTGTCCGCTATGAGCGGCATCGGGCGGTCGGCCGAGGAGCGACTGCGCCGCATGCGCATCTATACGCTCGGCGAGCTTTCGCGCGCGCCGGAGTCCACCCTGGCTGCAATCTTTGGCGTGAACGGCGAGCGCATGCGGCAGCGCGCGTTGGGGCTTGAGGTTTCCGAGGTTACGAGCTTGGACGAAGAGCGTGAAGTCAAGTCGGTAAGCAATGAGCGCACCTTTGCGAGGGATCTGACCGAGCGAGGAGACATCGAGGCGGCGATTGCCCTGCTGGGCGAGTCCGTCGGACGACGCCTACGTCGCCAGGGACTGACGGGTGCCACGGTAACGCTTAAGCTCAAGTATTCGTACGGCAGCGGACGCACGGCACAGCGCCGACTTCCCCACCCCACCGACGACGAGAATATCTTTGTGGCCGTGGCGCTCGAGCTGCTCGACAATATATGGCAGGAAGGTATGCACGTGCGCTTGGCGGGTATCGGCATGAGCGACTTCAACCATCAGGGCGGCATTCAAACCGACCTGTTCTGTGAAGTCGATGATCGCGGCGCCCAATCCAGCGACCGCCGCGATCTCTCCGTAGCGATTGATGCCGTCCGAGATAAATTCGGCGACACCGCCCTATCCTTCGGCCGCCAATCCCGCTTCAACGATTAGTCCCAAAGGCAAAAAGAAAGCCGGGCAGCTGCGGATGGCGCAACTGACCGGCGAACGGTAGAGGGTAGCTAAAAAGCCCCGTCCCAAATGAGCTACTAGAGGAGGTCGAGGGGAAGCTGGGGAGCGTCACCCCAGAGCTTCTCGAGGCGGTAGAACTCGCGGGCCTCGGGGGTAAAGACATGGACGACGACCGAACCGTAGTCCATGAGAATCCAGGTCTTCTGCTCGCGGCCCTCGATGGAAAACGGGTGCTCGCCGCAAGCCTCGGCGACCTTCTCCTCAATCTCGTCGACGATCGAATCAACCTGGCGGTTGTTGGTACCGGTAGCAAGGACAAAGTAGTCGCACACATCGGAAAGCTCAGTCAGGTCGAGCACCTGAACGTCCTCGCCCTTCTTGTCGTAGGCAGCCTGCGCAGCGGCGCGGGCGACATCCTCGGCGGCGACACCGCTCGCGGACAGCGAGGCGGCAGTGCGGTCGGACGTGGCAACGAAGCTCTTGTGCTCCACACCTTCAAGAATCTGCTCGTCGGTCATGGTCTCGTCGGCCATGGAATACCTCTTTCTAGACGCACCCGAGCTAGCGCAGCTGGGCGTAATGGTTGTAAATCGTAATAGCCGTGGGATAAAGATAGCGCCCGGACTGGATCACGTAGACCAGACCCTGCGCAAAACAGGAGAAGAACAACTCGTCAAGCGTCGACTCCCCCACCATCTTGCGCAGCGCGTGAGCATAATCGCCGTGGCGGTTGGGTTCGATGGCATCGGCCACAAAGACCACCATATCGAGCGGCGTCATGTCGCAGGCGCCCACGGTGTGACGGTCGACAGCCTGGAAAACGGCCGGCGATAGCTCGGGAAATAGCTGCGGAAGCTCATAGGCGGCAACCGGGCCATGCAGCAGCGGTGTCGCGGCCGAAGGAGAGCCGGCAACCTTGATGCCGTAGCGCAACGCACGGGCCACGAGCTCGTCATCGGAGAGTACCTTATCCCAGTCGTGAATCAGACCGGCGGCGGCGGCATCAAAGCGGTCGACGCCATACACCTCGGCCAGATGGAGCGCGGTCTCGGCAACACCCAGCGAATGCATGTAGCGCTTGCGCTTATCCTTCATACGCACGTCGAGCAGCTCTTGAATGCGCTTGAGCAGCGCGCGCTCATCGCCCTCAAACTGATCCTCTACCGACAACGTAGACCCCCATCACTCAAAATCTTCTTGACCCAGATCGGTATACAGCCCGCGTTTGCGAATATAACCGAGCACGGACTCGCTCGTAAGATAGCGCACGCTCATGCCACGGGCAACTCGCTTACGAATGTTGGTCGAGCTAATCGCCAGCGCCGGAATCTGGATATACCGCACGTCGAATGGCAGCCCCGATTCCTTAATCCGTGCCCGGGCCGTATCGATGTCAAAGCCGGGACGCGTCGCAGCAATAAAAGTTGCCAGTTCGGCAATCTCACCAGCATTGTGCCAGGTAACAATATCGATAATCGCATCGGCGCCCGTAATAAAGTAGAGCTTTACCTGAGGCGGATAAAAGTCGCGAAGGGCATGAAGCGTATCGGCCGTATAGGTCACGCCAGGACGGTCGATCTCGAAACGGCTCGCCAAAAAAGCCGGATTCGCAGCGGTGGCGAGGACCGTCATGGCATAACGGTCCTCGGCAGGCGTCACCGGTTTGTCGAGCTTAAAGGCGGGAGAGCCGGCCGGCATAAAGAGCACGGCGTCCAAGTCGAGCGACTCGCGCGCCTGCTCGGCGGTAACCAAGTGCCCGTAATGAATCGGGTCGAAGGTGCCACCCATAATGCCAAGCCGAAACTCCTGCCCGTCTTCTAGAGGAAGCTCGGGCAGACCGATTCCACCGCGCAGCGACATGGCTTACTCGCCCTCCGGGGTCTCAACAACGTCGACTTCGGTAGTGCCTTCGGAACCCTCGGTGACATCAGCCACGTCCGAACCCTCGGCCGCTACGTCAATAACCTCAACGCCTTCGTCCTCAAGCTCCTCCTCGTACTCCGAGAAGTCCTCGGCGCCCTCAAAGTCAAAGGCGCGCTGGCAAATGCGGACCTCGTCGCCCGCACGGCAGCCGGCCTTCTCGAGCGCGTCGTCAACACCCATGCGCGCAAACTTATGCTGCAGGTAGATGACGGCTTCCTCGTTTTCCCAGTCGGTCTGGATGACCATACGCTCGATGGCGCGACCGACCACACGGAAGGCATGGGGCTCTTCCTGAACAATGCGGAAACGCTTCTCACGCTGCAGGCGACGGCGCTCCCACTCATCGTCGCGCAGGTCAACCGGCTCATCGGAGACAGCCAACTCGGCGCGCAGCTTAGCCACCTGCTCGCCCACGGCAAGCATTAGCGTGTTGAGGCCGGCGCCCGTCACAGCAGACACGGCAAAGAACATATGTCCATCGTCAAGCGCGGCGCGTTTGAGGTCGGCAATCTTGTCAGCCGTGCCCGGCGCATCGCACTTGTTAGCGACGACGATCTGCGGTCGCTCAGAAAGCTCGGCGCCATACTGCTCGAGCTCGCGGTTGATGATGCGATAGTCCTCGACCGGGTCGCGATCCTCAAAACCACCCGTCATATCGACGACATGCATGATGAGTGCCGTGCGTTCGATGTGGCGCAGGAACTGATGGCCCAGGCCCTTGCCCTCGCTCGCACCCTCAATAAGGCCGGGGACGTCGGCAACGACATAAGAGTACTCGCCGGCACGCACCATACCCAGGTTGGGCACGAGCGTGGTAAACGGATAGTCGGCAATCTTGGGTCGGGCGGCGCTCATACGCGCGATAAGCGAGGATTTGCCCACCGAGGGGAAGCCCACGAGCGCGGCATCGGCCATGAGCTTCATCTCGAGCTCAATCCAGTGCTCCTCGGCCGGCTCACCCAGCTGGGCGAACGCGGGCGCGCGGCGCACCGACGTCACAAAGTGCGTATTGCCCAGGCCACCGGCGCCACCAGGGGCCACGACAACGCGCTCGCCATCATGCACCAAGTCGGCAATCTCGAACATCGGGGTCTGCGTCTCGGGGTCGAGCTCGCGCACCACGGTGCCCATGGGAACCTTAAGGATCAGGTCCTCGCCGCTCTTGCCATTGCGGCGGGCGCCCTGACCGTGCGTTCCGCGCTCGGCACGAAAGTGATGCTTAAAGCGGTAATCGATCAGTGAAGACAGCTGTGCGTCGGCCTGGATGACGACGTTGCCGCCACGACCGCCGTCGCCACCATCGGGGCCGCCCTTGGGAACAAATGCCTCGCGCCTAAACGACATGCATCCGGCTCCGCCGTCGCCGCCGCAAACGTTAATTCGGCTGATATCGGTGAACTGTGACAACAGAATCGCCTCCTACAAAAAAGAGGGAGACCCTTGAATCCTAAAACTCAAGTGCCTCCCACATATGTGCTCTATGAAGGGTGAATTACGCGTTCGCGAGCGGGCGTACGCTGACCCTGTGCTTGATACCCTTGTGGAACTCAACGGTACCGTCGACCAGCGCGAACAGCGTATCGTCCTTGCCACGGCCAACGTTCTCACCCGGGTGGATGTGCGTGCCGTGCTGACGGACGAGAATCGTGCCCGTGGTTACCGTCTGGCCGGCGAAGCGCTTCGTGCCAAGGCGCTGACCGCGGGAGTCACGGCCATTACGGGAGGAACCGAGTCCTTTTTTGTGTGCCATTGTGTATACCTACTCTTTCGTTACGAGTGTAATCTACTCGGCGACGGGAGCCTCGGCAACAGCCTCGGCCTCTGCCTTGACAGCCTTCTTGGCGCGGGACGTAGCCTGGACCTTCACGATCTTCAGCTTGGTGAGCTGCTGACGGTGACCCTTCAGACGACGATAGCGCTTACGCTTGTGGAACTTGAAGACCAGCTGCTTCTCGCCCTTGAACTGCTCAACGATCTGAGCGGTAACCTTGGCCTTGGCCAGCTTGTCGGGATCGGTGACGATCTTCTTACCATCGTTGAGGAAGATGACCGGCAGGGTGACCTTGTCGCCCTCATTGCCCTCGATCTTCTCGACGGTGATGACATCGTCGGTGGCGACCTTGTACTGCTTGCCGCCCGTGTTAACGATTGCGTACATGTTTACTTGCCCTTCATGCATCAGTTAGTGCAACAGCCGAATATAGTAGCAGGCGATAATACCCCCGTCAACGAGTATGTGGAGCAAATCCACAAGTTCGCACAGGTATGGGGCTGACGAGTCGGCCCTCGTCGTCCTCGCATGCTTGATTCTGACGCTCGACATCGTAGGAGCAGATGGTCACGAGGTCTTGCATACCGGTGGAAACAATAGGTGCATCGACGCCCGGGGTCAAGCCCTGCAACAAAACATCAGCAGCGGAAAGCAAAATCTCCGGACGCATGGAGCCCTCGTTGTCGGCATGGGTGTCGAGCATAAGCACCAGATGGTCCTCACACTCCCCCGCCGCAAGCTTATAGCCAACGAGCGTATGGTCCAGATCAAGACGCTTGCTCTTTTTGCCGCGCGCATAGTCAATGCCATGACCCGCGCGCAGCGTGTCGATCGCAGCTCGCACCTCGTCGGCGCTCACGGGAGCCTCGGGGTCCAGGTGCAAGTCGATGCGGTACGACAGACGCGTAAGCTGAGCCGTCAGCGCCGGCGTGCGCACGTCGATGTAGGCAGCCTCGATAGGCGCCAGATCGGCAGGCGATGCAGCGGCCAGGCGCTCAAAGGCCTCGTCAAGCGCGACGAACTCGGTCATAAACAGGTCATACCACTCGCAGGTCGACGACGTGCCCACGGGCAGCGCCGACGAAAAGCCCACGCGCATATGCGGCGAGAAACCCTGCGTCACGGCATAGGGCAGGCCCGCACGGCGCACGATGCGCTCAATGGTATGGATTAGTTCCAGATGGCCCAGGTACTTAAGGCGATCACGCTTGCCGTAGCGAACGCGCAGCCTAAAGAGCGTGGGATTGTCGGTCAAGCGCTCACTCATGCGCGATCACCCATCAATACGTTCTTGGCGTGGAGCGTGGGGCAGATTCCGCAGCCGGTACACGACGTGCGGGTGCAGTCGGGCGTCGTGACGCCCTCGAGCGAACGGCGGTATTCGCGCTCGAGGAAGCCGCGCGAGCAGCCGGGGCTCACGTGCTCCCAGGGCAGGTGCCAGTCCAGCTCGTAGGGCAGGTGCACCAGCTCGTTGAGGTCGATGCCGTTTTTGGCAGCGGCCTCCTTCCAGTTGTCGAGCGAGAAGTGCTCCACCCAGGCGTCGAATCGCGAGCCCGCACGCCAGGCATCGATGATGACCGGAGTCATATCGCGACCGGCACGGGAGAGCGCAGCCTCGACAAGCGAGGTCTCGGCATCGTGGTAATGTACGCGAACGGCGCGGTTGCGCACGCTCGTGATGAGCAGCTTCTGGCGGCGCTTGACGTCATCGTAATCGAGCTGCGGGCACCACTGGAAGGGTGTTGCCGCCTTGGGGATGAACACCGAAACAGAGATGGACACCGAGATAGACCCACGGCGCGCCTTGGGCACCACGGAGCGGCCAAGCTCCAGCACGTGATCGGCCAGGTTGGCGATAGCCACGATGTCCTCGTCGCGCTCGCCGGGAAGGCCCATCATGAAGTAGAGCTTCATGCGGTTCCAGCCAGCCTCGAAGGCCGCCTTGGCCGCGCGATCCAAGTCCTCCTCGGTCACGTTCTTGTTAATGATGTCGCGCATGCGCTGGCTGCCCGCCTCGGGCGCAAACGTCAGGCCGCCCTTCTTTTCGCCGGCGACCGACTCGGCCATATCAACGCCAAACGAATCCAGGCGCTGCGAGGGAATGGACACGCGAATGCCCGTATCTTCCAGACGGCGGTTAAGGCGACCGAGCACGTCGCGGATACAGGAGTGGTCGGTCGTCGAAAGCGAGGTAAGCGACACCTCGTCATAGCCAGTCTTTTCCAAGCCCTGGATCACCGATGACACGATTTGGTCGGCCGAGCGCTCGCGTACCGGACGATATGTCATGCCGGCCTGGCAAAAACGGCAGCCGCGGGCGCAGCCACGCAGAATCTCGATAGACAGGCGATCGTGGACGAGCTGCGCATACGGCACGCACGACTGAGAAAGCGGATTGGTTGCACCAAAGTCCTCGACGACGCGCTTGTAGACTACCGGCGGAACGTCCTTGCCCTCGCGCGGCACGGTGTAGCCATGCGGCGAGCAGGGCTCGTCATGACGCACCTCATACAGGGACGGCACATAGGTACCGGCGACCGTCGCGAGCTGCTCGACAATCTGAGCGCGCGAGACGCCCTCGTCGCGCAAGCGGCGATGCAGCTGGCAAATCTCGAGCAGCGACTCCTCGCCCTCGCCAATGAGGATGGCATCGAAGAATGCCGCGTAAGGCTCGGGGTTATACACCGAGGGACCACCGGCGACGATGATGGGATCGTCCTCGGTGCGGTCGGCAGCCAACAGCGGAATGCCGGCGAGATCGAGCGCTTCGAGGAAGTTCGTCACAGCCATCTCGTGCGGCACGTGCATGCCGACGATGTCGAACGAGGCCACGGGCGCTGCGCCCTCGAGCGACAGCAGTGGAATCCCCGCCTCGCGCATGGCATCGCCCATATCGGGCCACGGCACGTAGCCGCGCTCGCAGGAAATGCCCTCGGCCTGATTAAGGATGTTGTAGAGAATGGCGATGCCCTGATTGGGCAGACCGACCTCATACACGTCCGGATAGATCATGCAGCAGCGATAGTCGGCATCGGCCTTTGAAAGCGTCCCCCACTCGTGGTCGATATAGCGACTCGGCTTTTCGACCTTGGCGAGCAGCGGCTCGATCAGATGAAAACAGTCTTGGTATGGAACGCGCAAAAGAAACCCCTAAGCAGCGAGATCGGATGCATCCTCGAAAGGACTCATGGGACGGGTGGCACCGGCGACCGTGGTCACCAGGTCGCGAACGCGCGAGAACGTGGCGGCAGCGACCTCGTTGGCACGGCTGTAGTCCACATCGCGCTCGTAGAGCGACACGAGCGCGCGGCCCATGCCATAGGTACCCGCGGCGGCGGTAAGCGCCTTAACGACAAAGCCGATGTGCGGCGTCTGCTTCACCAATGCGCGGGTGACGGCACGAATCACCAGACCCCCGGCAAGCACGCCCGCCACCTCGTAGCCGCGCTCGGGCTTAATGCCGCGCCCAAAGATGGCCGCGAGCTCAAAGAGCATACCCACCTGCGCCAGCGCCATCACGGGATAGTCGGCACCCGGCAAAAACACCAGGGCGCCCGTCGCCATGTTCGTGAGCGCGCAAGAGGTAATGATGCGATTTGCCGCCGCGATGCGCATGAAGGCAAAGTTGGCGGCAAAAGCCGTCTCCTTGTCCGTACGATCGAGAATCCAGCGGGCAAGTGTCTCGAGCAGATAGGTCTTATCGGTCGCTGCTACCACGCCGAGCATGGGCGTAGATTCCTCAACGAACGGTACCTCGACGGCGGACTCGGCAAGCACACACACGGGCGCGCCGGCAATCACGAGCTCCTGCACAGCACTCTCCAAGCGGTCAGATCCGCACGAGAGGACCAACACCACGTCGGTATCGGCCTTGGGAACGATACGGTCCTCCCCTAGGCGATCAACACGCACAATGCCCGAAGTCGTCTGCGGCACAAAGGCATCGCGCACCGTCTCGACCAAAAAGCGAGACGCAGTCGAATCAAGGTAAACCGAAACACGAACCGGCGTATCGGAATCCTTCTTAACAGACGCGCCCATCTTAAAAGCGCTGGTCAACTTATCTACGGGAATCTTCATGGCAAACCCCTCCAGCGGTTACGCGGCGCCCGAACGATGCCGCCATATGGATTGTACGATACCCACCGTCAGCAGCTGAATCATCATCGACGACGAACCAAAACTAATAAACGGCAGCGGAATACCGGTAATCGGCATCATGCCAATGCACATGCCGATGTTCTCGAAGGTTTGGAACGCCCACATGCCAACGATACCCACGCACGATAGGCGCAAGAACAGTGACTCGCACTTAAAGGCAACGCGGATCGTCGAGAAAATCAGCAGCACGTAGAGGCACAGGAGCAAAAAGGAACCGCAGAAGCCGAACGTCTCGGACAGGAAGGCGAAGACGAAGTCGGTATGGAACTCGGGCAGAAAGCCGCCGGCCGACTGCGTCGCGTGGCCCAGGCCCTTACCAAAGAAGCCACCCGAGCCGACGGCAATGAGCGATTGCTGCAGGTTGTAGGCATCATCAGAATCGGCTTTGTCGGGGTCGATGAAGACTGTCAGACGGTTCATCTGATACTGCTTGATAAGCACGTCGTGGCCAAGAAGCGAATCAAAGACCGAGTCGAGCGCCAAGATGAGCGCAATCAAGCCAACCAGCAGGGCCAAGGTCGACAGCACCCATTCGCGGCGTGCACCGCTCATGCAGATGACAATGGCACCCGAGACCAGCACGACCAGGCCCGAGCCCAGGTCACCCATGGCGACAACGGCCAAAAACGGAATGGACAGCATACCGCAGAGCTTAATGTAGTCGCGAACGGTATCGATGCGGCCGTTGTATTGCGAGCCAAGCGTGGCCATAAAGAAGATGGTGATGAGCTTGGCGAGCTCAACGGGCTGGAATGTCAGGCCGATACCGGGGATCTTGATCCAGCCCGTCATGCCCAGACCGCCCGTATAGGACAGGCCCGGAATCTTGGGCGAGAAGATCACAATAAGGTCAATGACGAGCAGCGCCGTCGAGAAATTGGAAATGCCACGCAGGTCGGTGCGCCAGACGAGCACCGCCAGCACCGCGCCAATGCCAATGCCCAGCAGGTGTCGCGAGAACGAGGCATCGGCCTTAAACTGCGAGGCCGACCAAATGATGATGGCACCATAGGCAACGAGCGCGACGGTAGCCAGCAGCACACCGATGTGTACCTTCTGGCGGAACGTGCCGCGCGAGGCCGAGAGCTGCTTGTTGACGCGGTCCAGGCTGCTGCGAGAGCCGGTTTTGGTTGAGCGGAACAGGTCCGCCGGCGAAAAGTCCATCGCAACCTCCTATCGAACCGAGGAATCGCCCGTGGCCGTCGACGTGTCGGGCTCGTCATAAATCGCACCGAGGACATCGCGCACGACGTGCAACGCGGTATCGGAGCCGCCACCGCCCTGTTCCAAGATAGTGGCAATCACGTACTTGGGGTCATCGGCCGGCGCGTAGGCGCAAAACCACGCGTAATCGTCCTCGCCGCTCTTCTCGCCCGTGCCGGACTTGCCGTAGACCGTAGGGGTCAGGGAGTTAAAGTGCGCGGCGGTCGAAGTCGACGCGGAGTAAATCACATCGTGCATGCCGTTGCGAACAAGAGCCAAATCCGAATCGCTGTTGATCTTGGCCTCCAGGCGCTTCTTCTTGCCCTTGCCGTTGTACTTGTAGGCATCGCCGTCGCCATCACGCGAGACAGCAGACAAGAACACATGCGGCACATACTGTTTGCCGCCGTTGGCAATGCCCATATAGGCGCAGGCCATCTGCAGCGGTGTCACCAAAATGTCGCCCTGGCCGATGGCGATGTTCGTCATATCGCCAGCGTTCCATTTGCGGTCCTCGGCCGAGGCGTCGGTAAAGTACGACTCTTTCCACTCGGCATCGGGAATGCGGCCGGCACCCTCACTCGGAAGGTCGATACCACAGGTCTTGCCTAGGCCCCAGCGACGAAAGACCTCTTGCAGGCCCTCGGGGTGCTGGTCGTTGTAGAAAAACGCCTTGCCCATATCGTAGAACACGGGGTCGCAGGAATTGGCGATACCGGACTGCAGCGTCATCGTGCCGTGGCCGGAGTGCAGCCAGCAGTATTTTCCCCAAGATTTGCCCAAGCCGGTCCAATATCCCGTGCAGTTGGTCGTTTGACTCGAAGTGTACGTGCCAAACTCAAGGCCAGCCAACGCCGAGAGGGGTTTGATGGTCGAGGCGGACATGTACTGGCCGCTAATGGCACGGTTGAGCAGCGGATGCGAGCCCTCGTCATCGTTGAGCTCGGTCCACACGTCGTTGGAGACGCCGCCGATAAACACCGAAGGATCGAACTTGGGCTCGCTGGCCATGCCCAGAATCTCGCCGTTATTGGGGTCGAGGCACACCACGGCACCGTTGCCGGCGTCGCTGTGGCCTGTGGTCTTAGCGAGCTCAATGGCACTTGCAAGCGCCGTCTCGCAGGCTTGCTGAATCTTGAGGTCAAGCGTGAGCTTAATGTCGGAGCCGGCCTTGGCGGGCACGGCGCCGGCCTGACCGGTCACGTTGCCCGAGGCATCGACCTTCACCGTCTGCTCGCCGCGAATACCCTGCAGCAAGTTCTCGTAGTAGCTCTCGACGCCCGCCTGGCCCACGATATCGCCCGACTGGTACGTAATCTGACCGGCGGCGCTATCGTTATCGCCCGAAGCCTTCTTGTTCTGCGCCTCGAGCTGCTCGGAGGTAATGGTGCCGGTATAGCCCAAAATGTGACAGGCCGTCTCGCCGTACGGGTACTGGCGCTCGGTGCGCTCGGCAATCTTCACGCCCGGGAACTCGCCGGCATGCTCCTTGATATAGGCAACCGTGGAGCGGCGAACGTCCGTCGCGATGGTATGCAGGCTCTGGGCGCCCTCGGAATTGTCCTGAATGTTGCGCAAAACCGCGACGTAGGGCATGCCGAGCACATTCGCGAGGTGATGCACCAGCACGGTGTCATCGGCCAGGTCGCGATAGGCGACAACGGCAAGTGACGGACGGTTTTGCACAAGTGCCACGCCATTGCGATCAAGGATTCGCCCGCGCACAGCCGGCGTAGTGACAGTACGCGTCTGGTTGCTCTTGGCCTGCTTGTCGTAGTAGTCCGACGAGACCATCTGCATGCCCCACAGCTTGACGGCGAGCGCGGCAAACATCGCGCCCACGCCGGCGGTGAGGATGGAGAAGCGACCCTTGAAGGCGGTCGCGGCGGTATTGCCCTCGCCCTCGGTGGCGCGCGGGGCCGTTCCATGCTGCGTGTCGTAGGTAAAACGGGAATCGCCGCGGCGCATGATGACCAGCGCGACCACAATGGCCACGACCAGCACGATACCGGCGATGATAACCGTCATCTGGGAAGACATCTATGAGCCTCCCCTATTTGAGTTTGCGGGTCTTGGGCTTGAAGCGCATACCCGTCTGATGACCACCGCGTGCGGAGAATCCGTAACCGGACTGCGGCACGACACCGGACATCAAAAACGGAATGGCAACCAGACCCGTCAGAATCGAAGACGGCAGCGCATGGCCAAAAACAGCCACCACAAAGCTCGTCTCCAAACCCATAAACAGCAAGATGATGCTGTAGACCACGTTGATGGCAAGCGCGAAGGCGCCCACGGTAATACCGCGCGCGCTCGGGGAGCCGCCCGTCTGACCAGCCGCGCTGTGCACCAGGGCAAAACTGCCTACCGTCAACAGTAGCGACATAACGCCCACCGGCACGGCAGCAGAAAGATCATAGAACAGGCCGCTGCAAAAACCGCAGACGACAGCCCGCGTGGGATCGCCCGAGAACACGCTCAGGCACACCAGGATAATCATAAAGTTGACGCGACCGCCCGCAATGGAGATCTGCGGCGCCAGGCCTGCCTGCAGCAGTACGCATACAATGGCGGCGATTACAAACGTGCGGGAGCTCGCCCCCTGCTCGTGTAGATCCATGGACATGCCCCCTATTCGCTCGAGCCGGAATCGGTCGTCTCGGACGTGTCGGAACTGTCATCCGACCCCTCGTCCTTCGTCTTGGTCGCAGCATCGCGCGACGTTCCCTGCGGCGTGCTATTAGCGGTGCTCACGTCATCGTCCGAGGCCGACTGCTCGTCGGTCAGCGAGGTAATGACCAGCACTTCCTCGTTGTTCTCGGCCGTGGTCTGAGCGCGCACCACGATGGTGTAATACACATCGTTGGCCGATTTCTCAACCGACGAGACGGTACCAAGCGGAAGGCCCTTGGGGAACACGCCACCGATGCCCGAGGTCATGATGATGTCGCCAACCTTAACGTCCGAGTCGACGCTCACGTACTCAAGACGAAGCGTGCCATCAGCCTGACCCTGCAGCATGCCCTGGGCGCGCGTGTCCTGCACCATGGCCGACACGCCCGAGTTCTCGTCACCAATCAGGCGCACGGTAGAGGTCTTGGCCGATACCTCGATAATCTGGCCGATAACGCCGGCAGAACTCGTCACGGGCATGTTGATGGTAAGGCCGTCGGCAGATCCCTTGTCGATGGTAACAGTCGAGGTCCAGGCATCGCCCGACGCACCGACGATACGAGCAGCGGTCGACTTAAGGTTACAGGTCGATTGCAGCCCGACCAAGCCCTCCAGGCGCTCGGCAGTCTTTTGAGCCTCGGAAAGCTCGGCGACCTTAGAGGTCAGCACCTCGTTTTGCTTCTTGAGGTCGTCGAGCGACTCCTGCGAAGCCGTGAGGTTGGAGAACACGTTGCCGATCGCGTTGAAGGGAGCCGCAACAGCCGAGCCCAAAAAGCGCACCGGCGAGGTAATCGTCGTCATGCCCGAGCGTACGGCATGAATCGGCCCGGCCTCGCCCTCACGGATATAAAACGTGAGCAGCAACACCGAAATCAGGCTGAAAACAATCAACGGGCGCATACCCGTTGATTGTCGCTTGGTATTCAGATTTGGAGAGAAACCCGAAGATCGTGCCAAATGGAATCCACCTTTTGGAAATTAAGCATTGGTTTGGACGAAGCCACCGTCAAAGGCGTTGGCCTCGAGCACGCGGGCGCAGCCGTTTACGACGTTATCGAGCGCCGTGGGGCTGACGTTGACCGAAACGCCGGTCTCGTCGCGCAGGCGCACGTCGAGGCCGCGAAGCAGCGCACCGCCGCCGGTCAGCAGAATGCCGTAGTACATAAGGTCCGAGGCAAGATCGGGCGGCGTGGCGTCCAGAGCGTCCTTAACGGCCTTGGCCATCTCGTCGAGCGGCTTGTTAAGCGCGCGACGAATCTCCTCGCTCTCAATGCGCACGGTCTTGGGCAGGCCCGTGATAACGTCGCGGCCGTTGACCTCGACGTCGAGCTCATCCTTGAGCGGCACGGCAGAGCCGACCTTGATCTTGATGTCCTCGGCCGTGCGCTCGCCGATAGCCAGGTTGTAGGCATCGCGAACATGGGTGAGGATAGCCTGGTCGAACTCGTCGCCGGCAATGCGGATGGACTGCGACACGACAATACCACCCATAGCGATAACGGCAACCTCGGTGGTGCCGCCGCCGATATCGATGACCATGGAGCCCGTGGGCTCCTCGACGGGTAGGTCGGCGCCGATGGCAGCCGCCATGGGCTCCTCGATCAGGTAGGCCTGGCGAGCGCCGGCCTGGATCGTAGCCTCAAAGACGGCGCGCTTCTCGACCGACGTGACGCCGGAGGGAACGCAGACGACGACGCGCGGACGCGGAGTCCACGGATAGCGCTTCTCGGAAGCCTTGTCGATAAAGTAGCGAAGCATGGCCTCGGTGACATCGAAGTCGGCGATAACGCCGTCCTTAAGGGGACGAACGGCCACGATGTTGCCGGGCGTGCGGCCGAGCATACGCTTGGCCTCGATGCCGACTGCCAGGATGCGCTCATCGTTCTTGTCGATAGCGACAACGGAAGGCTCGCGAATGACGATACCCTTGCCGCGCACGGAGACGAGCGTATTGGCGGTGCCGAGGTCGATGGCGAGATCGCCCGCATAGCTACCGAAGAACATATCCATCAAAGAAAACAACGCAACTCCTGATGTGTTGGATGATTGCTGGAAAACTACTGGCCCATCATACTAGCGCAAGCCCGGCACCTCACTTGCGGTGAAGCGCCGGGCAGAGCCAAATCCCATAAGGTCACTACTGGTTGTCAGCGGCCGAGAAATCGATATCGAAGGAGGAAACGGCCCAACCGATATGGTTGTCGGAGCGCACGAATTTAACGGTGTACTCCTGTTCGCCGCCCTTGGACAGCGAAGCCTTCACCTTGGCGGTGGTCTCGGTCATGGACTGATCCATGCCCTCGATGGAGACGGTGGCGCCCTGCGGAATCGAGGAGATGATCATCGCCTTGGCGTCCTCGGACAGGCTCGAGGCCAGGCAGGACTCGGCCTTGGCGGTATCGCCGTCACCGGCAGCCTGGAACAGGTCGGTGATGACGGACTCCTGCGAGGGGTAGCCCATGCCGCGCGTATAAGCATAGCCAAGACCGCCGGCAGCGATCACGATGAGCAGAAGCAGCACCAGGAAGATCTTAAGACCCGTGTGGCGGTGGCGACGACGAACCTTGGCCTGTTTGCGGTCCTGCTGGACCATCTCGGACTCGGACAGCGTAAAGAAGCCGGTGTCAGAGGGGTCGGGCATAAACTGACCGGTCGCGCCCGTGGGATCGAGCGGGTCGACAGCCGGAGCGTCCATCGCGGGAGCCGGAGCCGTGGACATGGCCGTCTGGGCCGAAAGCGCGGCGAGCGAGTCGTGCACGCGGGCAAGCTCATCGGCCTGCTCGGGCGTGAGCTGGTAGATGCCGTCGGCAGTAGCGGCGTTAAAGGCATCGAGCGCATCGGAGGGACGGCCGGCGGCGGAAAGCGCTTGGCCCATGCCGGCGTTGAGGGCGCGCGTATCGTCGCGCGGGCCGGCAAAGTCGATAGCCGTGCGGTAGGTCTCAACGGCGTCCGCGGGCCGGCCGAGCTTGATAAAGCAGCGGCCCAGATCGCCGAGGGCGGCGGCAGGAGCCGGGTTGGCGCCGTCGATGGCAGCCTGACGGAAGGCAGTACCGGCGTTGGCAAAGTCGCCCGACTGGAACAGCGCGTTGCCCAGACCCAGGTAAGCCTTAAAAGGCGTGGCGTAGGAAGCGTCCTGGGTAGCTGCAGAGAACGCCTGGGCGGCCGTGGTGTAGTCGCCCACCGCGGCGAGTGCCTTGCCGCGGTTGGTGAGCAGGGCGCCGCGCTTGCCATAGGCGCCGTCGTTGAGCGCGGCGGCGTAGGCCTCGGCGGCCTCGGCGTACATGCCCAGATGCATCAGGGCATTGCCGCGCAGGTGGTCGGCCTCACCCATGATCTCGTTGGGAGTCTTTGCCGCACCAAGCATCTGGGCGGCAGCGGAAAAATCACCCGCGCGATAAGCGGCGCGGCCCTGTTGGATCAGCTGGCTATTCAAGGAAGTCCCCTTTACTCGTGAACGATCTCGACATGAACGATCTCGTCGCCGGCGCGCAGCTGCGAGATGACGTCGAGGCCCTCGACCGTGGTGCCAAAGACGGTATAGCCGGAGTCGAGGTTGTGCTGGGCACCCAGGCAGAAGTAGAACTGCGAGCCCGCGGAATCGGGATCCATGGAGCGAGCCATGGCAAGCGCGCCGTCAACATGGCTGTTGCGCGGATTGGTGGCAAACTCGCCCTTGATGCAGTAGCCGGGGCCGCCGGTGCCGGGCATGCCGTCGGGGCCCTCAAGGCCGGCAGCGACGTCGGCGCCGGACATATCGCGGGTATTGGGGTCGCCGCCCTGGATCACAAAGCCGGGCACATAGCGATGGAACTTAAGGCCGTCATAGAAGCCCATCGTGGAAAGCTCGCAGAAGTTCGCCACATGGATGGGCGCGCCCTCGCCGTCAAACTTGACCTTGATGGTGCCCTTCGACGTCTCGATCACCGCGCACTCGTCACCAACGAGCTGGTACTCGGGCGTATAGAGCTCTTTCTTAAAACCAAACATGTGGTTCCTTCCTCGTGCGTTTAAAGCATATTTGTACGAATTGTAGCAATAAGCACGGGCTTCCATCAATTGCGCACGCAGGTTATGCCGCCGGTGGGCAACAAATTACGAACGCTGCTGCGGCCTCCAGGCGCTCACGTTGGCGTCGTACTGGTTAAGCGCGCTGTTGCCGCCTTGTGCGATGGGCGCCAGGATCTCGCTCTGACGGGCGCTCAGCGACTCGCCGTCGGGAATGGACAGCGAGATATCCCAGCTCTGGCAGATCACGTCGACACGCTCGTACATCCACTGGGCAAGCTGCTTTAGATGATCGATGTCCTCCGCATAGACCGTGTCGTCCTGAACCTTGAGGTTGTTGAGCTCATCCTGGGTCTTTTTAATCTGATCGCGCAGGGCATAGGCGCTCTGCGACAGCTCCTGGCGGGTGGAGAGCGGTGTACGCAGATAGCCGTTATTAAACGAATCGATGACCTCGCCGATCTGATCCTCGTCGCTGTACGACACGATGGTCTGATACAGGCCGTCGAGCCTGGTGTAGAGCTGGTCGTCGGTTAGGACGGTCTCCTCCTGAACGACCTCGGACGCATCCTCTTGCTTGGGCTCTTTCTCGGTGGCCTCGCCCTTTTGGCGCGACGGGAAGGTGGTCTTGGCGGCCTGGCCAAACTGGTCGTAGAAGCCGGGCATGACGCCCATGGGATCGGCAGTCACAAACCAATACGCACCACCGCACACGGCGGCGAGCACCGCGATGACAATGAGCGGTTTGGGGATATGGCGCTTGTGCTTGTGATAGGCATCCTCGTCGGGGTGAACCTTGCGCTTGGGCTTTTGCTTTTTGGGCTGGGCATCATCGCGCAGGGACACCGGCGTGGGGATATCGACCTTGGGGATGCCAAAGTCCTTATCGAAGGCAGGCAGCACGCAGGTCTCGTTGGGGTCGGCTGCGTCGGAGAGCACCGCCGCGGCAGATGCCGGTGCGTGGGGCACCTCGGTATCGATCTGCTCCTGCGTCAGGCGCGGAAAGCCGGCCGTGCGCCCTGCGGCCAGGTCGGATGCGGCCGCGTCCTCGGAAAGGATGCCTGGCGCGGGGCGTCCGCACTTGGGACAGGTACGGTCATGCGGGGACAGACGGGCGCCGCAGCCGTCGCAGAACACGAACTCGGTATGCTCGGGGCCATCGCCCGGACCAACATATGCGTTGCAATAGGGGCAGAACGAGGCGCCGTCCTCGATGGTCTTTAGGCAATGCGGGCAGATCACGGCATCCTCTTTCCGAAGCAATTCAAACAATTGAGGTTAGAGCATAACATCGACACGGCCCCACAAGCGCAAGGCACCAATTCAACATCCCCGCTCACCCCTAAGTTGCGGTGAAATAGGAACTGAATAGGAGGTTAAAACGCTTAAACAGTCCCTATTTCACCGCAACTTAGGGAGGCGTTGGGGCTAGTCTTTCTTTACGGGCTTATTCTTCTTGCTTGGCATCGAAACCTTAATGCCCTGGGCCGATTTGGTCACGCGGGAGCGCTTGGCGCCCGTGCCCTTCTTTTTCTTGGACTGGGCTTTTTCCACGCCCTCGAGTGCACGGGCCTCGGCCTCGCGGACAGTGCGTTCCTCGCGGCGCTGCGCCATATCAGCGGCAACGCGCTTGGCAAAACGCTCGGCGGTCGATCCCGTCGAGCTCACCTTACCGCCGCCGCGACCCAGGCGAACGCGCACGCCACGGCCAAAGCCGGTGGCCGCATGACGGCGGCGGGGCTTAAGCGAGTCCATCATCGTGGCAAGCTTAAAGAACACCGCGCAGGTAAAGACGACGATAACCGCCAAGATGACCATCTGACCCATCGACAGGTTGGCGATGGACAGCAGCCCCGGGAACCCGATAACGCCCGTCAAAATACCGGCGACGACAAACACGAAAAGCACCACGCGCAAGGGCGTAAGCGGCTGCGAGATGCGCCAGATCAGGCTGACACTCGCCGCGCACGACGTGAGCAGGCACATGGTCGAAAGTGTAAGCTGGCTAAAGCCAAATACACGCGCCACAAAGATATCGAGTGCCGCGGCCAAAATGACCGCAATCGACGCCGGCAGCGCACGCTTAAGCGCGTTGGTCAAGAACGACCCTTTCACGCGGGCGTTATTGGGCTCCAGGCCCAGGACAAAGCCCGGCGCGCCGATGCAGAAGAAGTTGATGAGCGTCATCTGAATGGGCTCGAAGGGATACGGCGGCAGCGCGATGCACAGCGCCGCCAGGCCCATCGAGACCAGCGTCTTGGTCAGAAAGAGCGCGGCAGAGCGCTGCAGGTTATTGATGGAACGACGGCCCTCGGCCACCACGGCGGGCATCGAGGCAAAGTCGTTATCGACGAGCACGATCTCGGCCACATTGCGCGCGGCATCGGAACCGGCGGCCATCGCCACGGAGCAGTCGGCCTCCTTGAGCGCCAGCACGTCGTTGACGCCGTCGCCCGTCATGGCCACGGTGTGCCCGCGGCGTTTGAGTGCCTGTACGAGCTCGCGCTTCTGCTGCGGCGTCACACGCCCAAAGACGTGATAGCGGTCCACCGCCGCGTCGAGCTTGGCAGGCGTATCGAGGGTCGTGGCGTCCACGTAAGCGTCGGCACCCGGCACGCCCACCACGCGCGCGATCGACGACACCGTACGAGGGTCGTCGCCACTGATCACGTTGAGGGTCACGCCCTGCTCGTTAAAGTAGCCGATGGTCTCGGCCGCCGAGGTGCGGATCTCGTCACGGATGGTCACAAAGCCCACGGGTTCGGCCTCGCCCACCATATCGCCATCGGGCGTAAAGCCGTCCACGCGCGCCACCACGAGCACGCGGCAGGTATCGGCGAGCTCGGCGACACGGTTCTCGACCTTTGAAAACACACGGTCCGAGAGCACAAACTGCGCGGCGCCCATCACATAGGAGCCCTGCGCAAACGACGCGCCGCTCCACTTTTTGGACGACGAGAACGGAATGACCGACAGCGGCTCGGACACCTCGACCGGACGATCGGCGTAGTAGTTGAGCAGCGCCTGGCAGGTCTCGTTGGCATCTGCCGAGGTCGCACGTGCTACGTTGGCGAGCGCAAAGTCGAGCACCGTGGTCTCGACGGGGACAGCCGCCTCGTCCGAGTCCGCGCCAAAGCCAACACCCTCAACAGGCAGCGGGTAGGTGCCCTCGACCTCCATACGGCCCGAGGTGATGGTGCCCGTCTTATCCAGGCACAAAACGTCGACGCGCGCGAGCGTCTCGATGCAGTAGAGCTGCTGTGCCAGCACCTTGCGACGCGCCAGGCGCACCGTGGCAATCGCGAGCACCGACGAGGTCAGCAGCACCAGGCCCTGCGGAATCATGCCCAGCAGGGCACCCACCGTGGACAGCAGCGCCGAAGAAGGCACACGACCGGCCAGCAGCTCGGAGAAGCACCAGGAAAGTGCGCTATCCCCCGGGGTTCCCGCGGCATCCCACAGCTCGCTCACACTCGAGGAAAAGAGCGCCAGACCAAGCGGAATCATGATAATGCTCGCGAACCGCACGATGGCGTTGAGCGCGTTCATGATCTCGGAATTGACCTTTTTGACGTACTTGGCCTCGTTGTTGATCTTTGCCACGTAGTTATCGGCGCCGACATGGATCACGCGGGCGCGCAGCAGGCCCGAGTCGATAAAGCTGCCGCTCATGAGCTCTGAGCCTGGCTGTTTCTTAATGAGGTCGCTCTCGCCCGTCAGCAGGCTCTCGTTGACGAGCGCCTCGCCCGACACAACCACGGCGTCGGCGGGAATCTGATCACCGCGCCCCAGGCGAATGATATCGTCGAGCACGATCTGGTCCAGGTCGAGCTCCACCTCGGCGCCGTCGCGCACCGCGATGGCCTTCTTAGAGGTGAGCAGCGTAAGCTTGTCGACCATCTTCTTGGAGCGCATGGATTGAATGACGCCAATTGCCGTGTTCAAGAACACCACGAACAGGAACGTCAGGTTTTTAAACGAACCGGTCAGCAACACCAGAATCGCCAAGATCACGTTGATCAAGTTGAACAGCGTGCAGAGGTTCTCGATGATGAGCTCTTTGACCGACTTGGTCTTGAGCTCCATGTTGCGGTCGATCTTACCGGCGGCGATGCGCTCCTCGACCTCGGCGGTCGAGAGTCCGCGCTCGATATCCGTTGCTGCCATACCACGTCCCATCACGTCGCGTCGGTATAAGAAAACCGCCCGGACCATGCGAGGTTCGGACGGTCTTACGTTCGATGGTGCCCCATGTTGGATTCGAACCAACGGCCTTCTGCTCCGGAGGCAGACGCTCTAATCCCCTGAGCTAATAGGGCGAACGATAGGCATTATACCCAAGTGCGCCACGGGCTAACAAAATAATAGAAAAAGCTTTGCAATTACGTGGGAGACGCGGCGCAAAGGCCCACTTTAGAACGCAAAAGTGAAACAATTAGTATAAACTCACATGCACCATATATACACGGCTCGCGATGCGGGCCGTTTTTGCAAGGGCTATCCATCGAGGTGAGAGGCACACCATGATTGCAATTTTAAAGCAGAGCGCCAGCGACGAGGCCGTCAGCCACATCGTCAGCTGGATCGAGAAAAAAGGGCTCAAGACCGACGTCTCACGCGGCGAGAACGAGACCATCATCGGCTTGGTGGGCGACACGACCAAGATCGACCCGTTCCTGCTCGAGTCCATGGACGTCGTCGAGCGCGTGCAGCGCGTCTCCGAGCCGTTCAAGCGCGCCAACCGCAAGTTCCACCCCGAGGACTCCATCATCGACTGCGGCCACGGCGTCAAGATCGGCGGCGACCAGTTCCAGGTCATCGCCGGCCCGTGCTCCGTCGAGGGCGAGAACCTCATCCGCATCGCCCGCCGCGTGAAGGCCGCCGGCGCCACGATGCTGCGCGGCGGCGCCTACAAGCCCCGCACCTCCCCGTACGCCTACCAGGGCATGGGCCCCGCCGGCCTGGACCTGCTGTGCGAGGCATCCGCCGAGCTCGACATGCCGATCGTCACCGAGATCATGGACCCGCGCGACGTGCAGGTCTTCCTCGACAAGAAGATCGACGTCATGCAGATTGGCGCTCGCAACGCCCAGAACTTCCCCCTGCTCAAGGAGGTCGGCAAGACCAAGACCCCGGTCCTGCTCAAGCGCGGCATGTCCGGCACCGTCGACGAGCTGCTTATGGCAGCCGAGTACATTATGAGCGAGGGCAACGACAACGTCATCCTGTGCGAGCGCGGCATCCGCACCTTCGAGACCCGCACCCGCAACACCTTCGACCTCAACGCCGTGCCGGTGCTGCACCACCTGTCGCACCTGCCCGTCGTCGCCGACCCCAGCCACGCCACCGGTTACACCCGCTATGTTGAGCCCATGGCGCTCGCCGCGACTGCCTGCGGCGCCAACGGTCTGGAGATCGAGGTCCACGACGACCCGAGCCACGCTTGGTCCGACGGCGCTCAGGCCCTCACCCCCGACCAGTTCGACGACACCATGCGCCGCATCCGCGCCATCCGCGAGGTCGTCTGCCAAGAGACCGTTCAGGAGTAGCCCATGGGTACGGTGAGAAACGCACGCGTTAACCAGGGTGGCCCCAAGTGCGCCGGCATCGTGGGCCTGGGCCTCATCGGCGGCAGCTTTGCCCGCGGCTATGCGCAGGCGGGCGTCCGCGTGCTGGCCTGGGACCCTGATGACGACGTCATGACGGCCGCCAGCATGGGCACCGTTGCCGGCGAGCTCAACGACGAGACGCTCGGCGAGTGCGACATCATCGTCCTGGCATGCTACCCCGAGGCCTGCATCGAGTGGCTCGAGGCGCACGCCCAGGCACTCGCCGACGCCACCGACACCGAGGCCATCATGGGCCCCGTGGTGATCGACACCGTGGGCGTCAAGGGTATCGTGTGCGAGCGCGCCTTTGAGCTTGCTCGCGAGCACGGTTTTTACTTTGTGGGCGCGCATCCCATGGCGGGCACGCAGTTCTCGGGCTACGCGCATTCCCGCGCCGACCTGTTCCAGGACGCACCGCTCGTGCTCGTACCGCCCGCAGTGGACGACGCACTTAAGCTGGAGCTTTTGGGCCAGGTGCGCGAGATGGTGCGCCCCTTAGGCTTTGGCAAGTTCAGCGTAACGAGCGCCGCCGAGCACGACCGCGTCATCGCCTTTACGAGCCAGCTCGCGCACGTCGTCTCCAACGCCTATGTTAAGAGCCCGACCGCTCAGGTCCACCACGGCTTTTCGGCCGGCAGCTACCGCGACCTCACCCGCGTAGCGCACCTCAATCCGCAGATGTGGTCCGAGCTCATGATCGACGACGCCGATGCGCTCGCCTTCGAGATTGACCATCTGATTGAATCGCTCGGCGCCTACAGTCGCGCCCTTAAGGACCGCGACCAGCGCTATCTGGAGAATCTCCTTGCCGAGGGCGACCGCATCAAGCGCGCGCTCGACGACGAGGCCTCCCACTAGACCACCCATCACGCCAGGTCGAAAGGACCGAAGCTTATGGCGATTACCATCGATATCGACACCGCACGCCCCTACCAGGTGCATGTGGGCACGTTTTTGCTGGAGCAGGCAGGCCCGCTCGTTCGTGCCACCGCCGGCGGCACCCGTGCCGTCATCGTGACGGACACCAACGTGGGCCCCCTCTACCAGATGCCCGTTAAGCAGAGCCTCGAATCCGCAGGCTACGAGGTGAGCATCTGCACCTTCGAGGCCGGCGAGGCCCATAAGCGTGCCGAGACCTACGTTGCCATTTTGGAGTTTGTGGCCGAGCACGAGCTTTCGCGCTCCGATGTGATCGTGGCGCTCGGCGGCGGCGTCGTGGGCGACGTGGCGGGCTTTGTGGCCGCCACCTACATGCGCGGCTGCAGGTTTGTGCAGATTCCCACAAGTCTGCTCGCCATGGTGGATTCGTCGGTCGGCGGCAAGACGGCCATCGACCTGGCAGCCGGCAAGAACCTGGCCGGCGCCTTTTGGCAGCCGAGCGTGGTCATCGCCGACGTGGGGTGCCTGGCAACCCTCACGCCCGAGCAGTTCGCCGACGGCTGCGGCGAGGTCGTCAAGCACGCCGTGATCGCCGACCCCGAGCTCTTCGCCGAGCTTGAGAAGACCCCGCTCACGCTGGAGCTGCTGAACCGCGACGTGGCCCGTGTGGCGCTCATCATCGCCCGCAATATCGACATTAAGCGCGCCGTGGTCGTTGCCGACGAGCGCGAGACCAACCAGCGAAAGCTGCTCAACTTTGGCCACAGCGCGGGACACGCCGTCGAGGCCTGCGAGCACTTTGAGCTCGGCCACGGCAACTGCGTATCGATTGGCATGGGCATCATCACGCGCGCCGCAGCCCTGCATGGCGTTTGCGATGCCGAGCTGCCCGATCGTATTGAGGAGCTCTGCGCCCGCCATGGCCTCAAGACCCGCTGCAGCCTAGATGCCGATGCCGTCTTTGCCGAGGCGCTCCACGACAAAAAGCGCGCGGGCGACACCATCGACCTGGTAATTCCGCACGGCATTGGCCGTTGCAGCATCGACCGCACGCCGCTTTCCACCTTCCACGATTTGATTGCCGAGGGCCTCGGCCAGAAGGGAGACGTTTCCGCATGTTAGCCCGCATCACCCCGTCCCCGCTCAAGGGCACCGTTCCCGCCATCGCGTCCAAGTCGATGGCGCACCGCCTCATCATCTGCGCCGCGCTTGCCAACGGCGAGACGCACGTTACTTGCAACACCACCTGCGCCGATATCGAGGCCACGGTGCGCTGCCTCACGGCGCTCGGCGCCCGCATCGAGACCGTCGAGGACGGCTTCCAGGTCCACCCCACCATGAAGAGCATTGACTTTGGCCTGCTCAAGGCCCTTGCCGGCGGCACGCTCGACTGCGGTGAGAGCGGCTCCACGCTGCGCTTCATGCTGCCTGTCGCCTGTGCGCTGGGCGCGGAGGCCACCTTCGTGGGCCAGGGTCGCCTGGGCGCTCGCCCGCTCTCCCCGCTTTCGGACGAGATCATCGCCGCCGGTTGCGACCTGCAGGGCCTGGGCGGTTTTCCGCTCAAGACAAGCGGCCGCATGCGCCCGGGCACCTTTGTGCTTCCGGGCAACGTGAGCTCGCAGTATATCTCCGGCCTGCTGCTGGCGGCCCCGCTGCTGGCCCAGCCCTCCTGTGTGCAGGTAACCGGCCTTATCGAGAGCCGCCCCTACATCAACCTGACGATTCAGGCCATGAAGGCCTTTGGCGTCGAGGTCAACGTCGAGCGTATTCCGGCCAAGGACGGCCAGCCTGAGGTCACGAACTTCCGCGTGAACAGCGGCTCGTACCGCACGCCCGGAAGCGTATCCGTCGAGGGCGACTGGTCCAACGCCGCCTTTTGGCTGTGTGCCGGCGCCATCGGCTCCGACCCCATCACCGTGGAAGGCGTGTCGCTGAGCTCCGCACAGGGCGACCGCAACGTGCTCGCCGCACTTTCGCGCTTTGGCGCCCGCATCGTGCGCTCCACGAACGCCGCCACCGTCCAGTCCGACAAGCTCGCCGGCTTTGAGATGAGCGCCCACGACATTCCGGACCTGGTGCCTGTTATCTCGGCCGTGGCATCGCTGGCCCAGGGCCGCACGTTCATCCGTGACTGTGCACGCCTGCGCATCAAGGAATCTGACCGTCTGGTCACCACCACCCGCGAGCTCACCGCGCTGGGCGCGCAGGTGCGCATCGCCGGTGACGACCTCATCATCAAGGGCGTCGATGCCCTTACCGGCGGCGAGGTCGATTCGCACAACGACCACCGCATCGCCATGATGGCCGCCATCGCCGCAAGTCGCGCCACCGGCGAGGTCGTGATCCACGGCGCCGAGGCCGTCAACAAGTCCTATCCCGATTTCTTCGACCACTACCGCCTGTTGGGCGGCAAGGTCACGCTCGAGGAGGAATAGCATGTCCTCGACCTTTGGCAACGTCTTGCACGTAAGCATCTTCGGCCAGTCGCACTCCCCCGCCATCGGCTGCTCGCTCGACGGCATTCCGGCAGGTATCGCCGTTGACCTGGAGCAGCTGCAGGCCTTTTTGGACCGTCGCGCCCCCGGCCGTGACGAGACCGCGACCAAGCGCCGCGAGGCCGACGCCGCCCACATTATCGCCGGCATAGTTGATGGACACACCACGGGCGCGCCTGTCGCCGCGATCATCGAGAACACCAACACGCGCTCCAAGGACTACTCCGAGCTGCGCCGCAAGCCCCGCCCGGGCCATGCGGATTTCCCGGCACGCGTGAAGTACCACAACATGCACGACGTCGCCGGCGGCGGGCACTTCTCCGGCCGCCTGACGGCGCCCTTATGCATCGCGGGCGGCATCGCGCTGCAGGCGCTCGAGGCCCGCGGCATTAACGTGATGGCGCACGTGGCGCAGATCGGTGGCATCTCCGATCTGCCCATGGACGACATGGTCTATCGTGAGGCCGACCGCAAAGCGATTCTTTCGAACGACCTGCCGTGCATCGACACCGCGGCTGCTGGTCGCATGCGTGAGGAGATCCTGGCCGCGCGCGACGAGCTCGACAGCATCGGCGGCATCGTGGAGTGCGGCATCTACGGCCTACCCGCGGGCATCGGCGACCCCATGTTCGACGGCATCGAGAACCGCATCGCGCAGATCGCGTTTGGGATTCCCGCCGTGAAGGGCGTGGAGTTTGGCATGGGCTTTGCCGTCGCCGCCATGCGAGGCAGCGAGAACAACGATCCGTATCGCATCGACGCCGAAACCGGCAAGATCGAAGTCGAGTCGAATAATGCCGGCGGCATCCTGGGAGGCATTTCGACCGGCGCGCCCGTCATGTGGCGCATGGCCGTAAAGCCGACGCCCTCCATTGGCCGCGAGCAGCAGACGGTGGACATGGACGCCATGGAAAATGCCGAGCTCTCGGTCCACGGCCGCCACGATCCCTGCATCGTCCCGCGCGCCGTCCCCGTAGCCGAAGCAGCCGCAGCGCTGGCCATCTGGGACGCCCTCCTAGAAGACGCCGCCCAGCTTTAGTCCACCCACCCCGAGGGGCAGTTAATTTGGGACGGGGCTATTTTAGCTACCCCCATATGCCAGTCGTTATTTGCCCTGGCACCCATCGATTCATCGGCAGTCAAAGGGTAACTAAAAAAGCCCCGTCCCAAATTAACTACCCCCGTATTCGATTCACGAAAGGGGTCCCTATGGACCTTGCTGACATTCGCCAGGCCATCGATGGCATCGACGCCACGCTCCTCAATAGCTTTGTCGAGCGCATGGATATTGCCACCGAGGTCGCCAAATCAAAAATCGAGATGGGCAAGGCCGTCTTTGACCCCGCCCGCGAGCGCTCCAAGCTCAACAACCTTGCCGGTCGCGCGCCCGAGCGCTACGAGGCGCAGACCATCACGCTGTTCCGCCTCCTCATGAGCATGAGCAAGGCCGAGCAGCAGCGCTATATCAATGAGCTCAAGGACATCACGGTATCGCAAAAGGCCCACGCCACTGCCGAGGCCTTCGACACACCCTTCCCCCAGACGGCTAGCGTCGCCTGCCAGGGCGTAGAGGGCGCCTACAGCCAGATCGCCGCGTGCAAGCTCTTCGACGTGCCCGATATCGCGTTTTTCGAGACCTTCGAAGGTGTCATGCGCGCCGTGCGCGACGGCTTCTGCGAGTTTGGCGTGCTGCCCATCGAAAACTCCACCGCCGGCTCGGTCAACGCGGTCTACGACCTGCTCGCGCAGTTCGACTTCCATATTGTGCGCTCGCTGCGCCTCAAGATTGACCACAACCTGCTCGTCAAGCCCGGCACCAAGCTGCAGGATATTCGTGAGGTCTATAGCCACGGTCAGGCCATCGCACAATGCGCCGGCTTTATCGAGGCGCACGATCTGCACGCCACCAAGTATCCCAACACGGCCATGTCGGCCGAGATGGTCGCCAACTCCGAGCGCACCGACGTCGCCGCCATCGCCTCGCGCAGTTGCGCGGCGCTCTACGGTCTGGAGGTGCTGGAGCCCAACATCCAGGACTCGGACAACAACTACACGCGCTTTGTCGTCATCAGCAGCGAGCCGCGCGTCTACCCCGGCGCCAACCGTACCTCGCTCATGATCACCACGGCCAACGAACCGGGCGCGCTTTATCGCGTACTCGAGCGCTTCTACGCACTCAACATCAACCTCATCAAGCTCGAGAGCCGCCCCATCCCCGGGCGCGACTTTGAGTTTATGTTCTACTTCGATCTGGACTGTCCCTTTGGCAGCAAAGCCCTCGACGACTTGCTCGACTCGATTGACGACGTGTGCGAGAGCTTCACCTACTTTGGCAGCTACACGGAGGTGCTCTAGATGACTGACGTCGCCACAGCCCGTCCCTACGGCGTGCTGGGCCGTGTGCTGGGCCACAGCTACACCCCAACCATCTACAAGGAGCTCGCGGGGCTTGAGTACGTGCGTTTTGAGCGTGAGCCCGAAGACCTTGCAGCCTTTATGACCGGCGATGAGTGGGAGGGCACCAACGTGACCATCCCCTACAAGCGCGCCGTCATGGATTACCTAGACGAGCTGAGCCCGCTCGCCGAACGCATGGGCAACGTCAACACGATAACGCGTCTGCCCGATGGCCGCCTGCGCGGCGACAACACCGACTACTTCGGTTTCCAGTGCCTGGTCGAGGAGCTGGGTGTGGAGATTGCCGGCAAGAAGGCCCTCGTGCTCGGAGCCACCGGCGGCGCCGGCACCACGGCAAGTATGGTGCTGGGCGACCTGGGCGCGATCGTGGTGCCCGTCGGCCGCACAAGCGAGGTCAACTACGGCAACATCGCACAGCAGTCCGACGCCGCGCTGCTCGTCAACTGCACGCCTGCCGGCATGTTTCCCCACTGCCCCGACGCCCCCTGCACGCTCGAGGGTCTCGACGCGCTCGAGGGCGTCATCGACATCGTCTACAACCCCGCCCGCACGGGACTCATGCTCGAGGCCGAGCGTCGAGGCATCCCCTGCATCGGCGGTTTGCTCATGCTTGTGGCCCAAGCGGCGCAAGCAGTCGAGCGCTATACCGGCCGGGTCACCCCGCGCGAGCGCATTCTGGACGTGACGGAGTGCCTGTCACACCGCGAGCAAAACATTGCCCTGATCGGCATGCCGGGCTCGGGCAAAACCCGCGTGGGTGAGCAGATCGCCCTGCTCACCGGCCGCGAGTACATCGACCTGGACCGCGCCCTCGAGGAGCGTCTGGGCATGCCTTGCGCCGACTTTATCGTCGAACGCGGCGAGCCGGCCTTCCGCGAGCAGGAGACGGCGGCCCTGGCCGACATCTCCAAGCGCAGCGGCCTGGTGCTCTCCACCGGCGGCGGCGTCGTCACACGAGACGAGAACTACCCGCTGCTGCACCAGAACAGCCAGATTGTGATGCTCAACCGCAAGCTCGATGAGCTCGCACACAAGGGTCGCCCCATCACCGCCCGCGACGGTATCGACAAGCTGGCCGAGCAGCGCCTGCCGAGCTACCGCGCCTGGGCCGACTACATCATCGACTCGCGCGACTGCGCAGCCAACACCGCCCGAGCCCTCCTCGACACCCTCTAAACCACCACAAAGGGGACAGGCACCTTTGTGGTGGTTTTACACTCTGCTGCACCGCCTCACCGCCCGCCCAACCACAAAGGAAGCAACCATGAAAGCTCTCGTCATCAACGGCCCCAACCTCAACATGCTCGGCATTCGCGAGCCGGGCATCTACGGCAGCGACAACTACGACCGCCTGGTCCAGATCTGCAAGGAGGCCGGCGCCGCACAGGGCTTCGACGAGGTCGAGGTCTTCCAGTCCAACCACGAGGGCAGCATCGTCGACAAGATCCAGGAGGCATACGGCAAGGTCGACGGCATCGTCATCAACCCTGCGGCTTACACGCACACGAGCGTCGCGATCCTGGACGCCCTCAAGGCCGTTGCCATTCCCGCCGTTGAGGTCCACATCAGTGCCGTCGAGACGCGCGAGGACTTCCGCCAGGTAAGCTACGCCCGCCTGGCCTGTTTCGCCACCATCACCGGCGAAGGCCTCCAGGGCTACGCCCATGCGTTGGAGCTGCTGAAAGAGCATCTGCTACACTAATCCATGGGACAAAATAATCAGGCTTGTTTGTCCCAAAACGTAAGTAACTGTTCGATTGACATACAAAGGAGCATATCCATGTCCCAGTACGATTACCTCGTCGTCGGTGCCGGCCTTTCGGGCGCCGTCTTTGCCAACGCCGCCAAGCGCGCCGGCAAGTCGGTCCTGGTCATCGACCGCCGCGATCACATCGCCGGCAATATCTACACCGAGGACGTCGAGGGCATCCAGGTCCACCGCTACGGCGCGCACATCTTCCACACCTCCATGAAGGACGTCTGGGACTACGTCAACCGCTTCGCCGAGTTCAACAACTACGTCAACTCGCCGGTCGCCAACTTCCGCGGCAACATGTACAACATGCCCTTCAACATGAACACCTTCGCCAAGATGTGGCCGGGCGTCGTCACGCCGGCCGATGCCCGCGCCAAGATCGCCGAGCAGGTGGCCGCCGAGAACATCGGCGAGCCGGCCAACCTTGAGGAGCAGGCGCTGTCCCTCGTGGGCCGCGACATCTTCGAGACGCTCGTGAAGGGCTACACCGAGAAACAGTGGGGCCGCGACTGCAAGGACCTGCCCGCAAGCATCATCAAGCGCCTCCCCTGCCGCTTCACCTACGACAACAACTACTTCAACGACCGCTACCAGGGCATCCCCATGGGCGGCTACACCAAGATGGTCGCCAACATGCTCGAGGGCGTCGAGGTCCGCTGCGGCGTGGAGTACAAGGAACTGGCCGCCGCCGAGCCCGATATCGCCGCCAAGACGATCTACTGCGGCCCCATCGACGCGTTCTACGACTTTAAGCTGGGCACGCTCGAGTACCGTAGCCTACACTTTGAGACCGAGACGCTCGACGAGCAGGACCACCAAGGCGTGGCCGTGGTCAACTACACCGAGCGCGAGGTCCCCTACACGCGCATCATCGAGCACAAGCACTTCGAGTTCGGCACGCAGGACAAGACCGTCATCACGCGCGAGTACCCGGCCGACTGGAAGCCCGGCGACGAGCCCTACTACCCCATCAACGACGCCAAGAACGACGCCCTCTACAAGCAGTACGAGGAGCTGGCGACGCAGGAGGGCAACGTGATCTTCGCCGGTCGCCTGGGCGGCTACAAGTACTACGACATGGACAAGGCCATCGCCGCGGCCTTCGAACTCGTCCGCAACGAGCTGGGCGTGGAGCCCACGGAGGCGTAAGGGTCCAAAACGGGCCTCTGCGCGAGCCGAAACGGCACAAGCAGGCAAGCCAACGCCGGCAGGAGCAATTTCGCCCCTGCCGGCGTTTTAGTATGGAGACGGAATTGGGTGTTCTGCCTATTATTTAGCCGAGGATATAAGCGGACACGGCCTGCCGCGGAGGCAAAAACCGGAAGTATGCGGCAAATTCAAAACTTGCCGAGCACAACGGGATACCACAACGCCTCTACCTGCGGCTTCTCTGTGCGAAAAGGGCGGTGTGCTCGGGGGTTCCGGAATTTGCCGCATACTTCCGTGCGGCGATTCCAGAAGTGCGGGGTAAAACCGAGATCGGCCGACCAGACCCCGGTTTTGCGTTTCCGCGACCTGCGGTTTTGTTGCCAAATATCGGGTTATGCTCGGCGATTTCCGATTTTTCCCCGCACTTCCGGAAAAACGTGGTAAAACCGAGCACCCGAAAGCGAGAAACGCGCCAAACGCCCTTGGGCAAACAACCCCTAAACGCAAAAACCGCCTTTCGGCGGTTCCCACGGACCAAGCCGGACATACCGTCGCAAGGCCTCATCACAGTTGAAACATTAATAAATTGCTCAATCCCAGTCAATCATTATCCAGATTGAATGACAACGGACGAGCTAAATAGAAAAGCTGATCTGCGGCAGGTAAAGTGGCCCCCATACTCCGCCAGCAGCAACATTCTCAATAATGCCCTTTGCATAGGAATACAGGTCTTGCATGCCGAAGCTAAGCGCCTCCCTATCAAACGCTTCATCGTCTAAATCAGACGGAGCACGATAGATACCAGACACGGATATTTCGGAACGATAATAGTGCCCCTTATCACTGGGAATGAGCTCTATGACGAGGTTGAGCTGCCGAAATCTAGCTCCATTTTCATCAGTGAAGGCATTCGTTATGTCATTTCTAACGTTAAACTCACCGTCTGACTTATTAACCCCCTCCTTCGGGGTCATTCCGCCATCAAATGAAAACCTATCGACTTTTTTAGACATGCATGTAATCGACGAAGACTCAATACGCTGCTTCTTCAGAGAGTCCATTTACATCTCCAATCGGAAGAGATTCTCATCAACCAAAGGATCAGAATCCCTATAAGCAGGAACTTTTCCTCCTTGAATTACAGACAAAAGCGACGAGCTAAGACTTGCACTCCTCTCATGAGGAGCCAAGCCGAGATATCTGCGGACCTCAGGAACATCGCGAATGAGCCTCATAAGGGTATTGGCAGTAATAGATTGTTGCGATGCGCCGTTCTCCCAACGAGAGGCCGTGGGCTTCGAAACCCCTAAGACCGACTCAAAATCATGCTGTGTTAAACCGAGATCTGAGCGCAAATGCTTTATTTCCGAGGGAGATAGAAGCTCATGAGCCTTGGCGTATTGCGCGGCAAGCGCATGGGCGAGCTTAGTCGCCTCCGTAGCGGTCATTTCATCGTTGCCACACTCGCAAACATAATGCTCAATTCCTTTTACGGTAATTTTCTCGCCACGGTAAGTTTCAGTCATTGGCGCCGTGGTAAATTGCATTTCTTTGCCACATTCCATGCAACGCATGACTCCTCCTTTAATGAATGTATCCATCGATGTTCGCAGACATAACGTTTAAATGGGCATTGCCTTCGGAATCGATTGAAAACTTAACGTACCAATCCTCGTATTCAAAACCTCGGCACACGTAGACATCTGCGTAAACATCATGCAGAGGCCCATCCATATCGAGCGCGATGGATTTTCTAAAATCGTCAGGCTTCAGATAATCAAATAGGTCAGCAAGGAAATGATCGATGTCCAAATAACCAAACTGATTCATCAGGTGCCTGCGCACCCTACCATTTACAATCATCTTTCCCGAGCGAGCCAAAGACTTCGCTTCGTCAAGTGAATATGTCGGTCGGAGCTTGGTTCGGTTCATAACCACCCCTTAGTTAGCATAATGCTAACTATATTCGTCTTGTTGCCAATTGGCAACTCATTATGGCGTTCCAGTCAAGAGCATTGCCTCATTATGGGACTATCCGGAAGTGCGGGGAAAATCAAGGTCGATCGACCAGACCCCGGTTTTACGCTTTCGCAACCTACGGTTTTGTTGCCAAAAATCGGGTTGTGCTCGGAGGTTTCCGATTTTTCCACGCACTTCCGGAAACGGCAATAATAACCCACTGTCCCAAAGCGAAAACGCGATAATACCCTTTGGAAAGCGGTCCCTTAAACGCAAAAACCGCTTTTCGGCGGTTTCCGCGGACCAAGCCGGACGTACCGTCGCAGGGCCTCATCACAGTAGGAACATTAAGGAATAACCCAATCTCAGTCAATCCTTTACCGGCAAGCCGCAGCGAATTAAGGCTGAGCAGCAATGCGTCAGTAAAATTACATGTGAGCAGAAAAACACCCGCAACTACGTCTTTCCCCAACCGAGATGTAAGTTTTGACAGGCCAAATCTTACATCCGAACAAAAAGAGGGCCGACGCATCAACCCTCTTCAGGTGTCGCCCGAAGGCTTCCACCGCAATTGCCTATATTCTAGTCGATAGCCTTTGTTTATCTATGGGCCCAACAGCCATTAGGACGTCATTAGCGTATTTACGTCCGCCAACCTCAGCGTAATATAGTTTCTCATCAAGAGCGCAATGAAGAGAAACGGCCATCCAGAAGAACAGCCGCCTCTCCGCAGGACGTAGGCCCGTAGGTTGACTACGTCAATACCGCTTATTTACTCTATCGCCCGGGTTCCAAGGGGTCAATTCAATTTAAGAGATTGCGGCTTCTACATCGGGAGACAGGCACACCGAACAGTACATACATGAAAAAAGGGCAACACTCTCTTGTCGAAAGCGTCACCCTTAAAGCTCCCGCAGAGCTTTTGTATGATAGCTAGGTATGCTACACCATCTCGCAGAGATGCACAGCACCGAGAATCGCTATTCCCAGCAGAACAAACACCGTGGATGCGGCGGTCCAATTGCAATCGGCGTTATTGAAGCTTTCTCTACACCCGGATGTTCATCTCTTTAAACACGCTGTATAAAACATCTTGCGCAATTAGCCCACGATAAGATCCAACAAGCTCACCTAATTCTTCAAGCATTGCTTTCGTCTCGTCGTCGGGCAGGACACGGCAGAGCAGGGAGTACATATCGGAAAACCTTGCCCCTCTTACGACCGCACAATAGAGCCGCTCGTCATGCGCGCAAATATTCCTAAAGCCAGATAGAACTTGAATGACGCGAAGAAGCATTACCGGCTCGAGCCTGTGATTTCTATTTGCGGTTTGGCTGACCAACTTGCAGGCAGCATTTTGCACGCCGCGTTTTTGAAGCTGATAGAAGTGTGAGATATTGCCAAATGTCAGATCATTCTGAAGAACCCACAACGGGACTGCGCCGTATTTATTCAAATAATGCCTCACAAATGGGCGCATACGCTGCTCGTTTGATACCTTATCATTCAGCAGTTTTAGCAGTTCAGCAAGATTCTTCGAGTGCTGGTAACCCTTATTGCCTCGAAACGCCTTAGGTACGAGCAAATCACTAGACGCAACATAATTAGAACGATCCAGGTAGGCATCTGCAGCACGGTATTCATTGCAAAACGAATATACAACGGCGTTCTTAAGTACGGCCTCTGCTCTTGCAAGATAGGAAAATGTAAGTTGTCTAAGTTCTCTATCGAACAAAAAGAGATCGTAGATGTTCTTGAATGAAGTGTCCTCTCTAAAAACATCATCTGACGAGGACTGCGCGGCATTTTTATCAAGAAAAGGGCCTTTGTAGCCATTTATAACTGCGTAATAGCTTTCACGCCTCAGGCAATCTACCGTGGTTGCATCAGTCGCCACCCCACGGCTCTCTAGGAGTTCTATTAGTTGAGCGAAAGTCTTAAACTCTTTTGCCAAAACAAGCTCCTAAAATCAAAGGGCCGTTGCCGGAAGCCTCCGGACAACGACCCTTCTTTGTCATCGCCTCACTTAGAGTCCACGACGACTGCATCACTGCTGATATAATACCCTAAATTCATCGCTAATGCGGTGCATACAGGAATTACATTAAGCGTTCGGTGCGCGATGTAATGTCTGTAGTTATTTCTGCTCTTTAGCAATCGTGATTTGCTTATCAATACGCTCAATTGCATCAATTAGATGCGTCAAAATAGGTTTGATCTCCCCTTCTGGCAGAGAGCAAATATGGTCACAAAAAGCTTGCTTTTGAAATTCGGAGATCACCTTTTTATCGCCATAATCTCCAAAGGTTTGCTTTTCCTGATAAAAAGCCGACGTATCGAAATCGTCATCCAGCACTAGGGCATTTTCGATTCCCTTCATAAAGTGCTTTCTGGATTTGTAAGTTTCTATTTTCGTAATTAACACATTGTTGCTTAAACACTCATTAATCTTTTGATCGCAATCGAACAGGAAAGCAGTGAAGACCGATGGAGGATTTGCATCCAAATAAGCGGCAGCCTTTTTAAGCGATGGTGCACCCGTGAATGCACACGATCCATCGGGGCTCTTCTTTCCTATCCATTTAAATCGCAGGTGATTGGTAGTATGGGCAAAAGAAAGTGCTTTGTTGAAATACTGCTCATCGGTAGGTCCCTCGAGATAAACAGTGGGGAATTCGTTCGCAAACCACGAAACCGAAAAAGCATCCTTCACCGCTTGAACCGTACCAGGACCGTAAAACTCTGGATTAACCTGTGCGACTACATCGCCAGATTCATTCCTGGCCAATACGATTACTTTGTCGTTGTATCTTTTTTCATCATGAATAATAAAGGGCGAGTGGGTTACACAGAAAATTTGAGAAGTCTGACGCCCTTCTTCATCCTGAAATAGCGATTTATAAAAGTGAAGAATCTTCTCCTGCCAAGAAGGATGAAGGCTAATTTCTGGCTCATCAATAAAAACAAAAGAACCTCTGAGCGCATTCGAATCTTTCATCATAAAGCACCCACGATAGACTATTTGCTTTTCACCGGAGCTAAGCTGATCCACGCGCACATCGTGGCCATTCTTTTTAAATAGAATCTCTTTGTGACCGTCGCGATTTTCAACGCGGTCGTACCTCAGGTCGTCAAAAATCAAATCAAAAGCATTGGTAAACCTAGGCATTCTTTGGGGGATTTGAAGGCTCGAAAAAGACGCATCCGGATCGCTCCTAACGGCCCTAGCAACGTCGGCATCGTCAAGCGCTTGTATATCGATAATGAGCTGATTGATTTCCGTGGGAAGATCACTTGAGGATCTTCTGCTCTCAACCGACTCGTCAATATTTCGGCTTGTAACATTCGTAATTTGTTTAGATTGAAAATTAATATCGACATCAGAGAAAATAGCCGAAGTTGGAAATACCTCTGCGAATTTATCCGACCCTATCCACGCCTCAAAACCAAGGCCATCTTTTACGTATAGAAAATCGTGCTCATTAATATTCTCGACATAGAACTTATACGTCTTTATTTCAGCATTAACTTCTACTTCGATCGAATCAACGTAACATGGCGTATCGTGATACTTGCGCGTCACAAGCTGATAAAGCAGCTCCACCAAACTGCTTTTACCAATACCATTATTTCCAGCGATTATTACCGTATCAACGGCCTGATTTGACGAATCCGTAAAATCCAATTCAAGATTGCCTAGGACAGGATGGTTCGACAGCTTTATCTTCCGAACTCGAATCATGAAAGCTCCACTTCAAACTGCTCATATGGCAGGTTTCTAAACTAACGGGCACAAAGTAATTGGCAATACTGGTAGTGCTGCTTCGCAATGTCAAACAAGGCTGATTAAATAAATATTATGTCCTAACAGAACGCCAAGCCAATCCATTCTAGTCGAAGAACAACCAGGGCATGCTCAGCGAAACCTGACCAGAGCCGCTGAACGACTCCCGCGCCGATAGCGTGCTCATTTCATGGTGCGGGGAAGTTACCCCTCCCCGTCCATGACCGACCAGCTCACAGGTTCAATACCCGGAAGAGACGTTAGGCAAGAGGGGCAAGCAACCTGATAGTTCCCGTAATTTGTCCTGCGCTGCATAGAGGCGGAGACATATACCGCTTTGCGGGTGCGAGTGACACCGACGTACAGCAGGCCCATTTCCTCAATAAGCCCGTCTGGCAATTTCTTCGCATCCACAATCCGGCATCCACGCGCAGAACGCGAGCACATGCCAGCACTTTCGCACCGAGAGCAAATCCTTCCAGGCCAATCGAAGCGCGTAACGCCCGGTATGAAAACGGTGTCCCACTCGAGTCCCTTAGCAGAGTGAATGGTCATGATCGAGATATCTGCATCAAGGTAATCAGAGAAACGCCGCAAGGAGCCGTCGGAAAAGATGCTAACGAAAAAGATGCTAACGATATAGTCGAAGCGCTCCGACGGTCCCAAGGCGACACAGTCTATCGCAAGGTGCTTCCGCAACGCCCCAAGAAGCATGTCATAGGACCACCCCTACTCGAATCGTCTGGAGCCATGTGTCAGTAAAAGTTACATGCAAGAAGGAATCACTCGCTTTTACGCTTGTTTCCAATTCTGATTATGGTTTTGACAGGGCATTTCTTGCATCAGAATCACTTAATTGGATGCCAGCGCAACGTTGGTCTTCAGGTGGCGTAAGAAAACTTTAGCAGCATATCTAAATCATATTGTCGATATCCTTTGTTTGTCCACGGCAATGAGTACATGCGGCAACGTCACATAGTCGCGGCTGTTCCATAAAGCAAAAGGTGCTGGGGCCTTCAAAGCCCCAGCACCTCACCGGCCGGCCCCGACAAGATCGGACGCATTCTCGTCAAAGAGCGAGTTGATCGTCTCCTCGACGGTCTTCCTCACAAGATTCTTTATATCCTCGCGCAGCGACTTCTCGTCGAGTAATACGAAATTTGTAGACACGGCCCGTGCCCCCTTCGTCAATGATTTGTTGTTTAACCGCTGGAAATCATATGACGGGGCGCTAGCCGTGTTCTGCTATATGGTTGCCAATTTGCGTAAGAAATAATGCGCTGCCGTCGCTCCAGCAGTTTGCGACAACCACGTCACAGCCGGCCTTGAATGCCTCCAGGCGATGCGTGACCTCAGAGCCGAAGAACTCCGGCACGTCCAGTGTGGGCTCGCAGACGACCACGGGCACGCCCTTTGCCTTCATGCGCTTCATGATGCCATAAATGTAACTCGCGCGGAATTTGTCGCCTTTCGATTTCATCGTCAGACGGTAAACGTCCATGACCTGCTTCTCTGTGCCGGCGCGCACGCGGTCCCAAAACATCTGCGGTACCTCGTCGGCGACAAAGTCCTTGCGAGTAAGGCTAACCTCCACGATGGTCCCTTTTCCGCTATCAAGGTTTTCTACGCAAGATAGAATACTATTTGACTCAAACTTGCCTCATTCTATATAGCCCCCAGTTTCTTCTCGAAGCTAGTCCCTTCCCAACCTCAAACATTTCCCATACATAGCCATTGCCATCTCATGCAGGAGCGCGACAACCCAGTCCGCAGCCCTGTCAATCATCGAACTAAAGGGCCTCATAAGCCTTTGGCGTAGAAGATCAAAGAGAATACAAGAAACGAATACTCCCATCGCCACAGCCAGCGAGAACATCATATACGCCATGCCATTCAGGCCCAAAGAGCCCACAGCGCCGCCGATCAGACGAGATGCTACCGTGTCAGTAAGAATAAGGTAAACGGCCAGCGTGCCAGTAGCCGCCTTATTGATAATCAGATTAGTCCGGGGATTTTTCGTTGATGCGATTATCAGCGCACCAAGCGCGAGAAACATCGGGGGAAGGCACGCCGGTGTATTAAGCCAAAGCTGATGACTAAGCATAGATTTGCCCATAATCAGCAACGGAAACCCAAACAGAACCTGTGTCCCGATTCCCAACGCAAGTCCCAATGCCAACAATCGTTTTCCCAGGCGCCCATTCAGTAGAAACTCTGAATAATGCCATCGAAGACAGGTTATTAATACGTATTGGTAAACAAATAGAGATGTATGCTCTAAGTGACTTCTTAATCATGGTTTTTGTCATGGTTAGTGAAG